>JBKCJM010000082.1:0-63495 GCA_046301755.1 Cyclobacteriaceae bacterium
GTACTACGGAGGCCAGTGCGTTCTCTCCCGCATAAACTTTTACTGGCTCGCCCGACAAAGCCTCTTTCACCAGCGAATAGTGCTGCTCATTTGCGATAACAACCGCATTGGGTTTAAACCGCTGGGCCTGTTCAATCAACAAGCCAGCATTATTCTGGGCTGTGAGTACTTCTACTTCAAACGCATCGGGGTTAGCCGCGATTACGTCCAGCGCCTGCGTACCAATAGAGCCTGTGGAGCCTAGAATAGCGATTCGCCTGACAGACTTATTCATGACGGCAGCCCTGCTCGAAGTTCCAACATATGTTCTTTCAATTGTGGTAAATCCGCAACTACTACGGTCCAGACGGAAGGCAGGTCTACTCCAAAGTATTCGTGAACCAGCTTATTGCGCATTGCACCAATTTGGCGCCACGGGATTTGGGGATTCGCGCTGAAAAACGCCTCATCAAATTTTTTGCTGGCCTCGTCAATGATCTGGATATTCCGAATCACAGCGTCCTGAATGAGAATGTTGCGATAAAACTCTTCTTCCGAAACATTTTCAATGTATTGCTCAACGCGCGAAATAGCATTTAGGATATGAAGAACGAACACCCGATGATCCTTCATTCGACCTAGATAAACGTAAGATCTTGCTCGACATAAGGCCGCACCAGCGGATGAAGCGAACGATCAAGCACTAGGTCCACTCGAATGCCCAGAGCATCCGAAAGACGCTGTTCAACTCCAATTAACTCAAGCAATGAAAACCGGGCTTTTGCATCTACGAAGAGCAGCAAGTCCAAATCGCTTTGTTCATGTTGTTCACCCCTGGCGTAGGACCCAAAGACTCCGACCTTATAGGGGGAGAGCGGCTTTAAAAACTGCAAGACGGTCTGCTTTTGCTGTTCGGAAATCACAATGCAAACTTACTTAATTCCTCTGCAATCTTCCGGTCGTTTGACAAGCGCGGAACTTTGTTCTGCCCGCCCAGCTTGCCCTGCGACTTCATGTACTCAATAAAGGCCTGGGGCTTCAGTGAGCGAATAACCAACGAACGCAGAATGGCTCCTGTGATCAGGTCATCGTAATACACATTCAGCGCGCGCATCTGCTGATCAAGTTCCTGCGCAAATGCTTTTGCATCGTGGGTAGGCCGTGAAAACTCAATCCACCACTCGTGGTGCGGCAAGCCTTCGGCCGGAGTTACCTGAGGAGCCACGGTAAACTCAATGAGCTCCACCTCCGGGAATTTCTCCTGGGTGCGCTTCATGGCTTTCTCGACTTCTTCCCCGATCACGTGCTCACCAAAAGCAGAAATGAAATGTTTGATGCGGCCTGTTACCACCAATCGGTACGGATCCTTCGACACAAACTTTACGGTATCGCCAATGGAATAGCCCCATAACCCGGCATTGCTGTTGATGATCAGCGCATAGTTCCTGCCAAGCTCCACTTCTTCAATTGACAGCCGCCTCGGATTATCCGTGAAATACTCCTCCGTGGGCACAAATTCAAAAAACATCCCGTTGTTGAGCAGTAGCAGCAACCCCTCGTGCACTTGCGAATCCTGATAGGCAATAAATCCTTCTGACGCAGGATAGGTTTCGATCGAGTCAACCTTTCTACCCATGCTATCTTCGAGCTTGGCCCGGTACGGCTCAAAGTTTACGCCCCCGTACACAAAGACCGAGAAATTGGGGAACACATCTTTAATCTTCTTGCCTGTGCGTGCCTGAATGCGATCAAAATACATCTGCACCCACGGTGGAATGCCCGAAATGAGCGTCATGTTTGCCGGCAGTGTTTCATCGATGATGCGCTCCAGTTTTTCTTCCCAATCTTCAATGCAATTGGTTTTGTAACTGGGCTTTTGGTTGGTGCGAAGCCATGCGGGCACCATGTGATTGGAAATGCCGGAAAGCCGGCCGGTTTTGATACCGGCAATTTCATCCAACTCGGGACTACCCGACAAAAAGATGAGGTTGCCATCCAGAAAATCGGCTTTTCCGGTTTCGTGAACATAGCTCAGCGTGGCATTGCGGGCACTGGTGAAATGAGTGGGGGCTGACTCTTTTGACAGCGGAATGTATTTCGTGCCGGAGGTAGTGCCCGAAGTTTTGGCAAAATAAGCAGGCTTGCCGGGCCACAACACATCGGGTCTTCCTTGCAAAACCTCTTCGATATAGCCCTTCAGCGCTTCGTAGTCGCGGATGGGCACCTGGCGTTTGAATTCATCATGCGAACGGATGTCGGCAAAGCCATGGTCGTGCCCGAATCTTGTAGCGGCTGCTTGCGTCACCAACCCGGAAAGCGTGCTGCGCTGGGTCTCGCCCGGGCGACTAGCCCACGCCCTGGTTTGGCGCGCCACGTATGCCGCAAAGGGCTTGGCCAGCAACGAACGGACTCCCATAAGGCGGCAAAAATACAACTATATGCCAATCTTTCAGGGTCCGGCAAATGGGCCGGTTTTTGTAGGTTGGCTGAATAAACCCGGCACCGGGTTGCTCGTTATTAATATTGTTATGAGAACACTTCAAACCCTGATTATCGGATTTCTGGCCGGGTTGGCCGGCTCGTACATCTTCTACCGAAACGTGGCCCGACCGGAGGCCAACCCCCCATCGTACCAGGTAACCTCCTACGCTCCCACCGAGCCTTATCGCCCCACGATTGTAGAATCGTCCGGTGCAACCTCGCTTGAAACCGTAGACTTCAGTGGGGCAGCAACTCGGGCCATTCCCAGCGTGGTTTTCATCAACAGCATTTCGCAAACAACCAATACGTTTTCATTCGACTGGTTTTTTGGTGGGGGTGGCAGCCAGCAGCGCGTCAGCTCGGGCTCAGGTGTCATCTTTACTGCTGATGGGTACATCGTAACCAACAATCACGTAGTGGAAGAAGCTGAACGCATTGAAGTGAACTACAACAAAAAGGTCTATTCAGCCGAACTGATCGGAACTGACCCGTCAACCGACCTTGCCGTATTGAAGATTGCAGAAAAAAATCTGCCCGCCATCACGCTTGGCGACTCGAAGAAACTTTCGGTTGGTGAATGGGTAGTGGCCGTTGGCAATCCGTTCTCCCTTTCGTCAACCGTTACAGCCGGCATCGTCAGTGCAAAAGGCAGGCGCATTGGCATCCTGGAAGACAAGTTCCCCATCGAATCGTTCATTCAAACGGATGCCGCCATTAACCCCGGCAACAGCGGTGGCGCATTAGTAAACAAGAACGGAGAACTTGTGGGCATCAACACGGCTATTTTGTCCCGCACCGGGTCGTACACGGGTTATGCCTTTGCTGTGCCTACCGACATTGTGCGGAAAGTGGTGGAAGATTTAATCCGCCATGGCATTGTTCAAAAAGCATTTTTCGGGGGCGATGTACTCGAGTACAATTACACCAACGCGCAGAAGTATGAACTGAACACCGATGTGCAGTCCTTCCGCGGAGTGGTGCTGGCCAAGCTCGATGAAAACGGGCCCGCAACCAAGGCTGGGCTTAAGCTTCGGGACATCATTACAAAAATCAACGACATTGAGGTGAACAGCGAAAGTGCTTTTGACGAAATGCTGAGCTATGCCTACCCGGGGGATGAAATTGAGATAACGTACGAGCGGAATCAGAAACCCGCTACCGTGCGGTTTCAGCTGGTGAACAAGAACGGCACAACCGCAGTGATCAAGCGCAAGATTTACAGCGACAGCAACCTGGGCGCACAACTGGAGGCGACCGACTATGGCGTGAAAGTGAACAAGATCCGGGAAGGTGGATTGTTCAACCGCCTGGGCGTGCCTGAAAACTATACCATCGTGATTTTAAACCGAAACCGCGTAAATGACCCGCAGAAGGTAATCGACTTTTTCAACGACTACAAAGGAACCGTTTACATGAATGGGTTCACCAGCGCCAAACAGGAAATGCCGCTGCGGTTCAACCTTCGGTAAGTCGTGCTTACGAAGCGATGCGCAGCTTTAACTTCTTGGTAAGCTCCTCGACCGAGTTTTTGAAGTTGGCATCGGTCTTCATCATGTCTTCTACTGATTCCAGCGCGTGAATAACCGTGCTGTGGTCGCGGCCACCAAAATTTTCACCGATTAACGCCAGCGTGAGCTGCGTATACCGCTTGCAGAAATACATGGCCACCTGGCGAGGGATTACAATCTCGCGCTTCTTGACCTTACCTTTCATCGACTCCAGCTCCACTTTAAAGTAGTCGGCTACCGTCTTCTGAATGAAGTCTACGCTTACATCGCTTTGAATTTCTTTCACGATGTTCTTCAGCACTTCCTTGGCGAGATCGAGGTCAATTTCTTTTTTGAGCAACGTGGCGTGGAAGATCAGGGAGTTGAGCACGCCTTCCATATCGCGCAGGTTGGTATCTACGCTCAGCGCCAGATACTCGGCCACATCCGTGGGGATGGCGATGCCATCGCTTTTCATCTTGCGGTGAATGATGGCAAGCTTGGTCTCAAAATCAGGCTCCTGCAGATCGGCCGTGAGGCCCCACTTGAAACGGGAAAGCAAACGTTCCTGGAATCCTTTCAAATCCCGGGGCGGGCAATCGCTGGTCATGATGATTTGCTTACCCGACTGATGCAACTGGTTGAAGATGTGGAAGAACATCTCCTGCGTCTTTTCACGACCGGCCAGAAATTGAACATCATCGAGGATCAGCAGATCGACCTGCAGATAGAAATTCTGAAACTCCTGCAGTTTGTGATTCTGGAGGGCATTCAGGAATTGACTGGTAAAATCGTTCTGATCCACATACAAAACGATTTTTTCCGGCATACTCTTTTTGATCTCGTTGCCGATTGCCTGCACGAGGTGTGTCTTTCCAACACCTACTCCCCCGTACAACATCAACGGATTAAAAGAGGTTATCCCCGGCTTCTTGGCCACTGCGACCCCCGCTGAGCGAGCCAGGCGGTTACAATCGCCCTCTACGAAATTATCGAACGTATAAGAAGAGTTGAGCCTGGAATTGACGTGCTGCGGGTTCAACGCCTTCAGGCTAAACGGTGAATAATTCTCCATGCCTTCCGAACCCATTGAGCTGCGCTTAATGCCATTCGCATTTGGGTAGTTCACCAGCAAAGGCGGATTTTTCTGATTTCCGCTATCGACCACCACAGAATACTCCAGGCGGGCGGTAGGCCCCAACACCGTGTGGATGGCACTCTTCAGCACCGGCACGTAATGCTCCTCTAACCATTCATAAAAAAACTGCGAGGGCACTTGAATCGTCAGTACATCACCATCGGCCTGCAGCGGTTTGATCGGCTGAAACCAGGTGTTGAAATTCTGTTCGTCAACTTGTTGCCGGATGATGGAGAGACAGTCGGTCCAGAGTGAAGAGCAATCAACTTCCATTATAAAAACGTAAAGAGTCCAGTTAGAGGTTTACAAACGTTTCCCGGTAGGGAAAGGGAGACAAAGATGTAGAAAAGGTTTCTGATAAATCAAGCTATCACCCACTTGATTTTACCAAAAAAATTTACATCATGAATTGTCCGTTTTTTATCCAACAGTTACGACATTTCTTTACTACATTGATTATCAACTCAGGAAAAAAAAGTATGGCATCAGGTATTCTTGACTCCCTGGCAAAGGAATTTGAAAAATCGACCCTCGCAAACTGGGAAAAGGCTGCTGGCGCAGAGATTGAAAACCAGGACCCCTGGGCAAAACTTGCCTGGACGGCCGAGGGAGTAACCGCAAAACCGTACTACGATGCCAATCACTCAACTTACACGTTGCCGCCTTCAGGCCATGCCTTCCGCGGCTCGCGCGCCTGGTGGAATCTTCCCCGGGTTTTGGCAAACGACTTCAAACAGGCTAACCAGGAGGCCCTGCATCACCTGCAACACGGAGCCGATGGAATTCTTTTTGATCTCGGCAGCCTGAAAAACGTTCAGCTCGATGATTTGCTGACCGATATTGACTGGCCAAGCTGCGCACTTGCTTTCAAAACGGATGATCCGGCCGCATTGGCAGGCGCCCTTACCCGCTATGCGAAAAGCAAAAACTACGACCCCGGAAGCCTGGAAGGTTTCCTCATTTCATCCACAACGTTATCCACAAACCCACTTGCCCAGTTCACGAGTTTCTTTTGCGGTCGCATTATCTCATCCTCGCGCACACCGGCACAGCAACTGGATGACGTTCGGGACATCATCAGCAACACCCCGGGCCCGATTGCCCTTTCCGTATCTGTGGGTACACAATTCCTGGTTGAGATTGCACGACTGAAAGCAATCAGGCGCACAGCCGGTACACGAACGCTTCACATCCACGTGCAGTCGGAAGCGTGGGTGAATGATAAACTTGGACCCCACAGCAACTTATTGAAAAGCACAACCGCAGCCATCAGCGCCATCTGTGGCGGTTGCGATAGCTTATCGATCATTCCTGAAGAGGAAACTCCGTTGCTTCATCGCATGGCGCGCAACATCAGTTCGCTGCTGCGCGATGAAAGCCGCCTGCACCTGGTGGGCGACCCCACAGCCGGAGCCTATGTGCTGGACGACCTGATGCGACAATGGGGAGACGAAAAGCCTGACCATGCTGTACCTGCAAACCAAGTGGCATGGCGAGCGCCCGAAAAGATTGACATCAAAACGGCCTACACACCTGCTGACGTTGACGCCCGCGTGGCTGCTTTCGGAGCAGGCCTGCCTCCATACCTGCGCGGACCCTACGCCACCATGTACACCGTGCGGCCATGGACCATACGCCAGTACGCTGGATTTTCGACCGCGAAGGAGTCGAATGCTTTTTACAGGCGCAACCTGGCAGCGGGTCAAAAAGGTTTGTCGGTCGCCTTCGACCTGGCCACCCACCGCGGCTACGACTCCGACCATCCGCGCGTATCGGGCGATGTGGGAAAAGCAGGTGTGGCCATCGACTCGGTGCTCGACATGAAAATTTTATTTGATCAAATCCCCCTTGATCAAATGTAGGTTTCCATGACTATGAATGGAGCGGTGATTCCCATCATGGCATTTTACATCGTAGCTGCCGAGGAGCAGGGTGTAAAACCTCAGCAGTTAAGCGGAACCATTCAAAACGATATTTTGAAAGAGTTCATGGTGCGCAACACGTACATCTATCCGCCCGCGCCTTCGATGCGCATCGTGGCGGATATTTTCGAATACTGCTCGCGCCACATGCCAAAGTTCAACAGCATCAGCATCAGCGGCTACCACATGCACGAAGCCGGAGCCCCGGCCCACATCGAGCTGGCGTATACCCTGGCCGATGGGCTCGAATACATCAAAGCGGGTATCAACGCAGGAATTGCCATTGACGATTTCGCGCCCCGGCTTTCTTTCTTCTGGGGAATCGGGATGAATTTTTTCATGGAGATTGCCAAGATGCGCGCAGGCCGGCTGCTGTGGTCGAAAATGGTGAAGCAGTTCGATCCAAAAAATCCAAAATCAATGGCCCTGCGCACGCACAGCCAAACCAGTGGGTGGAGTTTGACCGAACAAGATCCGTACAACAACGTGGCCCGCACCTGCGTGGAAGCATTGGCCGCAGCGCTCGGTGGAACACAATCGCTGCACACCAATTCACTGGATGAAGCTATTGCATTACCTACTGACTATTCTGCGAGGATTGCCCGCAATACCCAACTGTATTTGCAAAAAGAAACCGGCATTACGCGCGTGGTGGATCCCCTGGGCGGCTCCTGGTATGTGGAACACCTGACGCAGCAACTGGCAACCCGGGCGTGGGAACTGATCGAAGAAGTAGAGAAACTGGGCGGCATGACGCGCGCCATCGAAAGCGGCATACCCAAAATGCGGATTGAGGAAGCAGCCGCTGCGAAGCAGGCCCGCATTGATTCGGGTGAAGACGTAATTGTGGGCGTCAACAAATATATTACAGACGAGCAGCCGGATTTTGAAATTCGCGAGGTAGACAATGCTGCCGTGCGGCTGGAGCAAATTCAACGCCTCGAGGAGTTAAAGCGCACACGCAATACCGAAAATGTGAACCGCGCATTGGCCGCGCTGGAGGAAGCCGCCCGCAGCGGCAAGGGCAATTTGCTGGCACTGGCGATTGTCGCGGCCCGCGAACGCGCCACGTTAGGCGAAATTTCAGCTGCGCTGGAGAAATCATTCGGCCGCTACCAGGCCACCATCAAATCCATATCGGGTGTATATTCGGGGGCGATGAAGAACAACAAGGAACTGGCCGAAGTGCGCGCACTCTGCGATGAAGTGGCGAAGCAGGAAGGACGCAGACCGAGAATCATGATTGCCAAGATGGGCCAGGACGGGCATGACAGGGGCGCCAAAGTCATCGCCACCAGCTTTGCCGACCTGGGCTTTGATGTCGATATCGGCCCGCTGTTTCAAACTCCGGCCGAGGTAGCCATGCAGGCAGCCGAAAACGATGTGCATCTTGTTGGTGCCAGCAGTTTGGCGGGCGGGCACAAAACACTGGTGCCGGAGTTGATTGCCGAGTTGCAAAAAATCGGACGCGGAGATATTAAAGTTGTGGCGGGCGGAGTAATTCCGCATCAGGATTACGACTTCCTTGTGAAAGCCGGAGTGAGCGGAATTTTCGGGCCGGGCACGCCTATTACGGCTGCCGCTAAAGAAATTCTGAAAGGAATGAAAAAATAGATATGCGGATTTTTGTCTTGACTTTGGCAATGGCAGCACTGGCCTGCCAGGCCCCTGAAAAAATTGATTCTGAAAAATATCGACCCTACCTTCATTTCACGCCACCACAAAACTGGACGAACGACCCCAACGGGTTGGTGTATTACGACAACGAATATCATTTGTTCTATCAGCACAATCCGTACGGCAATACCTGGGGGCACATGAGCTGGGGCCATGCCGTGAGCAAAGACCTGCTGCACTGGGAACACCTGCCGCTGGCACTGGCCGAATACACGGATCCCGCAACAGGCGACAGTACCATGATCTTCTCCGGTACCGTTGTCGTGGACTCTGCCAATTCAAGTGGTTTGTGTGCCGGGCGCGATTGCCTGGTGGCGATCTATACTTCGCATGTGCACAAGAATGGGAATGGGCTGCGCCAGCATCAAAGCCTGGCGTATAGCAACGACAAAGGCCGCACCTGGACGCGATATGATAAAAACCCGGTGCTGGATATTCAGCGCAAAGACTTCCGCGACCCGAAGGTTTTCTGGCACTCCCCCACCAACAAATGGGTGATGGTGCTCGTGGTTCCGGATTTGTACAAAGTGCAGTTGCATGAATCGCCCAACCTGATCGATTGGAAACTCATGATCGAGTTCGGCCCGTCTGGCGATACGCTGCGCATCTGGGAATGTCCCGACCTGTTTGAACTACCCGTAATCGGAAACCCCGATCAACGCAAATGGGTGCTGTCACTCTCCGGCTCGCACCCGGCCGGGCCCGACTTTGTGGGCATGCAATACTTTGTGGGCGACTTTGATGGCACCCGATTTACAACCGATCAAACCCGACCGGTGTACCTCGACTACGGCAAAGATTATTATGCCGGCATTGTGTACAACAACTTGCACGATCGCACCGTAATGCTGGCGTGGGCCAACAACTGGGCGTATGCCAACCAAATACCGACCGGCAGTTGGCGCGGAGCGATGGCCCTGCCACGTGAGCTGAAGCTCATCGAAACGGAGGAAGGCTGGCGGCTGCATCAACAACCCGTGCGCGAACTGCAGGCGCAACGATTGAAAAAACTTGAAGACCCAAGCAAGTTGAATGGCGGCCCGCTGGAACTGCACGTGGAACTCGAAGAAGGCGGAGTGATTGACCTGTGGGCAACTGAAACCCAAAAAACGCAACTTCGCTTTAACGGGGGAAACCTCACGCTAGACCGTAGCCAATCCGGGGAGGTTGGTTTTCATCCTTTGTTTGTCAGCCGGGAGAGCGTGCCCACCGGCTCGCGAAGCGTGCTGCGCCTGCAGATTATTGTGGATCAATCCATCCTCGAAATTTTTTCGGATGATGGGCAGATAACCCTCTGCGAACAGATTTTTTCAAAAACTCCAGCAAGCATCCGCTTGAATAAAAAAGCCCGGTGGTTGGAGGGCTGGGAGTTGAAATATTAGCAAATCCAACAAGTAGGCTTTGTTCAGTCGCGCTAGTAACGAGAGGCGTTAGAGGTTGCGGGTCAGGCAACCCGCAACAACGATTTTGACCAACGATAACGTGGTATCCCAACACTCGGACCTAGTACTTCCATTTGAACACCCCGTCTTGCACAACACGGAGACCAGTTCGCGAAACAAAAACATTAAACAACTCAATCACGTCATCATTTCCATTCCATAGGAGCTTTTTTTCTACCATTTTTAAAAATTCCATAACAATTTTTTCGTTTGTAACGAAATACTGCTCCAACCGTCCGTCAAACCTGTAGGTAACTCTTATCAAAATTTTGTCAATCTTCCATTCATTGACCTTTGGCCAAGTATTGTCCAACATTTTCAAAATGTTTACTAAGCTGTCAACTTCCATCACTGCAGAAAGTACGCCAAGCGAGTCTGATTGAATAACAGGTTTGGACGAGAGAACTAGTGGATAAAGTCCTTTTCCAATGTGATCGAATCGTACTACATTCACCATTTGGTCATCTCCATCAATAAACCTAATATCCCGTATAAGACGCTCCTTAGGCACATTGGTCATTATGGCTTCTAAGGCGTATGAAACCGGTTTCAAATCATGTTGGGCAGTCGCAATCCTTGACAAGAAGAGACCCAATCCCAGCAAAAAGTAAAATATTTTCTTACTCATAGTCCAGTGTAAGTCTTCATAGGTGAAATTGGTGTGATACTACCGTCTGTGAAACTGAAGCCCCATGTTAGAGTGCCCATCTCAATCCACGTGCCATTTTCTTTGCCAAATACCGTCATCTCTGCTTTAAAAAGCATTGTTGAATATTCGGAAGGCAAGAACGCTTGAAGATCGTTTATGTTGTAATTTGGAATTAACATTCTAGGGCCATGATATGCGAACTTATCAAAATAGAATGGACCATCGTGGCGTGACCCAGGCCATTTTTGATTGATAAAGTCAGCGCCATTAATACTTATCCTGTATATCCCCCGTTCTTGCCGGTCGCCTGACCGGCAAGGCTCACAATTTTTTGATGCAAAGTAAAGCTAAAGTCTTCCCTTTCGCTCACGAAAGCGTATAGTAGGGCTTGTACTTTCCGTTGGCAAGTTCAACGGTATCGCGAAACAGAAGGTGAAGAAACCTGACATTTTCTTCCAATGACGTTCTGTCGCAGCATAAGATCGCCTCGACTCTGCCCCGGAAGTTGGCCGGCCGGTTTGCCAACTGTTCTATGATCTCCACTGCTCGTTTGTCACCCATCGGGTATACTTCATTCAGCGCAAAAAGAGCCGACACAATACTGCTCAAGGCTCTCGTGAAACACCCGGCCGCATTATACATATCTGCTTTACCGGCAAACTTCTCCGCATGCCAAATCGAGAATTCTGCCGACCACAGGGACTGTTGAACTACCGACTGCTGTAGCTTCTCCGGATACTGCTTAACACTCTCCTTCAGGTCCCTAATTAGCCCATCCGGGTCATATAGCGGAATACAAGCTTGTGTCTCTGCCAGAAAAATGATGGACGAAAATCCGTATGGAGGCTGCTGCTGATAGTTAGTCTCCCAAATGCCATCTTGCGCATTGGCAATTATCTTTGTTACCTGATCAATGTTCTTGTACAGCAGGTCGACTTCCCCCTGCGGTGTCGTGATCCAGGCACCGCCATTCACCCACGGCCCCCATTCGTAAAAGCCAGTGACGGTTGGCTCTTCGCGGTCCGCATAGTGGCGAGCAACCGCTTTCACTTCTTCAATATCAAAAGGCTTTTGCTCGTTGTAGTAAATGCCGATGTCCAGATCAGAGTTCTCTGTTGCCATCCCCACAGCATGCGAGCCGCCAAGCACGACTGCCCGAATACCCTCAATCCGCTTCAGGTCGGAAACTAGATCATCCAACAATTTCCGCTTCTCGTTTGATAAATTCATGAGCAACGCGTCTCCCGGTCAAGCAGTCCGTCTATCGGAAAGATTTTTGTCTACTGACGTAAATCATAGAACTGAACTCTTCATCGCTGGAATGCCAGCCATGCGAATAAAAGCAACTTTTAAACCTCAATCGACCCCCATCTTAAGTAGTATGCAAGAAATGGGTCAGTTATATGAAGCACCCTCTCATCCTTATCCCAATCTAAGACTGGGGTCGAAGACTCATCTGATGCTGCAATTTTTGACATATACTCTAAAACGCGGGAAATTTCATGTGCCTGGGGCGCTTTGTCCTTTGATACACTCCTTATCGACTCCCTCAAATCTTCATAGTCGACCTTTTCAAGGCCCGGCTTAATTTCAGAAAGTGCTTTAAGTACGAGTCCATATATGTCTGTCATTTTGCCATCTACTGTAGGGCGATCGACTCTATCACTTCTTTGATTGGGGCCCTTTCTCAATTTATCAAACATAACCTTTCCAGTTGATTGGGCTACGTTCTTGAATAAATCGGGTAGAGACTTGTCATTTTTTATTTCTCTCTTCGCAGACAAATCTGTCTGCTCAATCAAATTCATCGAACATAACTCACGACAAAATTCCTGCATCAAATGCGGACTGCCAATTGACTCCTCAACCAGTCTTTTCAGAATTAATGGGCTAACGTTAACGTTTAGTAAAGGGAATCCTAAAGTTGCAATTGTCATTAATTCGCTTTCCTCCCAAGAGGGGATTGAAACAATTTCAACTCGACCCGTCATCTCCTTCTCGACTTTAACTGCATCAAGTCTACGGTGCGGAATTGCTATAAAAATCACTGGAAGGCCATCAAAAATTAGAGATTTAACAGCCCTTACAATTGATGCTTGTTTTGATCTTTCAATATAATGGAAGTCATCAATAATGAGGGGACGATTCGCATCTTCAAGTGCCCGAAGTGCGATTGTCTTTGGGCTTCCTTTTCGCGACCTTGAAATTGTATTGCTTTTTGCTTTTTGCCGATTGACTTCTCCCTCAATTGCAAGCGAAGGTCCAATTGTGAACGGGATGGGCAGTGTCATTTCACCTTTCCCCTTTCCGCCTATTTTAGTCGAACTATCCTTACTTTTTGATTCAGTTATCTCCGTAAATCCGTCAAGCTCGGAAATGATATGCGACCAAAACTCATCTTCGTTTGAGTACGAACCACCGTCAAACCAAATACACTTCTGTCTTGGGTACACATTCTTTACCAGCACTGTCTTACCTGATTTAGTTGAGCCAGTAACCATCATCAATTTGCAGAGGTTATCATTAGCCTTCCTTATCCTAGTCTCAAGATTGAAATCGCTTCGTGGATTATATGTCAGTTTCGGCAATCCTCCAGGGACGAATACTTTGTTAGTCCTATGTACTTCCACTTTTTTCTACTTTATATGCCTACCCAAATTGACTTAATTCTAAACTGATGGTTCGGACTAATGGGGCCTTAACATAGTTCAGACACTCAGCCGTTTTAAATTTAGCGAAAGAAGGCGAACAATGCCAGTGACTATGTTCCGAGATCATCCTATTGATCCATTTTTCGTAACCTGTGTTGTCACATTGCAGATACTACCTAATTGAAATCTGCTGTTCTCACGAAAATTCTTCTGAAATGCTAATCTTATTGGCGTACTCTCAGTGCAGCCAATTATTCGAGCTATCACCCCTTCACCGGCTCGCGGTGGCCAACCCACGTGAATCGCCTCGTTACATAATCGGGATTGGTGAAAGACGCATTGCCCGAGGGATTACCGCCCGTTACGTGGAAATCCGAAAACGCGGCATTCTGGTTCATGTAAATGCCGCCCGTCAGGTTAAAGCTCACGGGCGTTGCCGCCAGCGCCATGTCATCGGCAATCTTTTCTTTCACTCCAGCATCGGTGGTGTAGGCCCCGCAACTGATGGCACCGTGGTGCAGGGCCATCTCCTGCGCCAGCGCAATGGATTCGTCCGTATTTTTTGTCCGGATCAGCAACGCGATCGGTCCAAAAAGCTCTTTACTGAAAATTTCTTTTTTGGAGGAGTCTACCTCAACCACCACCGGGGTAGCCACGCGTGCGCTGGTAAACATCGGGTTTTCAAACACCCGCGATTTCAGCCATACCTTGCCGCCCAATTTTTCAGCTTCGCCAATTCGTTCCAGCGTCTTTTTATTCTGTACAGCCCCCAGCACAAAAGGCCCGGCCTTGGGATTATCCACCAGGCTGTTAATCTGCCCCACAAATTTCTCCGCAAATTCGTCAAAGCTTACCGTGCCTTGCGGTGTTTTGATCCCGTCAGCCGGTATGTAGAAATTCTGAGGCGCGGTGCACATTTGCCCGCTGTACAGATTGACCGAGAACGCGAGATTCGCTGCCGCTTTGTCAATGTCGTCTACCGAATCCAGGATCACGGAGTTCACACCTGTTTTTTCCGTGAACACGGTTTTGCCCGGCAGCGCCTCCAGATATGATCCGAACGCGGAGTTACCCGTGAAGTCAATGAGCTTTACCTGGGGATGCTCGGCCAGTTGTTTGGTGATCATGTTATCGAACGTATCCGCGGCCAGTTGGCAGGTATTCGGATCGAGGTTGTTCTCCACCAGCACCTGTTGAATTTCGGACACGAAAATAGCAATGGGCAGAATGGCCCCCGGGTGTGGCTTCACAATCACCGGGTTGCCGGTGATCAGGCTTCCATAAATTCCGGTAACGGAATTCCAGGTGGGGAACGTGGAGCAGCCAATCACTACCGAAATGCCTTTCGGCACCGCACGCCACTCCTTGTTCAACTGAATATTGAATTTGCCCATAGGCTTGTCCCACACTGCTTTTGCGGGGAAACGGTTCAACTCTTCGTAGCCGGCTGCAATTGCTTCGAGTGCGCGATCGGCCGCATGCGGACCCGATGCCTGAAACGCCATCATATACCCCTGGCCGGTGGTATGCATGGTGGCGTAAGCGATTTCGAAGAAACGCTTCTTCACCCGCTCCAGCGATTCGAGGAGAATGCCCGCGCGGTCGTCTGCGTTCACTTTGCGCCAGGTGCCAAAAGCCGCGGCCGCATTTGAGATCAGGCGATCGACCGGCACGGTGGGGTACGAAATTTTCAAGGCCTCATTCAGGTACGGAGAGTCTTCCTGTCCGGCCCATCCGGAGGCGCCCGTTTGTTTCAATTCGTCAAACTTCTTTCCGAGATGCGATTTGAATTTCGCCTGACCATCAGCATCGGCTGTTTCGCCATAGATGGCCGGAGCCGGGTGCTCGGGGAAGGCAGCGTAGAACGTGCGTTGGTGAAGCGCCTCAATGGCTTTTTTCAGTAAGTCGTGGTGTTGCTGAGTCATAAACGTCAATTGTTTATCTTCTTAATGGCAGCCAAAGGGCTGAAAACGGCAAGGTCAGTTTTGTTGAAATCCTGGTCAAAGGTAACCAAGCCCAACTCAAATTTCTTGCAAATGGTATACTGATAACAGTCATCAAAATCCAGTCGGTGTTTGCTTTGCACTTCTGCCATCTCCAGGTGGTCAATTCCTGAAAGAGATAACAAAGAGATAGAACTCTCGGAAAAGAGGTCGCGCACAAAGATCGAAAAAACGTCCCTTCGATTTAGGTGCCAAAGAATCACACCAATCGAATGAAGTGAAAAGTCAGAGATCGCCAGTTTGTTGGACGGAACCTCCCTCAAAAGTTGGTCTACCTCAGCGGCTTTTTCCTGATCCAACAGACGTTCAAGCCAAATATTGGTATCTAGAAGAAAGGTCATCGTGTTCGCCAGTCCAGCGCCTTCTTCTGCAGATCAATTGCCGTGTATTGCTCTCGGAAATCTTTTAAACCACCAGCCCATTTTTGACCAATCGGGCGGGCGTCCACATCTTTTGTCTTTTCCAAAAGTGCATTTACAAACTGCTCCAATTCTGCAATAGTCGAGGGCGACAACTGCTTAATTTTTTTTTCTATTGCTTGAATTTTGGTCATGGCGCCCAAAAGTTAAGAAAATGACTGCAAACTACCTCTGATAACCAAACACGCTTTTCAGAAGTTCAGTAGTTCGTTCGGCCGGGTTCTCCCGGATTTTTTTCTCCTCCGCGGCAATCATGGTGAACAGGCCTTGCAGGGCCAGGTCGGTGGCATATTCGTTCAGATCGGGATTCACTTTCTGCACAAACGGGATGTTGTTGTAGCGCGTCACCAGATCACCGTAATACCGGGTGGCATTCACTTTATCAAGCGAAGTCTGAATAACGGGCTTGAACTTCTCGCGCAGGGCAGCCGAAGTGGTTCGCTGCAGATACTGCGTGGCCGCATCGGGGTTTCCTTTCAGAATGGCCCAGGCATCTTCGATGGTCATGGAGCGAATGGCTGAGATAAAAATTGGCTTAGCCTCTTTTGCAGCATCTTCGGCACCGCGGTTTAGCGTCATCACAAATTTGTCCACCTCATTGCCGAGCCCGATTTGCCGGAGTTTCTCCTCCACCTTTTTTGCATCGGGCGGAAAGGGAATTCGGATTTGCGGATTCCGGAAATAACCGTCTGGCTGCGAAACCTGATCGGCTCCGATTGAAATACCTTTCACCAAGGCTTCTTTCAAACCGGAACCCACTTCTTCGGTGGTGAGCGGCTTCTCGCCTCCCATCATTTTGTTGGCATCCGAAATTGCCTAATTTAACTGCGTAGTGGTGCAGCCCGAGAAAACGATGACCAGTGCAATCAGCCAGCGAAACATAGCGTCAAAAGTACAACAAACTTGATCAATCAGGAGCTGAGTGTCTCGCGTGTGATTTCACTAATGGATTTACAACCGGCCAGCCCCATGGTGAGCTCAAAGTCGGCCATGAAATGGCGCAGCACTTCGTAAACCCCTTGCTGCCCGGCAATGGCCAGACCATACGCATACGGTCGCCCGATGCAAACCGCGTTCGCGCCCAGGGCCAGCGCCTTAAACATATCGGCACCTCCGCGAACACCTCCATCGAGCAACACGGGCACCTGGCTATTCACTGCCTTTGCGATGGCGGGCAACGCCTGCACGGTTCCGATTGACCCATCGACCTGGCGACCACCGTGATTGGAAATGATTATCCCTTGCATGCCATAGTCGATGGCTTTGCGCGCGTCATCCGGGTGAAGAATGCCTTTGAGGAGTATTGGAACCCGCGTGTGCTCGCGAAGAAATGCGAGATCATCCCACGTGAGCGCGGGATTGGAGTAAATGCTGATGAACTTCTGAACTGCCTTCATCGGCCGCCCTGACTTCAGCTTTCGGAAAAATCCCCGTCCGGGATAGGCGTTCACCATCTTCACCAAACCATCGAGGGTATGTGCGGTAATCGTCCTTCGGGCGGGTGCATCGGCCGGCTCGTCCATCAGTTTTTGAAACACGGGGTCGGACGTATATTGGGCGATACCTTTGCCTTCCATAAACGGCAGGTAGGCTCCATCCAGGTCGCGCGAACGCCAACCCAGCATAGTGGTGTCCAGCGTAACCACGATGGCCGAACATCCGCATTTCTCCGCCCGCTGAACAAACGAAGCCACCAGCTCGCGCGACTTGCTCCAATACAACTGGAACCAACGCGGGCTCATGCCCATGGCACCTGCTACTTCTTCCATGGGTTTGCTCGCCTGGTTCGAGAAAATATAGGGCACATCCAGCGCGGCCGCGGCCTTGCCAACGGCCACATCGGCTTCGGGGTGAACCAACTCCAGCACTCCTACGGGTGCCAGCATGAGCGGAGAAGGAAAATTCTGATTGAACAGACTAACCCGCGTATCGCGGCTGCTTACATCGCGCAGCATGCGCGGAACAATCTTGTACTGCTCAAAGGCCGAGCGGTTGTTGGCCATTGTGCTTTCAAGCCCTGCCCCACCGGCTATGTAAGCCCAGGCCGCAGGCGACATGGCCTTCTCTGCCTGATGCTCGAGTGAAGCCATGCTGATGGGCACCGCCATCCGATGGCCAGCAAATCCGTTCAGGTAAATCTCACGCTGCCAACCGGCTGCGGAGTTTTCGTTCGTTTGTACCATGTTCCTTCATTGAGAAGGAAAGATACCAAAAAGATCAACGCCAGCTCTTGGTTTTGCGGGCGAACCAATCGTCCCGGCTCTTCTTCTTCGATGGCTTCACCGTGCGCGGTTTGTCGCTGGTGGCTCCGGTGATTTCAACGCGCACCATGCGCCCTTTGTACTCAAAGCCGTGCAGGTGCTCGCGGGCCGATTCGGTCAGCGATTTATCAACTTCAAAAAAGGAATATGCTCCTTTGATATCAATCTTGCCGATGTCCTTGCCTTTCAAACCGGTACGGTCGCAAATCAGCGCCAGCAGTTTTCCTTTGTCGAGCCCATCCATCTTTCCCAGGTTGATAAAAAGCCGGTCTCCGGTAACAAATCGTTCGGAGGCCTCATGCACTTCACCTTTAGTCGACTTGTTGAGGTCTGGGGCTCCGCGGTAGTAATCCAGCAAGTGATTGAACTCCAGGGAGGTGAAACGCTTGATCACATCCTCCTTACTTAACGGCATTAATTCTTCAAAAACAGCCGGCAGTAAGTCATTGATCTCGCTCTCCACCACGTTCACCTCACGCAGGCGGTGAACCAGATGAAGCAGACGCTTCTGGCAGACTTCTGCGCCCGTGGGCACCTGCTTTCGCTCGAATTGGGTCTGAATAACTTTTTCAATCTGCCGGATTTTGCCGGTCTCCTTCTTAGTGACAATCGCCAGGCTGATACCTTTTTTGCCCGCGCGGGCCGTGCGGCCGCTTCGGTGGGTATAAAACTCAAGCTCGTCCGGCAGGTTGAGATTGATCACATGGGTAATGTTGCTGACGTCAATTCCGCGTGCGGCCACATCGGTAGCCACCAGCAGTTGCAAGGTTTTCTCTTTAAACGCCTTCATCACCTTGTCGCGCTGCTGCTGGGTCAAATCACCATGTAGCGCATCGGCATTGTACCCATCGCGAATCAGGTTTTCCGCAATGCGCTGGGTATCCAGTTTGGTACGGCAAAAAATGACACCAAAAATATCGAGGTTGTAATCCACGATGCGCTTAAGGGCTTCGTAGCGGTGGCGCTCGTCCACGACAATATACTGGTGCTCGATGTTTTCGTTGCTCTGATTCTTTTGGCCGATGGTAAGCTCAAACGGATCGGACATGTACGCCTGGGCAATGGCGCGCACTTCACGCGGCATCGTGGCCGAGAAAAGCCACACATTTTTTGTTTCAGGGGTATCGGCCAATATATGATCAATATCTTCCTTGAATCCCATGTTGAGCATTTCATCCGCTTCATCGAGAATGACAAACTGGATGGATGAGATATTCACCACCTGACGATCCATGAGGTCCATGAGGCGTCCGGGTGTGGCCACCAGAATCTGCGCTCCGCGCTTTACGCGTTTGATTTGCTCACTGATGCTGGCGCCTCCGTAGACCGGCACGATGTTGAAGTTTTTTACGCCTTTCGAGAAGTTCTCCAGATCGTTGTGAATTTGCATACACAACTCGCGTGTGGGGGCCAGTACGAGTGCCTGTGTGCTCCGTTGCTTTTCATCGCAAAGATGAACCAGCGGCAAACCGAAGGCTGCCGTTTTGCCGGTTCCGGTCTGGGCAAGGGCTACCACATCGCGGTCGCCTTGTAATAATACCGGAATAATTTTCTCCTGTACGGGGGTGGGGTTTTCGAAGCCGAGTCCTTGAATGGTTTCGAGCAATGCACCAGAGAGCCCCAGTGCCTGAAATGATGACATGTAAATCGATTGAGTGAGCCGCAAAGGTACACATTCCGCACGGGTCAGCCGCCAGAGGCGATAAGACCAAACAAATCCCTGAAAAAGTGAAGGCAAACGCGTTTATTTGCAGGTAGCAAATCATTTGGTCTTCTTTTTCTATTGTCATGCAACCTGTTCTGGCTGAACTGCTCACCATCGGTGATGAAATATTGTTTGGACAAATTGTGGATACCAACGCGCAGTGGATGAGCACGGTATTGGCAGAAGCCGGCATCCGGGTGGTGCGAAAGACCAGCGTGGGCGACAATGAAAAAGATATTTTGACCGCCCTGGCAGAAGCCGAACAACGGGCTGACATTATACTGATTACCGGTGGGCTCGGCCCCACGAATGACGACCTCACCAAACCGTGCCTGGTTAAGTATTTCGATTCGCACCTGGTGATGAATGAAGAGGCGTTGGCCGAGGTGACCGCCTTTTTCAAAAGCCGGGGACGCGAACTCACGGAGCTTAACCGACAGCAGGCGGCATTGCCGGCAAACTGTCAGAAAATTACCAACAGCATGGGCACCGCACCCGGCATGTGGTTTCACGAACGAGGTAAAGTCTTTGTTTCGATGCCCGGTGTGCCACATGAAATGAAGCGGATGATGACTGAATCCATCATACCCAAACTACATGAGACCTTCCCGCTGCCCGTCATCCATCATAAAATGATTCGCACCGTGGGCATTGGCGAATCGTTTCTGGCCGACAAAATCAAAAACTGGGAAGAGCATTTACCCCCGCATATCAAGCTGGCGTATCTCCCCGGTTTGGGCGAAGTAAAGTTACGGCTTACCGGCACCGGCAAGTCAAAGGAAGAATTGATCCGGGAAACCGATCAACTTGCCGAGCAACTGAAGCCGCTTGCTGGCGAATACATTTACGGATACGGAGCCGATCCGCTGGAAGTGGTTATCGGTCGAATGCTTCGGGCAAACAACCTCACCCTATCCATTGCTGAGAGTTGCACGGGCGGCTATCTCTCGCACTTAATCACCAGCGTGCCAGGGAGCAGCGAGTATTTCCTCGGCAGCATGATTCCGTATGCGTACGAAATCAAGAAATGGCAGCTAGGTGTAAAGCCTGAAGTGCTGGAGAAGCATGGGGCGGTAAGCGAGCCAACCATTATTGAGATGGCCAACATCGTGCGGGCGAAATTCAATACCGATATTGGCGTGGCCACCAGTGGCATTGCCGGACCCGGAGGAGCCACCCCTGAAAAACCTGTTGGACTGGTGTGGATTGCCTATTCGGATAAGCACAAGACGGTGACGCGCAAGCTTCAGATATCAACCGACCGCATGATCAACATCCGGATGGCGAGCATGGCCGTGCTGAATCTGATTCGTCAAAACCTTCCGCCAGCATAACATAACATTGGCGTAACATAGCGTACAGTTGTAGCCCGCTATCTTTCGGAGTCATGGAAATGTACTACATCATCATTGGGATCCTGGTCATTCTGGCCGTGCTCGACCTGATTGTCGGGGTGGCCAACGATGCAGTCAATTTCTTAAACTCGGCAATCGGTTCACGAGCAGCCTCGTTTCGGGTGATTCTGATTGTTGCCAGCGTGGGGATCATGTTGGGCGCTTCCTTTTCAGCCGGCATGATGCAGGTAGCACGCAGTGGTATTTTTAATCCCGCATTCTTCAGCTTCGAGCAGGTGATAATCATTTTTACTGCCGTGATGATTACGGACGTGCTGCTGTTGGATATCTACAACTCACTTGGGCTTCCTACCTCAACCACGGTGTCCCTGGTGTTTGAATTATTGGGCGCCTCGTTTATCGTGTCATTGATTCATATGGCGCAGCAGGACATGGCCTTGAGCGAACTGGCCAACGCCATCAACTATAGCAGTGCCATAACGATTGTCAGCAGTATCTTCCTGTCGGTGGGGCTGGCTTTCGTTGCGGGTAGCACGCTTCAATTCTTGTTTCGTGTCGCGTTTTCTTTTCGCCTGAAGAAAAGCACGGAACGTTTTGGCGCGGTGTTTTGCGGATTGTCATTCTCCATGATCATCTACTTTCTGCTGATTAAAGGAGCAGAAGGCAGCGCGTTGATTAGTAGTGACTCCGCTCAATGGATCAATGATAATTCCAGCATATTGATTCTAGTGGCCTTTCTGGGCAGTACCACCATCTTCTTTGCGCTGCAGCGGCTTTACGTTGTAAATCCGCTTAAGATTGTGGTGCTGGCCGGCACCTTCGCCCTGGCGATGGCCTTTGCCGGCAACGACCTTGTGAACTTTATTGGCGTATCGGTTGGAGCTGTCGCTGCGTTCCAGGCGTGGTCGCAATCGGGCGTGGCTGCGGGCGATTTCAACATGGCCATTCTGGCAACCGATATTGAAACACCTACCTGGTTTTTGTTGGCTGCGGGCGTAATCATGATTATTACGCTCTGGACAAACGCCAAGGCGCGGAAGGTTACGGAAACAGAAGTCTCGCTCGGCCGCCAGGATGACGGAGACGAATCCTTCACACCCAACTTTGTATCGCGGGCGCTTGTTGGTGGCTCGTTGTATATGGGCCGTGGACTCGGAATGCTGATGCCAAAGTCATTGAGCTCCTTCATTGAGCGCAGGATGCGTCCCCTCAAGCCGGTAAAAAAGAGAAAAAACAGAAGGTCGTTCGACTTGCTACGCGCTGCCGTAAATCTTTTGGTCGCCAGCACCTTAATTGCCTATGGTACATCCCAGCACCTTCCGTTATCCACCACGTTCGTAACGTTCATGGTAGCCATGGGAAGCTCACTGGCCGATCGGGCATGGGGACTAGACAGCGCGGTCTACCGCGTAGCAGGCGTGTTAACCGTGATCGGCAGTTGGTTTGTAACGGCACTGGTTGCGTTTGCCTCGGCTGGGATTATGGCAGCCGTCTTCTTTTTCACTGGTGGCTGGGGAATCATTGGATTCTTTGTTTTAGCCGTAGTCGGTCTCGTACGCAGCCATGTGCTATTTCAGCAGAAAAAAGAAGAGGGTAATATTACCCTACCCCGCGAAGACCGAAACTCGGTGAATGAGTTCATCAAGGACAGTTCAGTATACGCCATCAAAAACATCAAATCCGTATCGCTCATTTTAGACCATAGCCTGAATCTGCTGGTTGATCCGAAGACCTCAGACAAAGCAGAAATTCAGCACGAGCGCGCGCGGCTAAAAGCATTTCATGAAAAGATAACGCCACGCATTCTGCGCGTGGTGCGAAAAATGGGAGAAACCAATATCAGCGCAGGACGATACAACATTTCGCTGTTTGATCATGCTCAGGACCTCTTCCAAAGCAGCGAGTTGATTTACGATTCGGTGGTGCATCACCGCAAGAATTTACATGCAATGCCATCTGGAAAACTCCGGCAGGAACTTCACGATCTTCGCGCGGGCGTGTCAGGCTATCTACGCTCGGTCCGAAATCAGATCCGACATCACAAAGACTCTGTTGCATTGAAATCTGCCTACGACCAAATGAACATGCAAATTGAGCGCGTGCTGAACAGCCACGTGCTGGCCATTCAAAAGGGCGAGGTCGGTAATCGCCTGGCCCTTCTGCAAACCAAAGTATTGCTCGAAACGCAGGACCTGGTGGAGACCGTTTACCGCATCGCCCTCCTGCAGCAGTCTGCCCCGGTGCTCCTCACCGAAAAATAGGCCGGTTAGTCTGATTGATCCCGGGGTCACATGTACCGGTTTCGGTTCGCATTTGTGACTAGATTTGTGCGCATGAGAATCCTGATTCTTTACCTGACGCTCGCTACCCTTTTTCAGGCATGCAACAAACCTGCCCCTGAACAAGAATTGACGGAAACCGAAAAGAACTATTTCCGGAAGCAGGGCGACACCCTTACATCCGCTGCGTTTGCTGCAATCCGGGGGCAACTGGTAAACCAACTATCCAAACATGGCGTGGCCGGGGCATTGGCGTATTGCCAGGTTAATGCCATTCCCATCACCGATTCCATAGCACAGGGGCACGATGTAAAAATCCGCAGAGTGAGCAACCGAAACCGCAACCCGGTTAACAAGGCCGATAAGCTGGAGCAGTTCCTTATTAAAGGGTATGAAAATGATCTGCACGAAAAGAAAAACCCGGAACCACGACTGGTCGTAAAGGGTGATTCGGTATTGTACTACAAGCCCATTCTCATCCAGCCCTTGTGCCTGCAGTGTCATGGTGTAGTTGGGCAGCAAATCACCGAAGAGCATGCAGCGCTGATCCAAAAGCTTTATCCACTGGACAAAGCCATTAACTACCGACTGAATGACATCCGGGGACTGTGGCAAGTCATCTTCATCCGCCCTACTCCTGCACCTGCGGCTCCTTGATTTCTCCAACATAAATAGTTCTGATCTATGACGGTAGTCATAGACCCTTTGAAGAATTATTAAGAACCTTTCTGTGCCTGAATTCCCACCATTATGGGCACACGTTCGCGTCCAAATAACCTTTTCTGGATTGAGCCAAAGCGCTCGAAATTATTGTCTCAATTATGGCAATACCAAATAAACGATCACTGCATCACGCCACGGGCCATTGAATTATTGGCAGAGGAGCACAACCTATCCGAAATTGAGATCGAGGGTGTCGCCAGCTTCTATCACTTCTTCCACCGGCAATCGGCCGGCCGCCACACCATTTACATCAACAACAGCATCCTGGCGGAATTAAAAGGTTACGATCGTATCCGCGAAGCGTTTGAGCGCGAGACGGGCGCGCGCGTTGGGTTCACCGATCCCACCGGCACATTTGGGTTATTCGCTACGCCCTGTATCGGCCTGAGCGATCAGGAACCGGCTGCACTGATCGACTTTCATCCGGTTACCAACCTCAACGCCATCAAGGTGAAGGAGATTGTACGTAAGATGCGCGAAGGGCGGCCCATTGAAGAGATTGCCGACACGCCTGCGGCCAACATCCGTTACCTGCCTCCGGACGACCGGTCGATTTTCTTTGCTCCTTACGAACGTGGCGAGGCCGTGCGCAAGCTGAAAACGCTTACCCCCGAAGGTGTAATTGAACAACTTCGTATCTCCGAACTCGCAGGACGCGGAGGCGCTTTCTTCCCCACCTGGAAAAAATGGAATACGTGCCGCTCATTCGCAGAGAATCCCAAGTTTATTGTGTGCAATGCCGATGAGGGCGAGCCGGGAACATTTAAAGATCGCGTGCTGCTGCAGAATCAGCCGGGTGCTGTGCTGGAAGGCATGATCGTTGCCGGGTTTGCTGTGGGTGCTGCCTATGGGGTGATCTACCTGCGCGGAGAATACCGCTGGCTGGCGACCATTTTGGAAGATGAAATCGACCAGTTCTATCAGCAAGGTCTGTTGGGAAATGACGTAGCCGGAATCTCCGGATTCAACTTCGACCTGCGTTTGGAAATCGGAGCGGGTGCGTACGTGTGTGGCGAAGAAACCGCATTACTGGAGTCCATGGAAGGCAAGCGCGGGGAGCCGCGCACAAAATGGTTCTACCCGGTGGAAAAAGGATACCTGCAACTGCCCACAGTGGTAAACAATGTTGAGACCTTTGCCGCAGCCGCCCGGCTTATTCAGTTGGGCTCGTTCGAATACCTGAGGCGCGGCATACCGGGGTCGGCAGGCACAAAACTCATCAGTGTGTCGGGCGATTGCCTGCGGCCGGGCCTCTACGAAATTGAGTGGGGCATGACGGTGGCCGAGTTGCTGGAAATCTGCGGAGCCGAAGATCCTTACTTCATTCAGGTCAGCGGCCCCTCAGGCGAATGCATCTCCATCAAAGAAAAATTCAGGCGCATTTCGATGCTCGACTTGCTCGCGCAAAAAGACATCCGCTGTGGTGGCTCCTTCATGATCTTCAACCGCCACCGCGACCTGGTACACATCCTGCTGAACTTTTCGTCCTTCTTCAAGCACGAATCCTGCGGAGTGTGTACGCCTTGCCGGGCGGGCAACTTCATTGTGCAACGCAAGCTGGAAAAGATCAGTCATGGCCTGGCCGACAAGAACGACCTGGCCGAGTTGCGAAACTGGGGCACCATCATGAAAACCACCAGCCGCTGCGGCCTGGGTAAAACGGCACCGAACTCGGTGTTGCATGCCATCGACAAATTTCCCGAATACTTCACCAAGCGCTTTGCGGATGTCGATCACAGCATGTACCGCGCTATTGACGAACACGCAGCCGTTGCCGACTACGAACGCTATAAACCCTGATGACCATGGCTACCTGCACATTCTGGATTGATGGCAAATCCTACCAATCGGAAGCGGGCACCAACCTGGTGGATGCCGCAAAAGAGCACGGAATTTTTATTCCTTCGCTTTGCTACTTCAAACACATCGACCCACCGCTGGGCACCTGCCGCACGTGCACCTGCAAGATAAACGGTCGCTATAACCCGGCCTGCACGGAAGCCGTGCGCGACGGCCTGAAGGTGGAGGTGAACACTCCGGAACTAATCGACATCCGGAAGGCGCTGGTGGAAATGATGTTTGCCGAAGGCAACCACTTCTGCCCGGCCTGTGAGAAAAGCGGGAATTGCGATCTGCAACACATGGGGTACGAGCTCGGCATTTCGCAATCACGCTTCCCGCACCTGTTCAAAGATCGCCTCATCGACTACCAGCCCAAGCGCATGGTGATGGAGCATAATCGGTGCATTAAGTGCCGCAGGTGTGTGGAAGAAATTTTTACAGATGATGGCAAGCGCGTGTTCAACTACATCAACCGCGGCAACGAAACGATGGTCGGTATCGACTATGAGCAGGAAGCGAAGCTGAACGAAGAAGCTGCTGACAAAGCCATGCGCATTTGCCCGACAGGAGCCATTATTGTGCGCGGCAAAAGCTTGTCGCAGCCGTTTGGCGACCGGACTTTCGACATGGCATCTACGCAAAAACACTTCAGCCACACTATTCTCGACAAGCCACGCGTGGTGAATTTCGAGAAGAAGACCATTGCCACGGTTTCGCTGGCAGGCTGCTTCGGTTGCCACATGTCGCTGCTCGACATCGATACCGAGATTCTGGATATTGCTGAACTTGTGTCGTTCAACAAGTCGCCACTGACCGATATCAAAACGTTTACACAACGATGTCACCTCGGTCTGGTAGAGGGCGGTTGCTGTAACACCGAGAATATTGAAACGCTGAAGAAATTCCGTGAGATGTGCGATACGCTGGTGGTAGTGGGTGAGTGTGCTGTATGGGGTGGACTGCCAGCCATGCGCAACACCGTGCCACTGGGCGAATGCCTGGAGGAAGCATACCTGAACAGCGTAACGAGCGAACCGGGCGAAACCACCGTGCCCTATCACGAAGACCTTCCGAAAATTCTCGACCGCGTGTATGCCTGCAATGAAATTGTCAAGGTGGATTACTCCATCCCGGGATGTCCGCCCTCGGCCACCCACATCTGGAAAGTAATTAAGAGCTTGTTGTGGGGCGAAGAGTACTCGTTGCTCTACTCGGAATTCAAATACGACTAGTAATGAAAACGAAAGTAATGATCGATCCGGTTACCCGTGTGGAAGGCCATGGTCGGGTAACCATTCATCTGGATGAATACGGAAAAGTTCAGGACTCCTTCTTTCATATTGTGGAGTTCCGGGGCTTCGAGCGCTTCATCCAGGGCCGGCCCTATTGGGAGGCTCCGGTGCTGGTACAACGCCTGTGTGGCATCTGCCCGGTGAGCCACCACCTCGCAGCGGCCAAAGCGATCGACCAACTGGTTGGCATCAACCCGGAAGATCTTAGCCTGCCGGCTCAAAAGCTGCGAAGGCTATTGCACTACGCGCAAATATTTCAGTCGCACGCGTTGCACTTTTTCTATCTCGCCTCCCCCGACTTGCTGTTCGGTATGGATGCACCGGTGGACAAGCGCAATGTACTGGCTGTTGCCGCGGCCAACAAAGAGCTGGCGCGCAAAGGTATTCTCATGCGCAAATTCGGGCAGGAAGTGATTCAGGCCATTGCCGGTAAAAAAATACATGGCATTGCAGCCGTACCGGGTGGAATGCACAAAACGCTTTCGGTGAAAGAACGGGATTTTTTCCTTACCGGGGCCGATATGCCAAACATCGACACGATGCTGGAATGGTCGCAAGAGATTCTGACGTTCATCAAACAATACCATGAGCAGCACCGCGATTTGATGGACACCTTCGCGGCATTCCCATCCGGCCACCTGGGCATGGTAGACGATGCAGGCTCCCTGGAACTGTACCACGGTAAACTGCGCGCCATCGACAGCGCTGGAAAAGTAACCTTGCCGGATGTGAGCACGGATGACTACGAAAAATACTTCCTGGAAGGTGTCGAACGGTGGTCGTACATGAAGTTCCCCTACCTGAAAGAACTCGGCCGGCAGAACGGGTGGAATCGCGTAGGTCCACTCGCGCGAATCAACATCTGTGATGCCATCCCGACTCCGTTAGCTGAACAGGAACGACAGGTATTCAAGGCATTTTCCGGAAAGAAAGTAAACAACAGCACGTTGTACTCGCACTGGGCGCGGCTGATTGAAATTCTCCACTGTGCGGAAGTAATGAAGAAACTGCTGCACGACCCGGACATCCTGAGTGATGACTTGGTACGCGAAGGCAACCACCGCCTCGAAGGCATTGGCATTATCGAAGCACCGCGCGGCACGCTCACGCACCATTACCGCGTTGATGAAAAAGGAATGATCACCCGCTGCAACCTGATCGTGTCGACCACGCACAACAACGAAGCCATGAATCAGGCCGTGAAGTGGGTCGCCAACAACGTGATCAGTCAAAAGGGAACGATTACCGATGGCATGCTCAACCAGGTGGAAGTGGCAATCCGCGCGTACGACCCGTGTCTGAGTTGTGCCACGCAATCGCTCGGGCAGATGCCCCTTCATGTGGAGTTGTACAATCACCAAAATCAACTGATCGATGAACGTTACCGATCCTAAGCGGTTGCTGTTGATTGGCATTGGCAACGATAGCCGGGGCGATGACGGTCTCGGATGGAAGTTCGCTTCCGAAATGGAAACTGCCTTTCCGGAAATGAATGTGGCGTACCGGTATCAGCTCCAGATTGAAGATGCCGAATTCATCAGCGGCTTTGACACGGTTGTATTCGTGGATTCAACCCGCGAGGCCTTGCCAAATGGATTTAGCTGGACCCGGTGCGAACCCCTGGCGGACGTGAGCTTTTCAACTCACCGCCAGCCGCCCGGCACGATTGTCTATCTCGCACGAGAACTCTTCGGCAGTGGTGTGAACGCTTTTGTATTGGCCATTTCCGGTCAGGATTGGGGCCTTCATGAAGGGTTGAGCACAGAAGCCTCTCACAACCTTACCTTGGCCCTGGCGTTTGCCGGCAGCCAAATGCTTCCGGTTGAAGCCGTTCAACCCATCCTCTGACTTCACCGCCATACTTTCCTAACAAACACGGCTGGTTTACTGCAAAAAAAGAAGGGCAGAACTTGCGCCCTGCCCTTTCCATTAACCGCACAGGTCAATTACTACTGTACTTCGATTCACCCAACTTAGCATGAGCTGCGGCTAACCGGGCTACCGGTACGCGCGGCCCTGAACACGAAACGTAGTTGAGCCCTATGCTGTGGCAGAAGAAAATCGACTCGGGGTGGCCACCATGCTCACCACAGATACCCACCTTCAGGTTCGGGTTGGTCTTGCGGCCCTCCTGCACGGCCATGCGCATCAGTTTGCCCATGGCGCGGCTGTCGAGCACCTCAAACGGATTATCCTTTAATACACCTTTCATGATGTAGAAGGGGAGAAACTTATTCTCGGCATCTTCGCGCGAGAAGGAGAACGTTGCCTGCGTGAGGTCATAGGTGCCACAGGAGAAGAACTCAGCCACGGTGGCCAGATCTTCCGCCTGCAGGCAAGCCCGCACAGCTTCAATCATGGTACCGAATTTGAAATTCAACGTCACTTTCTGCTCGGTCTCGATCTTCGTTCTGATTTCATCTACATGCTCCTTGATCTGCTCCAGCTCCTCTACGGTAATCACCTGCGGAACCATGATCTCCGGGCGCACATCGATACCTACGCGCTGGCAATCAGCTGTTGCCTCAAGAATAGCCGATATCTGCATGCGGTAGATTTCAGGGAATGTGATGCCCAGACGAACACCGCGGTGGCCCAGCATCGGGTTCACTTCATGCAGCTCACGAACTTTCTTCAGCATTTGCTCTTTCTTCTGAATCGCCTGGGTAACCAGGTCGGCACCGGCTGCCGTAAACGGCTCCAGCGATTTGTCAGCAATCTTGAGGTCCGCATTCAACAGACGCAAACTTCCGAATAGGTTGTTTACACCGCTTACGGTTTCCTTCAAATGCCGCAGGTTGGTGAGCTCATCGCGTAGCACATCTTCGGTGGGCAGGAATTCATGAATGGGTGGATCCAACAACCGGATGGTAACCGGACGAGGGGCCATGGTGGTCAGAATTTCACGGAAGTCTTTGCGTTGAATATCCTTGAGGCGATCCAACGCTGATTCGCGTTCCTGCTGCGTGGAAGCCAAAATCATTTCCACTACGATGGGCAGCCGATCGACATCATTAAACATGCGTTCGGTGCGGCATAGACCGATACCCATAGCTCCGTAATTCAGTGCCTTCTTGGCTGCCGAGGGTGTATCCGCATTTGCCATCACTTTCAGGGTTGACGCTTCGTCTGCCCAGGTAAGCAGTTTCTTCAGCTCATCGGAAAAGGTTGGTTCCACCATGGGAATCATGCCTTTGTACACATAACCCGTTCCACCGTCAATGGTAATAAAATCGCCTTCGTGAAGGGTCTTTTCTCCAATCACCGCCTGCCGAAGTTTTACATCCACATGAATGCCTTCTGCTCCGGCCACGCAGGGTTTGCCCATACCGCGAGCCACAACGGCTGCGTGCGAGGTTTTTCCTCCTCGGCTGGTAAGCACACCCTGGGCAGCAAAGAATCCGTGGATGTCTTCCGGCTTCGTTTCTTCACGTACCAGAATCACCTTTTCCCCTGCTTTGCCCAGCAGCTCTGCCCTGTCGGCATCAAATACAATATGACCGGATGCAGCCCCGGGCGATGCCGGCAAACCTTGCGCAATCGGGTCAACTTTATGCAACGAGTCGAGGCGCGGGTGGAGCAACTGCTCCAGGATATCTGGTTTAATGCGCAGGAGCGCCTGTTCGCGGGTGATTAACCCTTCATGCGCCATTTCTACTGATGTGCGAACCATGGCAGTCGTGTTCATCTTCCCATTTCGGGTCTGCAGGCAATACAAAACACCTTTCTCAATCGTGTACTCAAAATCCTGGACCTCGCGGTAATGGGTCTCGAGCTTCTTGCGAAGTCCTTCGAGTTGACGATACAACTCCGGCATTTCCGTTGCTAATTGAGCAACCGGCTTGGGTGTGCGAATGCCAGCCACCACATCTTCGCCCTGTGCGTTGGTGAGATACTCGCCAAACATTACGTTCTCGCCCGTGCCAGGGTCGCGGGTGAAGCCTACGCCCGTGGCGCAGTCGTTACCCATGTTGCCAAATACCATGGTAACCACGTTAACGGCAGTACCATTGGCCATTTGGGGTGTTATCTTGAATTCTCTGCGGTAGTCTACAGCGCGCTTGCCCATCCAGGAGTTGAATACCGCCTTGATGGCAATTTCCAATTGCTCAAAAACATCTTCAGGGAAAGGCCGTCCGGTGTGCTCGCGCACCACGGTAAGGAAACGCTCGCTAACTTCCTTCAGGTCGCCTGTATTCAAGCCAACGTCCACTTTTACACCGGCTTTGCGCTTCACTTCTTCAAAGTGAGTATCAAATTTTTCATCGGGCACACCCAGGGCCACTTTTCCAAATAACTGGATGAACCTGCGGTAGGCATCGTACCCAAAACGTTCGTTGCGGGTTTGTGCGATCAATCCCTTCAACGTTTGTGAATTAAGCCCCAGGTTGAGGATCGTGTCCATCATGCCGGGCATCGACATAGCTGAACCCGATCGTACTGATACAAGAAGCGGGCTCTCAGTATTCCCGAATTTCTTTCCGGTTGCAACCTCCAATGCACGCATGTTTTCGCGCACCTGGTCCATTACACCATCCGGAAGTTTGCGGCTGGGCTCGGCCAGGTAGGTGAGGCACGCCTCGGTCGTCACCACAAATCCAGAAGGAACGTTCAGTCCGATCTGGGTCATTTCGCACAGGTTTGCACCCTTGCCGCCCAGTAATTGCTTGTTTTTGCCGTCTCCTTCGTGGAAGGAGTACACGTATCTTTTTGTTGCCACACCCTTGGTGACCTTGGTCGCAGGTGCTGCTAAATCTGTCGTTTCCATATAGGCAGTTGGGTAAATTTTGATTGGTTAAAATTCCCTCCACCTGCACCCAAAAAGTATGACCTTGGTCAGCAGCACGTCAGACTATCGTCACCCCGCCAAATGGCCGAAACAACCCCAAAGCGGTCTTTTTGCAATCGTTAGCGAGGTAAAAAATGCTAACTTTACGGCCCAAATTTGCACCGAATGGCACAAGTAGAACTGATTATGCCCAAGATGGGCGAGAGCATCATGGAGGCTACGATTCTCAACTGGCTGAAAAAGCCGGGCGACCGGATCGAGCAGGATGAAAGTGTGCTGGAAGTGGCCACGGACAAAGTGGACACCGAGGTGCCCTCAACACATGCCGGGGTTCTTAAGGAGATTCTGGCCCAAAAAGGAGATGTAGTGAAGGTTGGCAAAGCTATCGCGATCATCACCATCGAGGCTGAGGCCAGCAAAAGCAATCCGGCTTCTGCCCCGGTACCGGTTGCGAAAGAAGCCAAACCTGAGCCTGCACTTGCCCCGGCCCCGCTGGCATCGGCCCCGAGCAGCAATGGCCACCCGGTAGCAAATGACTACAAATCGAGTTCAAGATTTTATTCACCTCTCGTAAAAAGTATTGCGCGTGAGGAAAACATAGCCGTAGCCGAACTGGAAACCATTGCCGGATCCGGTGCCGAAGGGCGGGTAACCAAACGCGATATCCTGTCTTTCGTGCAGAATCGTAAATCGGGCCGCACGTTGGGCCCTGCGGTGACCAGCACGCCATCTGTGCCGGCTTCCATCAGTGCGGGTGATGAAATCATCCAGATGGATCGCATGCGCAAGATGATTGCCGACCGAATGGTGGAAAGCAAACGCATCAGCCCGCATGTCACTTCGTTTGTAGAAGCCGATTTAACGAATGTGGTAGTGTGGCGAACAAAAGTTAAAGACGAGTTTCAGAAACGAACGGGCGAGTCAATAACCTTTACACCAGTTTTTGTTGAGGCCATTGTTGCCGCCATCAAAGACTTTCCGATGATCAACAGTCAGGTGGATGGAGACCGGATTATCCGTAAAAAGGAAATCAACATTGGCGTGGCTGTGGCGCTGCCAACCGGCAACCTGATTGTTCCCGTTATCCGAAATGCCGACCAACTCAGTTTAACCGGGCTGGCTAAAGCGGTGAATGATCTGGCCAGGCGGGCACGCGAGAATAAACTTAAGCCAGACGAACTAACGGGAGGCACGTACACCATTTCAAATGTAGGATCATTTGGAAATGTGATGGGCACCCCGATTATCGTGCAACCCCAGGTGGGCATTATGGCAACGGGTGCAATTATTAAAAAGCCGGCCGTTCTTGAAACTCCGTATGGCGATGTGATTGCCATTCGCCACAAGATGTTCCTGTCACACTCGTATGATCATCGGGTGGTTGATGGTGCGCTGGGTGGAAGTTTTGTACGCAGGGTAGCCGACTACCTGGAAAAGTTTGATGTTAACCGGGCGTTTTAACTGACCCGCAACCTGTTTACCATGAAATTCGGAACGAAGGCCATTCATGCCGGGGTCGAACCCGACCCCTCAACCGGGGCCATCATGACACCCATTTTTCAAACCTCTACCTATGTGCAGGAGTCACCGGCCCGGCATAAAGGTTATGCGTATGCCCGGGGCGCGAACCCGACCCGAAACGTACTTCAAAAAAACATTGCTGCGCTCGAGAATGGCAAGTTCGGGCTTTGCTTTTCCAGCGGTATGGGCGCAACAGATGCGGTAATCAAGTTGCTCAACCCGGGCGATGAGGTCATTACCAGTAACGATTTGTATGGGGGATCGTACCGCATGTTTAAACGCGTGTACGAGCGGTTCGGAATCAAATTCCACTTTATCGACCTAAGCGAAGCAAAAAATGCCGAGGCTTATGTCAATGATAAAACGAAGCTATTCTGGATTGAAACCCCTTCGAATCCGCTGATGCGGATCATCGATATTGAAGCGTGTGTAGCCCTGGCGAAAAAGAACAACAGCCTGGTGGCGGTCGATAACACGTTTGCTTCGCCCTACCTGCAAAATCCGCTCGACCTCGGGGCACACATTGTGATGCACTCGGTAACTAAGTACCTGGGCGGACATAGTGACGTGATCATGGGGGCGCTGGTGGTAAACGATGAAAAACTGTACCAGGACCTCGCGTTCATTCACAACTCCTGTGGCGCTGTACCGGGCCCACAGGATTCATTTTTGGTATTACGCGGCATCAAGACACTTCATCTGCGCATGGAGCGCCACTGTCAGAACGGGCGCACGATTGCCGAATATCTGCGCAAACACCCGAAAATCGGGAACGTGTATTGGCCGGGATTTTCCGACCATCCCAACCACGCCATTGCCCGCAGGCAAATGCGGGATTTTGGAGGTATGCTTTCGTTTACCCTAAAGGACGATCAGGAGGCTACAGCACGCAAATTCATGGAAAGCGTTGAGCTTTTCTCACTGGCCGAATCGTTGGGAGGTGTGGAGTCATTAATTAACCACCCCGCCTCAATGACACACGCGAGCATTCCGCGTGAAGAGCGACTGAAAAATGGATTAACCGACTCCCTGATTCGGTTGAGTATTGGCGTGGAAGACGTTGAAGATCTTGTTGCTGATCTTGATCACGCTTTTTCAAAAATAGGCTGACAAAAAAGGCTACCCCTTCGGATAGCCTCTTCCCGTCCAAAGTCTCAACCTACCTTGGGCGCTGCTGTGCATCGTTTTTCTGCCTGCGGATGTTGCGGCTGGCCCGGTCTTGTTTGCGCTCAAGTCGCGCCCGTTCACGCACCGAAACATCACCATCTGCCTTAGCTCTTCGCTCAGCGCGCCTGACGTGGCGTTGCTGTTGATTCAGCCGGGCTGCCTCGCGTGCAGTGAGGTCGCCACTTTGCCGCCCGTCCGAAATCCTCGCACGTTGATTTCCCTGTCGGTTGTCAGCACGAGGTGTATTTTCCTGCGCCCATGCGTTGGCTGCCAACAGTAAAACTAAAGCCACACTCACTCCAAGATTTTTCATAATCACTTTCATTTGTCACTTGGAGTGAAAATGTAGCCGGAGGTTTAACTCATCAAAAAGTTATTTTACGGGTACTCGTACCATAAACTCACTGCCTTTGGAGGAGGTGTTCAGGTCGATGCTGCCATGCAAACGGTCAATAAGTTTCTTCACAATAGCCAGGCCCAGGCCATTGGAACTTTCATTGCCCGTTGGCTGGGCTGTGAGCTTGCGAAATTTCTGATAGAGGAACTGGCGATCCTGCTCGCTGAAACCCGGCCCCTCATCGCGCACCTTAATTTGAAGTTCCGTTGGCGTGCTTCGGGCAGCCACGTAGACGGTGGAACCTTTGGGTGAAAATTTGATGGCGTTCGAGACCAGGTTATCGAGAATCCGACTCAGGTAAACCGGGTCGCTGGTGACGGGGCCATGAAACGCCAAAGTGCGATTGAGCGTTATGGATTTCGCCTCGGCCGAGGCGCCTAACGTGTTAAGACGCTCATTTAACCAGTTCTCCGGATTAAATGTGGTCAGTTGCCGTTGATCTTCACCGTCCTCCAGCGCATGCACATCGAGCAAATCGGTGATCATATCAAGACCTCCTCGCGCGCTGGCTTTCATCAGGCCGGTATAGTTCCGCTGGCTATCCGTAAGACCGCCCTCCAACTCAAGAATAGTGGCAAGCCCGTGAACGCGGTTGAGTGGCGACTTCAAGTCATGGGCCACGATGCTCATGAGCGTATCCTTCTCGTGATTCAGATCCGAAAGCTTTTTATTCTGAATCGCCAGCTGCTCATTCGTTTCGCGCCTGCGTTTTGCATTTAGCCAAATAATGAGGGTAATGACGGCCAGAGACGCAATAATGGTGATCAGAATGGTTCGCTCCATTTTTTGCGAAGCGATCAATTCATTGTTGCGGGCCTCGCGCTCCTTTAGTCGCTGATTCTCCCTTTCCTTTTTCTCAATTTCAAGCTGAAACTCCGCCCGTTCGGCCTGGCGGGCCAGGTCAAGATCCAACAAGGAATCTTTTAGCATCAGGTAGAAATTCAAATGTACAAGCTCTTCCCTGGATTGCTTCAGCTCTTTCGATACCAACCAAAGTCCTTCATGCGCCTCCATCTGGTTGACGATGTCCTTGCGCTGACGGGCAATCAGTAGCGCAGTATCAAAGTGGTGGCGCGCCTCCGTCCATCGTTGCTGCTTAAACAGAATTTCGCCCAGCATCAGGTGCGCCCGGGGCAGCATTAGTGTACTGTTCAGCTTATCAATTACCTCAAAGCCTTCTTTGGTCAGTTGCTCGGCTAATTTCAATTGGCCGGTAGCCAGGTAATTCTGCGCAAGGTAAATCTTAATGTCGGCCAGATTAATTTCATCATGAATCTGGTTTCCATACCGTTCAGCCAGTCGGAACTGATCTGTAGACTTTTCATAATTGCCTGCTTCCTGATACAATCGCCCCAACTGAACGTGGGCGGACATGATATCCCGTGCGTTACCGCGCTGCTGCCGAATTTGAAGTGCGCGATTGTGGTAATGTTCAGACTTTGCGTAATCTCGCTGAAGCCGGAACAGATTAGCCAGACTTTGTAACGCATAGGCAATGCCGGAAGAATCGCGGGCGACAGTGAAGGCGGCTTCCGCTTTCATAAGGTGATCATACGACCGGGCCAGCAATCCCTGATCATAAAAGAGACGGCCCAAATTGTTGTTGCTATGGCCAATCTGAATGGTGTCACGTTGTGTGGTAGCCATCTCAAGCGCGCGCTGATAAGCCCCGTAGGCGGCAATACGGTCGCCTTTGTAGTTCAATGCTACCCCCTCGTAGTTGATCAGCTGCGCCAGCGAGTTGACGTTCAACTCCTGACCCAGGGCATAGGCCTGCCGGGCTAGACTAATCGTGCTATCCGGATGGGCAAAGCGGTACTCCCAGGCCAATTTGGATAAAATTTCATATCGCTGACGGGTGTCGGCTAGCGCAAGTTCACCGCGCAAGGAGTCAATCAGCACCTGGTTTTGCGCCAGGGCCGATGACGCGAACATCATCATTAGGATTGCGGTCGGGAAAACTCGGGTCATTGATACCAAACGGCAACCCCAAAAGTAGCATTCGGGCAATGTGGCGGCCCGTTGATGTAATATTATCTTTTCGTTAGCAGGATTTTTAATCCTCCTCAACGAAATTCAGGTCGCGCAAGAACGTTTCGTCAATCCAGCGAAGCGCTAGAAGGCCTATGGCAATCGTAAGAATACCTACTAGTAACGCCCCCGTGATCAGACCGACATACCCCCGGAAGTATTTGAACAATAACGTGAGTGGCACTACCGTGCCCCGGATGAAATTCGGGACTGAAGTAGCTACGGTTGACCGAAGGTTGGTGCCAAACTGTTCGGCCGCCACGGTAACAAACAGTGCCCAGTATCCCACTCCAAAACCGAGAGCAAAGCAGGTCAGATAAAATCCGTTGGCTGTAGAAATGGGGCCGTAGAGATAAAAGACGACCACCGCCAGCGTGATCAGAATAAAACCCGATACCACTTTTTTTCGCGAGCGCACGGCCTGACTGATAAATCCGCTCGATAAGTCACCGGCTGCCAGGCCGATGTAGCTGAACATGACCGCGTCCCCCGAATTCACCGTCCCTTGTATGGCGAGGGCAGCAGCAAACTCGGGCGAGAACGTAATCAGGATACCGATAACGTACCAAATCGGAAGGCCAATCAAAATGCAGCCTACAAATTTTATCAATCGTTCGCGCGATCGGAATAACTGAAGGAAATTACCCCGTTCTACTTCGCGCTCCTTGATCTTCAAAAACACGTCCGACTCGAATACGCCCACCCGGGCTATGAGCAACATCAGACCCAAACTACCGCCAATGAAATAAGCGGTCTGCCATTCAAAGTTCTTGGCAATGATGTTGGCCAGCACCGCACCCATCAACCCAACCGTTGCCACCAGCGTGGTGCCATAGCCGCGGAGGCGCGTGGGCAATATTTCAGAAACGAGCGTGATGCCTGCACCCAACTCGCCCGCTAATCCGATACCCGCAATAAACCGGAGAACAGCATACTGAGTCACCGTAACCGCAAATCCATTGGCAATATTGGCGAGTGAGTACAACAGAATGGAGCCAAACAAAACGGAAAGCCGGCCGCGCTTGTCACCCATGATGCCCCAGATAAGCCCACCGACCAGCAGGCCCGTCATTTGAACGCGGATCAAAAACTCACCGGTTGCCAGCATGTCGGCATCTGAGACACCCATGGACCGAAGGCTGGAGATGCGAACGATGCTGAACAACAGCAGATCGTAGATATCGACAAAGTAGCCCAGGGCGGCAACCATCACGGGCGCACTAAATAAGAGCCGGTAGTTGGGTTTCTCCATAATTCCACCGGTAAAATAGTTTTCTTTCGCTGATTGTCAACCACCGTCCACACCAAAATCCCCGCGACTGGCAAGGGCTACCATTGGTCAAAAAAAATGCAAAAAAGCACCGAATTGGGTGTAAATCGGGGTACAAACTTCTAGAAACATATGCGATATACCTTCCTACTGGTGTTCGTGCTGGCAATTGCCGGCCCGGTGATGGCGCAGAAGAAGAACCCTCCTGCTGCAAAACCCACCACTGCTTTTGACGAAAAACTCTACAATGCCATGGAGTGGCGGAGTATTGGCCCCTTCCGCGGAGGCCGATCTGCCTCTGTAACAGGCGTACCCGGCAAACCCAACCTCTACTATTTCGGGGCTACGGGCGGTGGTGTATGGCGCACAACCGATGCCGGAAATTCCTGGGTGAATATCTCAGACGGATTTTTTGGCGGATCAATTGGCGCGGTTGCCGTCAGTGAATGGGACAATAACGTAATCTATGTTGGAGGTGGCGAAAAGACCGTTCGTGGCAACGTGTCGTATGGCTATGGCATGTGGAAGTCCGTGGATGCCGGCAAGACGTGGAACTCCATCGGTCTGAAAGAATCAAGGCACATACCGCGCGTGCGCATCCACCCTAAAAACCCCGATGTGGTGTACGCGGCCGTGTTGGGCGACTTGTTTAAATCTTCGGACGAACGTGGTGTGTACAAATCGACTGACGGTGGTAAAACGTGGAAGCGAACTTTGTTTGCCAATGCAGATGCAGGAGCTGTTGATCTTTGCTTCGACCCGAATAACCCGCGGATCATGTACGCGTCTACGTGGCGCATTCGCAGAACACCGTATAGTCTCGAAAGCGGTGGGGATGGATCGGCCATGTGGAAAAGCACGGATGGCGGAGATACCTGGACTAATATTTCAACCAACTCGGGTTTACCGAAGGGTACCTGGGGAATTGTGGGAATCACAGTTTCCCCCGTGAGCTCTGATCGCGTCTATGCAATCATCGAAAATGAAAACGGTGGCGTATACCGAAGCGATGACGAAGGTAAAACCTGGCGTAAAATGAATGACAGCCGCGACCTGCGTCAGCGTGCCTGGTATTACTCGCGCATCTATGCCGACACAAAAGATATCGATATGGTGTATGTCGTGAACGTATCCTACCATCGCTCAAAAGACGGAGGACGTACCTTCCAGGCGTTCAATGCACCGCATGGCGATCATCACGATTTGTGGATTGCACCGGAAGACAACCAGCGCATGGCCATTGCCGATGACGGTGGCGCACAGGTGAGTTTCGATGGCGGTGACAACTGGACTACGTATGGGAACCAGCCCACCGGTCAGTTCTACCGCGTGCTTACCGACAACGGTTTCCCTTATCGCATCTACGGTGCGCAGCAGGATAACTCCACCGTGCGCATCTACCACCGCACCGATGGCTTCGCCATCACGGAGCGCGACTGGGAAGAAACGGCCGGTAGTGAAAGCGGACACCTGGCGCCCGATCCTGCCAACCCCGAGATCGTGTATGGCGGAAACTATGGCGGGCTTCTGGAAGTGCAGAACCACGCCACCAGTGAAAGCCGCTCGGTTAATGTATGGCCCAACAACCCGATGGGCCATGGTGTGGAAGACATGAAATACCGGTTTCAGTGGAACTTCCCCATCTTCTTCTCCCCGCACAACCCGAAAAAGCTATACACCACATCGAACCACGTTCACGTATCACTGAACGGTGGGCAATCGTGGGAAACCATTAGCCCTGACCTGACACGCAACGACAAATCTAAAATGGGATCGTCCGGTGGGCCCATCACAAAAGACAATACCAGTGTAGAGTACTACTGTACCATTTTTGCAGCGGGTGAATCTCCCTATGAAAAAGACTTTGTGGTAACCGGATCGGATGATGGCTTGGTTCATGCCACTACCGATGGCGGCAAAACCTGGCAAAACATCACACCTAAAGACATGCCCGAATGGATGATGATCAACAGCGTTGAGTTCGATGGGCATGGCAAAGGCGGCATCTATATTGCGGGCACCAGATACAAGTCAGGCGACTACCGGCCTTATCTGTACAAGTCGAAGGACTACGGCAAAACGTGGACAAAAATTACAGATGGCATTGATGCCGGGCATTTCACCCGGGTATTGCGGGCCGACCCCAAGCGCAAGGGATTACTTTATGCCGGCACGGAGTCGGGCATGTATGTTTCGTTTGATGACGGAAACAGCTGGAAACCCTTCCAACTCAATCTCCCGATCGTACCGATTACCGACCTGACTATCAAAAATGACAACCTGATTGCAGCCACCCAGGGCCGCGGATTTTGGCTCATTGATGACCTCACACCGCTCCATCAGCTCAATGAACAGGTTGCTGTAGCCGAAACTTACCTTTACAAACCAATGCCCAGTTACCGCATGGGTCCCGGGTTTAGCTTTGGACGGGCTCCCCGCACGGTCGGGCAAAACCACCCGGGTGGAGTTACCGTGCATTTTGTGGTAAAAGACACCACAAAAGCACAGGTATCGCTCGAATTCCTGCAAACGGACGGCAAGCTGATCAAGAAATTTTCGACCAAGCCTGATCTGAAGGCCAAAGAGGAAAAGCTTTCGCTCAAACAACCGGGCATGAATAAGTTCAACTGGAATATGCGCTACCCGGATGCCGACCGGTTTGATGGCCTGATCCTGTGGGCTTCATCGCTAAACGGGCCGAGGGCACTGCCCGGCAGCTACAAAGTGCGGCTTACCGTTAACGGAAAAGCGATGGAGACGGATTTTGAGATTTTGAAAGACCCGCGGGCCACCGGTACCGATGCTGATCTGAAGGCCCAGTTTGATTTCCTGCAGGAGGTAATTGCCAAAGTGAACGAAACACACACAGCCATCAAAAAAATCCGAGCCGCCCGCGATCAGATCAACCGTGCTATTGAGCCAATCAAAGATCAAAAGGAAGCGATGAAGGATGTGCTTGACAAGGCAAAGAGCATTCAGGATGAGATGAAAAAGATTGAGGAAGCCCTGTACCAGACCAAGAACCGAAGCGGACAAGACCCGCTTAACTTCCCCATCCGCCTGAACAACAAACTCGCTCATCTGAACTCACTGGCTGGTTCGGGCAACTTCCGACCCACCGATCAGATGATTGAATTCAAAAAAGAGATTTCAGCCGAGATTGACGGGCACTTGACAGCGCTGGATAAGATTTTTAAGCAAGACGTGCCGGCTTTTAATGCGCTGGTGAAACAGAAAAACCTGGATGCGGTAGTATTGAAAGACTAGGTCATCCGGCTCCAAAAAAGAAGAGGTCGCCCTAACCAGGCGGCCTCTTCCATTTTAAGTGAGGAGAAGAAAACCAGAAGCCATGCTCAAATACTGTTTTCAGGTTGAGTTTATCGAAACCTGACTACGAGGAGAAACGGACGTTAAACGGCCTTTTCCACTTTATCATTCATCACGCGCTGCTGCACCTGAATCGATTCGTGGTGAATGAGTTTCAGCAAATCAGTGACAAATTCCTGGCTGAGTCCCATAGCGTTACCCTGAGCCAGGCGCGTGTGCAGAATTTCGTCCCACCGGTTTACCTGTAGAATGGTGACGTTGTTATCGCGCTTGTAATGACCAATCTGTTCAGAAATTTTCATACGCGCGCTCATCTTACCCATGATATCGTCATCCAGCTGGTCGATCTGCTCGCGAAGGATGGTAAGTGTATCGCGGAATTCCTTGCTGGCTACTTCGGCTTTCCGGACAATAAGCCCTTGCAACATCTTACCAAAGGCAGCCGGGGTTATTTGCTGCTTTGCATCACTCCAGGCTTGGTCGGGCGTGATGTGGCTTTCCAACATAATACCGGCCATGTCGAGGTCGAGCGCTTTCTGCGCCACAAAAGGAAGCAACTCGCGATTGCCGCAAATATGGCTGGGGTCGCAAATGATCTCCAGCTCAGGAAAACGTGTCTTCAACTCGATCGGGAAATCCCACATGGGCGCATTGCGAAAGGGCCCTTTGTCAAACGAGGAAAACCCGCGGTGAATGGCAGCAAGTGTTTTTATACCGGCCCGGTTGAGGCGCTCGAGTGCCCCGATCCAAAGTTCCAGGTCAGGATTAACGGGATTCTTCACCATCACAGGAATGTCGACACCCTGCAACGCATCGGCAATCTCCTGAACCGAAAACGGGTTTACCGTGGTTCGCGCGCCAATCCAGAGCACGTCAACTCCGGCTTTCAGGCACGCCTCCACATGTGCTGCCGTGGCCACTTCAGTGGTAACTGGCAGCCCGGTTTCTTTTTTCGCAGCGATCAGCCACGCAAGACCAACTTCACCGGCTCCTTCAAATTGGCCGGGTCGAGTGCGTGGCTTCCAGATTCCAGCCCGCAGGAGGTGCACCTGGTTGAGTGCCTTTAACTGCATGGCCGTGGTTACGGTTTGATGCTCGGTCTCTGCACTGCATGGCCCGCTGATGATGATGGGCGTTTGTATCCCTAACCAACTGGCCAAACTACTGATTTGTAATCCCTTCTTGCTCATACTCAATTAAAAGTAACAGTTTTTTCTTTTGGTTGTTTCGTTTTGAGTTCGATGCCTTCCAGCACGCGCCTGATTTCATTGGCACTGCTCATCATCTGGTGCAACTCCTTGACATCTCCTTTCACCAGGTGATAATGAAATTTTTGAAGGTGCATGATGTATTCAAGCAGCGCCTGACTGAGGTAACGGGCGTTTTGTTCGAAAATTGGCGCCCACATATCCGGGGAGCTTTTGGCAAGCCGCACGGTAGATGAAAAGCCGGTGCTGGCCAACTCAAAAATATTTTGCTCGTCTTTTTCGATATCCAATACCGTTTGGCCCAGCAAAAACGAACTTACGTGCGAAAGGTGCGACACGTAAGCAACATGCCGATCATGTTCTTCTGCCTCCATGTACACGGTCTTCATGCCCAACGCGGCAAACACCTGTTCTGCCCGCGCCAACGCATCCGGAGCCGATTGGTCCCGTTCACAGATAATATTGGTCTTTCCGGCAAAAAGCCCTGCAAATGCTGCCTTTGGTCCGGAATTCTCCGTTCCGGCCAGCGGATGAGCCCCGACAAACCGGGGACGTTTTGGGTGACCGGCCACGGCCTCACAAATCTGCTTTTTGGTCGATCCCACATCCAGAACCACGCAGTTCTCCGAAATTCGCTTCAGCAAATCAGGTAGTAACCGCACGAGCGCCCCCACAGGTACAGCTGCAACAATTACGTCACTACCGGCCGCCAACTGATCAAGACTAACCGCCTCATCAATCAAACCAAGACGCACTGCCTCTTTCGCGTTCTCCTCTTGCTGATCGGTGCCCACTACACGCTCAGCAAGGCCCGACTTTTTCAAGTCCAGCGCCATGCTGCCCCCAACCAATCCAACACCAATAACACCTACCTTCATCGTACGTTCACTTTAATTTTGTCAGAACTGTTTGCCTGGTGCTGGTGAATGCGTTCCAGCGCCTGCTTCATTTGCTCGGCCGGGCTACACAGCGAAACACGAACATGCCGCGCACCTTTCGAACCAAAAATGAAACCGGGTGTGATAAACACGCGGGCCCCGTACAGAATTTCGTCCACCCACTTTTCAACATCCGCAATACGGTCGCTTACGCGCGCCCATACAAATAATCCGGACTGATTACGTGTATAGCGGCAATCCAGCGAATCGAGAATCTCGTGCGCCACTTTTCTTCGCTCGCGGTAAACATCATTCAATTGATTGAACCAGGTGCTCGAATGCCGAAGCGCTTCAGTTGCAGCCTGTTGCAGCCCCAGGAACATGCCTGAATCCATGTTGCTCTTCACCCGAAGGATGGCATCCAGAAATTCGGGCCGACCCGCCACCCATCCAATGCGCCAGCCTGCCATATTATGCGACTTGCTCAGCGAATTCAACTCCAGTGCAACCTCGTCAGCACCCGGTATTGACAATATGCTTAAAGGAGATTCATTCAGAATCAGGCTATACGGATTATCGTTCACGATCAGAAAACGATGCTCGCGCGCCAAATCAACAAGTTGGTGTAACTCGCTTGCCTGGGCAACCCGGCCAGTGGGCATATGCGGAAAATTGGTCCACATCAGTTTGACACGCGAAAGATCCTGCTGTTGCAACGCCTCAATATCAGGTGCCCAATCTTTCTCCTCGTCCATCGTGTACGTGCGTATCTTCGCCCCCACCAGATTGGCCACGCTCGAATACGTAGGATAACCAGGATCAGGCACCAGCACCTCATCGCCTTCATCCACAAACGCCATCGAAATGTGCATGATCCCCTCTTTGCTGCCCATCAGCGGCAGAATCGCGCGCTCGGCATCCAAAGACACTCTATAGGTGTTCAGGTAGAAACTGGCAATAGCCTGCCGTAGCGCGGCTGTTCCCTTATAACTCTGATAGCCGTGCGTATTTGGAAGCCGGGCAGAATCCATCAACGCATCGATGACGTTAGCCGTTGGCGCGAGATCGGGGCTGCCGATGCCAAGATTGATTACTTTGCGCTCCGGGGTGTCGAGCGAACGTACCTCGGCCAGTTTTCGGCTGAAATAATATTCGTCAACCCGTTCTATTCTTTTTGCTGTTCGGATCATGGTTAACTGAATTGAATGGTAGCCTTCTTGTACTCACCCAGTATGTTGAGATTTCGCACCTGCCGCAAAACCACTTTCAAGGCCTGATCATAATTTCTACGCTGACGCCATTCCACGTCTATATGAATGGAGTATTCACTTGGTCGACCAATAATCGGAACCGACTGAATCTTTGTCAGGTTGATTTGATGCTGTTTGAAAACGGTTAGCACATCCGCCAGGCTGCCTGCTTCATTTTTCACTTCAAAACAGAGTGTGGCTTTGTTCGCCCCAACCCCATTGGCCTCGCGGCTCAGCATAAGGAAGCGTGTGAAGTTCTTTTTATGGGTTTCAATTCTCCGCTCAAGGATCTGCAACCCGAATTTTTTTGCCGCCTGTTCGTTGGCGATTGCAGCCGTATCTTTCAGCTTCTCACTCTTAATGCGCCTGGCCGAAAAGGCGGTGTCCTCGCTTTCGCGGATAGCCACGCCCGAAAGTGCATGAAGAAACTCTGAGCACTGGCGAATGGCCATCGGGTGCGACTCAATCTGCCTCACATCTTTCAGGTGCACGCCAGGCAACGCCATCAAATGCATGTGAATCGGAAGGTAAAGCTCACCGTGGATTGAAAAATGATTTTGCTGCAGCAGAAAATAGTTGGGGAGGATGCTGCCGGCAATCGAGTTTTCGATGGCCATTACCGCGTGATCGGCCTCACCGCTCTTAAGTGCCTCGCACAGCCGGTGAAACGAAAGGCACTCCACGGTTTCAATCGACTTGCCGAAAAAAGACAAAGCCGCCACTTCATGAAAGCTGGTAGCAATGCCCTGAATGGCGATTCGAGGTTTATTCGTTTTCTTCTTTCCCATGGTCTGTAAAAGAAAATCCCCCGTTTTGGCGGGGGATTTTCGAATAGCTTGTTTATTTATTCAACACAGCGATTTTCGGTTCAATCCCCCCGGGGCCTGAAAAAAATAATACCAGAAATAAAATCGCTTGTTGCTCATTGTCAAAATCAACTCTGTGAAGAAAGGTGAAATTTGCTGGATGTGCAAATCGCCTGCAGAAATTATGGCAAAACCGGTTCTATCCTAACCCCCGTTAGTTCGCCACGAGCGTTTCCTTTTTTGCTACCTTTAGGTCATTATGAAGACAATGATTAGACTCTCCAGTCTCTTTAGTTTGGTTCTTTTACTTCTCACCGGCTGCGGCAAATCGGGCCACGACCAGCATGAGCATGGCAGGCCCGAAGGGGACAACCCCAACCAGGCACTGTACAACCAGGTTATGGACATTCATGACGAGGTGATGCCAAAAATGGAAGACCTCTACAAACTCAAAAAGAAAATGGAGGAGGAAATCGCCCAGTCGCCCAACCTGACAGAAGAGCGCAGGAAGGAACTGGATGCGCTTATCGCCCGGCTTGACTCGGCCAACCTGCTTATGATGGATTGGATGCATGAGTTTAATCCCTTACCCGACTCAGCCGATCAGGAGGACGCGCGCGAGTATCTGGAGAACGAAATGGAGCGGGTAAAAAAAGTGCGCGAAAAAATGCTGGAGGCCATCAACCAGGCCCGGCAAAAAGTAAAACCGGAATAAGCCCTCGCGTCCTAGTCTTTTCCGGACTGTCGCTTGGCCAGGTTATGGTGCGGTAGTTCAACTTTGCCGGCTTTTCGACCGGACTTCTGTCGGTTTTTTTCATCCAGCCGGATGTTGTAGCGGATCACCTGCCAATACTCAGCACCATAGCCCACGAAGATTTCCGACCCGGCCGGTATATCTTTTGTCGCCTTGATGTAGCACTTGCGTTTTTCAGTGTCGTACTCCGCGTTGTTAACCAATCCGGGCACCCGCACTAAGCCACGGGCATCGTTAGCATAACGGCCCAGGGCTTTGCGGTAAGTCCAGGCGTCAATGCAGTAGCGCTTGCTGAAGAAAAAGACGTAGCCGTTGCGATCGTCCGCCATCTTCTCCACTTCTTTCCAGGTTACAGGTGCGCCTTTGTATTCCACAATGCGGGTACCTTTCTTGATCGCTACTTTAGTGAATAAGCCTTTACCAGCCCCGGGCAAGGTAGACCGCCTGATAAATAAGTGTCGTTCGAGTAACGCCATAAAAAATGCGGGCGCAAGATGCTAAAAAACCTTCAACGAAAAAGCCCCGTCTTATGACAGGGCTTTCTGTTATTCTGATAGTAGCCAAAAACTACACCTTGATCTCGACATCCACCCCACTGGGCAACTCAAGCTTCATCAGCGCGTCTACCGTTTTGGCACTGTTGGAGTAAATATCCACCAGACGCTTAAACGTGCAGAGTTGGAATTGCTCGCGCGACTTTTTGTTAACGTGCGGAGAGCGGAGCACCGTGAATTTTTCTTTCTCGGTCGGCAGCGGAATAGGACCGCTCACCACGGCACCGGTTGCCTTCACTGCCCGAACAATTTTCTCAGACGACTTATCGACCAGGTTGTGGTCGTACGACTTGAGCTTAATTCTGATTTTCTGGTTCATAATCTAAACGCCTTTTAGATATTTATTTTGCGGCAACAGCGCCTTTTACTTCTTCAATCACTTTATCGGCCAGATTTCTTGGCACCGGTGCATAGTGCGAGAACGTGAGCGTAGCTGATGCACGACCTGACGTAATCGTACGAAGGTCAGTTACATAGCCAAACAGTTCCGACAACGGTACATCAGCCTTGATTACCTGGGCACCGCCCCGGGTGTCCATTCCTTTCATAATACCGCGTCTGCGATTCAAGTCTCCTGTTACCGATCCGGTATATTCATCTGGGGAAATAACTTCCACACCCATGATCGGCTCAAGCAACTGCGGACCGCACTTCGAGGCAGCTTCCTTAAACCCGATGCGCGCAGCCAATTCAAATGACAGTGAATCGGAGTCAACATCGTGGTACGAGCCGTGGAACAGGCGAACCGTCATAGAGTCAATCGGGTAGCCGGCCAGCGGGCCATTCACCATCGCCTGAGCAAAGCCCTTCTCAACGGCTGGAATGAATTCGCGGGGGATCACACCACCCACAATGTCGTTCACAAACTCCAGACCTGGCTTATCTTCAGGTCCCAGCTCGCGCGGGCCGATCTCAAATACGATATCAGCGAACTTACCACGACCACCGGTCTGCTTCTTATAAACCTCCTTGTGCTCTACCGACTTAGTCAGCGCCTCTTTGTAAGCAACCTGCGGTGCACCCTGGTTAATCTCTACTTTGAACTCCCGCTTAAGGCGGTCAATGATGATTTCCAGGTGCAATTCGCCCATACCGCGGAGAATGGTCTGACCAGTTTCCTGATCCGTATTCACACGCAGGGTAGGATCTTCTTCCACCAGCTTGGCAATCGCCATGCCCAGCTTATCGGCATCAGCTTGTTTCTTAGGTTCGATGGCGTACCCAATTACAGGCTCAGGGAACACCATAGACTCCAGCACCACAGGGCGCTTTTCGTCACAGAGTGTATCACCAGTTTTAATGTCCTTAAAACCTACAACCGCACCAATATCTCCTGCCTGCAGTCTCTCAATTTGATTCTGCTTGTTAGCATGCATCTGGAAAACCCGGGAGATACGTTCCTTCTGACCTGAACGGGTGTTTTGAATATAGGAACCTGACTCCAACACTCCGGAATAAGCCCGAACAAAACACAGACGACCAACGAACGGATCGGTAGCAATCTTGAATGCCAGGCCCACGAAAGGCTCTTTCTCATCGGGGCGGATCTCAACCTCCGCTTCATTGTCCGGATTGGTGCCCAGAATCACATCCTTATCCATCGGTGAGGGAAGTAACTCCATCACGTAGTCCAGCATGGTTTGCACGCCCTTGTTTTTAAACGAGGAGCCGCACACCATAGGCACAATTTTCATATCCACAACGGCCCTGCGAAGGGCACTGAGGATCTCCTGCTCGGTAATCGAGTTGGGATCTTCAAAAAACTTCTCAATCAGGGTTTCGTCATACTCGGCTACGGCCTCAAGCAATTTCTCGCGGTACTCGTACGCCTCGTCCTTCATGTCATCCGGGATCGGCACTACCTCGTAGGTCATGCCCTTGTCGGTTTCGTTCCAGATAACACCGCGGTTGTTGACCAGGTCAACCACTCCTTTAAAGTTGTCTTCGGCACCGATCGGCAACTGCAGCGCTACAGCCTTGCTCCCCAGCTTCTCCTTCACCTGCTGGCACACGCCCAGGAAGTCTGCTCCGGAGCGGTCCATCTTATTTACAAAACCGATGCGCGCTACTTTGTAGTTATCCGCCAGGCGCCAGTTGGTCTCGGATTGAGGTTCAACACCATCAACCGCGCTGAACAGAAACACCAGGCCATCCAACACACGAAGCGAACGATTCACCTCAACGGTGAAGTCAACGTGGCCAGGCGTATCGATGATGTTAACGTGGTATTTGTTACCGCGGTAGTTCCAATACACGGTGGTAGCCGCTGACGTAATGGTGATACCGCGTTCCTGCTCCTGCTCCATCCAGTCCATCGTGGCCGCACCATCGTGCACCTCCCCGATTTTGTGGTTCACACCGGCATAGTACAGAATGCGCTCGGTAGTGGTTGTCTTCCCCGCATCAATGTGTGCGGCAATACCAATATTGCGTGTATATCGTAAATCTCTGGCCATGGGGGTCGCTTAGAAACGGAAGTGAGAGAATGCTTTGTTGGCTTCGGCCATGCGGTGGGTATCATCCTTCTTTTTCATAGCCGCACCTTCGCCTTTAGATGCCGCCAGAATTTCTGCGGCCAACTTATCCATCATGGTTTTCTCACCGCGCATGCGGCTGTAATCGATAAGCCACTTGATACTCAGGTTAATTCTGCGGTCCGGGCGAATTTCGACAGGCACCTGAAAGGTGGCACCACCTACCCTGCGGCTCTTCACTTCTACGGAAGGCATCAGGTTGTTAAGGGCGCGTTTCCATACTTCAAGACCCGGTTCGCCACCGGCCTTTTTTTCCACCTGGGCAATAGCATCGTAGAAGATGCCGTAAGCAGTGCTCTTCTTGCCTTGCTCCATCAGGTAATTCACAAACTTGGTCACAAGCGTGTCGCTGAACTTCGGGTCAGGCAACAGATATCTTTTTTTAGGCTTCGACTTTCTCATGGATCTTTATCGATTACTTTTTACCGGCAGGTTTAGCAGGGGCACCTTTGGCGGCCGCACCAGCAGCACCAGCCTTCGGGCGCTTGGCTCCGTACTTCGAGCGGCCTTGCAGACGGCCATTAACGCCAGCCGTATCCAACGCACCACGAATAATGTGGTAACGAACACCGGGCAGGTCTTTTACACGACCACCGCGGATTAGCACGATCGAGTGCTCTTGCAAGTTATGGCCCTCACCGGGGATATAGGCATTCACCTCTTTGCTATTGGTGAGGCGTACACGAGCCACTTTGCGCATAGCCGAATTCGGCTTCTTGGGTGTTGTGGTGTACACGCGGGTGCACACGCCCCTGCGCTGCGGACATGAATCCAGGGCAGGAGACTTCGACTTAAACGTCAGTTTCTTGCGGCCTTTTCTTACAAGTTGCTGAATGGTAGGCATTTACAATCAGTTTGGTTACCCTTCAAATTTTTAGGACTGCAAAGGTATCCAAATCGGCATGTTATGCAAAAGCTTGAAAGAAAGAATTTTGAGGGCATGAGCCTGGAAAAACCGCGATTTCGGTCTAAAAACGAGGTTAGTGAGTTTCTCTAGAGCCTTTGCCATGCGGTCCCGGATGACTTATTAAAATGCGACTGGCGGAAACCCGCCAGGCAAGCAGTTGGTCAACTTCTGCCGGTTCGCACGGGGTACTGTACTCCGCGCAGGGTGGAACTTAGTTTCCAATTTGAAATTGCGGGGGCACTTGCCGTTTGCCTAAATTGCCCAGCCCTAAACTGTTTTCCCTAACCGCATGAACCGTTACTTAGCCATTGTCAACGCCCGCACTGCCTTGGCCGTGGGCATTTCGCTTGTCACCTCATACATCACGCTCAGCAAACAGTTTCAATACAACTTCGATCTTGCCCTGATCAGCATCGCCATCATTTTTCCGTTAGTTTTTACTATTCGGAGTGCATTTCGCAGGCGTGAAAAGGCATTGGAGTACCTGGCACAGTTTAAGGCCAGCCTGATCACCGTAAATAACTGCTTTCAGGAGAACAAGAAACTCGAGGAGTCCAGAAAACTGGAAGTTGAACAAAAGATCAAGCACGTCTCGATTTGCCTGGTTGACTTCCTTGGACCCAAAACCTCGACCAAAGAAGCCATTTACGAACAAATCCAGTCTATCAATTTGTTCATGAGAGCCAACAGTGACCTCCTGGGCAACGGCACGAACTTAAAAATCTTCCGCTTCCTCAAGGATGTAAACGAAAGCGTGGAAAATATTATATCCATTAATCAGTACCGGACTCCCATTTCTATGCGGGCCTACTGCCTGATCTTCATTTATCTGTATCCGGTCATTTACACGCCCGCCCTTTACAACAAATTGCACGATGGCGTGTCCTTCAACGAGTCCTGGATTGTTTATGCGTTATCGCTGGTTTCTACGTTTATCCTGATTTCGTTATACAACGTGCAGAGTCAAATGGAAAACCCATTTGATCAGGAAGGGCTCGATGACATCAACCTGAATCAATTTCGATTTAGTTAAACGCCCAGCCTGTGTTGGGAAGCGCAGGTAACCAATCAACGGTAAAATCGCAGCAGTCGCTTTATTTCAAGCCTCTCCCATCGTGCCCCCAAAGTTCATCGGGAACTTCGGCATTTCCTCGGTTTGCTTGATGGGCCCGAAGGTGGCCTCATACTTACTGATGTTGTCCTTCAGGGCGGCCAGCAGGCGCTTGGCGTGCTCGGGGGTAATAATGATGCGCGACTTGACGCGAGCCTTGGGCACGCCCGGCATGAGTCGGATAAAATCGATCACAAACTCACTGTTCGAGTGGGCAATCATGGCCAGGTTGGAATAAATGCCCTCCGCAATTTCTTCGCTCAGTTCAATATTGATCTGATTGGCGGGTGCCTGTGGTTCTTTAGGTGTGTTGGCCATGGTATTTCATTTTTAGTAAAAAACCCGTTTGATCACATGGGCGATCAAACGGGTATCACTGACTCAAATTCTAAACTCAATCCTGCAGCTCGCGCTCGCGTGTACGGGGCGATGCCGGAGCTGACGTGGCCTCGACCATGCGATCGTACTCCTCTTCGGAACCCACAATGAGATCGTTAAATCTCCGTTGACCGGTTCCGGCCGGAATAAGGTGACCCACGATCACGTTCTCCTTCAAACCGGCCAGTGTATCAGCCTTACCGCGAATGGCGGCTTCGCTCAACACCTTGGTGGTTTCCTGGAAGGACGCAGCCGAAAGCCAGCTTTCCGTCTTCAACGAGGCCTGGGTAATACCCTGCAATGTCGGAGCCGATACAGCCGGTAAGGCATCGCGAACTTCAACGGGCCGCAAATCCTTGCGCTTGAGTGCCGAGTTTTCATCGCGCAACTCGCGCGGAGTAATAATCTGGCCGGGTTTGAACTTCTGCGAATCACCGCCATCAGTCACAAACTTCTTGTCAAGAATCGCATCGTTCACTTCACGGAACTCCAACTTATCCACATACTCGCCCTGTAGGAAGCTGGTGTCTCCGCTGTCGAGGATTTCCACCTTCTGCATCATCTGGCTTACAATCGCTTCAATGTGCTTATCATTAATCTTCACACCCTGCAGGCGGTAAACTTCCTGAATTTCATTCACGAGGTATTCCTGAACCGCAGTGGGGCCTTTGATCGCCAGGATGTCCGAAGGTGTAATGGCACCATCCGACAACGGCTGGCCAGCCTTCACGAAGTCGTTATCCTGAACGAGGATGTGCTTGCTCAGCGGCACCAGGTAACGCTTCTGCACACCATCGCGGCTCTCAATGAAAATCTCGCGGTTACCGCGCTTGATGCCGCCATAGGTTACCACACCATCGATCTCGCTTACAACCGCGGGATTCGATGGATTGCGCGCCTCAAACAATTCCGTTACACGCGGCAGACCACCGGTAATATCGCGGCTCTTGCCAACGGCACGGGGTATCTTCGCCAAAACCTGACCGGCTTTGATCTGGTCGCCACGATCAACGGCCAGGTGAGCGCCCACCGGAATGTTGTAGCCCTTCGTGTCGGTTTTTCCTTTTACAATGATAGCGGGGTTCTTCGTCTTGTCGCGGGTTTCCGTGATCACCTTCTCGCGGTGACCCGTCTGCTCATCCGACTCTTCCTTATACGTGATACCCTCAATAATCGCTTCATACTCGATTTCCCCATCGTACTCCGACAGGATCACCGCGTTATACGGATCCCAGTTACACAACTCCTCACCTTTGTCGACCTTCTGGCCGTCTTTGATCAGCAGGAATGCACCATAGGGTACGTTATTGGTAATCAGGACACGACCCTTCTCTTTATCAAGAATCCGGATTTCCCCGGTGCGTCCCATTACCACCAGCTTCTTATTGCCTTCCGCATCGGTTGTTTCAACCGTACGAATGCCTTCAAACTCCACGACACCCGGGAATTTTGCCTTGATGCTGGCCTCGGTTGCAATGTTCGAAGCGGTACCACCTACGTGGAAGGTGCGCAGCGTAAGCTGAGTACCCGGCTCACCAATGGACTGCGCAGCGATTACGCCAACAGCCTCACCAGCCTGTACCATTTTACCTGTAGCCAGGTTTCGTCCGTAGCACTTGGCACAACCTCCTACACGGCTTTCGCATGTCAGCAGCGAACGAATCTCTACTTCCTCAATACTGGTTTCTTCAATGCGTTTCGCAATGTCCTCTGTAATTTCCTGATTGGTTGCGCAGATCAACTCCTCGGTCAACGGGTCGTACACATCGTGCACCGACACGCGGCCAACAATTCGCTCCGACAAAGGCTCAACAATATCTTCGTTGTCCTTAAGGGCTGTTACTTTCAAGCCACGGAGGGTACCGCAATCATCTTCGGTGATCACCAAATCCTGCGCCACATCCACCAACCTGCGCGTGAGGTAGCCAGCATCGGCTGTTTTCAAGGCCGTATCTGCCAAACCCTTACGGGCACCGTGCGTGGAAATAAAGTACTCCAATACGTCAAGTCCTTCCTTAAAGTTGGAAAGAATCGGGTTTTCGATGATCGAACCCACCGACCCTGCCAGGTTCTTCTGAGGCTTAGCCATCAGACCGCTCATACCGCCCAACTGGCGGATCTGCTCGCGCGAACCGCGGGCACCGGAGTGCATCATCATATAAATCGAATTGAAGCCCTGCTGGTCTTCTTCCAACTGCTTCATCAGCGTGTTGGTCAGCAGCGTGTTTGTCCTCGTCCAGATATCAATCACCTGATTGTAGCGCTCATTGTCGGTAATGAGACCCATCATGTAATTGTTCCATACGGCATCGACTTCTTCCTGGGCGTTCGCCACGAGCTTTTCCTTCTCTGCTGGCACTTTAACATCACCTAACCCCATGCTCAATCCGCCCTTGTAGGCCATCTGGAAACCAAGCTCCTTAATGTCATCCAGGAACTTTGCTGTCTTCGACAAGCCCGCTGCCTTAAACACATCGGCAATAATGCCCTGTAGTTTCTTCTTCGTCAATAACTCATCGACAAAACCAACCTCTTCGGGAACCACCTGGTTGAAGATGACACGACCGGTAACGGTCTCAATCATATTACGGGTGAGGTTGCTGTCTTTCTTATCGCGCACGTTCACACGCACCTTAATGATGGCATGCTTGGACAAACGCCCCTCGTTAAAGGCGATGATCACCTCTTCCGGTGAGTAGAACACCTTGCCTTCACCCTTTTCTCCCTTGCGTCCTTTCGTGAGGTAATAAAGACCCAACACCATGTCCTGAGAAGGAACGGTGATCGGGGCTCCGTTTGAGGGGTTAAGAATATTGTGCGATGACAGCATCAGCATAGAAGCCTCGAGTATAGCTTCCTGCCCCAGCGGCACGTGAACGGCCATCTGGTCACCGTCAAAGTCAGCGTTAAATGCAGTACACACCAGCGGGTGCAACTGAATGGCTTTTCCTTCAATCAACTTGGGCTGGAAGGCCTGAATACCGAGGCGGTGAAGTGTTGGAGCGCGGTTCAGGAGCACCGGATGTCCCTTCAACACATTTTCCAGGATATCCCACACCACCGGATCCTTACGGTCAACAATTTTCTTGGCTGACTTCACCGTCTTCACAATACCCCTTTCAATGAGTTTGCGGATGATGAACGGCTTGAAAAGTTCGGCTGCCATATCTTTCGGCAGTCCGCATTCATGCAGCTTCAATTCAGGGCCAACAACAATTACCGAACGGCCTGAATAATCCACACGCTTACCCAACAGGTTCTGGCGGAAACGGCCCTGCTTGCCCTTGAGCATATCGCTCAACGACTTCAGTGCACGGTTTCCATCCGAGCGCACGGCATTCACCTTGCGGCTATTGTCGAATAACGAATCAACGGCCTCTTGCAACATGCGCTTTTCGTTGCGCAAAATCACTTCTGGGGCTTTAATATCAATCAGTCGCTTCAAACGGTTATTCCGAATGATCACGCGTCTGTACAAATCGTTCAGGTCGGAGGTTGCAAAGCGGCCACCATCCAACGGCACCAGCGGGCGAAGTTCCGGAGGAATAACCGGCACCATCTTGATCACCATCCACTCAGGACGGTTTTCAACGCGGGTGTTGGCTTCGCGGAAAGCTTCTACCACCTTAAGGCGCTTTAAGGCTTCGGCCTTTCGCTGCTGCGAAGTATCTGTGGCGGCCTGGTGGCGCAATTCATACGAAAGTGTATCCAGCGTAAGGCGAGCCAGCAGCATTTCCAATGCATCGGCACCCATCTTGGCGATAAACTTCTTGGGATCGTTATCGTCCAGCATCTGGTTCTCGCGGGGCAGCTTGTCCACGATGTCCAGGTATTCTTCTTCGGTGAGGAAATCAAGACGATTTACACCGTCTTCCTCCTTAATACCGGGCTGGATTACGACATAGCGCTCGTAGTAAATGATCTGATCGAGCTTCTTCGTGGGCAAGCCCAGCAGGTAGCCGATTTTGTTGGGCAATGAACGGAAGTACCAGATATGTGCAACCGGTGTTACCAGTTCGATATGGCCCATGCGCTCGCGTCTAACCTTCTTCTCGGTCACTTCCACACCGCAGCGGTCACAAATAATGCCTTTGTAGCGAATGCGCTTGTACTTTCCGCAATGACATTCCCAATCCTTAACAGGACCAAAGATGCGTTCGCAGAACAAACCACCCATCTCCGGCTTGTAGGTCCGGTAGTTGATGGTTTCCGGCTGCGTGACTTCACCATGCGAGCTCTCCAGAATAGATTCCGGAGATGCCAGGCTGATGGTTATTTTAGAGAAGTCGTTGTTGATCTTTTTATTTTTTCTGAAAGACATGCTCTGTGTTTTTTCAGTTAACTAATTCGTTTTTCACTCATGATCGAAAGTCCACGGCAGCTCGTGACCATGGCCTTCCGACTATTGCCCTTTAATCCATCGTAATCTCCAATGCCAGACCACGTAATTCGTGAACCAACACATTGAACGACTCGGGGATATTCGGTTTGCGCATGTTCTCACCCTTCACGATCGATTCGTACGCTTTCGCGCGGCCAATCACATCGTCCGACTTTACGGTGAGAATTTCCTGCAGGATATGCGAAGCACCGAAGGCCTCGATTGCCCACACTTCCATTTCACCAAAACGCTGACCGCCAAACTGTGCCTTACCACCCAACGGCTGCTGCGTGATGAGTGAATACGGTCCGATCGAACGGGCGTGCATCTTATCATCAACCAGGTGACCCAGCTTGAGCATGTAGGCAACGCCTACCGTTACGGGCTGATCAAACTTCTCGCCCGTCAATCCATCATAAAGGAACGTGCGGCCGTACTCGGGCAGGTTAGCCTCTTTCAATTCAGCAGACACGCTCTCCAGTGATGCACCATCAAAAATCGGTGTGGCATACTTTCGGTTGAGCCTCTTGCCGGCCCAGGCCAGCACGGTCTCGTAAATCTGCCCCAGGTTCATACGCGAAGGCACACCCAGCGGGTTCAAGCAGATATCAACCGGGGTTCCGTCCAGCAGGAAGGGCATATCTTCTTCGCGCACAATACGCGCAACAACACCCTTGTTGCCATGGCGACCCGCCATCTTATCTCCAACCTTGAGCTTGCGCTTCTTCGCAACATACACCTTAGCAAGCTGAACAATACCAGCCGGCAGTTCATCTCCAACCTCCAGCGTGAAGCGCTCCCGCTTGAATTCACCGGAAATGATGTTGCGCTTGTTGAGGTAGTTCTTCACCACTTCCGCCACCAGGTTATTGGTGTGGTCATCGGTGGTCCATGCCTCCAGGCTCACATCGGCAATCAGGTTCACCTCTTCAGGTACATTGTAATTGCTTTCGTCACGGTAGATATTCTTGTCCGGGAAGAGATTGCTCTCAATCACCTTTGACGTGAATTTCACTCCTTTGCTGATCAGCTCATCGCCAAACTTATGCTTTACACCCTGGCTGGCTTTGCCCGTGAGCAAAGTGGTGAGCTTCTTGATCATTTCGTTGCGCAACTCCGTCAACTGCTTGCTGTAGCGGTTCTTGAGTGCATCCAACTCCTTCTTCGACTTGCTGCGAAGATCTTTGTCACGCTTAGGGCGCGAGAACAATTTTGTATCGATAACAACACCTTTCAGTGAGGGCGGTGCCTTCAACGAGGCATCCTTCACATCCCCCGCTTTGTCGCCAAAGATGGCCCGGAGCAGTTTCTCTTCCGGAGTCGGATCGGTTTCACCTTTCGGGGTAATTTTACCGATCAGAATATCGCCTTCTCTGACTTCAGCGCCTACCCGGATAATACCGTTCTCATCAAGGTGCTTCACGGCTTCCTCGCTTACGTTCGGAATTTCCGAAGTCAATTCCTCTTCACCGCGCTTGGTATCGCGCACTTCCAGTTCAAACTCTTCAATGTGGATGGACGTGAACACGTCATCGCGTACTACGCGCTCGGAGATTACAATCGCATCCTCGAAGTTATATCCTTGCCACGGCATGTACGCCACCAACAGGTTACGGCCCAACGCCAACTCACCATTGGCTGTAGCATATCCCTGGCATAGTGGTTGTCCCTTCACTACTTTTTCACCTTTCTTCACCAGCGGAGTAAGGTTGATACAGGTATCCTGGTTGGTTCTTCGGAATTTGATCAGGCTGTACGACTTCAACTCATCATCAAATCGCACCACCTGCTGCTCATCGCTTACTTCGTAGCGGATGGCGATCCGGGTTGCATCCACGAATTCAACCACACCACTTCCTTCGGCCAAAATCAGCGCGCGCGAATCGATGGCAATCTTGCCTTCGAGGCCCGTGCCCACAATAGGAGCCTCCGGCCGGATCAGCGGCACAGCCTGACGTTGCATGTTCGAACCCATGAGGGCACGGTTAGCATCATCGTGCTCGAGGAAAGGGATCATAGAAGCCGCAATCGACACAATCTGGTTCGGTGCCACATCCATGTAACGAACTTCTTTCGGTTCTACCACCGGGAAGTCGCCCTCAAAACGCGCCTTTACTTTCTCGACTTCAAACTCACCATTGCTCTTCAGCTTCTCCTTTGCCTGTGCAATGTTATGGGTATCCTCTTCTTCGGCTGTGAGGAAAATAATATCCTTCTTCACCTTGCCACCATCTACCTTGCGGTAGGGCGTTTCGATGAAGCCCATCTTGTTCACTTTAGCGTGAACACACAAAGACGAAATCAAACCAATGTTCGGACCTTCCGGAGTTTCAATGGTACACAAGCGCCCGTAGTGAGTGTAGTGTACGTCACGTACTTCAAAGCCGGCACGCTCGCGCGAAAGACCACCCGGACCGAGTGCCGACATCCTGCGCTTGTGCGTGATCTCGGCCAGCGGATTGGTTTGATCCATAAACTGGCTGAGCTGGTTGGTGCCAAAAAAGGAGTTGATAACGGACGACAGGGTGCGCGCGTTGATCAGGTCAACCGGCTTGAAGTCTTCGTTATCGCGCACATTCATGCGCTCCTTAATCGTGCGGGCCATACGGGCCAGACCAACGCCAAATTGCGAATACAATTGCTCGCCAACGGTACGCACGCGTCTGTTGCTCAAGTGGTCGATATCATCCACCACGGCTTTTGAGTTGATCAGGCCGATCAGGTACTTCACGATCAGGATAATATCCTGAGTTGTTAACACACGCTGGTCTGCCGCCAGGTCAATACCCAACTTCTTGTTGATCCGGTAACGACCAACCTCACCCAGGTCATAGCGCTTCTCGCTGAAGAACAGGCTCTGGATAATATCGCGAGCCGTTTGCTCATCGGGAGCTTCGGTGTTTCGCAACTGGCGGTAAATCTGCTCAACAGCCTCTTTTTCGGAGTTGCTGTTGTCCTTGGCCAGTGTGTTAAATATGATTTGGTAGTCGGCAACATTGACATCCTCGCGGTGCACAATGATCGACTTCACGCCTGAATCCAGAATAACATCTACATCTTCAGCGGTGATGACATGGTCGCGCTCCAGCAACACTTCGTTGCGGTCGATCGACACCACTTCTCCGGTATCTTCATCTACAAAATCTTCTGTCCACGTCTTCAGTACGCGGGCGGCCAACTTGCGGTCCACCACACGCTTCAGCGTGTTCTTATTCGCCTCCACCTCTTCCGAAAGTCCGAACAGGTCGAGAATATCTTTATCGCTGCCATACCCGATAGCACGCAGCAGCGTGGTTACGGGGAATTTCTTCTTACGGTCGATGTAGGCATACATCACCGCGTTAACATCGGTGGCAAATTCAATCCAGGATCCTTTAAACGGAATGATACGAGCCGAGTACAACTTGGTGCCATTGGTGTGTTTACTCATGGCAAAGAACACACCGGGTGAGCGGTGAAGTTGTGATACAATGACACGTTCTGCACCGTTAATGACGAACGAGCCCTTCTCGGTCATGTAAGGGATATTCCCCAGGAACACCTCTTGCTCGATCGTTTCAAAATCTTCGTTGTCCTCATCGTTGCACGTCAGGCGGAGTTTCGCCTTCAGGGGCACCGAGAATGTGAGTCCACGATCAATACACTCGTCCACCGAATACTTGGGCGGATCGATGGTATAGTCCACAAACTCCAACACAAAGTTCTCGCGCGAGTCGGAGATCGGGAAGTTTTCGGCAAACACTTTAAAGAGTCCCTCATTCTGCCGCTTTTCAGCTGGCGTTTCAATCTGCAGGAAGTCTTTGAACGACTGCAGTTGAACATCTAAGAAATCCGGATACTCCAGTACGCGGTCGATGGAAGAGAAATCAATCCTTCCGTTGCTATTTTTCTTTGCCAAGGTGCTTTTCTTTTAAAATTCCTGGACTTCAATAAACATGCGGGCACGGTATAAATAGGGAAAGACCCCAGACCCTTTTACGGGATTGGGGCCTGCCCTTGCGGTGTCAGACGGTGCCCTGCGCCTTCAAACGTAGATTGAATTACTTCAATTCTACTTCAGCACCGGCTTCTACTAATTGCTTCTTCAGGTTTTCAGCTTCGTCTTTCGGGAGACCTTCCTTGATCGTCTTAGGAGCGCCATCCACTACATCCTTCGCTTCTTTCAAGCCAAGGCCGGTGAGATCCTTCACCAACTTCACGATTTGAAGTTTGTTGGCTCCGGGGCTCTTCAATACAACATCGAAGTTAGTCTTTTCAGCAGCGGCTGCAGCGCCACCACCGCCAGCGGCCGGGCCAGCTACTGCAACTGCAGCGGCTGCGGGCTCAATGCCGTAGGTTTCTTTCAAATAAGAAGCTAACTCGTTTACTTCTTTAACGGTAAGCTCTACCAGTGAATCGCCAAGTGATTTGATGTCTGCCATGATTGATACGTGTTTAAAATTTTGAATTCAGTTAATGTTACTTTGCCCGTGTTTCCAGTGCTTTCACCAGGCCAGCAACGGTTTGTTTGCCGCTTAACAGGGCAGACAACACATTCTTGGCCGGAGATTGCAGCAAGGAGATCACTTCGCCAATAAGCTCGTTTTTCGATTTCAACTCGCTTAACAGGTTGAGGTTTTCCTCGCCCAAAAACAAATCGGAGTCAATAGAGGCGGCCTTAAAGGCCGGCTTGCCTTCCATCTTTTTGCGATATTCTTTGATCACGCGTGCCGGGGTGTTTCCTGCCTCTTTCGAGAAGATAACACCCGAAAAGCCGTGCAATACCTTGAACAGGCCCTCAAAATCACTGCTCTGCTTCTCCAGCGCCTTGCGGATCATAGTGTTCTTGTACACACGGTACTCCACACCATGCTTGAAGCAAATTCTGCGGAATGCATTAATTTGCCCCACCGTAAGACCGGAAGCGTCAGTAATATAAAAGTGCGTGTTCTGAGCAAATTTCTCAGAAAGCTCTTCTATGATTTGCGCTTTTTCTTCTCTGGTCATTGGTTAATAATTACAGACCTGCAATAGAACTCTTATCGATCCTGATGCCCGGGCTCATGGTTGTCGAAAGACAGATACTTTGAACGTATGTACCTTTCGCAGAGGCCGGTTTCAGCTTTGCCACCATGTTGATCAGTTCAGCAGCATTGTCTCTGATTTTGTCTGCGCTGAAGGAAGCCTTCCCAACACTGGCATGGATAATTCCCTGTTTGTCGATTTTGAAGTCAACCTTACCCGCCTTCACTTCACGCACGGCTTTGCCTACCTCGAGGGTAACGGTTCCTGACTTCGGGTTGGGCATCAAGCCACGGGGACCCAATACCTTACCTAATTTACCTACTTTGGCCATCACGGTAGGCGTGCAAATGATCACGTCAATATCCGTCCAGCCGCCTTCGATTTTGGTGATGAATTCATCCAGACCTACGTGCTCGGCACCGGCATCCTTCGCCTCCTGAACTTTGTCAGGTGTGCAAAGCACCAGTGTGCGAACTACTTTACCCAGACCGTGCGGCAGGGCTACTACGCCTCTTACCATTTGGTCGGATTTTTTCGGGTCTACCCCCAATCGAATATCCAGATCCACCGAAGCATCAAACTTGGTGAATGTAATTTCCTTTACCAGCTTGGCAGCATCTTCCAGCGCGTACTCCTTTTCGGCATTGTACTTCGCGGCTACCGCCTTTCTATTTTTTGATACTCTTGCCATAGCTCTGTACTGTTAATTTTCCCAAGGTGCCTTACCCGATACCGTTACACCCATGCTGCGGGCCGTACCGGCTACCATTTTCATGGCCGACTCGATTTTGAATGCGTTCAGGTCGGGCATTTTGGTTTGTGCAATTTTTTTGATCTGATCCCACGAGATAGAACCCACCTTCAGGCGGTTCGGCTCTTTTGAGCCTTTCTGGATTTTGATCGCCTCCATGATCAGCACTGCGGCCGGAGGGGTTTTGATAACGAAGTCAAACGACTTGTCATTGTATATAGTGATCAACACGGGTAGCACCTGGCCGGGCTTGTCCTGGGTGCGCGCGTTAAACTGCTTGCAGAAGTCCATGATGTTAAGACCCTTGGAACCGAGGGCTGGACCGATAGGAGGAGCCGGGTTGGCTGAACCGCCTTTAACCTGAAGTTTCAAATAACCTGTTACTTCCTTTGCCATAACTTAAAATGATCAATAAGCCGCTTAATCTAGTTTTTCTACCTGCATGTAGCTGAGTTCTACCGGGGTATTCCGCCCGAAGATTTTCACCGTTACATTCAGTTTCTTCTTATCTTCAAAAATTTCCTCTACCGTTCCGGTAAAACCGCTGAAAGGACCATCCATCACCTTCACCGACTCGCCTTTGATGAAAGGCTTTTCCAGTTTTTCTTCAAACTGGTCAACCTCATCCACTTTACCGAGGATACGGTTCACTTCGCTTTGACGCAGGGCCACCGGATCTTTTGTTTGGTGCGAGCCGTTGGAGCCGAGGAACCCGATCACGCCCGGAATATTGTTCACCGCGTGATAGGCCTCTCCATTGGACAGGTCGGCCGACACCAGCACGTAACCCGGGAAAAAGTTTTTCTCGCGTACGCGCTTCTTGCCATTCCGCATTTCATACACCTTCTCAGAAGGTATGAGAACCTGCGGAATGAACTCGGTTAACTTGGCACGCGCAATTTCATTCTCCAGGTAGGTTTTCACCTTTTTTTCCTGGCCGCTGATCACGCGCAACACATACCACTTCAATTCTCCCAGGGCTACCGAATTAGAACGACTCATAAAACTTCGCAAGGGCATTCTTGAAGCCCAAATCCATGGCACCAATAACCAAAGCAAAAATCAAGGAGGCCACCAACACCAAAATGGCGCTGCTCTGCAACTCATTGAATTTCGGCCACGAAACCTTGTTACGGCTTTCGTCAATCGACTCCAGAACGTATGTTTTTACC
>JBKCJM010000083.1:0-51001 GCA_046301755.1 Cyclobacteriaceae bacterium
TATTTGTATCACGGAAACATCAAAGCTTTGGCCGAAGGCGCCAGAGAGGGAGGTTTAAAATTTTAAACGCATGACTCAGAGCAACGTCAGCACAGTAAAGGCCAGCGAAATCGACTTAAAAGAGAAAGTCGTTGCCATCCAGCGCGTAGCGAAAGTGGTGAAAGGCGGAAGACGCTTCAGCTTTGCCGCCATTGTCGTGGTAGGTGACGGAAACGGTGTGGTGGGTTACGGACTTGGCAAAGCCAACGAAGTACAAGATGCTATCACCAAAGGCATCGATGATGCTAAGAAACACCTGGTGAAGGTGCCGATCATCAACGGAACGGTTCCGCACGAATCGACTGGAAAGTTTGGTGGCGGTTTTGTCTTGTTGAAGCCTGCTTCGCCCGGTACGGGTGTTATTGCCGGTGGTGCTATGCGTGCCGTGCTTGATAGTGCCGGTGTGCACAACGTGTTGGCCAAGTCGAAAGGCTCATCCAACCCGCACAACGTGGTGAAAGCCACCTTCAAGGCGTTGACCAGCATGCGCGATCCGTTTACGATCGCCCGAAATCGCGGAGTGGAATTGTCAAAAGTATTTAATGGATAACACCATGGCGAAGGTTAGAATCACACAAGTTCGCAGTATGATCAAGCGGGCCGAGACCCAGCAAAAGACCGTTTTGTCGTTGGGCCTGGGCAAGCGCCAGTCATTTGTTGAAGTGGAATACACCCCGCAAATCCAGGGGATGGTGAAAAAGGTAAGTCATTTGGTTAAGGTAACGGAGTTATAATATGAAGCTGCACACACTTAAGCCGGCTGCCGGCTCAACCAAAACGAACAAGCGCCTGGGGCGCGGCCAGGGATCGGGCGGAAGCACGGCTGGTCGGGGTCATAAGGGTGCCCAGTCACGTTCAGGCTACCACAAGAAGATCGGCTTCGAAGGCGGTCAGATGCCGTTGCAGAGACGTATCCCCAAGTTCGGCTTCAAGAACAACAATAAGGTCTATTTCAAAAGCGTGAACCTGGATACCCTGGAACAGCTTGCTCAAAAGACCAAGGCCAGCGCGCTGAGCGTGCAGGTGATGATTGAGAACGGAATTGTAGGTAAAAACGATAAGGTGAAAGTACTCGGCCGTGGTGAGCTGAAGTCTAAGGTAAACGTGGAGGCACATGCCTTTTCAGAGACCGCAACCAAAGCCATTGAAACAGCCGGAGGTACTGCAACGAAGATCTAATCCATGAAAAGGTTTTTTCAGACCATAAAGAATATTTTCTCGATTGAGGATTTGCGCACGCGCATCCTTAACACGATTGGATTCCTGATCATTTTCCGGTTGGGCTCCTACATTGTGTTGCCGGGTATCGATGCCGTGGCGCTGGAAGCTCAACTTGCTTCGGGTGCTAACCAAAGCGGCATCTTCGGTCTGATCAATACATTTTTGGGTGGTTCGTTCAGCCGCGTGTCCATTTTTGCACTTGGTATCATGCCGTACATCTCGGCTTCCATTGTTATTCAGCTGTTAACGGTGGCTGTGCCTCAGTTCTCCAAGATGCAGAAAGAGGGCGAGAGCGGCCGCAAAAAGCTGAACCAGTACACACGGGTGCTCACGATCTTCATTACCGCAGCTCAGTCGTACGGCTACCTGCGCACAACAGTGCCCGATGAGTTGATCTTATCTCCCGGATTCCTGTTCACGTTCTCGTCTATTGTGATTCTGGTGGCCGGCACCATGTTTTGCATGTGGCTCGGTGAGCGCATTACCGACAAGGGGATCGGCAACGGTATTTCCATGCTGATCATGATTGGTATTGTATCGAGATTCCCGTCAGCCATTGTGCAGGAGTTTTTTGACAAGTCAGAGGGTGGTGCGCTGATTATTTTCATTCTGGAATTGCTGGCCCTGTTCTTCGTAGTGGTGGGTGTTATTGCCCTCACGCAGGCTGTTCGCAGAATTCCTGTGCAGTATGCCAAGCAGGTTGTCGGTAACAAGTTGTATGGCGGCAAGCGCGATTTCATTCCGCTGAAGCTCAACTCATCCGGTGTTATGCCGATCATCTTCGCTCAGGCGTTGATGTTTATTCCTCCGCTCATAGCCGGCATCTGGCAAGACAGCGACATCAGCGCCTATGTGGGTTCGGCCTTTGCCGATTTCACTTCGTGGCAATACAACTTGGTGTTTGGTATTTTGATTTTGGTATTCACGTTTTTCTATACGGCCATCACGGTGCCGTCTAATGACATTGCTGATAATTTGAAACGAGGCGGTGGCTTCATCCCGGGTATTAAGCCCGGTAAGCCCACAGCCGAGTTTATCGATACAGTACTTTCCCGGATTACGTTGCCCGGTGCGTTGTTCCTGATTGCGGTAGCCATTCTGCCGGCCTTTGCCGTGTTGTTTGGCCTCACACAGAACTTTGCACAATTCTACGGTGGCACATCGCTGTTGATTTTGGTAGGTGTGGTGTTGGATACACTGCAGCAAATCGAAAGCTACCTGTTGATGCGCCACTACGAAGGGATGATGAAGTCAGGAAGAGTAAAAGGACGTTCTCAGTTTGCTGCGGCTTAGGATTGAATGATTAAGCTGAAGACGCCAGACGACATTCAGGTAATGCGTGCCGGTGCTCAGATTTTGGGCAAGGCACACGCGGAAGTAGCCAAGCGGGTAACACCCGGGGTGAAAACCAAAGATCTGAATCGGGTGGCGGATGAGTTTATTCGCGATCACAAGGGTGTTCCCTCCTTCATCGGGTTTGGAGGATTTCCGTTTGCGCTTTGTATCTCGGTCAACGACCAGGTAGTGCACGGTTTTCCGGGTGAGTATGTGTTGAAGGAAGGTGACATTGTATCGATTGATTGCGGAGTTCAGTACGAGGGCTTACATACCGATTCGGCCTATACGTACCCTTTACCGGGTGCGCGGCCGGAAGTTCTGCAGTTGCTCGAGCGCACGATCGATTCTCTTTATCTGGGTATCGATCAGGCGAAGGCAGGCAACCGCACAGGCGATGTCGGGTTTGCCGTTCAGTCCTACGTGGAGAAGTTTGGCTATGGTGTGGTTCGCGAGTTAGTGGGCCATGGTTTGGGCAAAAGTCTTCACGAAGATCCGGAAGTGCCGAACTATGGAAAGCGCGGCAAGGGGGTTAAGCTGGTACCGGGTATGGTCATTGCCATTGAGCCAATGATCAACATGGGTACCAAGCGGGTAGTGGCCGAGCGTGATGGGTGGACCATCCGCACAGCCGACAATAAACCCTCGGCACACTTTGAACATACGGTGGCGATTTTTGCCGATTCGACAGAAATCCTCACTACGCACGAGTTTATCGAAAGTAGTTATTCATATAAATGGCGAAACAAAAGTCGATAGAACAAGACGGTACCATCCTTGAGGCCCTTTCCAATGCCATGTTCAGAGTGCAATTGGAAAACGGTCACGAGGTGCTGGCACACATTTCCGGTAAGATGCGGATGCACTACATCCGCCTGTTGCCGGGCGACCGGGTGAAACTGGAAATGTCACCCTATGATTTGACAAAAGGTAGGATAACGTTTAGATACAAGTAAAATGAAGGTACGGGCATCCATCAAAAAGCGAAGCGCTGATTGTAAGATCATCAGGCGCAACGGCAAATTGTACGTTATTAATAAGAAGAACCCTCGTTACAAACAAAGACAAGGATAATATATGGCACGTATTGCGGGCGTTGATATTCCAGACAACAAAAGAGGTGAGATTGGTCTTACCTACATCTACGGCATTGGCCGGAAGAGAGCTCAGTTTATTCTCTCTACAGCCGGTGTAAACTGGGACAAAAAAGTGAAGGAATGGAATGACGAAGAGTCAAACGCCATTCGTTCCGTCATTGCGGAGAAGTTCCGCATCGAAGGTGCATTGCGCTCGGAGGTGCAATTGAGCATCAAGCGACTGATGGATATCGGCTGCTACCGCGGTCTGCGTCATCGCAAAGGCCTGCCTGTGCGAGGCCAGACAACCAAGAACAATGCGCGTACCCGCAAAGGGAAGCGCAAGACGGTAGCCAACAAGAAGAAAGCAACTAAAGGATAACAGATAATTATGGCAGCTCCTGTTGAAAAGAAAACCGAAAAAGCCAAAAAGCGGACGGTGCATGTGGAAGCCGTGGGTCAGGTACATATCCGGGCCACGTTCAACAACATCATCATCTCGGTGACCAACTCTACCGGTCAGGTAGTTAGCTGGGCATCGGCTGGTAAAATGGGTTTCAAAGGATCGAAGAAGAACACCCCCTATGCCGCTCAGATGGCCGCTCAGGAGTGTGCCTCCAAAGCCTTTGAACTAGGTGTGCGCAAGGCTGAAGTTTTTGTGAAAGGCCCGGGTGCCGGTCGCGAGTCCGCCATCCGTACCGTGCAGGCTGCCGGTATTGAGGTTACTGCAATTAAGGACGTGACTCCGCTACCGCACAACGGTTGCCGCCCGCCCAAAGCAAGACGTGTATAATTGAATTAAGAACGCTACTAGAACATGGCACGATACATCGGTCCCAAAGTACGAATCAGCAGACGCTTCAGTGAGCCCGTGATGGGCGAGAACAAGGCGCTGCAAAAGAAGAACTATGCCCCCGGCCAGCATGGCAAAGGCAAAAAGCGCAAGCTTTCGGAATATGCTACGCAGTTGGCGGAGAAGCAAAAGGCTAAGTACATCTATGGTGTACTGGAGCGCCAGTTTGCCGGCATTTTTGATAAGGCTTCACGCAAAAAAGGCGTAACAGGCGAAGTACTGTTGCAAATGCTGGAAGCCCGCCTTGACAATACCGTGTACCGCCTGGGTATTGCCCCCACCCGCAGGGCAGCACGTCAGTTGGTAGTGCATAAGCACATCACGGTGAATGGCGAGGTAGTTAACATTCCCTCGTTTACTCTTCGTGCTGGCGACCAGGTAGGTGTTCGCGAAAAATCAAAGTCCCTGGAATCAATCACCACCAGCTTATCCGTTCAGGGCGCCCGGAAGTATAACTGGTTGGAGTGGGACGGAAGTGAAATGATTGGCAAGATCATTACGCTGCCACCGCGTCAGGATATTCCGGAAAACATTAATGAGCAGCTGATTGTCGAATTGTATTCGAAGTAATCGATCGCTGCCCGATTGAAGTAGAATTGAAGTACCAGTAAACAAACGCATATGTCAATATTAGCATTCCAAATGCCAGATAAGGTTGTGATGGAGAAGGCCGATGATTTTCACGGTTTCTTCACCTTCAAGCCCCTGGAAAAAGGATACGGAGTGACCATCGGAAATGCGCTGCGCAGAATCCTGTTGTCCTCCCTGGAAGGGTATGCCATCACCGGAATCAAAATACCCGGTGTTTTGCACGAGTTCTCCACCATCGAAGGCGTTGTAGAGGATGTTGCGGAAATCATTCTGAACCTCAAACAGGTTCGCTTTAAGAAGGTGTCGGACGGTTTTGACAGCAAGATCAACGTCAACATCAAAAAGCAGAAGCAATTTAAAGCAGGCGACATCGCCAAGTTCACTTCGGCTTTTGAAATCCTTAACCCGGATCACGTCATCTGTAACCTTGATGAATCGGCTCATTTCGAGATTGAGCTTACCATCGAAAAAGGTCGTGGTTATTTGCCGGCTGAAGAAAACAAACCCAATGAGCAGGTGTTCGGCTTCATTCCGATCGATGCTATTTTCACCCCGGTGAAAAATGTGAAATACAGCGTGGAGAACACCCGCGTGGAGCAGAAGACGGACTATGAGAAGTTGCTGATCGACATCGAGACCGATGGTTCGATTCATCCGGAGAAAGCACTGGAAGGTGCAGCCTTCATTCTCATTCAACACTTCCGTTTGTTCTCCGACAAGTCAATTGAGCTTGAGACCGGAACTGACAGCGAGGTGGAACAGGTAGACGAGGAATTGCTGCACATGCGCAAGCTGCTGAAAACTCCTTTGCATGATCTGGACCTGTCTGTGCGCGCCTACAACTGCCTTAAGGCAGCAGATGTTAAGACGCTGGGCGACCTCGTACAACTGGAAATCAGCGACATGATGAAGTTCCGGAATTTCGGAAAGAAATCATTGGCCGAATTGGAGCAACTGGTGGCCGAAAAGAGCCTGAACTTCGGCATGGATTTGTCAAAATATAAACTGGACGAAGACTAATGAGACACGGTAAGAAAGTTAATCACCTGGGTCGCAACAAGGCGCATCGCGAGGCGTTGCTCTCGAATATGGCAAATTCGTTGTTGATCAACAAGCGGATTACTACCACAGTAGCCAAGGCAAAGGCGTTGCGCAAGTTTGTTGAGCCGCTGATTACAAAAGCCAAGACGGACTCCCAGCACTCCCGCAGGGTCGTGTTTTCCTATCTTCAAAGCAAGGACGGAATCAAAGCCCTCTTTGGTGAGGTAGCGGGTCGCACGGCCGAACGGGCAGGTGGCTACACCCGCATTATCAAACTGGGCGATACACGCCTGGGCGACAATGCCGAAATGTGCCTGATGGAATTAGTTGACTTCAACGAAATCTATAAGAAGGACGACTCTGCCAAGAAGGGTAAGACCCGTAGAGGCCGCAAGAGTGGCAAAAAAGCGGAGGGCGTTGCTGAGGCGCCCGCTGCCGAACCCAAAGCAGCCGCAGAGGAGAAGCCTAAGAAAGCCAGGAAGTCATCCAAGAAAGAGGAATAAGTGGCCTCAGAAGTTTACATCAAGGGATTGGACACGGTTCAATCCCTTTTTTGTTTTTTCACCTGCAATCGTTTTATCGCCCGGCTTCGCCAATATCGGAAATTGGTTTGGCCAGAGTCGCCAATACATTGCTGAAACCGGCTATTTTTGTCTGATTAACTCCGATCCGCGTGGGCACAAAAGCATATCTATTATTAGCCGATGGACTCCTTGTAGAAGGAACCGCAATTGGCAAGATCGGCACCTCAGGTGGCGAAATCTGTTTTAATACGGGGATGACCGGGTACCAGGAGATCTACACCGATCCTTCTTACACCGGCCAGATAATTGTAAACACCACCGCCCATATCGGGAATTACGGCACGGTGGATGAGGAGCAGGAGAGTGCCCGACCCACTATCAGTGGAATTGTGGTGAATGAATTTTCCGAGGAGTTCAGCCGGAAGACTGCGCGTGAGAGCCTCCAGCAGTATCTTGAACGGCATGGAGTGGTAGGGATTGCCGATGTTGACACCCGCATGCTGGTTCGCCACATCCGCGATGCCGGTGCTATGAATGCGATTATTTCATCGGTCCTGGCTCCTGAGCAACTGAAGGCCGAGCTGGCTAAGGTGCCTTCCATGGACGGACTGGAGTTGTCTTCGCAGGTCAGTACTCGCGAACCGTACCTGGTGGGCGACCCCGGTGCAAGCCCGCGAATAGCTGCACTTGATCTGGGCATAAAGTCCAATATTCTGCGCAATCTTACTGAGCGAGGCTGCTGCGTTAAGGTTTTTCCGGCAAAGACCGGTTTTTCCAAAATGGAAGAATGGCAGCCTCATGGATACTTTATTTCGAATGGCCCCGGTGACCCGGCCGTGATGCCGTACGCAGTGGAAACGGTAAAGGAGATTTTGAATGCCGGCCGACCGCTGTTTGGGATCTGCCTGGGGCATCAGATTCTGGCGTTAGCCAGCGGCTTGGCTACCTACAAAATGCATCACGGGCATCGCGGACTAAATCATCCCGTCAAGAATTGCATTTCGGGCCTGGGCGAAATGACATCCCAAAACCACGGATTTGCTGTGAAGGAATTTGATGCAACCCGTCACCCACAGGTGGAGGTTACGCACCTACATTTGAATGATAATACCATCATGGGCATCCGGAGAAAAGACAAGCCGGCTTTTTCTGTTCAGTACCACCCGGAGGCTTCGCCTGGGCCGCACGATTCCCGATACCTGTTTGACCAGTTTATCGGCATGGTTCAAGAGAGCAATAGAGTTGCTGTATAATCACCTTATTACAAATCATCAGTAGTGAAGTCAGAAATCAAAAATCATAATTCAAAAATTAACTTATGAGTTTCATCGAAAGTGTCCACGCCCGTCAGATTCTGGATAGCCGTGGAAATCCGACCATTGAAGTAGATGTTATTACTGACAACGGTGCATTCGGTCGTGCAGCAGTGCCCTCGGGTGCCTCCACCGGTACCCACGAGGCGGTAGAACTTCGTGATGGCGACAAAAAGAAATTTCTCGGCAAAGGCGTTTTGAAAGCGGTTGATAACGTCAACTCCAAGATTGCGGCTGAGATCGTTGGTTTGTCCGTGTTTGATCAAAATCTGGTCGACAAGATCATGATTGAGCTGGACGGTACCGCCAATAAAGGCAAGCTTGGCGCCAATGCGATCTTAGGTACTTCACTGGCGGTGGCACGGGCGGCTGCTATGGAAGCCGGCCAGTCGCTTTACCGCTACATCGGTGGTGTAAATGCGAACACGCTGCCGGTGCCGATGATGAATATTCTGAATGGCGGAAGCCATGCGGACAACTCCATCGACTTTCAGGAATTCATGGTGATGCCGGTAAAGGCCGCTACGTTTTCCGAGTCACTCCGGACGGGCACCGAGGTGTTTCACAACCTGAAGAAGGTGCTACACGACAAAGGGTTCTCGACCAACGTAGGTGATGAAGGTGGATTTGCCCCCAACATCAAGTCAAATGAGGAAGCGATTGAAATTGTATTGACCGCTATCGAAAAGGCTGGATTCAAACCCGGTTCGGACATTTTCATCGCGATGGATGCCGCTACCTCCGAGTTTTACGACAGCAAGACCAAGACCTACACCTTCAAGAAGTCGGATGGCAAGAAGCTGAAGTCGGATGAAATGGTGGAGTACTGGGCCAAGTGGGCGAAGAAGTACCCGATCATTTCCATTGAAGACGGCATGGCCGAGAACGACTGGGATGGCTGGAAGAAGCTGACCGACAAGCTCGGCTCTAAAGTTCAACTGGTGGGTGACGATCTGTTTGTAACTAATGTTGAGTTCCTCCAAAAGGGTATCGACATGGGGGTTGCGAATTCCATTTTGGTTAAGGTGAATCAGATCGGCTCACTGACGGAGACGATAAATGCGGTGAATCTGGCTAAACGCAACAGCTACAAGAGCATCATGAGCCACCGCAGCGGTGAAACCGAGGACAGCACAATTGCAGATCTGGCCGTGGCACTAAATACGGGACAAATCAAAACCGGTTCGGCTTCGCGCAGTGACCGTATGGCCAAATACAATCAGCTCCTCCGCATTGAAGAGGAGTTGGGCGATGTGGCCTATTTCCCCGGTAAGAACTTTTAAAGCACAGGCCGAAACGCGGAGTAAATTCAAGAGACTGTCTCCTTTTGCTTCAGAGCAAACCCGGGAGGCAGTTTCTTTTTTGTTGGAACCTTTTCCAATTTAGTTTAGCTGTCTTCCTCCAACAGAAAAGGTGATCCCAACAGAAGAGCCGGGACCACGTATGATCATTTAAATGATTTTCCAGAGGCGGCCTTAAAAATACCAGAGCCACCAAGTCTGTCATGCCGGACTTGTTCCGGCAACTCATTCGGTGTGGTAAAAAATGTCCCGGCACAAAGGCCGGGACGACAGTCTATTTTTTGAGAGGGCTTCTAGTAATTTTTTTCGCGGCTCTCGCTGCCCCAGCGAAGGGCCGAGCCATTGTTATGGCTGTTGGATCTGCGCGCGGGAAATGAAGATGACCGTTTCGGCTGAAAGCGCTTGCGCTCATTCGGTGACGTGCGCGGCATGGCAGGCGGCTTAGGCATGCCATCGCGCACCAGGGGAAACGGATGATCAGCTACTACCGGCAGCACTTTGCCAATGAGCTTCTGGATATCGCGCAAGTACTCCTTTTCCTCATCATCACAAAACGAAATGGAAATGCCGGAAGCTCCGGCACGGCCGGTTCGGCCAATGCGATGCACGTAGGTTTCGGGTACGTTGGGTAGTTCAAAGTTGATCACGTGCGAGAGTTCATCGATATCAATACCGCGGGCAGCAATATCGGTGGCCACCAGCACGCGTGTCTTGCGCGCCTTAAAGTTGGCCAACGCCAGTTGCCGTGACGACTGCGATTTATTCCCATGAATGGCTTCTGCGCGAATGCCCGACTTGCTGAGATCCTTGGCCACTTTGTCGGCCCCGTGTTTAGTACGGGTGAATACCAGCGCGCTGATCACCGAGCGATCTTCCAGCAAATGCAATAAAAGTTTGCGCTTGTCCTGCTTCCCAACGAAGTAAACGGATTGCTGGATAGTGTTAACGGTGGATGAAACCGGGGTTACTTGCACAGTTACCGGGTTCGTAAGAATGGCGGCCGCCAGTTTCGCAATTTCGGGTGGCATGGTGGCGGAGAAAAACAAGGTTTGCCGTTTCACGGGCAGCCGGGCAATCACTTTTTTCACATCGTGAATAAAGCCCATGTCGAGCATACGATCGGCTTCATCGAGGACAAAGAACTTAATGTGCTGTAAATGCACGTAGCGCTGATCCATGAGGTCCAGCAGGCGACCGGGCGTGGCAATCAGAATATCGACACCGCTGCGCAAGGCATCGGTTTGCGGCTTCTGCCCAACACCTCCAAAGATGACGGTGTGACGAATACGCAGATACTTTCCGTACACGCCAATGCTTTCACCGATCTGGATAGCGAGCTCGCGTGTGGGCGTCAGGATCAGCGCTTTAATTCCATCCGGTCCTTTTTTGAAAAGTTCGTCCTGGTGGAGAAGTTGTAGAATGGGGAGTGAGAAGGCCGCTGTTTTGCCGGTGCCGGTTTGGGCACAGGCGAGCAGATCTTTACGTTCCAGTAAAACCGGTATGGCTTGTTGCTGTACGGGGGTAGGCTGGGTATATCCCTCGCCCTGAAGAGCACGCAATAGCGGCTCAATGAGTTGTAATTTTTCGAATGACATGAGTTAAAAATGGTGGGGCGAGTAAGAATTCGGAAACCGGAGCCCCGGTGAATATTAAAAAATTGCCCCTAAACAGGTGAATTCCGCAACTTGATGTGCAAAGGTAGGCAATAAAACGTCCGTTCACTAATTGACCCGCAAAAGAGCACGGATTGAGACTACAAGTTTAAAACCACATAGACACATAGAAAACATAGAACCAACCTTTGTGAACTATGTTCCTATGTGGTGGGGCTTAACGGAATTTTAAGCCCGGCTCTCTGGCTTGAAAGATTTATGCTGTCACTTCAAAAGCACTTGCCGATGCCCGTTTCATGTACTCTTCATAGTCAAACGGCACATCGCCACCATCCAGCAGGCAGCCCTCGGGAATAGTCGGATAGATTTCTTCGTAGGTCTTCACCAGGTTCATGAATACCCTGCGGTAAACATGGGTCCGGTTGATTTCATCCGGGTGGCCGATGCCACTGGCGCCTAACAACTCGACAAAACTTTCTACCGTGTTCTTGTGATAGTTGGCCACCCGCACTTTTTTATCCTCAACTACCAAGCCTTTCATGAAGTAGGGATCTTGGGTGGCCACACCTGTAGGGCACGTGTTTTTATTGCACTCCAGGGCCTGAATGCAGCCCAGCGCCATCATCATGGCACGCGCGCTGTTACACGTGTCAGCGCCCAGCGCCATGGCCCGCACCATGTGGAAGCCGGTTAGAATTTTTCCTGACGCAATGATCTTCATCTCCTGGCGGATGCCAAAACCGCGCAGCGCGTTATCGACAAAGGCCAGCGCATCCAGCAGCGGCATCCCAACAAAATTGGTGAACTCAGGAGGCGCAGCGCCTGTGCCACCCTCGCCTCCATCCACCGTGATAAAATCCGGGTAGATATTGAGTTGAACCATGGCTTTGCAGATGGATAAGAACTCGCTCTTGCGCCCGACACATAGTTTAAAGCCTATCGGTTTGCCGCCCGAAAGCTGGCGGAGCTTTTTTATGAACTGCAGCAGCTCAATGGGCGTGCCGAAAGCGCTGTGAAAAGGAGGGGAGAATACCGTGGTGCCCGGTTTCACTAAACGAATCGCTGCGATTTCGGGTGTATTTTTTTTGGCAGGCAAAATGCCCCCGTGCCCCGGCTTGGCACCTTGCGAGAGTTTGATCTCGATCATCTTGACGCTCGGTCGTGTGGCATTTTTTTGAAAGGCATCGTCCGAGAAATTTCCATCTTCCGTACGCGCACCGAAATAGCCCGTCCCGATTTGCCAGATCACATCGCCACCCGGCTCGAGGTGGTAGGGGCTCAGCCCCCCTTCGCCCGTATTGTGGGCAAAGCTTCCGATTTTGGCCCCGGCATTAAGCGCCAGCACCGCATTCTTGCTCAGCGAGCCAAAGCTCATGGCCGATACATTCAGCACACTCATGTCATACGGTTGGGTGCAATCCTTTCCGCCAAACCTGATTCGCGGGTGATGATCCATTTTGTGGAAGTCCCTGGGCACAATGCTATGCGTGATCCATTCATATCCCTCTGCATAAACATCCAGTTGCGTACCAAAAGGCACCGTGTCAATTTGTTTTTTCGCACGCTGGTAAATCACGTTGCGCTCGTTGCGATTGATGGGCGCGCCATCAGTATCGTTCTCCACAAAGTATTGTTGAATTTTCGGGCGCAGGTCTTCAAAAACGTAGCGTAGGCGCCCCGCAATCGGGAAGTTGCGTCTGATCGACTGCCGGGTTTGCACCATATCCTGAATGCCGATGATAATGACCGGAATGACGATGATGAACAGCAACAGGATATCCGTCCAGAAGTAGGACCAAACGAGAAGGAGAACCGTGACGGCAATGCTGCCGATGACGAACATTTTGCGCATAGGTTAGGTTTTATTTCAAATATAAGAAAAGTCGGAAAGTGAGAATGTAGCTGACTCAGGCCACCCGCATGGCAACAATACCTTTTTGCTTATGGAGTTTGACTTCGAAAAGGTTGAGCATGATGGCATTCATCCGGTTCTCAGCCAGGTGTGCCTGCCGGTTTTCGGGAAGGAAAACCGTGAGATCCAAAACAGCCTGAACGAATTGCGGATTTTGGCAGAGCCTCGCACACCAGTCCGCAAAGGTTGAGCTCCATTCCTGCCGGTAATGTTCGGTATGATCGGCACCGCTCCAAAGGAATCCCAGTTGATTATCCCCGAACTTATAGCGGTAGATGCCGGCCAGGTTCAGGTAAAAGGCCGAAAGGGGCCTCAGGTTATGTACTTCGCTATGCAGAATTTTTTCGCTGAACGAGTCGTTTAGCCCAAGTGGATTTTGGAACTCCACATATGTTTTACGGGCACGGTCGATCAGTCGTGTAAGCAGCAGATCGTGCAAGTGGATTTGCTCCTGCTCAAGCAGGTAATTCTTGTCCAGCGGGAAGAATTTTCTTACCAATCGGCCGGGGGTTTTACAAAGGTAAGCAAAGGCGGCCGTATGCCAGCCGCCCTTACCCTTTGTCGTGTTACCGGGCTGCTTCGTTACTAATGAGGTGGCCATAGAAAATGGCATTCATCAACATCTTGTTGGAGCCAAACCAAAAGGCGCGGAAAGCCATGTTCTCGGTAAAGCCAATCACCCGCCCGCGGCCGACTGCGCTAATGCCAAGCCCGGACGAATTTTTCAGCTTGTCGTAGTTGGCGCGCGAGATGTAGCCGCTCACCAGCGGGTTGCTTCCAAACACCAGCGGATTGGAATAGGCTCCGCTGGCCTTGGTCATGAACAAGTTGTTGGCCTTGAACACCGGTATTCTGGCCGAAGTATAGCCGTAGAAGATGGGGTGCGTAAGGTCAACCTCCGCCTCGAAAATGGCTCCGCTCGTTTCCTGCGCGCGCAAAGTTTCATCCAAATCGGCATAGGGTTTGGCTTTGGCCGGTTCTTTTTTCTCGTCCTCTTTTTTCATCTCGAATTTCGCCAGCCCGGCTGACGTGAGCCAGGTTAAAGCGCGTTCGAACCCGATTAAAGTCCCACCCGCTTGCACCCAGGCTTTCAGCTTCTCTTTTCCCGCTTCACTAATCTGGGAATAACTTCCTTCTGGCATCAGTACCGTGTTGTATTTGGCCAGCGAAGTAGTATTGAAAACGGAAACGGGCATCAACGTTACAGGTATCTGGTAGCGCACATCGAGCAAGTGCCACAGTTCACCCGCATCGGTGGCTGATACTCCGCCCTCCACCAGAATGGCGACCTCGGGCTTCCGCAGTGTGGTAAATGAGCTGCTGCCCAGGCTCACCCCGGTGTAATCAAGACCTGTACCCAAGGCGTAAACATCGAGGCCGTCTTTTTCCGTAATGTCTTTCATCCAGACGGCAATCTGATCGGGCAAACGATCCTGGTGGTCGACTGAAATCATGAAGCTTCCGCGCTCGAAGCGTTTGCCGTTGCTATGGAACGGTTCGTTAGCAACTTTAACGCGCAGTCCTTTTTCCAGCAGTCGGTAGATCGCACGAGGCGTGTAATAGCCATAGGGTTCGATCACGTAGGCATAATCCCCCGAGCCAATGATTTTGCCGGCCGGTAGGCCGATGCTGGTAAGCTTCTCCCCGAGAGTCACCGGTGTTTTGATTTCCTCATACTCAAGGCCAAATGCGAGCGGCAGCGTCCAGCTTGAGATATCGTAGAAAATACTGTCGGTGAATTTTGTTTGTTTAAAGAATAGGCTCTTCACCAGCTTATACTGGGTTTGGTTGCAGGGCAGCACGTAGCTGGCGTCAGCATCAAACGTTTTACCGTTAATGGTTTGGGTGGACGACAACTTGTGCACATCTATGTTTTGGCGCATGGCCATGTCAACAAAATGAAACACCCGTGCCTTGTCTTTGGAACTGATGATAAAGGCCTTCGTTGCGTCTTTCGCTGATTCGGCAGCGGCACTCTTAAAAAACTCCCGCTGGTAGTTCAGCAATTCTTCGCGCATGTCATTGACCGCCTGTAACGAACTGAGCATGGTTACAAACTGATTGCGCACCGTAAACGGGAACCGGAGAACACCGTTGGTGCTCTCCTGGGCGTGGCCACGCGAGCTGGCCTGTTCAAACAAAATGCCGATGGATCCCTGGATGTCGGGGAACGTTGACCCTTTACCGTAGTAAAAATCGTCATAGCCTTCCTGCGTGAAGTAAAGCGATCCGATTTCGTCCAACGCCCGGGCGTGGTACTCGCCCATCTTTTTGGTTAGTTCCTGGTTCTTAGGCGGGGTAAGCGGATGCACGCGCGAGGGCACACCGGGCATGAAGAAGAACGTAGCGTTGGTGCCTTGTTCATGGTGATCAGTCAATACATTGGGCCGCCACTGTTGAAATTTTCGTGCGCGGGCTTGTGATTCGGGATGTTGCGCGACCAGCCAATCGCGGTTGAGGTCAAACCAGTAGTGATTGAACCGGCCGCCCGGCCAGGCTTCATTGTGTTCAGTGTCGTTCGGGTCGGCTGAAATCAGTTTGCTTTTACGCGAGTTAACCCAACCTGAAAAGCGCTGAATGCCATCGGGGTTAAAGGCCGGATCGAACAGAACAATGGTGTTGTCGAGGTATTTCTCAATTTCCGGGCCCTGGGCAGCGGCCAGGTGGTAAACCATCAATAAGCCCGCGTTCACTCCGCTTGCTTCATTACCGTGAATCGAGCAGCCCAGGTAGAACACGGCAGGCATCGATTTCGTGTCCAACTGGGCCGACCGGCCGGCATCGCCCAATTGCAGGTGTTGCTGTCGGATCGATTCAATGTTCTGGTGGTTCCTGGGTGATGTTATAGTCAGGAGCAGTAGCGGCCTGGACTCATGGGTGACGCCCGTTTGCTCAAGGGATATGCGGTCCGAGACTGCGTCCATCGCCTTCATGTAGGCCACCACCTGGTCGTGGCTCACGTGCCATTCGCCCACCTGGTAGCCGAGCAACTGAGCCGGTGTGGGAATGTTAGGGTTGTACCGGGTAGCCGGTGGCAGGTAGTAGGTTAGGTCTACCTGCGCAAACGCGTGCGCTGTAATCAAAATAAGTAGAAAAGCTGAAAGTGTCTTTTTCATGAGCGTGGATAAGCGGTTAAGAATGATGGAATTAAGGGCTTTTTTAGACCCATTCCAAGGCTTTTTTGACTGGCGGGCGGGTTTCCTGTTTGTTAACAAAATGTGCGAAATATTTAAAATGCAGAGCAAGCCGAACCCCGGCAAAAGGGATATTTTTGCCGGTCGATTTAAACAACTAAACACCAAAACTTATGAGGAAATCTCTACTCACATTATGCTTTGGGCTGTTGGCCGTTACCTGGGTATTTGCCCAGGGGGTAACCAACTCATCCCTAACCGGTAAAATTGCCGATCAAAAAGGGGCTGGCCTACCAGGTGCTAATATCATTGCCACCCACACGCCTTCTGGTACTACTTATGGTACAGCAACTTTGAACGATGGGCGCTTTACCATTCCTGGAATGCGTGTCGGAGGCCCGTATAAGGTAACTGTCTCTTTTGTCGGTTATGAAACGCAGGAAATCAACGATGTGATGCTCGTGTTGGGTGTCGCTACTAACCTTAACATCGCTTTGAAAGAGGAGGGGACTCAGTTAGGTGAAGTTTTAGTTACAGCTGATCGTACAGGTGTGTTCAGTTCTGACCGGACGGGAGCCGCAACGTCAATTGGCAGAGATAACCTTACCAAATTGCCGACTATTTCACGAAGAATTGGTGACTTCACACGTTTGACTCCACAAGCAAGCGGCAACTCGTTTGCCGGACAGGATAACCGACTAAACAATATTACCGTAGACGGTTCATACTTTAACAACTCGTTTGGATTGGGTGGGCAACCAGGTGATCGGACCGGTGTTTCCCCTATTTCCCTGGATGCGATAGAACAGATTCAGGTTAATATCGCGCCCTATGATGTGCGGCAGGGTAATTTTACTGGCGCAGGCGTAAACACTGTTACGCGCAGTGGAACGAACACGGTTGAAGGTTCGGTCTGGTATTTGTTTCGAAATGACAACATGGTGGGTTCGAAGGCGAAGGATTTGACTTTTTCTCAGGGCAAGTTTAATTACTCGCAGTACGGTGCCCGGGTGGGTGCCCCTATCATTAAGGATAAACTCTTCATTTTCGCTAACTTCGAGAAGGAGGCGCTGGTGGAACCAGGAACGACTTTCAGGGCGAATAATGGTGGTGAACCTGTTGCCGGAAATGTTACCCGAGTATTGGCGTCCGACTTGAATAATCTCAGCGATTATCTGCAAACTAATTACGGATATGCAACAGGGCCATATCAGGGTTATGATCATGAAACGAGAGCAACAAAATACCTGATCAAGCTGGATTACAACCTAAATGACCGAAACAAAATAAGCATCAGGTATAATCATTTGGATTCGGATACCGATGTTTTGCTTTCAAACTCGTCATCCCTGGGTTTCGGCACGCGCAGGTCAAATCTCGATGGTTTGAACTTTCAAAACTCGAATTACAAGATACTTGAAAACATTCGTTCAATTGTTGGAGAATGGAATTCACGAATTGGCTCAAACATGGCCAACAATCTCATTATTGGCTATACCTTCCAAGATGAGAGTCGGGACTCACGCGGTGAACTTTTTCCGATGGTAGACATTCTGAACAATAATACCGTCTACACGACCTTTGGTTTTGAGCCTTTTACGCCAAATAATGAACTGAGATACAAGACGTTTCAGCTACAGAACAATTTCACTTTGTATAAGAACGAACACACTTTTACGTTTGGGTTGAGTGCCGAACGCTATGAGTCAGAAAATGTTTTCTTCCCTGGTTCACAAAGCGTCTACGTTTACAACAGCTTGGCGGACTTTTACTCCGATACTGATGCAAATCCAGCCAACGATCCTACCGTTCGTAGATTTCAATTGCGTTGGTCTAACATTCCCGGGCAAGAAAAGCCAATTCAACCCCTAGAAGTCTTTTACGCGGGTCTTTACGGGCAGGATGAGTGGAAGGTTAATGACCGTTTGAATCTGACACTCGGTTTACGGATTGATGTCCCATTCTTTGGTAACACTGCTTTGAGAAATGAGGAAGTTGAAGGGTTTACATTTAAAGACGAGAACGGTAACGATGTAAAATATTCTACTGATAAACTACCCGATCCGAATTTGTTGTGGTCACCCCGAGTTGGTGTCAATTATGACGTTAAGGGAGATCGTTCTACCCAGCTTCGAGGAGGTACGGGCATATTTACTAGTCGCCCTGCCTACGTTTGGATCTCCAATCAGGTCGGTAACAACGGTATTCTGACGGGTTTCGAAAGGCTTGACAATACAACTGCTCGTCCATTCAATGCAAATCCGAATTTCTACAAGCCGGCTAATGTAACAGGTGCCCCAGCGTCCGCGTATGAGTTAGCATTAACCGATCCTAATTTCAAATTTCCGCAAATTTGGCGCTCCAATATCGCAGTCGATCAAAAGCTTCCACTGGGATTGGTCGCCACGCTTGATCTCATTTATAGCCGTGATGTAAATGGGTTGTATTACACCAATGTTAACCTGGTCGAGCCGACACAGACTTTTTCCGGACCTGATAATCGCGAAAGATTCCCAGGAGGCTCGGCTAATCGGATTGTCTCTAAAATCGACAATGCGGTTGTTCTTAAAAACCAGAATGTCGGGTATTCCTACAATATTTCAGCTTCCATCGAACGACCAATGTCGAATGGTTTTTATGCTAAAGCTGGCTACAATTATGGAGTGGCGCGCAACACAGTTGATCCCGGGTCAATCGCTTTTGGATCATGGAATAATAACCAGCACAGCGGCAATCCTAACCGTCCGTCAGTTGCATTCTCGAATTTTTCTTCTGGCCACCGCGTCTTTGCGGCAACCTCGTATACCAATAAAGCCGGAACAACCTTTTCGTTGTTCTGGGAGGGATTCAACCCGGGTAATGCATCGTATGTATACTCAGGCGATATGAATGGAGACGGAGGTACATCGAATGACCTCATTTACATCCCGAACAATACAGGTGAGATGAATTTCGAACAGTTTACAGCGAGCGGGCGTACTTTTACCGTTGCCGATCAGCAGGCTGCTTGGGATGCTTACATCAATCAAGACGAATATCTCAGCAAAAACAGGGGTAAATATGCAGAACGTGGGGGCGTTTTTCTACCCATGATCTTTCGGGCGGACTTCAGCATGTCGCAGGATATTGTGAAGAATATAGGAAAAAGCAAAAACACGTTGCAATTCAGGATAGACATATTGAATGTAGGAAATTTGCTGAACAAGAACTGGGGCGTTGGGCAGCAGTTGATCAGTTCAAGCCCTATTGTTTTCCGCAGTGTTGACGCCAATGGCGTGCCCGTGTTCCGTTTACGCAATAATGGAAATGTTCTTTTGGGTGAGTCTGCACCGGGTCAGCTGGACGGTAAATCCTTCCAACAAACACTTACTGGGAGTGATGTATTTCGAATTCAATTTGGTGTTCGGTATTCATTTAACTGAGTCTATGTTTTACGACTTGGAAAAAAGGGGGCTTCGGCCCCTTTTTTATTTCCCCCTCCTTCTGCGTACCTTCCATAATGCGCAGGCCGGCTTTTGTCTTTGCACTCTTGTCCACACTGGCGTTGGCGCTGCTCCAATGCGGGAAAAATGCCCAAAAAAGCTCAGAATCGACTATTCCTCAGCCAGTTGATCTGGACTTCGAAAAAATCCGCGCACGCGGCTACCTCACTGCCCTGGTCGATAACAACTCGGTTTCGTTCTTTATTTACAAGGGACGCACGATGGGCTATGAGTATGAAATGCTCCAGCGTCTCGCAAAACACCTGAAAATTGAGCTGAAGGTTAAAGTCATTTCCGGCATTGAGGAGGCGATTGTGCGGCTCAACAAGGGCGAGGGTGATATCATCGCCTTTCCGCTCACTGTAACCGAAGAGCGAAAGAAAGTTCTGGCGTTTACGACACCTCATTTCACCACCCCACAAGTGCTTGTGCAAAAGAAACCAGCCAACTGGCGCATGCAGCCAACATCGATGTGGGAAAAATCGATGCTGCGAAACCCGGTTGAACTGGCCGGAAAGGAAGTGTATGTACTGAAAAACTCGTCCTTTGCCGAACGGCTGGAAAATCTTTCGAGAGAAATCGGGGGCGGCATTCGCATTGTGGAGGATAGTGCCGATGCCCAAACTGAATCGCTAATCCGAAAAGTGGCCACGGGCGAAATCAAATACACGGTTACCGACCAAACGCTCGCGTTGGTCAATCAGTTGTATTACCCGAACCTCGACATCAGCACGGTAGTAAGTACTCCGCAGCAAATTGCATGGGCCGTACGTCTGAATGCCCCGGTGTTACTGACCCAAGTCGACACGTGGTTGATTCAGGCGAAGAAGAGCGGAACCCAGCCCATTCTGTACCGTAAGTATTTTGAAAGCCCGCGCTCAACCATGGTCCGGTTCGCCAGCGATTACTCCACCCTCACGGCCAATAACCTTTCGCCTTTTGACGAGAAGTTTAGACAACAGGCGGCTACTATTGGTTGGGACTGGCGCTTACTGGCTGCGATTGCTTTTCAGGAATCGAACTTTGATCCCAAAGTTGAATCCTGGGCGGGCGCTATCGGCTTGATGCAGGTTATGCCCGAAACGGGAGAGTTTTTTAAGGCTAACGACTTGTGGAACGTGGATGAAAATATCCGAACCGGTGTGCGGTTGCTGAAGTTTCTGGACGATAATTGGAAGAAGACCATTGATGACCCCGCACAGCGTGTGAAGTTTGTGCTGGCCTCGTATAACGTAGGTCTTGGCCATGTGTTGGATGCACGTAACCTGGCCAAGAAATACGGCTACAACCCTACCGTGTGGGACGATCAGGTAGAGGCCTTCATGACGCGCAAGGCTATTCCTCAGTATTACCGCGACCCCGTGGTGCAGGCTGGGTACTGTCGCTGCGATGGCCCCGTGAAGTATGTGAAGGAGGTATTGGAGCGGTACGAAGAGTACCAGGCGCATATCACGGAGTGATCACCCGAGCTGGCTCACGATCGATTCAAAGTTGAGTGATTCCCATTGCTGGGCAATGCCCGGAGTTGCCATCACCTGATCCATGATTTTCTTTTGTCGTTGTCCCGTTGCGTAGGCATCCGAATATCGGATATTGTCGTGGAACGTGACCATCGAGTATAGCGGTATCCAGCGGTTGGGGTAAAGCTGATGCAGCCGTGCCTCAATTTTTTTGCGCAACAGGAAATCCGTATCGGCCACCAAATCACGCATCTCAACAAAATTGTCTAGGGCAAGCTGGGCGATAGCATCGGCATCGGGTTTTCGTTGCTCCTGAAACGCAGGCAACACGTCCGTCCACCGATCATTATACCTGGTCAGCAAATCGTTCAATACGCGGCAATCCTCAAATCCGGCATTCATCCCCTGCCCAAAGAAGGGAACAATAGCGTGGGCGGCATCGCCAATGAGCAGTGTTCGGTTTCGCACCCACGGGTAACACCGCATGGTGACGAGCGACCCGGTCGGGTTGGCAAAAAACTCGACCTTTAAATCCTCCATCTTGCCGGCAACATCTCCGAACTGTTTGTTGAAAAATTCGGACACAGCTTCTGGTGTGGGCAGGGAAGAAAATGAAGGCTTGCCCTCAAAAGGAAAGAACAAGGTGCAGGTAAAGGTGGCATCGGGGTTCGGCAGCGCAATCAGCATATACCGTTCGCGGGGCCAGATGTGGAGTGCGTTTTTTTCCATCTGGAACGCCTGGCCAGGGCCTGCCGGCAGCGTTAACTCCTTGTAGCCGTGCTCAATGTAGTCCTGCGAAAAATCATAGCGATCCGAGAACTGCATCATGCCGCGCGCAGCGGAAAAAGCGCCATCAGCCCCAATGATGTAGTCGAAGGCATGGGTTTGCGATGGCTCATGTTGAAAGGTAAGTGCGGTTTTTACCAAATCCACGTGCAGGCAACGATGATCAAAATGCAGGCGCGCGCCCTGACGCTCGGCCTCTGTCATCAATACTTTGTTTAAGCCACTACGCGAAACCGAGTTGATGTATTGCCCTTGAGTTCCGTATGGCTGGAAAGTCAACTGACCCTGAATATCATGCATCATGCGCCCGTGCATGGGAATTGCATTTTGGCGCAGCAGGTCTTCGAGCCCTACTTCATGAAGAGCACGAATTCCGCGGTTGCTCAACGCCAGATTTATTGAACGTCCTCCGTCCAGTTGATTGCTGCGCATGTCGGGTCTGCGTTCGAACACGCTGATCTGATAACCTCGCTTGCGGAGGTAGATCGCCAACAGCGAACCAACCAGGCCTGCACCGACAATGGCAATGTGTTTTATCTTATTCATCAAAATTAAATGTAATCGCGGAATAGGATTGGCGCAAAAAGGCCTCGGGTTGAGTTGGCAGGTCCAAAAGATCATATGCAACCTCGAGGCTGCAAATGTTCTTCTCGTCACTTATAAATTCGTGAATGGAGGAATAGGGCCAGTCCTCCAGTTTATTGCACAGCCGTGCTTTTAGTGGATTTTGATGGATATAGTGAAAGCAGGCGTAGAGGTCTTTAAACTCAGCAAGTTCTTTCGCTTTGGTTTTAGGCTGGAATAAGGATCCTTTCCGCCCTCGCTCCTTATTGATTCCTTGGGTGAAGGAACTTAACACTGTACCTATTTTTCGACTTAAACGTTGAATACCCGTCTGACCGCTCCAAGCGGTCTGACGGGTTGTTGTAGCTTCCGGCCGTACGTAAACCATTATGTGAAAATGATCAGGCATAATACAATAAGCGAGTATGTCCGCAATAGAACGTATTGTTCCGAGCTTATGGATGAAGTAGTTGCAGTGGCGCGCTTCTGTGAAGACTTTCTCTCGACCAAAACTCCGATTGTAAATGTGATAAGCTGAGTTTTCCGTGAAATGCATAACAATCAAATCAGAGACTCTTCAAAAATCTTGGAAAACCGAAATGCCTCTTCAAATGAATTGTACAACGGGACAGGGGCTACCCGGATGACACCCGGCTCCCGCCAGTCGGCAATAACCCCTTGCCGGCTAAGCCTGTCGAAAACCCTTTTGCCGTTTTGCTTCATCAGGATGGAAAGCTGGCAGCCCCGCTGCTCTTTTTCAGTGGGGGTGATGATGGCAAAATGGGTTTCATGATCCGGGATGGCCATTAGGAGAAATTCCAGGTATCCCGTGAGGAGCAAACTTTTCTTGCGCAGTCGTGCAATACCAGCTTCTTCGAAAATTTTAAGTGACGCCAGGTGTGCTGCACCACTTAGTACGGGGTAGTTGGAAAGTTGCCACCCGTCAGCGCCTGGCATCGGAATGAAACCTTTCTTCATTTGAAAACGCTCCTGTTCATGATGGCCCCACCAGCCGGCCAGTCGCGCCAGGTTGGGACTAGATCCGTGCCGTTCGTGAACAAATGCTCCGGCCATTCCCCCGGGCCCCGAGTTCAGGTACTTGTAGCTGCACCAGGCCGCAAAATCGACCTGATCCTCGTGAAGGTTTAAGGGCACGTTGCCGATGGCATGGGCGAGGTCGAAACCCGCCACAGCCCCTACCTGTTTGGCCGCTTTGGCGATGGAGGCGATATCAAAAAACTGACCTGTATAGTATTGAACGGCTCCCAGCATAACCACGGCCAGCGAATCGCCCTGGTTATGAATTTCTTCAAGTATGTGTTCTGTTCGCAGTGTATGTTCACCCGGCCGGGGTTTTAATTCCACCCAACCAAGCTCCGGATTTATTCCGTGCCATTTCAGTTGCGACTCCACCACGTATTGGTCAGATGAAAAAGCGTGAGCTTCGGTAATGATTTTGTACCGTGCTGCCGTTGGGCGGTAGAATGTTGCCAGAAGCAGGTGCAAATTCACGGTAAGTTGATTCATTGATACCACTTCACCGGGCAGTGCACCCACCAGACGGGCCAGTGCTTTTTTGCTTTGCTTGTGATAATGCAGCCACGGCCGCTTCGCATGAAAGTGTCCCTCCACGCCCAGCGAAGCCCAATCAGTGAGTTCTTCGTTCACAAATTTTTTCGTGAGTCGGGGTTGCAGGCCCAATGAGTTGCCACATAGGTAAATGCCGGTTTTTCCTTTGATTTTGGGCAGGTGAAACTTCGAGCGGAATGCACGTAGCGGGTCTAACCGGTCTTGCTGCCGCGCATAGGCGAGGGAATTCTGATTGGGGCGCATTTGAGACGACTAATTACAATGACTAACTAAATTGAAGCCGATGATGTTCGGCATGGTAGGCAGTAAAGTAAAGCATTTCGCGTAATGTAAGCTTGCCCAAAAGCGGGTGTGGGAGTATCAGGTGATCCAGGTTGTCCTCGGTGCATCGGTTCACCCGCCCAATCAATTGACGAGTTACGCGATGAATGCGGCTAACGCTGGTGTCAAGTGGTGCAGGGCGGGGAACAAAGGCAGCGGGCGCCCTGCCACCTTCGGCAAGTTTTTGTTTGTACCTGGTAACGAGTTCATCGTAGGTTCTGGATGGCCGGTTGGCGCGGCCAAACATCCACCGCAGCAGAAAAGCCGGTAGGCCAAATGCGAGGTTTACCGGCCGGATACTTCGATACAAATGGTCAGCCTGCTGGGCGGGCGACCACTTGCCCGGGGCCACCGGACGATCAGGCTCTCCGGCATGATTCTGAAGTGCTTCAAGAAAGCGGGCGTGATTAGCCTCAAGAAAGCGCTGGAGTTCGTCTTTGCGCATGATTACACAAAGCGGGGATCAGCTTCCATCACGGTTCCGCATTTCTTGCAGGTCCGCAAGTCAGCCGACCCATAAAATTCCCGGAAACGGGGCAGGAAGTCGGTTTCAATGTTATGGAGGTGAAACTTGTACTCGTGCAGTTTGTTGTTGCATTTTTCGCAAAACCACATCAGACCGTCATCTTCTGTGCTGGTGCGCTTGCATTCAATCACCAGGCCAATCGAATTAGGCGTGCGGACAGGAGAGTGGGGTACACGTGCCGGTAACAGGAACATATCACCCTCGCGAAGCGGGATATCCACAGCCTTGCCGTCCTCCTGTATCTTTACCGCAATTTCACCTTCAAGCTGATAGTACAGTTCCTCGGTTTCGTTGTAATGGTAGTCCTTTCGCGCGTTGGGTCCCGCCACGATCATAACGATGTAGTCACCGGCATCAGCATACAAATTCTTGTTTCCCACCGGGGGCTTAAGTAGATGTCGGTTATCTTTTATCCACTGCTGTAGGTTGAACGGTCTGCGGATTGCCATATTTGTATGTTATTTCGAAAGTAAGTTACCAAAATCGCCCACAATTTATATGAATCTGGATTTGACCGGCAAACGCGCCATGGTGTGTGGCAGCACCCAGGGAATTGGGAAGGCCTCTGCCATTGAGCTGGCTGCGCTGGGTGCCCACGTTACGTTGGTCGCGCGCGATCAGGAGAAGCTTCAGAAGGCACTGGCCGACCTGCCCACCAAAACCGGACAACGCCACAACTACGTGGTGGCCGACTTCAATTCTGTTCACGAGGTGAAACTGCGCATTGGCGATTTTCTTCAAAATCATATCGTTCATATTCTGATCAACAACACGGGCGGCCCTCCGCCAGGGCCGGCACTTAACGCGTCTCCCGATGAATTTCTGCGGGCATTTTCAGCTCATTTGATTTGCAATCAGATCATCACCCAGGGCGTGGTGCCGGGCATGAAGCAGGAGAAATACGGGCGCATTATCAATATCATTTCCACGTCTGTCAAAATTCCATTGCGTAATCTGGGCGTGTCGAACACCATTCGTGGTGCCGTTGCCAATTGGGCAAAAACACTGTCAGTTGAGTTGGCTCCGGATGGCATCACCGTTAACAACGTATTGCCGGGCGCCACCATGACTGGCCGCTTACAGGCGCTGATTCGGAATAACGCAGAGAAATCGGGCAAGTCGCTTGAGGAAGCGCAGCGGGAGATGGAGCGCGAAATTCCGGCTGGCCGCATTGCCGAGGCGGCCGAAGTTGCGGCAGCTGTGGCATTTCTGGCGTCACCGGCAGCCGGATACATCAACGGTATTAACCTTCCGGTGGACGGTGGGCGAACAGGCTCGCTCTAGGTTAGCCCATTGCCGGTGATGTCTTCTTTTCATTACCTTTCTTCGATGAAATGGCTAGCGTTCTTGTGCCTGGCATTCCCGCTTACCTTGCCGGCCCAGTCACCCCGGATTCAGGAGGATTTCAGCTCGAACAAACGGAATTGGCCGACCGATGAATCCATTTCCATTCAAGACGGACGATACCGGCTTGCCACGTCAGAGGAAGGAGGCGAGCCATTGGTTAGCTTCTTCATGGATCAATCTCGCGATTTCTCAATTTCGGTCGATATAGATGTTAAGCAGGCGGAAGGTGATGCGGCCATCGGCCTGGCCTGGGCAGTCGGGTCAACGGATTACAACGTGTTCATGATTTCCCCCGTGGGCGAGTATGTCGTAGCCTCGGGTGACCTCAGCAAATTGAAGGGATGGAAAAAGTCGTCCGCGATCCGGCCGGCACCTGCTGCCAACCAGCTCAAAATAGAAAACAAGGCCGGTACCTACTCGTTCCTCGTCAACGGACAGATGCTTGAGCAACGCAAAGGAATCCAATTTTTCGGAAGCTATTCCGGCATTCTGGTCTTTTCCTCCCTGGAAGCATTCGCAGATAATTTTTCGTTCGATCAGGTGCAGGAGATGAACGTGGCCGAGGAAGCAGAAAAGTTTACGCGCAAGGAAAATCTGGGTGAGGGTGTCAATTCGCAGGGAGATGGTTACTACGCCATGCACGATAACCTCGAACTTCAGGCGCTTGGAAGATATCAGGAGATCAGTCGCGACCTCTACCTTGTTCCCATCGTGGTTGGCCGTACAATAAAACTCAATAACGTATTTTTTGAAGCAGGCACGCCTGTGCTTAAGCCGGAGTCATACCCGGAACTGGACCATTTGGTTGAACTTCTTAATGATAATCCTGGAATTACGATTGACCTGGCCGGCCATACGGATAACAAGGGTGATATCGCTACTTTGATCAAGTTGTCGGAAGACCGTGTGGGCACCGTGCGGAATTATCTGATAACAAAAGGCATTGACAGCCAGCGGATCACCGGAAAAGGATATGGCGCCCAGTTTCCGGTAGCGCCCAGCGATACGGAGGAGAACAGCCGGTTAAACAGGAGGGTGGAATTCAAGATTACCAAAATGTGATGACCGAAATTCTGAATTATGTTAATGGCGGCTGGATCGCTCCCTTTAGCCGGAAGTTTTTTGATAATGTTGATCCCTCGTGTGGAGACGTGTATAGCCGCGTCCCGGATTCAGATGAGCAAGATGTAGACGCAGCTGTGGAAGCAGCACGTGCGGCATTCCCGGGCTGGTCTGGCATGGGCGTTCAGCAACGCACAAATTTTCTTCTGAAGATTGCCGATCTGATCGACCGCGATCTGGAGTTGCTGGCGGCTGCAGAAAGCCGCGATCAGGGCAAACCGCTCAAGCTGGCTCGCGTGATGGATATTCCCCGAGCTTCGGCCAATCTGCGGTTTTTCGCAACCGGTGCCATTCACTTCGCGAGCGAGGCACATGTTACGGACAGCGAGGCCATAAACTATACACTTCGCACGCCCTTAGGTGTTGTGGGTTGTATTTCACCCTGGAATCTGCCCTTGTACCTGTTTACCTGGAAAATTGCACCAGCGTTGGCTGCCGGCTGTACGGTAGTGGCTAAGCCATCGGAGTTAACACCGATGACGGCCTACCTTTTTTCCCGGTTGTGTGGCGAGGCTGCCCTGCCTCCGGGTGTGCTCAACATCATTCATGGCACGGGTGCGCGGGCGGGTCAGTCTATTGTGGAACATCCCGATGTTACAGCAATTTCGTTTACCGGTGGCACGCTTACCGGAAGGAAGATTGCAGCAACGGCAGCCCCAATGTTCAAAAAGTTATCGCTGGAGTTGGGCGGAAAAAATCCAAATCTGGTTTTTGCCGATTGTGATTTTCAACAGGCGGTAAAAACATCTGTAGCAGCTGCTTTTACCAATCAGGGCGAAATCTGTCTATGTGGCTCCCGCATTTTTATCGAGCGGCCGATTTTTGATCAGTTTGCCGCAGAGTTTGTCCGCCAAACCCGCGAATTGGTAGTAGGCGATCCGATGGATGAGCAAACAAAAATTGGCGCTTTGGTCTCGGAAGCGCACATGGAGAAAGTACTTTCTTACATCGAGTTGGCCAGGCAGGAGGGAGGTAAGATACTCGTTGGGGGGAATCGCGTGACTGTGCCGACACATCCCCGCGGGTACTTTGTAGCACCTACGGTTGTTACCGGACTCTCGCATACCTGCCGAACAAATCAGGAAGAGATTTTCGGCCCTGTTGTAACGCTGGTGCCTTTTGATGATGAAGCCGAGGCTATTGAAATGGCCAACAGCACACCCTACGGGTTGGCCGCCACCATCTGGACGGAAAACCTAAAGCGGGCACACCGGGTTTCTGCACAAATCAGAAGCGGAATTGTTTGGGTTAATTGCTGGCTCCTGCGCGATTTGCGTACACCGTTTGGCGGTGTGAAGCAGAGTGGCGTAGGTCGTGAGGGCGGCTGGGAGGCACTGCGCTTTTTCACCGAGGCAAAAAACGTGTGCATCAAGTTGTGATGATGTCCTGGTTAGATCACGAACACATTTTCTTTACAGCGCTTGGTTATGATCTCAGCTATCTTGAATTTCTGGGGTGGCTAACAGGCCTTATGGCGGTTTGGCTCTCCGCGCGCGCTCAGGTGTGGAGTTGGCCTTTGGGGCTGCTAAATGTCACCCTTTCGTTTTTCCTCTTTTATCAGGTGCGCCTGTATCCCGACATGTTCCTTCAGGTCTTTTTCTTTATTACGAATATAATCGGGTGGTGGCGGTGGACACACCCCCGGCCGCCTGAGGAGGACACCCGGCATCAACTCAGGATCAGCCGACTGAAACCACGGGACGGCTGGATGGTAATTGGCACCACTGCATTGGGTACCGTGTTGCTCGGTTTGATTGCCCATCAACTCCACGATTGGCTTCCGGACATTTTTACGCAGCCCAGCGCCTCACCTTTTGTTGATTCCTTTATCACCGTGTTGAGTGTTGTAGCAACGTTTTACATGATTCAGAAGAAGGTTGAATGTTGGTTGATGTGGATTGCTGTTGATGTAGTGGCTACCTGCCTCTATTTTGTTCGCGACATCAAGCTCTACAGCCTGCTCTATTTTGCGTTTTGCTTCATGGCGGCCTATGGGTTTGTTACGTGGCGGCAAGAAATGAAACGATATAGGCAGCCCAATCCCTTTTTGCCATGAATGGAATACGAGTGGTTTGTTTTTACGGGCCAGAAAGCACGGGCAAGTCAACTTTGGCCGCCCGGTTGGCGCACGAATTTGGCACCGACTGGGTACCGGAAGTGGCGCGGGAAATTGTTTCAACCAACCAGTTTTCAGTTGATGATATCATTCGGATCGGCAAGGCGCAGACCAACCGGGTGTTTGAGAAATTGAAAACGGCAAATCGCTTGTTGATTTGCGATACCGATTTGATTACCACGCAGATTTACTCCCGGCATTACCTCGGCCAGGTGCCACACGAACTGATCGAGCTGGAAAAGACGATTCAGTACGATCAGTATTTCCTGTTCGATACTAATGTGCCTTGGGTGGCTGACGGACTGCGCGATCAGGGCAATCCGCAGCAACGTGCCCGGATGTTTGATACTTTTCAAAAAGAGTTAACCACGCGGGGGATTCCGTTCACGCTCGTGACGGGCGACTACAAACAACGCGAAAGTTTTGTCAGGAATGCGTTGAAAAGTATGCTGACTAGTTGACTATTTGGCCTCCATTAGCTTCTGAATCGCCAGAAGTTCATCTCGCAGACGTGCGGCTTCCATGAACTCAAGCTCACGGGCAGCTTTCTCCATGGCCTTCCTGGTACGGTCGGCCATTTTTTCCAATTCCTCTTTTGTCATATAAGCGGCCACGGGGTCTGCCGCCAGCGACTTCTCTTCTTCTTCGATGTAGTAGCGTTGAACGCTCTTTTTTGAGTCCGCTACTTTTGTCTGCTTGAAAATTTCATCCTTGGATTTCAGAATGGTACGGGGAACAATGCCGTGCGCCTCGTTGTATTCCTGTTGAACCTGGCGCCTGCGGTTGGTTTCTTCGATTGCCAGTTGCATGGATTCTGTGATGCTATCCGCATACATAATCACTCGTCCATTTGCATTGCGAGCCGCCCGGCCAATGGTTTGCACCAGCGAGCGTTGGTTACGGAGAAATCCTTCCTTGTCGGCATCCAGAATGGCAACCAGGGAAACCTCCGGCAGGTCAAGGCCTTCGCGAAGCAGGTTTACACCCACCAGCACATCAAAAACACCCAGGCGCAACTCCCGCAAGATCTCCACACGGTCAAGGGTATCGACTTCGGAGTGAATGTACCGGCATTTTACAGCCGCGCGCTCCAGAAATTTGGTCAGTTCTTCGGCCATCCGTTTCGTGAGGGTGGTAACCAGCACACGTTCTTTCTTCTTCACCCGCTCGTCAATTTCCTCCAACAGGTCGTCAATTTGATTTTTGCTTGGCCGCACATCAATCTGGGGGTCCAGCAAGCCGGTTGGCCGGATGAGCTGCTCCACTACGACACCCTCGGATTTGCGTAGCTCATATTCGCTTGGCGTGGCACTGACAAAAATCACCTGATTCAGCAACCCCTCAAATTCGTTGAACGTCAGGGGCCGATTGTCGAGTGCCGAGGGAAGACGAAAACCGTAGTCGACAAGGTTAACTTTTCGCGATCGATCGCCACCCCACATTGCCCGGACCTGCGGCACGGTTACGTGGCTCTCGTCTATCACCAGGAGATAGTCGTCCGGAAAGTAGTCGATCAGGCAAAACGGACGAGCCCCCACCGAGCGCCTGTCAAAGTAGCGCGAATAGTTTTCGATGCCGCTACAGTACCCCAATTCCCGCATCATTTCAAGGTCAAATTCCGTGCGTTCTTTCAGGCGCTTGGCCTCCAGGTGTTTTTTCTCCTGTTCAAACATTTCTACTTGAGCCACCAGATCATCCTGGATTTCACGTATAGCCTGGTGCAGGAGGTCCTTACCTGTTACGAAAAGGTTGGCAGGAAAGATCACCACCACCTTTTCGTCTGATATTTTTTTACCGGTGGTCGGGTCAATGATGTGGAGCGCCTCAATTTCATCTCCGAAAAAGTAGATTCGAATGGCGTAATCGGTGTAGGCGAGGAAGACGTCTACCGTATCACCCTTCACCCGAAATGTGCCCCGCTTAAAGTCAGCCTCTGTGCGGCTATACAGAATATCAACAAGGGCAAACAGCAACCGGTTTCGTGCTATCGTTTCGCCTGCCCGCAGCGTAATGCGGTTCTTCCCAAATTCCTCCGGATTGCCAATACCATAAATACACGAAACAGAAGCCACCACGAGCACGTCTCTTCGTCCGGAAAGCAGGGAAGAGGTTGCACTCAGGCGAAGCTTTTCAATTTCCTCATTAATCGACAGATCTTTTTCGATGTAGAGGTTTGAGGTGGGGATGTACGCCTCAGGCTGATAGTAGTCGTAGTACGAGATGAAATACTCAACGGCATTATCCGGGAAAAACTGTTTGAACTCGCCATACAACTGTGCGGCAAGCGTCTTGTTGTGGCTGAGCACCAGTGTGGGCCGATCGACCTGGGCCACTACATTGGCCACGGTAAAAGTCTTGCCGCTACCGGTTACGCCCAGCAGCGTTTGAAAGGGTTCGCCTGTGCGAAGACCGCTAACCAGTTCCTGAATCGCTTTTGGCTGATCGCCAGTCGGGCTATATTCGGTGGTTAATCGGAACGGCATGCTGGTTCACGAACAGAAGCAATCCGCTAGTTGTTCCAGATTGCCCATGATTTTTCAGCTTGCACATGAAGCATTTCCAGGCCGTTTTTGATAACTGCGTTTCGCATCTCTGCCTTTTGCAGGAAGACGGTGCGGGCAGGATTGTAGATCAGATCGTATACGTAGTGGTCGTGCGTAAGCTTATCGTATGGAATTGGGGGAAACGTGCTGGTGTTGGGCGACATGCCGAGCGGGGTCGTGTTGATGATCAGGTGGTAATCGTGCATGATTTCCGGCTTCTTTTCAAGATCATCGTAGGTGAAGCCATCCTTTACTTTTTCGCGTGAGACGAGGTGATACGTGATACCCAATTGCGCGAGTGCTTCGCGCACAGCTTTTGACGAGCCCCCGGTTCCCAGAATCAATGCATGAGTTTTTTCCCGGGGCGTGTACCATTTTTCCAGCGTTTCGCGAAATGCATCGCAATCTGTATTAAATCCTTTGAGGCGCCCGCCCGAAATCCGGATCACGTTTACGGCTCCAATCTTTTTTGCCACCGGGTCGATCTCATCGATAAACTTCATGACCTGCTCCTTATATGGAACCGTCACATTGAGGCCAAACAAATCGGGCGATTCATCCAATAAAGCCTTCAGATCGTCAATGGTGTTTAAGGGGTACAAATCGTAATGGTAATCCCGTAAACCTTCCCGGAAGAACTTTTCATCGAAGTATGCTTTTGAAAACGAGTGACTGACGGTTTGACCGATCAAACCAAACTTTTTTTCCATGTTTTTATTTCGTTTTTAATAAGGCAGCAGCCTTTTCAATTCCCACAACCAGCAGTACGCCCAGTGCTGCAAATAATATGGCATACAAAATCTGGGGGTTTTGCCCCGTCTTTTCCAGATACTCCGCGGGCCACACACTCTTATCGAATGACACAACTTGCTGGCCCTGGCTGTTCACGTGGTAGGCGGTGGCTTCGCGCCAGGGCCAGATCTTATTCAGGAACCCAACCATGAACCCGGCCAGCAGAGCGACTGTCAGATCGTGATAATGATCAAGCACCCACGTAAGGGCATGTGAAAATGCCCACAGGCCCACCAGGCAGCCTGCCGCAAAAGTAGCTATTACCGGAATATTGAATTCGATGAGTGTCTGCGTGAGAATGAACTCATATTTTCCCATTAAGAGCAGGATGAAAGCCCCCGAGATGCCGGGTAAAATCATGGCACAAATGGCGATGGCTCCGGCCAGGAAGATGAACCACAGCGCATCCGGAGTGGATGTAGGCGACAACAGGGTGATCAGGTACGCGATCACCACCCCAACAATAAATGACAATACGGCTTTAATGTTGCGCTGGCGAACCTGGCGGAGCACCTGAAATGTGGAGATAATGATAAGCCCAAAGAAGAACGACCAGGTCCCGATCTGGTAATTTTCAAGCAGGTGTTTCATGACGCGGGCCAGGCTGATCCACGCGGTGGCAAGGCCGGCCAGTAAAACGATCAGGAAATTTCCATTTACCTTCTTCCACGCTTCGGCAATCCGGAAGGTGAAAACGAGTCGTATTGCCTCGGCATCGATTGACTTAATTGAATGTAGCAATTCATCGTAGATGCCGGTGATGAAAGCAATCGTTCCACCGGACACACCGGGGATGACATCGGCACCACCCATGCTGACGCCCTTCACATACAACAACAGATAGTCTTTTACGGATCTCATCAAAGCTTAGTCCGCGTGGAAAGGAGGTGCGCTTACATCTTTTTTGCGCTCAATACCAAGGAAATGGAGGAAGGTATCACCGCGCAAACCAAGACGAATGGTTTCCAGCGGTATCACCTCATTGGGCGCAATGTTACCCAGATTCACATTAGCCCCCAGCAGTTTAATAAACCATACCTGCTGTGCTTTTTGTGGTGCCTCCCAAATGATTTTTTCGAATGGAATCTTGGTCAAAATTTCCTGAACCAGACCAGAACGCACCTCACCGGTTGACCGGAAGAGACCGACATTACCACTTTCGCGGGCCTCGCCAATCACTTTCCATGCCCCGGCTTCCAGTTCTTTCTGCATCAGATCAATCCACATATACGGGGGAATGATCTTGTCAGCGTCTTTTGAGCCTACCTCCGACAGCACCGTAACCTGCGATGAGAGTTTGGCGATGTAGTCGCACTTCTTATCATGGTCCAGGTCGATCGATCCATCGCTTACTTCGGCATATTGAAGACCAAATTCATCGAGCACTCTGCGGTAGTCGTCAAACTGATCGCGAATGATGAAGGCCTCAAACAACGTGCCCCCGAAGTAACAGGGTATGCCGGCTTCTTTGTACACAGCCAGTTTATCTTTCAGCCTCGGTGTAACGTAAGAAGTGGCCCAGCCAAGTTTTATGATATCGACATGGTCACCCGAGTTGCTGACGAAATCCTCAGCTTCGCGAACGCTTAGCCCTTTGTCCATGGCCATGGTGAAACCCACTTGCCTGGGTTTGCGTGTGCGTTCAGGCAAGTTCTTGAGTGTGTAGTTCATGAATGATGATCTTTTCTAAACTGTTCAATGATCTTGTAGAGAGCCTTCTGAGTTTCGTTGTTCTGAAAGAAGTCGAATAAAACGGTGTGGCCCTTAAAGTCCAAAATTAACCCATTTTCCAGATAGTTGAGCGCTTCTTTAAACCGGCCAGCCTCAATCAGGTACACGGCCATCCGGTAGAGAAATTCCGGCTCATCCGGGCGCTCTTCCAATCCTTGCGAAAGCACTTCGGCTGCTTTCAGGTGCTCGCCCTGTTCGAAATAGATAAAAGACCAGTTTAGCCACACTTCCTTGTCCTCGGGGCTGAGATGGCTGGCTTCCTCATAAGCGCTGATGCTGCTGATTGTGTTACCGATCTTGAATTCGGCATGAGCAGCGGCTTTCCAGTACTCGGCATTATGCGGGTTCAGTTTGATGCACTTGTTGTAAAAATGCAGGGCCTGATACCAATTCTCCTGCTTCTCGAGGCAGTTGCCGGCACCGTACCAGGCCTCATCGTAAAGCGGGTCAAGTTTGGCTGACTTCTGAAAATATTTGAGTCCAAGTTCAAACTGGCTGAGGCCTTCATAAGCGGCACCCATGCAGCAGTATACTTCCGGACTTGGTCCTTCCAGATCAATCGTTTTTCGAAATGCATCGAGCGCCTTCGTGAATTGCTCCAGATTCATGTACGCGTTGCCCATGTTGTAATGAGCAGACGCAAAGGTTTCGTCCAAGGCTATTGCATACTCGTAAGCCTCCAGAGCCTCGTCATACTTTTCCAGTTTATTGCACACAATGCCCAGGTTGTACCAGGCCGCAGCCGAAAACGGATCTTCATCGATGAACTTCCGGTAGTAAGATAGACTGGCTTCGAGCTGCCCCACGATATCCAGGCAGTAGGCAAGTTCGTAGAGGGCTCCCTCGTGCTGAATATTCGATTCAATCGCTTTTTTATAGAAGCCAATCGCCTTGTCGAAATCATCGAGGCTTTGATGAGCCAATCCCAGATGGTAAAAAATCTCATCTTGTTCATCTTCCGACATGCCAAGGGCTTCTTCGTAGATGGCTATGGCATCCTGGTGCTTGCCCTGAAGGGAGTAGATCGAGCCAATGGAGAGAAGCACGTCAATATCCTGCGGCTGCAGATTCTGGCTGGTGAAGAGAATGTCAAGAGCTTCTTCGTATTGCTCTAATTGCGACAGGATGTTTGCCTTCAGCGGAAGGAGCTCGGCCGAATACGGGAACTGATCAATAGCCTTGTCCACGGCCTTTAGCGCCTTGGCCGGCTTTGAACGATCCAGGTAGTAGTCGATGATGCTTTCGTATTGCTCCAGTTCAAAAAAAACTGCGGTCTGCAGTTTCAAACTTTCCTCAAAACGCTTAACCAACTCTGCATGCTCTTCGCGTTTTCGAAATTCGTGGGCCATTCCGTGGGGTTTGGTTACCGGAGCTTACGCTCGTCTATGGTGGCAAAATTGAGACAAAGAATAGCGGATGTCAACCTTGCACAAGTCGTTTGTTTGTTGTAAACGTACCAGTAAACGAAGCGCAGCAATACTCCAGCGTTTGGGCAAGCGGGTGATAGGAAAGACCCGTTTTTTGAATGGAATGCGAGGCATCGTACCGCACGCGGCTGAACGAATTCCTCATGGATTGCCGAGTCAGCGTGCGTTCGCGCCCGGCCACCGCGGCCATGACATTTTCTCCGGCCACCGCAAAGGGAATCATCCACGGCTTTGCCTCGATGCGGGGTGCTTTACGTCCGAGCTTTGCGGCAATCTGCTGAAACAAGTCGCGATAAGACGTGGTGCCACCGTTGGCAATAAATCGCTGTCCGGGGAAATCCTGCCGGATAACGCGCACCACCAGTTCGGCTACGTCCCGCACATCCACGTAATTTACCCAACCCTCGGTGTAAAACGGTCTTTCCTGCCACACGTAATGAAAAACCTGACCGCTGCTGCGCGGAGTTGGGGCAGGTGCGAGAATGAGTGAGGGATTTATCAAGCTAACGAACAGACCTTCCTCCTGACCGCGATAGACCTCCAGTTCGGCCAGGTATTTCGAGTTGGCGTAATCGCTGGAAAATTCGCGGTCCTGCAGAAAGGTGCGCTCGGAAATGGTTTCGACTCCGCGAGGTTTGGGCAGTGCCGCTACAGAACTGATATGAATGAATTTTTTTACTCCGCTGCGAAGTGCGGCATCAACTGCGTTGCGTGTCCCCGATACGTTGGTGTTTATAATTTCCTGCTTCGCTCGCGGATCGTACGACACGCGGGCAGCCGCATGAATGACAACTGAGCATCCGTCAAAAGCATCCAGAAGCGCCAAGGGATCCATCACGTTGGCTTCCACTACCTCACCGGTAAAGTCAGCAAGCGAAGAAGCTTTGCGCACAATTGCGCGCACCGGATGCTCCTCTTGCAGCCGATGAATCAGGTGGCTTCCCAGCAAACCATTGGCTCCCGTGACGGCTATCATGCAACAGTTAGTGAGTAGTTAAGTAAAGGTAGCTCCATCGCCTTCGCAAAGGAGCGCGTTTGCATGACTTCCACCAGCAAACGGGCCTGTGCAAGATTGTGTGCGTCACTTCCCACGGCATCAACCATCTTACGGTCAATCAGCTGCCTGGCCATCGTCTCAGCCGGCCGGCCATAGTAGCCGATAAGCGAGAGTAAGTTAAGTTGAAGAAGCACCCCGCGGTTTCGGATATCCTCCGCCTTTTGAAGGGTCATGTAGGTATATCGCTCCGGGTGTGCCAGGATGGGGCGGTACCCGGCCACGGTCAATTTGAAGACGACTTCGTTAAGATTGAAAGGCTCACTTACAAAGTTGGTTTCGAACAAGAGATAGCGGTCATCAAACGTGAGCAACGGCTCCTGCCCGTCCAGCAACTGAACGAATTTTTCATCCAGATAGTATTCGGCCGCAGCCTCAAGTCGGGCGGAGGCTGAGACAAGTGGCCGCACTGATTCTAACCCCGACCGGATGATCTCCGGAGTATTCGGGTAGGTGTCGGCCATGATGTGGGGGGTAGTAATGCAGCGTTTGATTCCCAATTGACTGAGAAAACCAACGATACTCGCGGTGTCCTCGCTGGCTCTTACGCCATCATCAATTCCGGGAATAAGGTGGGAATGAAATTCAACTGGATAAGGAAGTTGCGTGACTCGTGAACCCGGGGAGAATAAGCTAATCAGATGCGAAACCATTTTCTCCAGCCCGTGCGGGTCGCCTCCTGATCTTCGTAATACCCATATCCGTAGTTCTTTTGCTCCAAAGGAACGGCATTGAGCACTACCGAAACGTGCTCTAACTTATTGATTGATACGGTTCGCTGCAGGTTATGAATGAATTCGCGCTGCGAATAGTTTGCCCGAAAGACAAAGATGGACACATCGGATCTCCGCATGGCCATCATGCCATCCGTAACCAGTCCGATAGGCGGTGTATCCATCACGATGTAATCGTATTGTTCCTTGAGCTCCTCCAGCAAGGTCGAGAATTCACCATTCAGTAAAAGTTCCGATGGGTTGGGCGGATGCGGGCCCGAGGGAATAAAGTCCAGGTTGGGAAGTGCGGTTTTAACCAGACAGTCCTGCCATTTGAACTTGCGAATTAAAATTGTGCTGATCCCTTTTGCCGGATCTTCGGATTTCAATGACTGGTCGGCTTTGCTTTTCCGCATGTCCAGGTCAAGCAAGGCTACCCGTTTGTGCGACATGGCCAACACTGCTCCCAGGTTCATCGCCAGGAATGATTTCCCCTCACCGGAAATCGAAGACGAGATGGTGATCAACTTCCGGTCGCGGCCAGTCGAGAAAAAATCAAGGTTAGTGCGCAGCGATCGGATGGCCTCGCTGATCATGGACTTGGGGTTGCTCATCACATGCAGTTCTCCTTTTCGAATTTTCTTGCTGACCGGAATAGTGCCGAGCACCGGGACATCTGTGGTTTGTTCAATCTCGCGCAGGCTGTTGATCCTGTTGTTGAACACATACACAAGGCCGATGAAGAAGAAATTCAGGACTAATCCGGCCACTAATCCGATCCCCATAATCATCCACCTGCGGGGGGAAATGGGTTGTATAGGTACTACAGCCGATGAGAGAATTTTGAAATCGGGTGTGCTTCCGGCCTGCGCAATTTCAAATTCGGCCTTCGCCTGCATCATGGTCAGGTAGAACTCCTCGTATAGCTTATAGTAGCGTTGATTTTTGCTAAACTGCGTGTTTTTGTCGGGCATAGCGGCAAAGGCATTCTCGAGTTTTACCTTGCGCTGAGCTAAATCCGCCAGTTGGTTGCGATATGTTTTTTTCAATTCGCTAACCTGGCTGATCACGTTGTCGCGCAGTTGATTGAACTCCTGCTGTTTTTGCTTGTACGCGAGTGTGTTTTCGTTGTAGGCCAAACCGATCCGCTCCTGATCCCGCACCATTTTCTCCAACTCCTCCAGTTTTTTTTCGGTGTAGTCGGGCAGCAAAGCGCGTTGCAAGGGGGAGAGGGTCATTGAGCCGCTGGTGAGATCTTGCTGCAGCAGGTCTAATTCGCTGATTCGCCTGGTGATATCAAAACGTTGCGAATCCAGGCGGTTTATCTGGGCAATCACCCGCTTGAGGTCTGCATTTAAGTCGTTGCTTTTATTCTGAAGGGTGAATGACTCGAAGTAGTTTTCGTACGCCTCCATTTTATCTTCAACCTGAGTTAGCTCATTATTCAGCCAATCGATTTTTTGCTTGTTTGCCAGGTTCTTCTGCTCGTTACTGTACAGAATGTAAACAGAGTCAATCTTGTTGACAATGGTAGCTGCTTTCAAGGCGTTGTGATCCTGAAACGTAATGCGAATGGTGTTGGCATTGATGTTTAACGGCTCAACGCTGATTTGCCTTTTGATGTATTCGGTCAGCCGTTCCCGGCTATTGATGATGAATGAGTAATTCTGCTGATTAAATTCCTGCGTTCCCAAAATGGTAACGGTACCGCCATCGAGTTCCAGCGGTTTGCCAAAAACGCCTTCTAAACGCTTGCCATCTTCACCTACGCGAAGTTCAAAATGCTCCCGATCTTCCACCGTGAGCAAGAAGGGCACATCCAGAAAATGCCGGTGACTGAATTGGTACTCCACCCGAAAAGGAGACCTCCTGTAGAGTTCGTTGTTAAGTACGTTTCCTACGCTGAGGTAGCTGATGTCCAGGTCTAACGAATCGAGGACCCTGCCGATGAAAAGCTTTGATTTGATTTGTTCAATCTCACCAGATATCACGTTGATGTTCTGATCTTCTACAAATTCCTTAATGCCAAGTTCAGTGGCATCGCGCTTTACATCAAGCTTTAATTCCGACTCCGCCTCGTACAGGTCTTTGGTGTACCGGATGTATAGATAAGCCGACAGGAGGGAGACGGCCATGAAGGCAAGAATCCGCCAGCGCTGGTGACGAAAAATGCTTGACAGCTTGTTCCAATCAAGTTGATCCGTTGGTTGGGAGGCTGCTGGCGAAACGTACTTCATGTGTTATTGATTCAACACCACAATCAGCGTTAAGAGACTTATCAGCACAGTCAGGAAACTGGCGTTGTCGCGGGTGGCTTCTGTAAACGGCCTGCGCACGGGCTCGGCATATACAATGTCGCCCGGCTTCATCACCATATTGCCCGAACTAAAACCTTCAATGGTGCTCAGATCAACCTGAAAAACACTGTCCTGGCGGGCGATTCTGATGTTTTGCACTTTAGTATCGTTAGTCGGGCCTTTGGCCAGGGCAAGCACTTCGGCCAATGTGATGTTTTGATTCGCCAGGGGAATGACATGGCCACCCAGTGAGCCCAGTACCACTACGCGCTTGTTGGCAAACTGCAATAAAACGAATGGCTCCTTAAAGAACTGCGAATAGTTTTTCTGCACTGCCTCCTCAGCTTGTCGAAGGGTAAGTCCTTCCAGTTTCATTTCCCCCACCATGGGCAGTTTGCAGATGCCGTTTTGATCAACCAGGTATTGTGGGTTCAGCCTGTCGTCCGGAGTTGTAACAGTGGGCGCAGAAAGCTCCGGCATCGGGTCAATCAGCTTTTCACCCCGGTTTGTGTACACCTGCATCTCCAGCCAATCGTTCTTTTGAATAACAAAGTCGCGCTCCAGTTCACCTGCCTTGGCTGTATACGATATGGGTTGCTGGCGCTCCGAGGGTTTCAGCATGATGTTTTGCTTATACGATCCGCAGGAGGCGGCAACTACCGGTAACAAGGCTGACGCGATGAGCCGCCTGATGGCCAATTTCATATGTGCAAGTAAGCCTATTTAGCGTGAATTAGAAAGTTTCAAGCCAGTGCCCGAAGCCCTTCCCGGTACTTCTGAATGACGCGCGCCTCATCAAACTCTGCTTCCATTTTCTTCCGCCCGTTACGGCCAAAAGCAAACAGTCGTTCATCGGGGCTGTTGGCCATCTGCTTCATCTTGGACGCCAGATCTTTTGCATTTCTCACTTCACACAAAAGTCCGTTGAAGTCATGCTCAACCACATGGTGGCAGCCGGGAACATCGGTTGTAATAATGGGTTTGGCCAGGCTGGCCGCTTCAAGTAATGTGCGGGGTGTACCCTCGCGGTAGGAGGGTAATACCACGCAGTCGGCATTTTCGATAAAAGGGCGCACATCGCGCGTAGTACCCAGGTACTCGATCGTGTTGGCTGAAATCCAAGAGTCAATCACGCTGGCGGCAATGCCTCTTTTGTGATTGCAATCCTTGGCGCCCAACACCTGAAACCGCGCATCCATGCCTTCACTTCGAAGTTGACGGATGGCCTCAACAAACTCCAGAATGCCCTTGTCGGTTATAAGCCGGGAGACAAGCAAGAACGTGAAGGTCTTGTTTCGTCTGAATTCGACCGGCTGAAAACGGCTAAGATCAATCCCGGATCCGGGAACAAGATCAGCAATGCTGGGGGCGATCAGCTTTTCTTGTAAGAAGATGGCTCGATCGTCCGAATTCTGGAAATACACCTTGTTCGCGAAGCGGAAAGACGCACGGTAGAGCCACTTTGCCACCCGGCTCGTCATTCCGCCCTTCAGAAAAATGGTTCCCAGGCCGCAGACGTTGTTAATCGTAGGAATCCTCAGAAGGGCGGCCGCGAGTGTTCCGTAAACGTTCGGCTTGATGGTAAAGTGAAGGATTACATCCGGCTTTAGTTTTCGGTAAATGCCGAACAATTCCAGGGTTAAGGCGAGGTCTTTCAGCGGATTGGCACCCCGGCTATCCATTTTCACAGGATGGTGGGTGCAGCCGGCCTCAGCCAGGAAGGGAGTAAAGTCGTCTACGGGGGCGATGGTATGAATGTCATGGCCATCTTCCCGCAGGGCCTGAATAAGCCCCATACGGAAATTATAGATGTTCCAGGAGGTATTAAGAACGATCGCAACTTTCATCCGCCAACTAGTAGGTCGTTACCGACCGCATTCAGGTTTAGATTCGGAAATAAATCCGACAAAACTAACAAAAAGTAACCCTCGGCACATTCCGGTATGTTTAAGTTTGCATCGGAATTTGAATCAAAAATGGGTAAGAAAGCGATTTTGGTGGCGCTGATTACAGGTCGGCAAACCGAAGACCTGATGGCTGAGCACCTTGCGGAATTAGCGTTTTTAGCCCAGACTGCAGGTATTGACGCTAGTCGGGAGTTCATTCAAAAGCTGCCACACCCGGATAACCGCACCTTTGTCGGTAAGGGCAAGCTGGCCGAAATCAGGGCGGAGGTAATGGCGGATGCCTCCATTGGCCACGTCATTTTTGACGATGACTTATCGGCAAGTCAGCTCCGAAATCTCGAAAAGGAATTCAATCCCACCGATCGTGAAGTTCAGGTTCGTGTGTACGACCGCAGCTTGCTCATTCTCGATATTTTTCTGATGCGGGCCCAAACTGCCCAGGCCCGAACCCAGGTTGCTCTTGCGCGAAACCAATATTTATTGCCGCGGCTTACTCGTCTTTGGACGCACCTGGAGCGCCAGCGAGGCGGAACCGGAACCCGTGGAGGTGCCGGTGAAAAGGAAATTGAAACGGACAGAAGAAATATCCGTCATCAGATCAAGTTACTAAAGGAAGAACTTGAGGTGATTGACCGCCAGCGTGCCACCCAACGAAAGGGAAGAGCTGCTATGGTGCGGGTAGCACTTGTAGGCTACACCAATGTTGGCAAGTCAACTTTGATGAATTTATTGGCGAAGACAGAAGTCAAAGCCGAAGATAAGTTGTTTGCCACGGTGGATGCCACGGTGCGTAAAGTGGTGTTGGGTGATGTCCCCTTTTTGTTGTCCGATACCGTTGGGTTTATCCGCAAGCTGCCGCATCATCTCATCGAGTCATTTAAATCTACGCTGGATGAGGTGCGGGAGGCAGACATACTCCTGCACGTGGTGGATGTTTCTCACCCGTATCATGAAAATCAGATTGAAGTAGTACACAAAACTCTTCAGGAGATTGGTGCGGGTGAGGTGCCCGTGATTTTGGTATTGAATAAAATAGACAAAGCCGAGGCCGAGCAAGGTTCCATTTCCTGGGTGGAGCGACAGGCACACTACCGCCAATGGGGTGCCCGCGAAGTTATCTTCATTTCGGCAGTTGCACGGCAGCGTATTGCTGAACTCAAAAAAATGCTTTATCACGCTATTCGGGAAAAGCACATGCAGCTTTATCCCAATTTCCTGAAAACCGAAACGTACGATTACGGTTTTTAGTAGCTTTGTCGCCTCTTTGGCCCCGTAGTTCAATGGATAGAATATCCCGAGGTGCATTGGTGGTCTCATAGTTCAACGGATAGAATAGGAGTTTCCTAAACTCTTGATCTGGGTTCGATTCCCGGTGAGACCACCAATGCACGATCGGGACTAAACTTTTGATACAGGTTCGATTCCTGTCGGGGCTACTTTTTCTTTTTTCTTGATCTGGTCCCGATGTTTTCGGGACGATTCCTGGTAAGACCACCAATGCACGATCTGGACTAAACTTTTGATGCAGGTTCCCTGCCTGCCTGCGTCTGGCAGGCAGGGATTCCTGTCGGGGCTACTTTTTCTTTTTTTCGTCTCTTGATCGATATTTTAGGTGTCGCAACCACTCACGGGCGCATGTTCGTGTTCATGGGAACGAGCATTTGGATTGCACCCGGAAGAACTTTTACGACAAGTTCTTTCGACATACCGCTGGCTTCACCATCAATATGAAATGCCCGTGGGTTTTCGAATCGAACCGTTACTTCCCGCGCCTGACTTACCGCTACTTCGCGCGATTCCGCAATCCGGCCGAGAAACAACTGCCAGGCAATACGCGGCAGGTTGAATAGTGAAACATGGCGCACCACCCCGATGTCCATCACACCATCGCACACCGAGGCATTAGGAGCAATACGGGCGTTATTTCCAAATTGCGATGAGTTGGCAAAGGCAATCACCATCGAGGGCTGTTCAGATCTTTTTCCGTCAATCTCCAAAACCGCAGTTGCTTCCGGGTAGCTGAAGTACTCGCGCAGCACCAGGCGGGTGTACCCGAGCACGCCCCGGCTCGAACCGCGATCGAAAAGGTTGGCGATATGACCATCGAATCCGATGCCCGATACATTCACGGAAATGTGACCGTTAACACTGAGCGCATCCATTTGTATCGTTTTTTGGCTGTCTAGCACCGCCAGCGCCTTGTTTAAAGACAAGGGTATGCCCAGATGTCGGGCAAGGCCATTGCCTGAACCTTTTGGTAAAATGCCCATGGCGACAGGTTGGTGCAATACACCTTGTGCCACCTCGTTCACTGTGCCATCGCCACCCATAGCCACGATCACCTCAAACTTGTCCGCCAGCGCTTCGCGGGTTAACTCACTGGCATGCCCGCGCCCCTTTGTAAACTCGAGTGTGGCGTGCCACCCCCGGGCAGCACAGAAGTCGGTGATCAAACCCTCCACCCGGGCACTGTACCCAGTGCCCGAAAACTTGTTGATGACAAAAAATACCTTCTTATTTTCGCCCATCGGAGATCATGGAATTCAAACCCCGTAAATTTAAGTTTAAAGCCTGGAACACCGAGGCCAAGTTGTTGATGAGGCTGAGCAGCGTGGAGTGCAACCGGGGCGAATTGGTGAAGCAAAATCACATCCTGCTTCAATACACCGGCTTGCTCGATAAAGAAGGCGAAGAAATTTACGAAATGGATGTGGTGATGATCTCGACTGACCAGTTTGTTGTGTTTTGGGATGAGCACCGAAAGGGGTGGCATTACTCGCGTATTGGCCAGCACTCCCCCTTGCTGCTGGAGCCTGCCATTACCGCCCGCATGAAGCGTTTCTGCAGTTGGTTCGAGCTGCAGCGGTAGCCCTTACTTGCCGATTTTCTCCTGAATATATTGAGTGGCCTGCCCGATCGTCTGCATCTTCTCGGCATCGTCATCGGGGATCTTGATATCAAAGGTTTGTTCAAACTCCATGACCAATTCCGCATAGTCAAGCGAATCAATGCCCAGGTCTTTGACAAAGCTGGCATCGGGTGTAATTTCCGATTCGGGAATTCCGAGTTTGTCGATGAGGATCGAACTTATTTTTTTCTGAATGTCCTGCATAGCAATTCAAAGCTAACTAAAATCGCAGAATAAATTCAGTACCGGCACCCACCACCGACTTTACTGAGATGCTGCCGTTGTGCTGCCGCATGATCTGCCGCGACAGGCTCAGCCCAATGCCCGAGCCGGTTTTTTTGGTTGAGAAAAAGGGGATGAAAATCTTTTCAAGTGCTTCCGGCTCAATGCCGCTGCCGGTGTCTTTTACCGAAATTGCTGGCCGGTCTTCAATGGTGTTGCCGGTTAGGATGATCTTTCGGTTACCGGGCTGATCGAACGACTGCACGGCATTACGAAACAGGTTGATCAATACCTGCTCAACCAGATTTTTGTCGGCTTGCAGGGCCAGTTGATCAGGCTGCACATTTACTTCTACGTCAATTCCGGTTTCGGCACATTCTTTCTTATGTAAAAGGGCAATCTCGTGCAGCAGCGGGCGCACGCCCACCTGGTCCAGCCGTGGCTTGGGTACTTGCGTGAGACTGCGAAATTCCTTCACAAAGTGAATCAGGCCTTCGCTGCGCTTGCTGATGGTTTGCACGGAGAGGTGCATATCGCCCAATTGGTCGGCTGGCAGGTTCTTCCCCTGGCCCAAGTGGTTTCGCAATTCTTCTTCCACAATACCGGCCAGCGATGAAATCGGGGTGACGGAGTTCATAATTTCGTGGGTGAGCACACGCACCAGATTTTGCCATGCCTCCATTTCCTTCTGCTCCAGTTCGCTCTGGATGTTGCTCATGGAGATCAGTTTCACTACCTCACCACGCACGGTGAGTTCAATAGCATATACCGATAGCTGACTTACCTCATCGCTCAACTTGACGCGCACCAGTTCACGGCCTCCCGTTTTCAGTTTTTGAAACGTGTCAACCAGTTCGCGGCTGATGGGCGCGAGTTCATCGAGGTGATCTGCTTTTTGAATTTTCAGGAGCCTTCGGGCCGCGGCATTGATGATCTGGATTTGCCCTGCTTGCCTGAACACAATCAGGCCAATGCCAACATGCTGCACTATGTTTTTGAAGAACTGGAAATCAGAATCTTTTTCAACGCGTGTGTTTCGGGCGCGTTGCAGGGCATCCTGGATGCGCTGGTTAAGAGCCGGCAGCGAATCGGGCCGATCGGTTGCCACCAGGCTGAAGGCGGCTTCGTCAAACCGGTAGCCCGGTGAAGCATCTGAAGCGGGAGGTTTGGGAGGAGGCGGTGCCTGTTTTTCAATGAATTGAACCAATTGATAGGCCTGAAACACAATGGCGCCCAACAAGAGCACCACGATGGTGATGTTGCCGTTGCGGCTTACCCACGCCCAAATCAACATCGTTACGAGCAATGCCGCCAGGCGCTGAACCAGGGGCGAGTGCCGGTCAAATGCCATACTTTTCCATGCGCCTGTAAAGTGACGCACGGGTTAAGCCAAGTTCTTCCGCAGCCTTCGAAATATTGCCGTTGTGCAGCTGCATCGCCTTCATGACAGCCGCCTTCTCCACTTCATCGAGATTCAACGTGTCGGCCGTGGGCAGCGACTCATGACTGCGGTTAAAAAGAAAATCGCTGGCTTGCAGTGTGGCCGAGTCTGCCATGATAACAGCCCGCTCAAGGGCATGCTGCAACTCGCGTATGTTCCCCGGCCAGGCATATTTCTTTAACTTCAGCATGGCCTCACCCGAAAGGTTTACGACATCCTTGCGGTATTTTTTTGCATAGTAACCCAGGAAATGATTGGCCAGCAGGGGAATATCTTCAACGCGCTCGGCCAGTGGAGGCATTTTGATCTCCACCGTGTTGATGCGATAAAGCAGGTCCTGACGGAATCTGCCTTCTTTCACCATCTGATCGAGGTTCATGTTGGTAGCACAGATCAAGCGGATATTTACCTCAGTCGATTGGTTGGCGCCAACCCGTGTCACCTGCCGCGACTGCAACGCGCTGAGAAGTTTGCTCTGTAAGCTCATGCTCAGATTTCCGATTTCATCCAGAAACACCGTGCCACCGTGAGCCAGTTCAAAACGACCGGGCCGGTCTTCGCGGGCATCGGTAAAGGCTCCCTTTTTGTGACCAAACAACTCACTTTCAAACAGCGTTTCGGTGATGGCTCCCATATCCACAGCTACAAAAGAGTTGTCCTTCCGCAACGACTTTTGATGAAGCGCCCGCGCCACGAGCTCTTTACCCGTTCCGTTCTCACCCAGAATCAAAACATTGGCATCGGTCTTCGCCACTTTGTCGATCAGCGTAAACACCTCGTGAATGGCTGTGCTTTCTCCAATAATTTCCCGAAAGGGCTGGCTGATTTGCTCCTCCAGCAAGCGTTTCGCTTTCCGAAGTTTGTCTACTTCGTTGTACGATTTTTTCAGCTTGATCGCGGTAGAAATGGTGGCCAGCAATTTTTCGTTTTGCCAGGGCTTCAGGATAAAGTCAGTGGCACCCTCTTTCAAAGCGCGCACCGCCATTTCAACATCGCCAAAAGCGGTTATCATGATAACCACAGCATCGGGGTCGCGATCTTTGATTTGCCGCAGCCAGTCGAATCCCTCCTTGCCACTGGTGGTGTCTTTGCTGAAATTCATGTCCAGCAGGATGACATCGTAGCTGTCATTGTTTAGAAGGAAAGGAATTTTGTTCGGGTTCTTCTCAATGAGTACCTGATGGTTGCTCTTTTTCAGGAGCATCTTAGCCGCCAGCAGCACATCTTCGTCATCATCAATCATCAGAATTTTTCCGGCATCGTTCACCATGGTTCATATTTAGGTTGCTGTTCGTTAAGAAAAAAATGTGCCAGTGTCCGCAGCGTTCGTTTTCGGCTGAAAACGAATCGGGTGTGTATCACATTGAACAAAGATGTTCAAAAATGGACATATTCCCCTAGTCCTGCGGAGGTGAATAGCGCATGATTTCTACGCTCTTCGGAAGCACGTAGAAAATCCGTTCATCGGTAACAACAGCCGCTGTTGCACGGGGCGGTGCCTTCAGCGCTCGTTTCTCCTGAGTGTAGAGGTCAACAAAAACAATTTCGCCTTGCCGGAAGAAATACAGCTCTTCGCCCATGAAATTGAAGAACGAGATGCCCTGGGCGGGCATGAAGAGAATTTTTTGGCCTACGTTGTTATACACCGAGATTCCGGACTTTTTCTCCAGAATGAAAATCATGTTCTGGTATTCCCGCATCTGCACTACTTCGGGCAGCGGGCTAAAGTCGGCCGTATCAAGTGGCGCATCCAGCACGATGGCGTTGTCTTTGAGCGAGATTTTTTTCAGTGAGAAATCTCCGCCATCCAGAATCCATAAGTTGTTGTCGGGAGTGGGGCAGGCCAACACAGGTTCAACCGCCCAAACCGGATCAAGCGCACGCATTGACAGTTCTTCCAGGTTGTAATCGAAAACGGAGACGTGTTGATCTTTTTGCTGATAGGCGAAGACCCTGAGCGGATTCCAAGGTTCGAGCAGGGTAGGCGGTTTGTGTTCGGGTAGCTGTCGGGACGCGAGCAACTTTCCTTCGGGGGAGTACTTATGCACGTTGCCGGTATGCGTAATGGCATAGAAGTTTCCGAGCCGATCTACCGATACGGAAGAAACCTGACGCAGCCGGATGGGTTTCAGGCGCGCTTCCTGAGCCAACACCGGCCCGGCTGCCAGCCACATCAGCAACAGGAGACGAAGCTTCATCCTTCGAATTTTTTCAGCACAACGTTTTGCCCGTCAAATTCGGCAAAGGTGTTGAAGTGAACCCACTCGCCCAGGTTGATGTACCGGCTGTTTTCCCCCACGGCCAGATCGAGCGGCAAATGACGGTGGCCAAAAATGTAGAAGTCGTGGTGGTCTTTGGCCTCCACTTCCTTGCAGTAGGTAAGCAGAAACTCGCGCTCTTCGTTTTCAAACTTCTCTTCCTTTTTCGAGTTACTGATGCGGCTTTGCCGGCTCCAATACTTGGCGATCGCGATGCCCAGATTGGGGTGGATGCGTGCGAAGAGCCATTGACAAAGGGAGCTATTGAAAAAACGCTTCAGGAATTTGTAACTATAGTCGCCCGGGCCAAGGCCATCACCATGGCCGATCATTAATTTCCGTTGGCTCGTTCGCATGACAATAGGTTCCCGGTAAACGGGTATATCCAACTCTTTAGGGAAGTACTCGAACAACCACATGTCGTGGTTGCCCGTGAAAAAGAAAATGGGAATGCCGGCATCCCGCAACTCGGCCAGTTTTCCCTGCAGGCGAATGAACCCACGGGGGATGGCGTGCCGGTATTCAAACCAAAAGTCAAAGATGTCGCCCAGCAGGTAGATGGAATGGGCTTCATGGCGAATGGAATCCAGCCACCGGCAAATGCGTTTTTCGCGTTCCAGACTTGCCTCGGCCGATGGCACACCAAGGTGAAAATCAGACGCAAAAAAGATTTTCTGGTTGGCGCCCAGTTGTACCACGCTTTCGGTCATACGGCAATGTTACGAAAAGCAGACGCGACTCGTAGTAAAAAAGCCTGTGAACTTCACAGGCTTTTCGTTTCCGTAGCAGATGTTGTCAACTCTTTTGTTCTGCGGGGGCCTCAGCCACCGGGTCGGCTGGTTTTTCGTCCGGGCTACCTGTGCCATTCGAGTTGGTAAACTTCTCGTATGTAGTTTGATGCGTGAAGGGGCGTTTGCCAATCAGTCGCTCCAAATCCGACTGGAAGAGAATTTCTTTTTCTAGCAACTCCCGGGCAATAATCTCAAGGTATTCGCGGTGCTCAGTAAGCAACCGCTTAGTACGATCGTAGGCGAGATCAATGATTTTCTTTACCTCCTGATCAATGCGCTCGGCCGTGGCCTCCGAATAGGGTTTATTAAAGTTGTATTCCGATTGCTTGGAGTCGAAGAACGAAATGTTGCCGATCTTGTCGTTCATTCCGTAGATGGTCACCATGCTGTAGGCCATCTTGGTAATTCGCTCCAGATCACTGAGGGCCCCGGTGGAAATTTTTCCAAATACAATTTCTTCGGCTGCACGGCCGCCAAACGTCATGCTCATTTCATCCATGAGCTGTTCGGTTTGGTAAAGGAACTGTTCTTTGGGCAAATATTGTGCGTACCCGAGGGCAGCTACACCGCGCGGCACAATGCTCACTTTCACCAACGGGTCGGCATGCTCCAGAAACCACCCGGCTACGGCATGGCCTGCTTCATGGTAAGCAACAATGCGTTTTTCTTCGGGTGAAATGATCTTGGTTTTTTTCTCCAGTCCGCCAATCACGCGGTCGATGGCATCGTGGAAGTCCTGCATCTCGACTTCTTTCTTGTCTTTGCGGGCTGCAATCAAGGCTGCTTCGTTGCAAACGTTGGCAATCTCGGCACCGGCAAAGCCTGGTGTTTGGGCGGCCAGCTTCTTGGTGTCCACATCCTTGGCCATTTTGATGGGCTTCAGGTGCACGCGGAAGATGTGCTCGCGCCCGGCAATGTCCGGCTTATCGATACTGATCTGGCGATCGAAGCGGCCGGGCCGCATAAGCGCGGTGTCGAGTACGTCCGGCCGGTTGGTGGCAGCCAGGATGATAACACCGCTGTCGGTGGCAAAGCCATCCATTTCCACCAGCAACGAGTTGAGGGTGTTTTCACGTTCATCGTTGGCACCTGGCATTGACCCTCGGCCACGCGAGCGGCCGATGGCATCAATTTCATCAATGAAAACGATGCACGGGGCCTTTTCCTTTGCCTGCTTAAACAAATCACGCACCCGGGCTGCTCCCACACCCACAAACATTTCAACGAAATCGGAGCCTGAAAGTGAGAAAAAGGGCACACCGGCTTCTCCGGCCACGGCTTTAGCAAGCAGAGTTTTGCCAGTACCCGGAGGGCCAACCAGTAATGCCCCTTTTGGGATTTTGCCACCGAGTTTGGTGAACTTGGCGGGGTTCTTCAAAAACTCGACAATCTCTTTAATCTCTTCCTTGGCTTCATCCAGCCCGGCCACATCCTCAAATGTGATCTTCACTTTGTTCTCGGCATCGAAAAGCGCAGCCTTCGATTTGCCGATGTTGAAGATCTGACCTCCCGGGCCGCCTCCGCCCGTCATGCGCCTCATCAAAATCCAGAAGCCAAACACCAGCAGAAACAGGAAGGCCACATTCCAAAACAAGCCCGTATAGTCGCTGCGGTTGTCAACCTGAATGTCTACTTTTTGCTCGCGCGGGA
>JBKCJM010000084.1:0-2298 GCA_046301755.1 Cyclobacteriaceae bacterium
TTGAGCTACTCGACAACGCTAATATGGAGGCGGTTATTCGCGACTTTGGTGATCGCAATCCCCAGGAGGACCCAGTCATTCATTTCTATGAGCTATTCCTCAAGGAATACGACGCTAAGAAGAGGATGCAGAGAGGTGTATTTTATACCCCTCGACCTGTTGTTTCGTACATTGTGCGCTCGGTGGATGAATTGCTACGCACGGAGTTTGGCTTAGAGGATGGTCTGGCTGATACGACTACTTGGGGCGAGATGGTGAAACGTCACAAGGGCCTGAAGATTCCGGACGGTGTTTCGCCTGACCAGGAGTTTGTTCAGATTCTTGATCCGGCTTCTGGGACGGGAACGTTCTTGGTGGAAGTGATCGACGTCATACACAAGACTCTTATCACGAAGTGGGGGAGGGAGAATTACGGGCCGAACGAGATTGAGAGGCTGTGGAACGATTATGTCTCCAACCATCTGTTAACCAGACTGCATGGTTATGAGTTGATGATGGCGCCCTACGCTATCGCGCATCTTAAAGTAGGGTTGAAACTACATGAGACTGAGTACCGCTTCCAAAGCGAAGAAAGAGCTCGCATTTATCTAACTAACGCGCTAGAGCCGGCGCAAGATTTTTCGGGTCAGTTCGAATTCGCTGCCCCGGCTTTGGCGGCGGAGGCTAACTCAGTTAACGAAGTAAAGCGTCGGGTGATCTTTACCGTTCTGCTTGGCAATCCCCCTTACTCGGGGGAGTCCGCCAATTCTTCTGCTTGGGTATACGATCTGTTACGTGGCAAAGTTGGGCAAAAAACGGGGGACTTTAACAGCTATTTTCACGTTGCAAACAGGCCCCTCGGCGAACACAACTCGAAGTGGCTAAATGACGATTATGTCAAATTCGTTCGGTTTGTTCATTGGGCAACTGAGCGGGCCGGGGTAGGCGCTGTCTGCATGATCACTAACCACGGGTACTTAGACAATCCAACATTTCGAGGTATGAGATACAGCCTTGGGGGGACCTTTCAAAAGGTTTTTGTCTTGGATTTGCACGGCAACTCGAAGAAGAAGGAAAAGACACCCACGGGTGGTAAAGATGACAATGTATTCGAAATTCAACAGGGCGTCGCAATCGGAGTTTTTTTGCGTGCACCGTGGTTCTCAAGACCGGGGGATTTTCGTCATGCCGAATTATGGGGAGAGCGAGATTCGAAGTATAAACTGTTGGAGGCGGGATCGGCGCTCCGAATGGAGTGGACTGCCTTCGAGCCAAGCTCTCCACACTATTTATTCACTCCGCAATCGACGGAGCTAAGAGGAGAATACGATGCGTGGTGGCAGGTTTCGGATATATTCCCTATCAACAGCACCGGTATCGCTACAGCCCGGGACGACTTGACCGTTCATTGGTCGGATACCGAGGTTTGGGAAGTTGTAAGAGACTTTGCTCATATGAATTCTGAAGAGGCGCGACTAAAATACGACTTGGGTCCTGACGCGCGGGATTGGCAAATTAAACTAGCCCAGGCTGATTTGATAGATTCGGGGCTAACGAACAAGAAAGTCTTGCCCGTAATGTATAAGCCATTTGACTTTAGGTATACATATTTTACGGGCAAATCTCGTGGATTTCATTGTATGCCGCGAGGGGAGGTTATGAACCACGTCATTTCGGACCCCGAAAATCGGTGCCTGGTTTTCTCGCGTTCTGTATCTGTATCTCAATCGTTTCATCATGTGTTCTGTACTAACCGGCTTATGCTGGTTAGGGCATTTACAGACGCAGCGTGTGTAGCCTACGTTGCACCTCTGTTCACGCAAAGTGTGCCTGAGGACCTAGGTCTGCTGTTTGAGGCTGAGACATCTTCCAGCAGGTGGAACGGTAAGAATGTTAATTTCGCAGACCAGTTTTTAGCGGATCTTGGTGCGAGGCTCGGTCTGAATAGCATTAGACGATGGATGAGTGAGCTATCGCCAAATGATATCTTCGACTATATATACGCGATCCTGCACTCTCCTATTTATTCTCAACGCTACGAGAAATTTCTGAAGGTAGAGTTTCCTCGCATTCCGCTAACAAGTAGCATGCTGCTGTTCAAATCACTCACGGAAATTGGGGGAAAGCTTTCCTCGCTCCATTTGCTTAAATCCGTGGAGCTAGACCCCTCTATGGTAGAGTATTTGGGAGGGAGTTCTGCTATAGTCGAAAAGGTGCTTTGGGATGGAAAAAGCGTCTGGCTTGACAAGGCACAAACAACAGGTTTCAAAGGCGTGTCGGAAGACGTGTGGAACTTTCATATTGGCGGCTATCAGGTAT
>JBKCJM010000085.1:0-28189 GCA_046301755.1 Cyclobacteriaceae bacterium
GGCATAAAGCAAGTGAAATCAATAAACGCATGATCATTTGGTTTTGGAGAAAGATAGAAATAAACAAAGCCCTTGACAAAGGGCTTTCTGCCGAGGGGCTAAAAAACGATGCTGAGGCTCAACCTACTTTTTTTCCTCCACCGAGTGGCCTCCGAACTCCTTGCGAAGCGCAGCCACTACTTTGCCCGCAAAAGTATCGTCTTGTTGCGAGCGGTAGCGCATGAGCAGCGACATGGTAATAACCGGTGCAGGCACACCCAACTCCAATGCGGTCTCTACCGTCCACTTTCCCTCGCCTGACGAGTTCATGGTGCCCCGAATCGATTCCAGGTTTTTGTCTTTTTCTAATGCTCGCTGCGTCAATTCCATCAGCCACCCGCGAATTACGGATCCATGGTTCCACACCCTGGAGATAGCGGCCAGGTCAAGCTCCCCGCTATGCCTGTTCATCACCTCCATACCCTCGGCTATCGCCTGCATCATCCCGTATTCAATTCCGTTGTGCACCATTTTTACAAAATGACCGCTTCCACTTTTTCCGCAATACAGGTAGCCATCCGGCACTGAGATAGACTTAAACAAGGGTTCACAATACGCAAAAACATCTTTACGACCGCCAATCATGGTGCAGACACCGTGAAGCGCTCCGGAAGGGCCTCCGCTCGTTCCGCAATCCAGAAGCGCTACGCGCTGCTTCTCAAGGTCGCGGGCCCGGGCAATGGTATCTTTGTAAAACGAGTTTCCGCCATCGATCACAATGTCATCTTCGTGCAAATGGTTTTTGAGTGTGCTAAGTATAACGTCCACCACGTTACCTGCCGGTACCATAAGCCAGATCACCCTTCGCCCGCCTAAGCGCCCCACCAGTTCGGCAATCGAATTCACCGTGGGAACACCCTCCAAGGCCATCTTCTCGGTAGCTGCCTTGTTGATGTCAAACGCGACCACCTCGTGACCATGACGTTTGAAATTGAGGGCCAGGTTGTAGCCCATCTTACCAAGTCCAATTAGCCCTATTTCCATAGAAACAAATGACAGTATTTTGGTTCAGGCTATAAAATCTTGTTTAACGCAAGCACGCCCAGTAGCCCCAGAAGTGAAACAACTGTCTCCATCAGCGTCCACGACAAAAAGGTCTGCCGGAGCGTCAAATTAAAGTATTCTTTGAACATCCAGAAGCCGGTGTCATTAACATGGGAAAACATGAGGCTGCCCGCCCCTATTGCCAATACCATGAGTTCCGGCCGCACACCAGCAGTTGCAACCACCGACTGGACAAGGCCTGCGGCTGTCAGAGCGGCCACCGTGGCCGAACCCACGGCCACCCGTATGAGTCCTGCCAGCAGCCAGGCCAACACCAGGGGCGACAGGCTTAGCCCGGAAACCCGGACGGCCACCGAGTCGGCCACCCCGCTTTGAATCAATACCTGCTTGAAGACTCCCCCCGCCAGAATGACGGCCAGGATGGTAAGAATGCTGATCGTTGCCGATTTCAATTCCACCCCTAAATCAGACGCGTGCCTACCCATGCGCAATGCATAGAACCACGCCACCAGGCATGAAATGAACAACGCCACCTCAGGCTTGCCTATCCACCGTAGAACGCTGCTCAGTGGTCGAAAAATATTTATCACATCAGACAAGGCACCGATCGTCATGATGACCACGGGTAGCAGCGAAATCAAAAAACTGACTGCTGGCGAACCTTTCGCCATGTCAATGTTTGCCGGGTAAATTGAAGGAGCCGTGCCTGCCATTCCAGAAAGCCTTTTTGCCAGCAACGGGCCGGCAACGATCGCTGCCGGTAAGGCTATGACAAGACCAAACAGCAGCGTGGTAACCAAGTCTGCCTGAAAAATACTGGCAATAGACGTGGGGGCCGGATGAGGCGGCAAAAATCCGTGTGTCACAGAAAGTGAAGCCGCCATCGGAATCCCAACCCGAAGGGCCGGAATCTGAAGTGTTGATGAAACGGAAAAAACGAGTGGTATCAGGATGACAAAACCAGCGTTGTAAAACAGGGGTATACCTACCAGAAAACCAGTAAGCATGATGGCCCACTCCACATGCTTCTCGCCAAACACGTGAATCAACGAACGCGTGATTACCTGTGTAGCCCCGCTTACCTCGACCAGCTTTCCCAGCCAGGCGCCCGTCAACAAAACCAACCCTACTGATGCCAATGTTGACCAGAAACCGGACAGCATTGCTTCGAGTACGGTAACCCACGGCATCTGTAGCGCAAGCCCCACAGCTAGTGAAATTCCAACCAGGGCGTAAGCTGGCTTAATCTTGAAGGCCACCAGAATAGCGAGCAAAATCATGGCAGCTACAACCAAAACAATTTCCATGTCAGTCGATTGGATGGTGGATAAACCGATGATAGTGCGCGGAATAATCAAACTCTCCATCTGGCTGGTAGGTGGTTGTTTCAGATGACATAAACCGACCCTGCTCGCCAAGAGCTGCCCACCCGAGCAAAGCTGCCCCGAGTGCAGAAGCGTCCGGGTTATGATCGACCTCAATTGGGCGATCCAGGATATTGCACAACAGTTGCATCCAGTGTGCCGACCGAACCGCTCCCCCACTCACGCGAAGTACTGATGCCTTCGACCTTTCAGCTTCCACAGTCTCCACCAGATGCCGAACTACAAAGCAAATTCCCTCAAGTATAGCACGCTGCTGATTGGCCAGTGAATGATGATTCATTCCAATAAATGCCGGTTGTAATTCCGGATCGTAAAATGGAGCCCGCTCACCAAACACATAGGGCCTGAAAATGAGGCCCTCGCAACCCGCGCTGGCTGACACAGCATGCTCAACAAACTCTTCGAGTGACTGCCTGAGGGAGTGATTCTCATTCCACCAGTCGATAACAGCAGTACCATTGTTTGACGCTGCTCCGGATATCATCGTCCGCTCATTCAATAGATAATGAAACAACTTGCTATCTGGCGGAAATACCGCTGCTGGATTTACTACCCTCACCGCAATGCTGGTGCCCAGGGTTACTGTGAAAACACCCTCTGCCATGGCATCACCACCCATTTGCGCCAGGCAGCCATCACTTGCACCCACAACCACGGGCAGACCTGCAGCACGGATCCATGCAGGATTTTCGCCCACATTCACAATGTGCCTCACGGATACAAGTTGCGGCAGTTGATCGGGGCGGATGTTGCACCAATTAAGCGCCCGGGAAGACCAAGTAAATGTATTTCGATTAAACAGGCCCGAAGCAGAAGCCAGGGAATGATCAAGAATAAAACATCCGGTTATGCGCCAGAGAAAAAAATCCTTAAACGATGCCCAACGTATGCCAGCGGGCAAGTCAGCCTGGTGCCGATGTAACCATTTGATTTTACACAAGGGCGACATCGGGTGAATGGGCGTGCCGGTTTCAGAATAAATGGCGCGACCTTCGCGGGAGTGGCGAAGTTCGGCCGCTTCCCCTTTACTGCGGGTGTCGGACCAAATCAACAGATTCGTGAGCGGTGTGCCCTGCTCGTCCACTGCCATAATGCCGTGCATGGCACAACTGAATGAAATTCCGGCACAGGTGCCACTTGCTCCGTTGAGCACGTCATGGATAACTTTCCAAACTGCCGCGAAAATTTCCTGCGGGTTCTGCTCGGCAAAACCGGGTTGAGGCCGGTAGGTAGAAATAAAGCATTGTGCCGAAAAAGATATCTCGCCTGATGGCAAAAAGGCGTAAGCCTTAACGCTTGTGGTGCCCTGATCAACGGCAAGCAGGTAATGGGATTCCGGCATCTTAAGACACCGAAAGTAATCAAAGAAGCGAATCTACCGCTTGAGAAATTTGTACGTGGCCTTTTCCTGAAGGTCCGGGTCTTTCAGAGATACGAAGTAATACCCGGTGGCCAGATCTTTCACCTTTAGCCGGATTTCGTATTCGCTTACCTCCTCTAACTCCACATGCTGAATGTTACCAATGATGTCGTGAAGCGTAACCTTGATGCGCGAAGCATGCGGCACTTCCAGGCGCACGGTGACGTAATCCACAGCCGGGTTGGGGAAAATCTGCACCGCCTTTACCGGGGACTTGTTGGGCGAGGCCATTTCGGACTGGCCCCAGGAAACCCCGGCCCAACCGATCAAAAGCACTACCAAAAACAAGAATCGCCCCTTTCGCATAGGATATGGTACGTATAAATCGTTATTCAGGATTCACTGGTAACTCTTTGATGCAAGATTTGCACCAAAAGTTTAATCAAAACTGAGGGTTTCCGGGGTTTTGGGCAATTTCTGGCAAATCTACCCGCGGATTTGCCGAAAAGCGGCCGGCAAGAGCTCGATCAGATCACTGGCCACCATGGCTTCCTGACTCATTTCGCGGGCGGCCAGGTCCCCCGCCAAACCATGGATGTAAACACCCAAAATGGCAGCTTCTTCGGCCGGGTAGCCCTGAGCCAGCAAACCGGTAATAATTCCGGTAAGTGCATCGCCTGTACCTCCCCTGGCCATTCCCGGATTGCCGGTAGAGTTAAAAAAGACGCGCCCATCCGGTGTAGCAACGCTGGTGTACGGCCCTTTCAGAACAACTATTGACTGTAGCTCGGCCGCAAGACTCTTTTGCAAATCCAACCGCTGAAAATCATCCTCCCAGTTGCCGACAAGACGCAGAAACTCGCCCGGATGCGGTGTAAGAACAGATCCGTGTGGGATGGCCGACCTCCAGTGCTGATGTGCGCTAATGATATTCAGGGCGTCAGCATCGATCACCATCGGCCGGGCAGATTTTAGGTACTGGTAAAGAACATTTGCTGTTTGCTCATCCTGCCCCAACCCCGGGCCGATGCCGATGCAGCTGAATTTTTCAGCAGGCTTTGAGCCAGCGACATGATCCGGATGATCATCGGGAAGTGTCATGGCCTCCGGCACAGCCCCCTGCATAATGGCGTTACACGATAACGGGAGGTGAACCGTAAGAAGTCCGACCCCTGACCGAAGAGCGGCCCGCGCAGCCAAAATCGCGGCCCCAGCTTTCCCGGTGCTGCCCGCTACCAGTAAGGCGTGGCCATAGTCGCCTTTGTGCGAAAATCTCGACCGGGCTCGCAATAATTTCCGAACGCCCCCACGGGTTATCCAGAAGTTAGGCGTGCTGACTTCCTTCAGAAAACTTTTATGCAACCCGATATCGATCAGGTGCCACTCGCCCGTGTACGGGTAACTGCCGGGGAAGAGAAAAGAAAGCTTAGGGAGCTGAAAGCTGAGCGTATGGTGCGCCCGAACTGCCACTCCCTGCAATGGCCTATCCGCAGGTAACCCGGAGGGAATATCGAGCGAGATGAGCACGCCATCTGATTCATTCATTTTAGTGACCACCTGGCCAAAAATGCCCTCCAGTGGTTTGTTTAGACCTGTACCAAAGAGAGCATCAATCAGAACCTGTTCATTATCCAGGTTGAAGGCTTTTATCTCGCGAACTTCTGTTACGGGGATATTGGCTGGCAGACGTCTCCTGTTTTCAAGGAAATCCTGCGAGTGTTTACCTCCGGTTACAATCCAGACTTTCACCGGGTAACCCCACTCCTTCAACAAGCGCGCAACACCTAATCCATCGCCACCATTGTTGCCCGGGCCGCACACCACGCCAACCCTGTGCCCGGCATCGTACCGGTTAACCAGCCAATTCACAATACCCCGACATGCCCTTTCCATCAGATCAATGGACGCAATGGGTTCTTCAGCGATGGTAAAGGCATCGAGTTCGCTAACCTGGCGGGAAGTAAGAATCTTTAACATTATCTGTCCACTTCGCCCAACACAATATCAATGGATCCTAATATCGCAATAAGATCAGCCACAAGGGCACCGCGGCTGATTTCGGGAAGAACGGACAAGTTTACGAAGGAGCACGACCTGACTTTGCACCGGAAGGGAACATCGCTCTTGCCATCGGCACGGAAGAAAAAGCCCAACTCACCTTTTGGATTCTCCGCTCGAACGTACAGATCCTGAGCGGCCGGGCGAATTTTCTTCGGCACCATTTCCTGCGGATCGAACTCGCGCGTTCGCTTGCAATCGTGCAGCAGCTTGTCTACACATTGCTCAATAATCCGGCACGACTCACGCATCTCCTGAAGACGAACCCAGGTGCGATCCCAGCAGTCACCCGTTTCACCCATTTTGCCCTCACCTATCGGAACATCAAACTCCAATTCGGGGTAAACCGAATATCCATCTACCCTGCGAAGATCGAAGCGCAGCCCGGACGCCCGGAGCATGGGCCCCGTGACGCCCGCATTGATCGCCAGATCGAGCGGGAGAACACCCACATTGGCTGTGCGATCAACAAAAATCTTGTTCTCCACCAGCAGATTCTCCAACTCCACCAACTTTGGGCGGAAGTATTGTACAAACTCACGGCATTTTTCTTCGAAGCCAACCGGGATATCGTAAAACAACCCGCCAATCCAGATGTAGTTGTACAACAGACGTGCCCCACACGTCCACTCGAGCATGCGCAGGATGTGCTCGCGATCGCGCATGATCCAGAAGAACGGAGTAAAGGCCCCGAGATCGAGACCATAGGTGCCAATGGCCACCAGGTGCGAGGCAATTCGGTTGAGCTCCGCCACCAACACCCTGCTGTACTCCACCCGCTTCGGCAGCTTACCCGTCAACCCCAGCATTTTCTCCACGCCCATGGCATAAGCATGTTCGCAGTTCATGGCAGCGACATAGTCGAGCCGATCAACAAAGGGAATGATCTGGTTGTACGGAAGGTTCTCGGCATGCTTCTCGAAACACCGATGCAGGTAGCCGATATGCGGCACCACGTCTTTCACCACTTCGCCATCGCTGAGTACTTCGAGGCGCAGTACACCATGTGTAGAGGGGTGCTGCGGCCCGATGTTGATGATCATATCTTCGGTACGCAACTCACCGGGCCTGAACTTGTTGGGTTCGGATTTTTCCAGATGACTTTCATCGGGCTGGTATTGAACCTTATGCTGCGTAAGCGTTTGATGAAGTGCCATCTCAGTAGGTAACGGTTACGCCATGATAGGTTTCCTGATGCTGATAGTCTTTTCGAAGCGGAAATCCTTCCCAGTCAGCCGGCATTAAGATTCTGCGCAAATCCGGGTGGCCCCTGAAACGTACGCCATACATATCAAACACTTCGCGCTCGAGCCAGTTGGCCGATTTCCAAATGCCCGCTAGCGATTCCACTTCGGGATTATCGCGGGGCAGTACCACACGTAGCGCCAATGACCGGTTAAACGGAATCGAGTACAGGTGGTAAATCACTTCAAGCGTGCCGGCTTCCGGGCCATTGTCAAGGCCGGTGATGCACGACAGTTGATCAAAGAATAGCTGGTCATTTTCCAGTGCTACCCCGCAAATTCTTCTCAGGTCCTCCCCCTCAAGTTGAATAGTGAGCGGAGTGCTGCCAGCCACAACCCTGAGGGGTTGTTGAGCTACCGGGCCAAGAATGGCAAGCAGGTTTTCTTCCATGGTCATGCGTTCAGAACACTCTCGTCCCGAATCTTTTCGTGTAATTTCATAATGCCTCCGATCAGCGCCTCGGGGCGCGGAGGGCAGCCGGGTACGTACACATCTACCGGTATGATCCGGTCAACACCTTTCACCACATGGTAGCCATGTTGCCAGTATGGGCCCCCGCAGTTTGCGCAAGAACCCATGGAAATAACGTACCGTGGCTCAGCCATCTGCTCGTAAAGGCGCTTGATGCGATCGGCCATCTTAAACGTTACAGTGCCGGCAATAATCATCACATCACTCTGGCGTGGAGTGGCGCGCGGGGCCATACCGAACCGATCCATGTCGTAGGGTGTTGAACCAGTGCTCATGAATTCAATAGCGCAACACGCCAGACCGAACGTCATGGGAAACAGCGAAGACAACCTCGACCAATTAAACAAATCATCCAGCTTGGTAACCACCAGGCCGGAATTACCGAACGACTCGCGATAATGCGTGCCCGGTTTGAGATCGGGAATGCTGGATACCGGTTCGCTCATTTTTGTTGATATCGCTGATTGATCTGATCGTACAGGTGCCGCGGCACAACAGAGGTAAAGTTCGGTGCTTTCGGTTTGGGTTTCACGCCATCAAGCAAGCCGGTGCGCCAGGCGTAGGCTAAACCAAGCGCTAACACAAGAACAAAAACCGTCATTTCCATCGCCAGCCAAAAGCCCCACTCGCCCCCTGTCGCCTCGATCGCGGCTTGTTCCGACAAAACAGTTGCCCACGGAAAGAGAAAAACAATTTCTACCTCAAACAACAGGAAGATAAGCGCAATGATGTAGTAACGCACATTAAACTGCACCCAGGCCGAACCTTTTGCCTGTTCGCCACTCTCATACGAACTCAGTTTTTGGTCCCCTGGGCGGTGGGGCCGAATCAATCGTGAAACAAGCAAGGCAGCACCGGCAAACAGAAAGCCACCTAGCAAAAAGATCAATACTTCAGCCCACGCCTGCCCGTAGTTCAATGCTGTCATGCGAGGTAAAGATACAGAACCAATCTTGTATTACGGCTGCGTGGCGGCCTCCTCGCGTGGCGGCTCCCACAATTCAATTTTATTCCCATCGGGGTCAAGCACCCAGCCAAATTTGCCGTACGACTCCTCCTGCACATCGCCTACGATTTCAACACCTTCCTCTTTCAGTAGGTTTAACAGCTCAACGAGGTTCTCCACCCGATAGTTGAGCATGAACGATTGATTGCCGGGGGCGAAATATTTCGTGTCGGCAGCGAACGGGCTCCACACCGTCATGCCCTTCTCACCTTCAGGACCTCCCCATTGAAAGGTGGCCCCGTAGTCATCCACCGGAAGACCCAGGTGCCGGCCGTACCATTCTTTGATCTTTTTTGGGTCGGAAGTTTTAAAGAAAACGCCACCCAGTCCGGTTACTCGTTTCATTTTGTTGATCGTTGGTTTTTGTAGTACTCATATTGTTCAATCCACTGCAGGGGCGTGAGCTTGCCGGAAAGGTTGGCAATCAACTTCAGCGGCACATCTTCGGGCTTTTTAAACCGGATACAGCTTTTGCCCATGTCCAGTTTTTTGGTGGAATGCTTTTTCCACTCGGCCGTGAACCACTCCAGTAGTTTACCATGCATGCCCATGTGGTAGAGGGCGATGTGGCTCTTCTGCGAAGCGATGTTGATGAAGGGCAGCGGCAATTCGGGCGTTACGTGATAACCCGCGGGGTAGAGGGAATGCGGAACCACGAAGCCAATCATGCCATAATTCATTTCCTCGCGAAAGCCCTTGGGCAGATTTTTCTTTACCGCGTCCCGCATCGCGGTGATGATTTTCTTGCGATCAGCCGGAAGTGAGTTTAGGTATTCGGCAACGGTTTTAGCTTTCGATTGCATGATTAATGAGCTTACGGTTGTTCCTCAACAAATTTCTTAAAGGCCAGTTGATACTGATACGACTGCTTTCGGAAAGCACCCGGCATCAGAAAACCAAGAATCTTCGTGATCCCCCTGAACAGTAATTCATTTTCGGAAATGTACAGGGTTTTATTCGCAGCCAGCTTCACAAATCGGTTGTTGACCAAATTCGTAACATGAGTGGTTTCATAGCGACTGGAGAACTCGTGAGGTGGATTTCGGTTGATTATCGTCTCGGTCATATTAAACTCCCGCTTCTTCACCTTGAACTTGAGTCGGGAAACAGCACCCGGCTCGCTTGGCTCACCGCTGGCGTGCTCCAATTGTTGCAAGCCCTCCATCCATTTCGCCAGGTTTGCCGGGTCGTCAAAAAGACGAACGACTTCGTCAATCGGCTTTTCGATTTCGATTTCGGTCGAATACTTCATACTTGAGTTGTTTCAACTGGCGGCAAGAAATCCTTTTTGCGCAGCAATGCAGCGCTGATCAACGAAATCACCAAACCCACCGGAAACATTTCCATAAATGCTGTTATGCAGAACCGGAGTATGAAGTTCTGATCATACATCTCAAACTGGTCCTTCAGTTTGTCCAGATCAGCTTGTGTTGCGCCCCCGGCACGCTCGGCTTCTACATACATGTTGTACATATTGGCTTTGTAGTCTTCCGACATATTCTGATAGGTGAATTCCCAGGCAACTGCGTAGACGAGGCTCGCAACCAGGGTAATCAACAGGCCCACCTGAAGGGCTTTCCAAAACGCAATGGAGCCGCCCCGGTTGTCGCGATAGGACTTGATTCCAAAGAACACCAGCGACAGGGCCACCACCATGGTGGAATAGCCAAGCAACTCCCCATTTTCGAAGTTGAGCTGCCCTTTTTCGTACAGGGGCATGGTGATCAGCAGCATGGCACCCACAATGGCGCCAGCGATAAGGCCGTAGATGAGGACGATTTTTTTCATAATGGTTTCGTTGGTTGAAGGCCCAAAACACGTCCGCCCGGCACAAAATCCCTTCACCCAAACGGGTGATTTTCGGAAAATTAGCAGAATTCAGACGAAAGGGGTAGGGAAGCCTGGATGCTGGATCCTGGAAGCCCCATGCCTAAAGTCCCAATATCCAGAATCCAGCAACCAGAATCGAGTATCGAGACTCACGGAATCAGCCGCAATTCCTTTCCACGCTGTACGGCCTGGGTTCTGCGGCTTACCTGCAGCTTGAGAAAAAGGTTGGAGGTATGGGTCTTTACCGTGTTCAGCGACACAAACAGCTTGTCGGCAATTTCCTGATTGCTGAAACCCTGCGCCATGAGTTCCAGCACCTCATGCTCGCGTTTGCTGATGCCCAGCCGTTGCAGTTCGGTGGCATTCAATACAAACTCCGGCCCCACCATCACCACCTTTTTGCGGGTGAGTTTCAGGCCGGCCCAAATGCCAAGGGTAGTAAACAAGATGGCAACCAGACCAATGTAGAATTCAATCGAAAGATCACGTACAAAAAAACGGTACTCAATAAACTTCAGGACGAAAATCAAAAAAGCCAATGCAAGCCCGTAAACGACAACTGTACGCGTCATGGCTTCAATCCCGCAAGGGCCGTTTCTTTATCATTCCTCCTTTAATATCATTCACGCTGTTTTCAACCACAAATGCGTTTTCATCAATTTTAGCTATTTCCGTTTTTAATTTCTGGAGTTCCAAACGGGTAATCACCGAAAAGATCACATCATGATCCTTTGGCTGATGGCCGCGCTTGCCGTAGCCACTGGTTCCTTTCAAAATCGTAACACCCCGCCCCATGGTATCCGTAATGGCCCGTTGAATTTCCGCGCTTTTGTCGGAGATAATGATAACGCTGGTGTATTCTTCGATACCGTGCACCACGAAATCCACCGTTTTGGATGCCACCAGGTAGGTTAGAATAGCATATAGGGCGGTTTCCATGTTGATCAGGTAAGCGGCCACCGAAAAAATGATGATGTTAAAAATCAGGATGATGTCGCCTACCGTCAGGGTTGTTTTTTTGCTCGAATAAATCGCGAGTACCTCGGTACCATCGAGCACACTCCCGCCCCGAATCGATAGCCCGATGCCTGCGCCAAGGAAAAATCCACCAAAAACGGCAATCAGCAGGTTGTCATCTGTAATGAGAGGAAATTCGATCACGGCCAGCACAGCGGCAAGACCGGCAACAGCCACCAGCGTTTTAATCGCAAACGGCCGCGACACCTGCGTGTAGGCCACGAGAATAAATGGCAGGTTGATGAGCACAACAAGCCACGGAAGCGAAATGCCGGTGACAATATTTGCCAGCAGGGAGATACCCATTACCCCTCCATCTAAAAACTGGTTGGGAAGCAGGAATCCTTTCAGGCCGAATGCAGCCGACACAACACCCAGGCAGATAAACAAGGTATCCTTAAGTGCCCGCACCCACTGCAGGCGCTTAATTCGCAGGGCTTTGAGTTTATTGATTCGGGTTGTACTCGACATTTGTCAATAATAGCGACTAGCCGCGTGCGGTGCAATGGTTGCCTAAGATTCTAATCATCAAAAAAAACGCATCATCAGTTGCTCTGAATACTGCCGTACCGTTGCTCTTCTCGGACTAACTTGTGCACTACCTGCGCGGGCTCACCCTCCGGTGTTATCCCAGATAGCTGTTTGAAGAGTGTCGTTGTACCGGTTTAACATTCGCATGAGGTTGTCCTTATCCGCATTCACCAATAACTCAATCTTTTCACCATCATCAAATTTGAGAAAGGCTTTATATACATACTCCGTGTAAGCGGGGAAAAGAGCCGGAATACCCGGAATAACAGGCAACGGGCTTTGCGTCATCCGGACTTTGTTGACAAAGATTTTTTCAATGCCGCCAAACGTCTGACTGAACCCCAGCCGAAAGCCGGGAATCGCAATCACCTTTCGCCATGATTTTTTTCTCACATTTATTTCCAATCCTCGCCTGACCGTAAATAAAAAGAAGAGAACGACTGCCGCGAAACCAACCACAATGGCGATGGCATCAACACGCATCCTCTCCCATACTCCCGGGGTTAGCCTAAACATATCAGCAAAGGGAACGATCTTAACGATCATGGCACCCAAAATAAAAATTACCACCCAGCGAAGGACGACCGGCACCAGCAATTGTTGATTGATGTGAATCATAGTTGTTTTCTTTATCCGGCCCACCCCTCCCGATCGAGGCTTCGGTATTGAATGGCCTCCGCCAGGTGTTCAATCTTGATTTCCTCTGTACCGGCCAGGTCGGCAATCGTGCGCGATACTTTTAGGATTCGGTCGTACGCGCGTGCCGAAAGGCCCAATCGCTCCATGGCTGTTTTCAAAAGCTTGACGCCTGCCTCATTAATCACACAAATCTCCTTCACCATGTTACTGGGCATCATGGCATTGCAGTAAATGGTAGCTTGATTTTCAAACCGGGCCGACTGCAATTCGCGGGCCTTCACCACCCGCTCGCGAATCACATCACTGGGTTCACTCTTGCGTTGGGCCGTCATCTCATCGAAGCTCACGGGCACAACTTCCACATGCAGGTCGATGCGGTCGAGCAGCGGGCCGCTGATCTTACTCAGGTAGCGCTGCACCACACCGGGGGCGCACACGCATTGCTTCTCGGGGTGATTGTAATAGCCGCACGGGCATGGGTTCATGCTGGCCACCAGCATGAAGTTAGCAGGGTAATCAATTGAAACTTTTGCACGCGAAATGGTCACGCGTCTCTCCTCCATCGGCTGACGCATCACCTCCAGCACTGTTCGTTTAAACTCGGGCAACTCATCTAAAAACAAAACACCATTGTGCGACAAGGAAATTTCGCCCGGCTGAGGATTACCTCCACCGCCTGATAATTCCATCTATAGATGGAATTATCAACAACGATAAATAGAAATCCACCGCCGATTTTTCGAAAATTCGAAGCATCAACCACACATTTATTACAACAAAGAATGGAAAAAAGTTGTGTTTCACATTAGAGAATGGAAATAAATTTCAACAAAACTTGTATTTTAGCTCAAAATAGCCACCTAACGCTTTTCTATGCCGGTCCGCAAGATTGGAATGAGTTCAAGGTCGGTAACCTGGGATTTTGTGAGCGTGAAAACGAAATCAACTCACAGATGCGAGTCTACTTTGGAGTTTGAGTTTATGTACCTGGTTGAGTTTGACCCGCTAGTCCGTTCATTTGAAGCTCAGCCGATCTCCCTGCCCTATACCAACGAAAAAGGTCGAAAAACACGCTACACGCCCGACCTAAAAATCGTATACACTAATAAAGGTGCGCAGCAGTTAGGATACGCTTTTTCTCTGGTGGAAATCAAGTATAAAGGCGAGTTAGATCAATTCAAAGAAGACTTTGCCCCGGCGTTCAATGCTGCGCAAGTTTATTGCGATACTGAAGGAGGTATATTTGAGATAGTCCACGAGGACATAATAAAAACCCCAAAACTGGCGAGCTATAAATTCCTTCATCGTTATCTGGACGCGGCGTCAGTCCCCAAAATGGATTTTGACTTGATGAAGCTCGCCAGCGAGCTAGGAACATTCACCCCCAATGATTGGGTTTCGAAAATTAGTGGAACTGGCCGTACTCGTAACCAAGCCCTCGCCAACCTTTGGCATCTCGTAGCGACAAGGACGCTTGAAATTGATTTTGATTCCCAAATCACCATGAAGTCAACAATTAAACTACCTACCAGCTAATGGCTATACGACCTGGTGAATCGCTTCTGTACCAAGGAGCTGCCGTAAGGATTCTTCGTCTGGTAGATTTAGATACAGTTGAAGTATTTGACACAAAGAAGAAGACGTTCATTGTCTCAAGAAAGGCTCTATTGCCAATTCCAGAAGAAACAGACGGTAGCGATACTGGCGATGTGCTATTTCTCTCCGAAAAAGAATTTGAGCTTGCCTCCAAGCGCTACGACATCATTCAAAAAATGATTGATTGCCCTGGTGATGGTAGTATAGTGAGAGAGACCTCTAAGGCTAACAACATTCCCATTACGACGTTGTACCGATGGGCAAGAGCATTCCGTCAAGCAGGATCAATTGAAGCCCTCATAGAGGGTAGAGGTAAATCTATTGAAGGTAAAAAATTGATTGATCCTGTTTTGGAGGAAATCATCACGACAGCAATTCAGACCAAGTATTTAACCAAGACAAGAAAAAGCATCACCAAGGTAATTGAAGAAGTTAATCTTAAATGTAAGCTCAAGAAGCTAACGCCACCACACGAGAACACAGTTCGAAACAGGATTCGCGAGCTTGACGAGCGCGAGGTGTTAAGTAAGCGAAAAGGAAAAGACAAAGCGAAAGACCAATTCGACCCCCGAATCGGCTCTTTTCCCGATCCGGTCCATGCCCTGCAGATTGTTCAAATTGACCACACACCTGTAGATCTAATCGTGGTCGACCCAATTCACCGTCTGCCGATTGTTGGACGCCCAATCCTGACCACGGCAATGGATATTGTTACCAGGATGATTGTTGGATACTATTTATCCTTCTTTAAGCCGGGATTTGTAAGTGCAGGTTTGTGCATTTCACACGCAATCCTGCCGAAGGATGAAACACTTAAAAGACTGAAAATCAAAGGCGATTGGCCGTGCTGGGGAAAAATGGCTATTCTTTACATGGACAATGCCAAAGAATTCCGCGGGCACTCCATGGCACGAGCTTGCAAGAAGCATTTGATCCATACCGCATGGAGACCACGCAAAAACCCAAGGTTTGGCGGGCATATTGAATCATTCCAGAAAACCCTCAATCAAGAGCTTCACAACCTTCCCGGTTCAACTTTTTTTGACGTAGAACACCGCGACAATTACGATTCTCAAAAGATGGCGAGTCTCACATTTGAGGAACTGGAGGCATACATCGTCAATTTCATAGTCAACAAATACCATATCCGCGTGCACCCCAAGCTCAACAGACCGCCGATCGCCGTCTGGAAAGAGCAAATTGTTGGCACGGATGAGATTCCCGGCATCGGCTTCCAGGATGAACCTAAAGAGGAGGATGTGAAAATCGGATTCCTTCCTTCTTTTGTTCGCACAATTCAAAACTATGGTGTATCCCACGAGGGAATCACCTATTACTCGAATTCTTTGAAGCCGTTCATCAAAAGACAAGAGCGTGGCCGAGGAAAGAAACTCAAAGAGTACGAATTCAGATGGGACCCCCGAAATCTCAGTTTTATATACTTGCTACATCCAATCAATAAAAACTTCGAGCGCATTGACCTCGCCAAAATTCAATATCGCCATGCGAACGCAAACATTTGGGAATACAAGGCAATGATGCGTGCATTGAAGGACCAAGGAGTGAAAGAAGTTGATGAGGATAGGATTTTTCAGGCCATCATTACTGCAAATGAAATTGAACAACGTGCTATTGATCAAAAAAGCCGAGTTCGAAGCGATCATAAGAAGGCGAAAAAACAGAATTCTGAGAACAAATCAGAAAAAGTTAAGCCTCAAAATGAAGAAGATCCCTTTGAGGGAATCGACCTTGATTCCATTCAACCCTACTAACAAATGGAGTATCAGCATCTTGACGAAGCATCCACAGAAATTGTGCAAAAGCCGGACAACGAGCGAATCAAATACATCCTTGGCGCCAGATTCATTCCATATCCGGAAACCCAGGAAATCCTGGATCGCTTCACTCGCCTGGTTGATCACCCCCAAATCGACCGGATGCCAAACTACTTACTAGTCGGGGACACCAACAATGGAAAGACAGCCATCCTTCGCGAGTTCGAAAGTCGCTACCCCGTGACAAATGAGCCTCCCGATGGGCCCAGCCTAAAAGTGTTATACATGCAAGCGCCTGGACGGGCGGATGAAAGCAGGTTGTACAGTGCGATTTTAGAAAGGCTCAATTCGGCTCATAATGACAGTGATATCGCCTCCAATAAGCTCAAACAGGTAAAGCACTATATCCAGTCATTAGGAATCAAGATTCTGATAATAGACGAACTGCATAACATTGCTCCCTCAACTGCCAACCGTCAGCGGGACTTCCTGGTAACGTTAAAATACCTTTGCAATGAACTTCGGATCTCGATTATTGCTGCCGGAACCCCGGAGGTTTATGATGTCATTACCTACGACAAACAACTATCCAATCGTTTTGAAACCATTCGCCTACCCATTTGGGACAATAAGAAAGTTGAGTTTATTGCCTTTCTGAAGGGTTACGAAAAGCGATTGCCCCTCAAAAAGGCGTCCAACCTGGGCGGCCGGGATTTAGCAGTTAAAATCTTGAAAATGGGAGAAGGACTCCTTGGTGAATACGTCACGATTATAAAAAAGGCGGCAGAACTGGCCATTAGATCAGGCGAAGAGAAAATCACCCTTGAGATTTTGCAAAAAATACCCTACGACAGCCCCTCTATGCGCTCCAAGACGTGGCCTACCAGCTGACGATCTTACCCATTATCGCCCTGCCAAAAGAGGACGAACTGTTCTCCAGTTGGTTATACCGACTCGCCATCAAGAACATGACCAAGGTTCACACCTTTTACAAATTCCACCTGCCCGGCCAAAACATCTGGAATCGGGATATCGACCGGTTGGTGTCAGACGTCACAATCCAACGCCTTTCCCTTTTAACTGAAATTCCTTTTGACCAGATTTTTCAACTCACTCTGCGAAGCTACGACAAGGTGCTATTTGAAAAGTGTTCCAATAACACCAAGCAAAAGTGGGTCCTCCCTTTGGGAATCTATCATCGAACCTGGAAAAGTAACGGCCTGCAGTACTGTCCAAGCTGCCTTTCCAACGACCAAGAGCCATACTTTAGAAAATCCTGGCGTCTTGCATCCTCGGTAGCCTGTATAAAATGTCACACACTACTCCATGATCAATGCCCCAGCTGTAGCTCCCCAATCATGTTTTTCCGGGCTGATGTTGGCTTTAAAAATGCCATTGGCCCCAAACAAATCGTGGAGTGCTCCTTTTGCGGCTTTGACTTAAGAAAAAGCCCTCGGCACCCACCTGTTATTGGTACGATTGGATTCCAGTCCAAGATCCAAAACACAATTCAATCGGCACGCTGGTGCAATCAGTACCCCTCTGTTGAATACTTCGAAGTACTTTACCAGATTTTGAAAGTCCTGCGCAGCAAATCTCAACGATTTAAGAGTTTTAAAGCCCTAATTGCCGATTATGAAAATCTTCGCATGGGAGCATTCTCTCAGCAACGGACTTTTGAACTTATTGGCACCATTGAACGAGAACAACTGCTTCGAATAGCAGGGTGGCTTTTAGAATGCTGGCCTGATCGGATAATCCAACTTTGCAAGGAATCCCGGCTAACCCCATCGAGATTACTATGTGACAACCCACATCTGCCAGCCTGGATGATCATCATTGCAAAACAACACCTTCATTTACCGTCAGCATCCGAGCGAAGCACAGAAAGGACTAGGCGCCGTAAATAGGGAATTTCTGGCGGTTGGGGTTTGATCCAGTTTCTCTTCCACGACTTTGTCCCTTTGCATTTCAAAAAAAGTAAATGGCAAAAAACCCCCGTTTCCGCCCGATTATTGGTGCTCATTGGACTGAGACCACGAGTGATGATGAGTTAATTTTAAATGAACTAAAGCGACTTGGCATTTCGCGCTATTTGAGGCCATCTAAAAAAGACCTGACTATGCTTGGGGCAAATAAGCGCCTGGTACTTATTCACATGACCGGTCAAGCAATCATGGTCTGGGAGAAACAACCTTTCATTATGAAGAACCCAGGGTTGCGGTGTGTGCTATTTGTCAATAACTCCCAGATTCCCTCGATCGTCTTGCTAAAAGAGGCGATGAAAATGGCTAGACTAAGCTGGATGGAATCTCCTTTCTTTGTGGACCTGCTTTCGGGGGACGCCTTTCCAAAAGAAATCGAAAGCGTTCTTAGGATATGTGGCTGGGAGGCCGTCGAAGGCTTACATTACTACCATAGCCAAATTTATGCCAGTTACTTCGAGAGTTCTATGAAAATAACATTTTACGAACGCTAAGATTACTTTTGAGGTCAAGTGGCTTAAGGACTTAGATACTTTTCCATAAACCTGTAAACCCCAGCTTGTGCAGACTCGGGTGGCTTATGTTGAACTTTATAAAACGGAAAGCCATATTGGTTCTTCAGGAATTTCCACTGACCACTATCCGTTCCGAATGCTTTCACGATTTTCACCAGAACATCCTTGAGTTGAACGTCGCTCATACAGAAAGTCCCCGTGTAAAATACCACAGCGAATGATGACACAAAGCGACTGGTATTCAGTTTCTCGTTAATCTCACGATACTTCGGCTCAACATCAATTAAGTAAAAGACTCTTTTGTTTACAACGACCTCAACAATGTAAACCCGTCGGTCACGAGTATACTTCTCGGTGCGTACATTGACAAAACAAAAGTTCATGTACTTTCGATTTAAGTCTGGGTTTCCTTCAACCCTGACCTCATCCACAGGGAAAGCGCTGTATTTGTCGATTCCTTCAACCACCGGACAACGAATTTGGGTAGACACATCAAGATCTTGAATTTTAAAACGACTGGTCACTAACTCAGTGATCTCCTCAATAATTTGAAATGCAGTAGTTTGAACTGGAGCCGGTTTCTTTGGCGGTAGCTGATTAAAAAAATTGAGTTGCAGACTATTGGAGGACCCCGATTTACTTGGATTCGTAGTCAGTTCTGTTGCAATTCCATACTCCTTCAATAGTGCGGCCAACTCTTTTCTCTTCTCGGGGTCGGCAAAGTTCTGCTCATCGATTGCCGCATTATCTGGAAAGTTATTCGACTGATCCTTATTAAAAGGAATATCTTCGGCGTCAGAATCACTATGCGCCTTTCCACCTCCGACAATAGTTTTTCCTCCTTTGCTCAACTGTTTTCTCCGCCTTTTTTTCGTGCCCGAACCGTCCTTGGAAGACAGGCCAAGGGAATCGTTTTTCGAACCATCCCCCCCATTCTCATCTTTTGAGTCCGGCGAATTCACCACTCCCTTGAAGTCTTTGGACACAAAGATCAGATCAAATGGGGCTTTAGAGCTGCACCGAGATATTGAGTGCACTAAAAAGAAGTTTCCCCGCTTGCTCGAGATTTCCACACCATAGACGGACAGCGTAGCAGGCTCACGAACCGGCAAATCCGTATCCACATAACTCTCCAGATTATTACTTTTTAAAATACCCGCGAAAATATCTAGGCACTTGCCTCGAAAGAAATCATCATACGCGAGCCTTGCAATCTTAAAACTATCCTTTAAACTCATTCTCCGGTGAAGCTCCACCCGGACGACAGTCATCCCACTGGGAGTAACTCTCTCATCTATTTCCCTCGGGTTGTAGGCATCATTCCGATTTTTAAACCGAGAGCTAAGTCGCCCCTCAAGGATCGCCTTAGTTAGATAGGTGGTTCCGTAGTAATAATAGTCCGCAATCACATCACATGGAATCACCACTTTTCGCCTACCGACTTGCAACACACGACATCTGACCTTACCAAGCGCGGTATCAAAAAAATCTTCTTCATAGCGGGCAGTACCCTTTTGAAAAAGACCACGATACCTCAACCACAGCAATTCTTGCGGTTTACTGATCTCCAATTGCCGCTTTTCCAAATACTCGTGAGGAAACTGTACGATCTGCTGATCCTCAATTACTGTGCCTGGGCTAAATATTCGCAGACTACCAAGGTTGACTTGGCAAGACACGACACCATCAGAACTCCCTAAATCCCAAAGGATGGATGGTTTGTCGTCCGGACTGAATCGCTTAATTAAAATTTCTTGTTCATAATTTCCCTTTCTCTCGTTCACAATCTTACCCCAAGCAAGAACGATCCACTTACCTGCGCCCGGAGGCAGCACCTCAAACTTGAATTTCTTGATATCTTCCGCCACTCCCCAAAAACCAGTTATGTTGGATAATAAGAAAAGGATCTTCAGTAGGCAAAACTGAGCATCAATGCTTGAGGCAAAAAAAAATTACGATCACTATCCATCAAAAAATATGCGATGCCTTTCAATAGATCTTCTGTACTGTTAAATCATAACACCTAATCTAGGCAGACAAACTTAAAGGGTTAGCTTGATGGGTGATGCTACTGACGCAGCCAGTATGATCAACAGAATCAAATAGAGCTTTCGATAGCGTCCTTCGAACCAATTGCAACTTGAATTGTCGAAAGGACTTCGGGAGCCGAGGGCCATCATTTTTGCAGCTTATAAAGACGAAAGAACGCCTACGCTCATCCATTTTCTCTTAGTTTAAGTTGAAGGACATCCTGAAACCGGTAAAACAGCACAGGCCAAGTGGTCTGATGAGTTGAGGAACAAAAAGAATGGTCTAGCACAATTTCCGAACAGGTTGCAAAGCGATATTCTAACCCTTGTGATAATCCACATGAAAGAGCATTTACCAGACTTTTGGAGTTAAGACATCAATCTTTGAGGGTTCCAGCCTACCCTCCTTCATTGTAAATACTTTGTCTGCTACGTCTAAATAGTGATGGTCGTGGGTGATCGCAATCACGATCTTGCCTTGCCGCTTCATTTTGGGTAGAAGCGTGCGGTAGAAGAAATTCCGATAGTCCGGGTCCTGATCTGCGGCCCACTCGTCAAAAAGATAAATGGGTGAATCTTCCAGGTAACACTGCAACAGCGCGAGTCGCTTACGCTGCCCATTAGATAGCTCCAGCGTACTGTAGCCCTTTTCTGTAATTTCCACTTTGTCAGACAGGTCGAGCGTTTTCAGAAGTCTGGATATTTCTTCCGCGCGCGAGGACACATCGATATCATAAAGTTTCCTGAACAAATACGGCGGACTGAACACCGCTGAGAAAAGCTCGCTCAGGTGCTGACCGTTCACAGGTTCGCTATTTACACGAATGGTTCCGCTATGCGCTTCGTAAAGCCCTGTGAGCAGTTTGGCAAATGTCGTTTTACCACTGCCATTGCCGCCGACGATAAACACAATTTCGCCTTTTTGCGCTTCCATATTGATAGGACCTACTTCAAAAGCATGCTTCTCTTCCACATGGTCATAAGTAAAAACCACGTTGTCCGCCACAATACTATCGATGGTATTTTCACGCCGCCGGGACAGTTCGCGGCTTGCTGCATTGGCCGGGATTTCGTTGATGAATCCCTGGATACGGGTCCAGGCAACTTTCAACTGCATCATGGAAGGCACGGAAACCAGAATACCGTTGATGGGGCCGATAAGATACAGCAGGATAATCACGAAGCTCATCACCGCATAGGTCTCGATAGACGGAAATGCCAGCGTCATTCCAAAAGACACCGCACCAAGCAAGATCACCAGCAACGACTCTCCCACCAGGAACGCATTTACAAATTTGGTGTCGGCGGTGGTCAGTTTGGTTTTAAAAGCATCGGCGCTGGTGGCCACATCGTTTTGAAATGCGAGCTTTTTACTTTGGCGAAGACTGAGCTCCTTAAAGCCATCGATCATGCCATTGATGAGACTCATGAATACATTGCGCTCGTCTCGCGCTTCGATAAAGTATTTGTTTGCACCCAACGCCACAGCGTAATACAACGCCGCAAGCGCCACGATAATAAAAATGGTAAGCATAGCTGCCCAGAACGCGATGGAGGCAAGAAATACAAAAGCACCCGCGGCGGTAATCACGCTCGTGATCAGGAGCATAAACGTGTTGGTCGATTCACCGATAGTGTTGATATCGTCGTTAAGCGCAGTGTAGATGCGGCCACGTTCTATTTTCTCGAACCGCTGATACGAGGTCGAAAATATTTTGCCGGTAAGCTGCATGCGAAGATCGTATACCAATCCGCGGGTAATTCGAATGAGATTCACCTGCACAAATCGCCGTCCCAGCAGGTACACAGAGAGCGCCAGTGCATAGTAAAGTATAAGATACTTAATGTTATCACGGGCATGAATGGAGGATGTGACCAGCACGATGATAAGCACGTTAGCCAACCCGGACAACACGCTTAACAGTATAATTTGCGGTGCCATGCGCTTGTACGTGTTTTCATCCGGAAACAGGAGGCTTATGAAGTATGCTGCAAAGGTAGCGGCTACAGCAACGGCAACCAGCCACGTCAGCACCCGGAAGCTGAAGGGCGTCCATACAAAAATTGAATCCCAGGTAAATCCTGCCAGTGCCCCCGGCAAAATATAAAATCCAAATGCAAATGGCGCGATCGCCAGCGCTGTGCGCACATACTTCCATGCGGTAGCGAGCGTGAGCCGTTGATAATTTCGCTTGCCACGAATCGCGTGTATCACGATGCGCCCCGTAAAGAAAGTCACGAGAAGAATATAGAGCGCTAGCACCAATGAAATCATGGAGAACACTTTGTCATTGTTATCGCCAGGATCGGCTTGCGGCTTTGCCGCCACACCCGCGAGTTCGGCGAGCACCAGATTTGCAATCACGGCTGTATAGGGGCTGTTTGCATTTGCCATCACAGCAACACCTATTTTTTGCCCGGGCCTAAAGGCGACATACGCCGTGAAGTTGGGATTTACACCCGCGTGCGAAATGGTTCCGGTTCCGTCTAATGCTACCTCCCAGCCGGCGGCATAAGAGGACATACCATGCAGGGGTACGGATTCGTCACGCTGATGGGTCGATCGTGCAACGACGGACAATACACTGTCACCAAATCCCATCTGGAATCCAAGCCACGAAGCCATATCCGCGGCATTGGATACAATGTAGCCGGCAGCGTTGTTGCCTTTGAATTCAGGTGCTGCAAATTCACGTGCCTTAAAAAAACCATTTTTGTATCCCCTGGCCATTTCAACGCCGCGGGGTCTGCCGACAAAAGTACTATTCAGCTTCAGCGGCTTAAGTACATGTTCTGATACATAAACCTCGAATGGTTGTTGCGTAATTTTTTCGATCACCAAAGCAAGAACGTCGTAGTTGATCGTCGCATATTCGAATGTTGTTCCCGACGGTGTGCTTACTTCTCGTCCGGCCAGCATTCGTACCGTTTTTTCCAGCGCATCGTTATCAGACGAGGCCGGAATTGCGGATATCGTATTCCAGGGAATACCACTGGTGTGGTGAAGAAGCTGGGCAATCGTAATCACCACCGGCTTCCCCTCACGATGGAGTCGCAACCATGGTATGTAGATTGTGACATCGGCATGGGGGTGGATTTTTCCCTCATGTATCAATCTATACACTGCCAGCGCCGTAAACGCTTTGCTGCACGACCCCAGTTCGAACAATGTACTCGCGGTAACCGGTTTGTCCGCTCTTTTGTCCGCTACACCAAACGTGCGAATGAACGAGTGTTCCCCGTCCCGGATCACCATACTAAGCCCGGGGATGTCACCATCGGCCATCAGTTCTGTTATTTTGGAATCGAGTCCAATGAGAAAAGAAGTATCGCGTGGCGTCTGAGCTTCCGCATTTAACGATAGAAGCGTAGTAAGCCAAATGGCCGAAGCATAAAAAGTCTTCATGAAAAGAATTTGATTAAGAAAAAATGGAATATAACGTTGATATCAGCGCCGTGTTTCCTGCAACGATTCTTTTTCCTGGCGCAGCACTTTCTCTTCGATAACATTGGCGAGTGTGCTCACATGCGGCTGCATCAACATGGTATAATGGTTTCCGGAAACCTCAGTGACAATCAGGCTGCCTGCGCCCACCCCCGACTCATGTATATTCATCGGCAATCCTGTTTCGCGTGCCTGGATAAAGTATACAGGGGCATCAGGTTGCTGATACGTATGGTAACGCGCGGCAGCAGCCACCAGCGATCTGATGGTGTTTCCATACATGACTATGGTTGCCGGCTCCATCTTGTTGATATCCGGAAGTATGGAACGCATATCCGCCGGTATCATATTCTTGAGTCGCTGCACCGCAGAAGCTTCGTGCCGCAGTACGCCTAACGCCTGTTTCCATAAATGCTCGAGGTCGCCGGACTGATCTATAATAATATTGTCTGCTCCCGGCACAATGAGATCGATTAAGCCTCGCTCCCGCTCAACTGTAAAGTGAACAGGCGAACCGGATTTCTCCAGGGAAGGAATATATGTATCCATCATGAGCAACACCTTGACGGTCTCACCCTGCGACTCCAGCTGGCATACTATTTCATGGGCAATAATTCCACCAAGGCTCCAGCCTGCCACCGAATAGGGTCCTTCGGGTTGCACGACTCGCATCGCATCGATGTAGTGTGCAGCGAGATCCTGGATGGAGAGCCCGACAGGTCCGCTGTATTGCAATGTTTTGCTTCGCAATCCCCAGCAATTATAACCTTTCAACAATCGCGAGAGCTCGAGGTATGCCGTCACTTCACCGGTGCCATCATGAATAAAGAACAGGTTCCGCGCTGTATCGTCGCTGTAACTCAGTTTAACCATTCCATCGTCTTGGTCTGCGGCGATTTGTACATCCTTCAGCTTATCGGCCAGCGAGCGAATAGTGGGTGCCTGGAAAATATCCATCAACGACACGTCTCTGCCGAACACATGACGTATTTTAAAAATAAGCGATGTTGCCTTAAGCGATTGTAACCCCATTTCGAAAAAGTTATCCAGTACGCTTACGGTACCTGGTTCTACGCACATGGAGGCGGCCCACAATTGAACAAGTTGTTCTTCAGTTTTATCGCCCGGCTTCACAATCTCACGCGATATACCCGTAAGGTTGGCCAGCGCCCTGAGATCCGGTTTTCCACTGGCCGTCAGTGGAATTTTTTCCAGCCACATGAATTTTCCGGGTACAAGGTAATGTGGGAGCTTAAAGGCAAGGTACTGTTTCAGCTCTGCAACACTCAGGTCTTGTTCACCGGTGTAATATGCTGCCAGGTACCGTTCATGGGGCGTTGTATTCATCATCACGATGACATCTTCTATTGCCAGGTGACTCTTCAGCTGTTGTGTTGCCTCTTCAGGTGCCACGCGCACGCCGTGGATTTTGGTTTGAGCGTCCATGCGCCCGGTGAGTTCAAGCGTGCCTGATGGCGTCCATCGGCCGATATCGCCCGTGAGGTATAGGCGCTCGGTACGATCGAAAGGACTGGCCACGAATTTCAGTTCCGTCAGCCTATCCGCTTTCCAGTATCCGCGAGCAAGATGTTTGCTTGCGATGGCGATTTGACCGCACGCGCCAATGGGCACAAGCTGATGATGCCGGTCAATAACATAAACCCTGTTTTGGCCCGCGGGTTTTCCTGTGCTGCGTGCAGCACCAGGTAGCAAGCCTGACGTCGTTAAGCCCAACGACTCCAGTGCACCATAACTATTGTAAACGAGTATGCGCCCGGATTCCGGGAAAGAGTAATTGCCGGCCACATCACCACTACTGATGACAGCGCGTAGCGAAGCGGGTGTCCATGTATCCATCCGCTCCAGCGTATCGGGCGACGCACTGAATACCGAAACTTTCTGTTGTTCGAGCTTTTTCGTAATGCCGGCCTTGCCGATTTCGGGTGAGAACATTGCAAGTTTCCCGCCTGCTAAAAGGATCGGGAATATCTCGTGCGCAATGGTTTCTGATGATACGCTGTGTGTAGCAAACACATCGCCTGACGACAAAGCATAATGTTCGCGGAAGCTATTGGTAAAAGTCTGGAGCGCCCGGTGGTCGAAGGCAACGCCCAACGGCGTACCCTGTGAACCGGAGGTATACGTGATGCAAACCAAATGGTCAGGTTGAATCGTTGCGCGGCGCACGGCAGCCTGCGCGTGGGCAATGGCCTTGACTTCAAACGGCACGATGGGCACGTCGGTGTCGAGGGTTGCATGATCGGTAACCACAAGTCGTGCGGCACTGTGGCTGATGATATACTCGGCACGTTCGGCGGGACATGCGCGATCGATCACCACGTAGGCAGCGCCGGCCTTTACAATGCCCAGCAAGGCAGCCACAAAGTTTATAGAAGGTGAAAGCATTACGGCAATGCGCTCCTCACTCCTGATGGCGAACCTGGAAACCAGGTAGTGGGCAAATTGGTCAGACAGGTTGTCAAGTTCGGCATAAGTCATCACTCCGCTTTCATCTGACACCGCGGCGGCATGAGGTGCCCGCCGGGCCTGTTGGGCAAACTGCATGGCGATGGGAAGGGCTGGCATATCCACCGGGCGATCCGCGTTGAATGATTTGATTGTTTCAACTTCCCCGTACCCCAGTACCTGTTCGTTGTACAGCACCACACCGGGTTGTGAAGCGAATGCCCGGAGGATCGATACAAAATAATTCATGACCCGCGCGATATCGCTCCCACTGTATATGTTGGTGCGATAGTTCACATTCAACAGGTAGTCGGTATGCCACTTGGTGACGGTGAAATCGAAAAGCGTGTTTGTTGTCGTGGTCTCGTCGATAGATACCAGTTTATCAGGTATGGCGTTGCCCGATGCAGCACCCTGGCCGTACACGTGAAAATCGAGGTAATTAAAAATAATGTCGAAGAACGGGTTCGTGATACCGGCATCATGATTCATTCCTTCCGCGATGTCGGCAAGGGGCAGCTTATCGAAAGCCTTCACTTTTCGTGCATTGGCGCTTACAAGGCTGACCAGCGCCTCAGGTGTATATTGTTTTTCGAACACTTGTCTTACCGGCACGGTATTGAGGAAACACCCGATAAGTTTGTCTCCATCTTCCACTTCCGGGCGGCCATGGGTTACAAGCCCCACAGTAATGTCATCCCCCGGTGTGGTTAGCTTCAGCATCTGCATAAACGCGGCAAGACAGATCTCCTTCATATGAACCTGCATGGCATCGGCCCATTGCGACAGCCCCTCGGTAATGTCACGATCGAGCTTGCATGAATATGCCTTTACAGTTACGGGTGCCAGCGGATCGATTTCCGGTGAGAGCGGCAGCGGCGTTCGCACACACCCATCGAGGTATTGTTTCCAAAACGATTTTGTCGCGACGTCTTGTTTTACGAGCAGCTGGTCGGCGACATAATCCCTGTACGTGCTCTTCAGCGGCGACGGTTTAAATTGTGCATCCCGCTTCAGCGATTGGTAAACATGAGCAAGCTCGGTTTGAAGCGAAGCAACACTCCAACCGTCCAGGATGGCATGGTGAAACATCCAGAGCGCGCCCAGGGTACGTTCACCCAGACGATAAACAGTAATGCGCCAGAGTCCGGGTGTAGTTGGCTCGAACGGTTGTTGCAGATCTCTGCGCATCGCCCCACGAATATGGCTCTCCTGCCCGCCCGCGGTTAGGTAAGAAATATCATCATACAATACCGTATCATGTGCGGTGTGGTGAACGATTTGCACGGGCTGTGGGAAGGTGGAAAAATGGAAGCTCGATCGCAGCACCTCATGTTTGTCTACCAACAGCATAAAGCTTTGTTTGAACAACGGGAAATTGAAATCAGCTTCCTGTATGACGGTGAAAAGCTGGTCGTGGTAAATTCCCGTTCCCTTCGCTACAAGGTCATAGTAAAGCATACCACTCACAATGCCGCTCATGGGATAGATATCTTCCCAATCTTTTGGCAGGCGTATTGCCAATTCCGGATCGTTGATGACCGAAGCTCTAAGGCCAGCGATCTCAGCATTCACTTTCAGCAGGTGCTCGCTTCTCCCCAACTGCGCCTGGCTCTTCCAGGAATTCCACAGACTGCCAATGTCAGGAAACTGGAATATGTCTTTAACTTCCAGTTGTGTTCCAAGCGCTTTGTTGACGAGACTCACCACGCGAATGGCTTTGATCGAATCGCCACCGATGCTGAAGAAGTTATCAGTGATGCCAACTTTGTTTTTATGCAGCACCTCCTG
>JBKCJM010000086.1:0-12514 GCA_046301755.1 Cyclobacteriaceae bacterium
TGGTGTAGGTTGAAAGCGAATCACCTATTATGCTGTTGTCTGTCTTTTTTTACAATAGGATTTACAAGTTCAGTTTTTTAACGCACATTAACTAATTCCAGGTTGTTGCGGGTCGCCTGACCCGCAACCATTATGCTGGGCAGCGTACTTTGAATTAACCCCACGTTATCGTTGGTCAAAATCATTGTTGCGGGTCGCCTGACCCGCAACTTTGCATACCATCACCAAAACCGCAGTTTTTCACACTTGTCTGATCTATGATCGGCATGTTACTTTCGCAATGTGGAATTCGCCCGTCATCACGTTCAGTTTTTTACGGCTGTCTGTCATGGTTGGCTCCCGCTGCTGGCGAGTGATGAATCAAAGTTGATGTTGATTCGTGCACTCAGGCATCGGGTTGAACGCCAACAGGTAAAAATTGGTGGGTATGTTATCATGCCTAATCATTTTCACGTCATTTGGCGAGTTAGCAACGATATTGTGCCAAGTGACTTTCAGCGTGATTTACTCAAATTCACAGCCAGGGAATTGATTAGTCATATTAGAAAGACGGGCGGAGAATTGGCGCTTGAGCCCCTTTATGTTGGAACGAAAGATCGCACGTTTCAGGTATGGAAGAGAAATTCAATGGTCGTTGATCTTTTTACTGAGAAATTCATCAATCAAAAACTGGAATACATTCATGATAATCCGTGCCAACCACACTGGCTGTTAGCAAAGCATCCGGTCGAGTATCGTTTCAGTTCTGCGAGATTTCATGAAAGCGAGGTTGATGAATTCGGAATTATGAGTCACGTTGATGATCTATGATACTTGGAGACATGCTGGTCAGGCGACCAGCATGAACGGGGGAAGGATGACTACACCTTGCCTTAAACAAAAAGCCGGTCCCCCAAGTTGTTGTTGGTCGCTGACCAACAACTTCACATCACTGGGGTATTTGAAAGCGACTCACCTATGATACTGTTGGCGGGCTTTTTTGACAATGAGATTGACAAGTTCAGTTTTTTAACGCACATTAACGAATTCTAATGCTTGCTGGTCAGGCGACCGGCAAGAGCCTGGCTTTTATTGATAGCATGGGAGATCTAATTGCATGGGATTTTCAGTATGCTTTTTTTTACCCCGCCAATGAAGCTTATTACCCTTAGCTCTTTCGAGATACAAGGTTCAAAAACCTTTTAACGAAGATAAAGTCTATTTCAAAGGCATTGCTCGTCATTGGGTTGATGTCGTTTGCTGCACTATTTATATTCGATCATGTCTAAGATGCTAGTGCTTAATGTGTTTTATTCAGGTTCAGCAAAAAAAGCAGGAATGTATCGTTATAGGTAGGATGGAATCACAGAAATATATAGATTCGGTACATCGAAGACACATCTTTGTGAAGGCATGAGAAAGCAAAAGAAGCTTGTTTTTGCGCTACTTTTTTTATTGAGTGTGATTGAACTTTCAGTTGCTCAATCTTTCGATTCCATTACCTACGTTCTAACCTACGACAAGCATAACTTTTGCCTAATTGGCAGCGAGGATTCAATATCAGTTCAAACTGATGACTCCAATGGTGAGTCTTTGGCCACGATTTTTATTGACAGCGACACGATATTAATGAGTATTGGAATGCCAGGAGTATACGATCTTGAGTACAAGACCGGCTCAGATCGAACCAAAATTATGTACTTAGAATATCCTTTCTCGGAATTGATGATTGTAAAGATTGGTCATCGTGGGTCTAGACAAATCGAAATCAGGAATTCATTTGTAGTTAAAATAAACGATCATGAAGTCAAGAATCAACACCAATTGAGCGATCTTGACTGGTCAAATTCAGAAGTCATAAAAAGCGAACCGATTACGTCCATTTTTGTGAGTTCAATTGATGGTGAGATGAATTTGAAGATTGAGAAGTCGCAAACAGAAAAAGGCAGCATAAGCTATTCGTTCGTTGCCCGGGAAGGTGATCGCGGCATTAGAAGATGCCTAGTTGCTGCCTGTACAATGGTCTTGTGGATTTATAGAGAAAACCACTAAAGCCCAAATGTTGTTGCGGGTCACCTGATTTTCAGCACTTAAATTAGATAGCCCACTTTAAATTAACACCGCGCGGCCCTACCTAGCCGTGCTTGTGTTTTGGCGGTAAGCGCGACCCAATTCCCTTGGCGTAAGCCCTGCATTACCGTATTTTTACCGCAATGTTGAACCAGCGTTACCCCAAAAAGTGCCCCGGACCCGTCTTGCTGCTGATTGCTGTGGCTGCTTTGATCGTCTCATCCTGCAGCTCATCAGGCGATGACGAAGTTGTACCCGAAGGACTGTTTATTAATGAGCTCTATGCCGCCTCCGGAGACGACTGGATCGAGATCTACAATAGCCTCGAGTCGCCCCGCGACCTTTCGGGGTATCTGATCTACGACAACCCGGATACCAAGTATCGAATTCCCGATGGCGTGTCAGTTCCCGCCAAGGGTTTTCTGGTGTTGGTTTGTGATGACACCGGCACCGGATTGAATACGAATTTTCGTCTTTCATCCTCGGGCGAGACGGTGTTCCTCGAGAATGCCGGGGGTACTCTGATCGACCGGGTTACCTATCCGGCCCTTGGCGATGGGCAATCGTATGGCCGTTATCCGGATGGCTCAGGAGTCTTCGCAATTTCAGGCACCATCACGCGCGGTGCTTCGAACGGGGACTCGCAAGCCCCCGCGGTTGCCTCGGTAACGCGCAACCCTCTGGTGCCGGGGCTCAATCAGACCGTAACCGTTACCGCCCAGGTTGTTGGCGGAACGCCCATAGCCTCAGTAAAGTTGTGGCATCGGTTCAATGGAGGAACCTACACTGCCATTACCATGACGGCCAGCGCTCAATCCTACACCGCTTCCTTGCCGGCATCATCGGTAACCGGCACGCGTGAATACTACATCGAAGTTACGGGGAGCAACGGGCGTACGTCCTTTTGGCCCGCCAATGCTCCGGGTCAGGTGCTGAATTACATCCTCAACACGGATCCGCTTCCTGATCTCGTCATCAATGAGTTTCTCGCCTTCAATTCATCCTGCTGTCCTGACAATAGCAGCGGCTCCGCAGAGTTTGACGACTGGATTGAGATTTACAATCGGGGAGCCACCGCGGTTAACCTGGCCGGTATGTACCTGTCCGACAACAAGGACAATCCCTTTAACTTCCGGATACCATCCGGCAATCCGGCCGTTACTACAATCCCACCGGGAGGCAGACTGGTTTTATGGGCCGATAACACGCCATCACAAGGTCCGCTTCACCTGGACTTTGCCTTGAACAGTCTTGGAGAAGACGTAGGCTTGTTTTACCTGGACGGACGAACGATCGATGTGTATACGTTTGGCGCCCAAAGTGAAAACTTATCGTGGGGCCGCACCACCGATGGCGCGGCTACCTGGCGGATATTCAATACACCAACACCAGGCCAACCCAATCAATAACAGCACACGACTATGCTTGAGCTATTTCCGGATCAGCCTGTGTACGAGTATCCCCAACTGGTCAACATCACCTATTCCTTTCTGTGGGCATTCGTGCTGGCATGCCTCATTGCCGTTACCCATAAGCTCACGTTCACAGGCGAATACTATCCGCGCAATTTTTTTCAATCGCTGGTGCTGGGTGCCGTTGTCACCACCCTGGTGATGATGGCCATCGGGGACAGCCTGGCCCGTGGGCTGGGTGTTTTTGGCGCCATGGCGATTATCCGGTTTCGCACGCGTATCGATGATCCCCGCGATGTGCTCTTTCTTTTTGCCGCCTTGAGCACCGGTCTTGCCATAGGCGTGTATGGCTATACCATTTCGTTTGTCGGCTCCATCTTGTTTTGCCTGGTTGCAGCGCTCCTGCATTTCTCGCCTTTCCGAAGCGATGCCCACCACAGCCGGCTCTTCTTCACGCTTCACGATCAGCACTTGCTGCCACAGGTTACCGCCACCCTAACCAACCACTGCCGCGAATTCCGGTCGCTGAGCGTGGCCGCCAGCAAGGAGAATGCGTATCGGTATCAATATGCCATCAGCCTGAAAAGGGGAGAGTCGAAAGAGACCGTGTTGCAGGCGCTGGGTAAGCTGGATGGCGTAACACAGCTGCGCGTGGCGGCACCCGAAATTGTGCAAGACAGATGAATGCTATGAGATACATCTGGTTCTACGCACTGGTCGGAGCATTTTTCATCGGCATGCTGGTGATCAGCTTCCGGTTTTTCAGAGGTAGCGGAGAGACCGCCATCGGACTTGCGCGCAGCAAGGAATACAAAATAAGCTCAGCGTATACGGCCGTAGTGAGCCGGGTTTCCGTAGTGCCGGGCATGGAAGTAAAGGAAGGGGATGTGCTCCTTGAGCTCACCAGTCCTGAACTGGAGATGGAAGTTTCCAAGCTGAGCAGCCGGGTTCGTTTGCTGGAGACGGAAAAAGAGGAGAAGAAAAAGCTCGCACACGCAGAAGCCGCCCGCGCGCGAACGGAAACGCAAATTCAACTCGATAGGGTAGAGGCCGACCTCGCTGAACTGCAAGCCGAGATTCGGTTGAATACGCAAATCACCGGCCAATCCGCTACTCCGGATTCGGCCAGCCCGCAGGCCATCAAGCTGAACGCATTGCAACAGCAGCGGGAACGGCTCCGCGAGGCGCTTGACCTGGAGCTTCAGAATATTTCGCAACGTGCTGCAATCGATCAGAAAATGTTGGAGAACCAAATTGCCCTGCTTCAACATGAGCTTTCGCTGTTGGGGCAGGAGCGTATGCAAATGCGGAAGTTGGCCAGCGCACCAGGCGTAGTCGAAAACGTATTTGTAAAAGCCGGGGAACAGGCCGATGCCTTTTCTCCGCTTGTCGAAATCATTCCGCGTCACCCTACAACAGTGGTGGCGTACCTCGTGGGCAAGCAAGCAGAAACGTTCCCGATCGGATCGCGCGTGACGGTGATCTCCAACCACGGACAGCGGGTAGAAGTGGCAGGAACGGTTATCGGCTATGGCTCGGTAACGCAATTGCCCGAGATCCTTCAGAAAGCAACGGCCGTAAAAGCATTTGGCCAGGAAGTTTTTATTGAAATCCCGGCTGAGAATTCTTTGGCCAACGGGGAGAAGGTGTTGATCCGGTAGTGCCATGAAGCCTTTTACAGGAGCCATCGCAAAAATCGACTGTCGTCCCGGCCTCCGTTCCCGATCGGAATCGGGAGGGACCCCCTTTTCAGTGCTCCGAGTGGGATGCCGGAACGAGTCCGGCATGACAGGTCTGTGCTTTGGATTTTTGAGATGGCTTCCAGTTCTTCTTCAACTATTGCTCGTTACTCCTTCTCTATTCGCCCAGGTTTCCATCCATGATTTTCTGTCGACAGCCACACAGGTACCAGCCGTGGTGGCGTTGCAAAACCAGGACGCTTTCCTGGCCGACCGCTCGTACCGGCTCAGCCCCATCCAGCGAGTTGAGTTTCGCACGATCAGCAACCAACTGGACCCGCAGCGGCAGGTGTACGGCCTTCGCATCAACCCCGCTAACCCGTGGGAAGTCAGAAACAACCGCCTTTATTTCGAAACCTACCAGCAGGTAGTGCGGCTTGATCAGCAGCGCGAATTGAGATTCGCATTGTATCAGCGTTACCTGGCCGTGGTTGAATTCATTTTTGCCCGGGAAGTACATGATTTCCGTGAACGTGAGCGGGAACGAGCTTCGCAACTTTTGAAAACATTACAGGCGCTTCAACATTCCAACCGCTTCGATGCCGAAGACTACCTGAGCTACAAGCTGGACTACATGGAGAAAACAGCCGATGCGTACGATACCTGGTTCGAAGTAACCGATCAGCAAAAGCAGGCCGAGGCGCTGGATCCGCGCGTAAAGAGTCAGAACATTTCATGGAGCCTAGCGCAATTGATCGCCCTTGCGGATATTGAACATCTGGCCGATAGTCTGAGCAAGGTCGGCATTAGCGGGGGCGACATCGCCTATCGTGCGGGGCGCATCGCGTTGGCCGAACAAGACTGGAAGCTTGAGAAATCCAACATTCCGGTTGGCTTTTTGCAAACCCAGTATCAGCCGTTTCGCCTTCAGGAAGACCGCGTGCCGTGGAATATCTCGGTAGGGGTTACCCTTCCCCTGTTCAACCCGAATAAAGGCGATATGGCCAAACGTAAATTGGAGATTCTGGAAGCGCAGGCCGATCTGGATGCCAGCCGGCAACTCACGGAGAGCAGCCGCTATCAAAACCACGCTAAGTTAAAGAGTCTGATTGCGCGCTGGCGCGACCTGGAGGCGCTTGAGGGCCAACTCGATCTCGGAAGCAAAACCGAAGCCCTTGAAAAACTGGGAGACGGCAACCCTCTGATTGCGCTCAAGATGCAGGCGAGCACCGCCCGGCTGCAGCTTACCCGCCTGCGGATGCAAAAGGAAATTTACCTGGCCTACGTGGAGTTTCTGCACGCATCGGAAGTGCTTCAGCAACAACCGCTCGTCAACTATCTTTCACCTCAACGCGTGGGGCTTGGCCGATGAGGTTTTGTTGTGCGGCATTGCTCATCTTCACCCTGGCGGCCCCGGCCTTCAGCCAGCCGGTCGATCATTGGGAGACGGTTGTCTATGACTCCATGTTCTGGCGTTTCCGCCCCGGCACCAGCGACCCCGGAGCCAATTGGTTCACGCCTTCCTTCAGCGACAACAGTTGGGCACAGGGCAGGGGAGGCTTCGGCTATGGCGATGGTGATGACCGCACCACCATAAGTCCCGTCATGTCGGTTTTTCTCCGCAGAAAATTTTCAATCAGCAACCGTAGCAAAATTGTAAAGGTGGTGCTGCATGTGGATTACGATGATGGTTTCATTGCCTACCTGAATGGCACTGAACTCGTGCGCGGCACCATGCCGGCCGGCCCCGTGGGCTTTAACCAGAGCAGTGCCGGATTTCACGAGGCCCAACTCTACCAGGGCATAGCTCCAGCCGGGTATGAACTCACCGAAAGTCAGCTTGCGCTGCTGGTGCAGGGTGAAAACACACTGGCCGTGCAGGTGCACAACGAGAATATCGGTTCTTCCGACTTGACGGCTCGCGTTTTTCTCTCCGTGGGCGTCAGCGATGCATCGTTTACCTACCTGCCAACGCCCGATTGGTTTGTGCCCCCGCTCAGCTTTCAATCGTCCAACCTGCCCATCATCTCGATCAACACCAATGGCCAAACCATTCAGGATGAAAATCGGATTGTGGCCGACATGGGCATCATTGACAATGGGGTAGGTCAGCCAAACCGCATCAGCGATCCCTTCAATACGTACGAGGGCAAAATCAGCATTGAAATCCGCGGGGAGTCATCGCAGATGTTTCCGAAGAAATCGTACCGGGTAGAAACAGTTGATGCGAATGGAAACCCGATAAACGTAGCGCTGTTGGGCATGCCGGCCGAAAATGATTGGGTGCTGTACGCACCGTATACTGATAAAACCATGCTGCGCGATGTACTGGCTTACGACCTGGGTCGTGCGCTGGGGTCATACGCACCCCGAACCCGCTTTGCCGAGGTGGTGCTGAACGGAGAGTACATGGGCGTGTATGTGCTGATCGAGAAAATTAAACGCGACCGGAACCGCGTGGCCATTGCCGAACTGGAGCCGGGCGACCTCGCAGGCGATGCGCTGACAGGCGGATACATTTTGCGGGTAGATAAATGGGACGGTAACGACTACCCGGCCTGGACGGCAACACCAACACCACAGTTGCCGGGTGAGGAGGATAAGAGATTTCAATACCACGACCCAAAGGGCGGGGATATGGCAGAAACTCAGCGCACGTACATCCGCGAGTATATCCGTCAGTTTCAGAGTGCGCTGACCTCAACCGGATTCAGCAACCCAGCCACCGGTTTCATGCGCCTGCTCGATGTGCCTGATGCAGTGAATTTTATTCTCATTAACGAAATAGGAAAGAACATCGATGCGTATGTGTTCAGTACCTATCTGTACAAAGAGCGCGACAGCCGGGGAGGGAAGTTGCATTTGGGGCCGCTGTGGGATTTTAACCTTGCATTCGGAAATGTCAATTACCTGGCCAACGCGCAGTTTGCCCCGGGTTGGATGTGGAACGATCAATACCGCATGTATTGGTTCAGGCGCATGGTGCAGGCGCCCATGTTTGCAGCCGAGCTGAAATGCCGGTGGCAGTCGCTGCGTGGTGGTTTTTTTACCGATCAGTATATGGTCGCCAAGATCGACAGCCTCACCAGTCTGCTCACGGAGGCCCAGGTGCGCAACTATCAGCGATGGCCAATTTTGGGCACCTATGTATGGCCTAATCAGTTTATTGGAGACACGTATGAGCAGGAGGTGAACTTCCTGAAGAACTGGCTGTTAACCCGCCTGGCTTACATGGATGCTGAAATGCCGGGCGACTGCGGTTTGATCACCTCCGTGGCTGATGAGCCAGGTGGCGGCACCGTAGTGTGGCCCAATCCGTTTTCAACTGAAGTACATGTAGAGCATTTGGTGGATGCGGTGCAGTTGGACGTATTGGATAGCTACGGGCGGTTGGTTGGTTCGATGCCTTTACCCGCGGGTGGACCGTGGGATGGGAGCCGTTTGGCCAGCGGGGTGTACGTAGCGCGCGTCCGGTATGCTGATGGCCGGATGGCGTATCAGAGGCTAGTTAAGCAATAGGCCAAGAATATCTATTTAACATAATATAAATTATATAACTCTTGCCTGGCTAATGACGCCTATTGATCCTGCTAAATAGAAATAGCAAATTCAGCTTTATAGGAATGGCAATGCGCAGATTATCAGGTGATTCCACGTCAGACGGAATTAAGCTCGAGGGAAATGAAAAGCTTTTGAGCGATTAATTTGCAGTGTTCTTCACGGGCTTCAACTTATACTGCAACCCCACCCGCAGCACCAGAAAATCAGGGAAGCCATCCGTAAGCTTGCGCTCAAAGTTGTAAAGCATCTGCACGTTGCCGGTGAATTGCCTGCTGATGTTAAAGGTGGTCTGTACGCCCGTTAGCCACGTCCATTTCCACTCGCGTACCATATTGCCCTCGGCACCAACCTTGCCCGGCTGCGGGATGCTGTTGGCATCGGTCTCCAGCCGCCAGCGCACGCCTTTCAGGGCCTTGACGGTGGCAAACGCATTAACGCCCCACTGCGGCTGCTGCTGATGAAACTGCCAGGGGTCTTTCTCCAGCCGCACGCGGTACATCAGCCCCAGCCCCGCCTCCAGCCGACCGGTAATGTGGTAGGAAGCATTCGGAAAGAAATCCACGTTGAGCGTATCGCTGGTGTTGGCGATGCCGGCATTGAGCCCCACCCGAAAGCGCTCACGAAAAGGTTGACCTTTCAACCCGTTGCGCGGACGGTTCGGATGTTTAGGTAGCTTATCCAGGCTCTCCAGCGAACTGAACTTGCGCTTGTACTTGCTCATTTTGTCCATAGCCTGCTGCAACACTTCCTGCTTGCCCGCAAAGTGGTCTACGGCTTGTTGCTGGATTTGCTCAACGGCTTCCTGCTTCATGGCATCTGGGTCGTTCATCTTTTCGGCCAGTTCCAGCGCCTGGTTTTCCTGCATCAGCTTTTGGCCATCGGTCATTTCCTTAGTGGCCGCTTGTACGGCATCCAGTTGTGTTACGGCTTGTTCGGCCGCTTTCGCGGGATCGCTCAAAGCTGCCTTCACCTCTCCTGCTTTGCCGGTGATCTCGGGCAGTGCGCCTGTTTGTTTAAGTTGATCGGTCCACTGCGATAACGAAGTTGTGGATGGAATGGCCAGATCGCCTCCGAGTTGTTGAAGATCGGATGAAAGGTTGAGATTCGTAAAATCGTTTGTGTTGAGTGCGGGGAGTTCAGGCAAATTCATTTGACCGGCTACATCTGCGTTTGGCACCGATACGCCACCGGTTGAGGGTACTCCCGGCAGGTTGAGTGATGGTACTTTTAACCCGGCCGAATCCAGTTTGCTTTGCCATTTGCTATAGCGGGCGGTGAGCCGTTGCTGCAGCACCGTGCGCTGGCTATCAATCTCGGTTAGCAATTGTGTTTGTTTGAGCTGCAGGCTATCCAGCTTGCGCTGAACAACACGGGCCTTGCGCTTGTGGCCGCGCAGGCTATCCAGCGCGCTTCTCAGTTTTTGCTCCCGGTTGCCGATCTGCGACTTCACCCGGTGTTGCAGACTATCTGCCCAGCCGGTGACATTCAGCGAATCACCCAAATGCTGCACACGGCCCAGGTTGCGCAGACTATCTAGCTTACCCTGCCAGTGAAGCTCAATTGAATCTGCCGCTACGGCCTGCTCACCGGGATTGGTGAAAATCCCTTGCCCCTGCACTGCCTGATACAGGCAAATACAAGCGAAAAAGGCGACCAAAAACCGGCTTTCCATGAGCACTCAAGATAAGAAATTGGGGTGTAAATATTCTTACCTAAACGCCTTGTTGGTTGCGTTTTTCGAAGTTTTCTTTACGGGTTGCGTGACTGGCCACCCGCAACAACACTAAAAAATTTTGACCAACGACAACATGGGCAATTGTCCGTCTTGCCTACCTTTCCACAATACTGACGTTCAACACCGGCAGACCCCTTGCCTTTTTTTGGATTGCCCGATTCATCTATCACTAAGCAGAGGTTGGCCAGGCCGCCTAACCCTTCTACCAGTTTATAAAACTTCTTGGCCACCAGATCATAGACCAAGATGTAGCTCCATACGGAGTCTGAAATAAAATGATAGGTATAGGCGTTTAAGCATCCCATTAAAATCACCTATTTTAGCCTGATTGGAGCATTTGCAACCATCCTCTTTATGAGTAAGTCGAACATTGACCCCGCCAGACTGCTGCCCGGGTTGGAGTGATTGAACAGAGATGAATAAACCCTGCGCGCATTATCGTAACGAATAAACTGGGATTGCTCCGTATTTACGTTGCTTGTTTCCAACGTGGGTAATCAGTCTCCCCCGAAATATGTACATTTAATTGATTCGTCAATCCCCTGCTTACGAGCCACAAATTGCCCTTCGAATACTATCACTTTTGTATCCTCAACATCATCCAGCATAGGACCTCTCGTGCCAAAAAACCTTCCCTGAATTCTAATATCCCCAAGTAGTGAGTCGAGGGCGGAAATATAAAACTTGTCTCTAGTGCCGCCCAACACGGTTGCCCTCATCACGTGGTACTCCTCACCATCCCCCATATTGGTAAAGCGAACAAAAACTTGTTTAATGACACTATTTCCGGGTGAGCCATCTGTGACAACTTCAAAACTAGTAAAAAGAAAGTTGCCGATCATTATTTCCTCTTTGGGAAGATAGGCGCCACCAAACTCAAATGAGTCAATCGTGGAAATAGGCCCGCCATCACTTTTTTTGCTTTCTTTAATAGTGCACCCAAAAAGAGGCACAAACAAAAAAATAATACTCACCTTGTGGTACTTCATTAGATACGAAATGCTCATAACAGTGTGGTTTGATTTGTGCAAGGAGAAATTACAGTTTATTCTTTTCGTTTCTCTTCGTACATATCTTCAATGATCTTTTTAATATTCTGAAGCAATTTTTTTGTAGCAGGGTCAGCTTTGTGATACTGCTGTATTAATGTCAAAAGTTCTTGACGGTGCGACCTGATCTGAGAATATGAATAGTATTCAGATGCCTGAGAGGAATTATACTCAGGTGTTTCTTCCTCGCTGTAATTCATGGCGTACAGATCATTGACTTCTCGGGCTTCCTCTCTTGTTTTGTAGCCAGCCTCTCTTGCATCGGCAGCATAGTGCCCTAAGTCATTATCTATGGGAGCAAAGCCATATTCAGATGCCAAAGTGCTGATTTCGTCAATTTTGGATTTTACTTTTTCATCATTCTTATTTTTCGCGTTTATCCCAACTAACTTGAAGTTAAAGTCTAAAGCAAACCCACCGGTGTGATTGCTTCTTGGCGCTGGCGGAGCATTATAGTTGCCCGGATTAATCAAATAGTCAGCCCGCATTGCGTCCTGCTGTGCTTGAGATCTAAAAGCATTGTTTATCGTTAAACCAAATTTTTTATTCGCTGCCCAAGCAAAATCATGAAATTGTTTGGCTATTCTTGAATCTATTCTTAACTGCTTTGTCCTTGTCCCGTCAGCATTAGCGGGTACCGTAACTCTTACCAAATCCTCACCGTCAGGATCAATGATCACTATCGGATTGTTGGCAGCATAGGTGTATGGAGAAAAACGATAGTACTTCTCTGCCTTTTTATCAATACCTCCCCACCTTCCAATCTCGGGCATATACATCCTCGCCCCATAATCGAGCCACCCAAGTCCTAACTCATTTTGCTCTTCCTTGCCATTATACAAGTAGTCGTTGCTTAGTTGATTTTCACGGCTGTACGAGTTAAAGTCAAGACCGAAGGGATAGTAATTATCACAACTTTTTGAACTCTCGGATTTTTTCCATAGGCCTAAAAAATTAGGTCTGTCCTCTTTTTCGTAGTATGGTAGTTTTAAACAACCCATTTTTTTCGATCGCCCAAGATAAGGATAA
>JBKCJM010000087.1:0-24981 GCA_046301755.1 Cyclobacteriaceae bacterium
ATCTACAGGACAACAACCTCGCTGGTATACGCCAACGGAACTCAAATTGGATCGGGAAGTATAGGTACAAATACATGCGTTGGAATTACGTATGGAGCTCGTTACAACTTTGCACAAAGTTACCATGAAAATCCTCTTTCTCGCTCCCTACCCACCAAACTCAGCGCCATCGCAACGGTTCAGGTTCGAGCAGTATTTCAAACTTCTGCTGAAAGAGGGACATACCATTACAGTGAAGCCATTCTTGAGTTCCAATGACTATAAAGTCATTTATTCGCCAGGTAGGCGGTTCCAAAAGATTTTAATCATTGCTCTTGGACTTGTAAAACGTGCGGGACAAATTCGGGCGGCCCTCCGCCACGATTGGGTTTTCATTCATCGGGAAGCAGCACCTGTAGGGCCGCCAATAATCGAATGGATAATCGCCCGGCTTTTGAAGAAGAAAGTGATTTATGACTTTGATGATGCGATTTGGCTCACCGACAAGAAAAATGAGGACTGGATAGATTCTTTGCTAAGATATCGAAAAAAAGTAAAATCGATTTGCCGGTGGTCATTCCGCGTAAGCTGTGGCAATCAATACCTGACTGACTATGCTGCGCAATTCGCCAAACAAGTGATTATCAACCCCACCACCATCGACACCGAGTATGTCCAAAATCAAGCTTTTGCTGCACCTGCCAAACTTACAGAACAAATTACGATTGGCTGGACTGGCACGCACTCCACGCTTAAGTATCTCGATTCAATAACGGACGTACTTGGACAATTAGAAAAGATGTATCCGAACCTCAGGTTTCTTGTTATTGCAGACCGTAACCCCGGATATCCCTTAAGGTCATACGTGTTTAAGGCATGGGATGCCAGCACCGAGATCTCCGACCTGAAAGAGATTGACATTGGCATAATGCCCCTGCCCGATGATCAATGGACGCGAGGTAAATGTGGTTTTAAGATTTTGCAGTATTTATCGCTAGGCATTCCGGCAGTTGCCTCGCCTGTCGGTGTTAACAAAAGAATCATAACCCCCGCTAACGGATTGTTAGCGAATACACCAGACGAATGGATGAATTCACTTGAGCTATTGATTCAAAAAGCTGACTTGAGACGGCAAATGGGCCGCGAGGGCGTAAGAATGGTAGAAGAAAACTATTCAGTAGACTCCAACTCGGGCAACTTTCTTGCTTTGTTCAACTGATGGTAAACCAATACCAGCGCCAAGGCATAGAACGGCATGAGGGTAATCTTGTACCTGGAAAGAGTACCGAAGTTAAAGGTAGACACGCCCACTGCGAATGCGAACGAAAGGCTAAAGACAAGCGTAAACAAAGAGTTATTGTCAAATACTTTCCAGGTTGGTCCTCGTAAAAAAGACAGGACAATAAACAAGGTAAGCACTAAAAAACACAAGCTTTCAAGCGCAGAAAGCAGCATGAGCGGATTACGCACCTCCCACAAGTAAGGCCTAAACAGCGTTACATTAACCGCTGCGGGCGCCAACCTTAGCATTGACTCGAAAGACCCATCCAATTCACCCAAAATATATCCGGAGCCAGCTTCTTTCCCCGTCCAAAATCTTATATCATAAGCAGTTATCCGGGCTGTCATGGCAATGTTCTCGATCGCATAACGCTTGTCTTTCAATCCGATTTGCCTCACTGCAAGCCAGGCACTACCGACCATTATGGCAGCAACGAATGGAACAACAAGCCCGCGTACGACCACGGATGGAATCGACTTTAGGCGGGAGGCGAAAATCCAAACCAAAGCTGCCGGAATAAATGCTTGAAGAACAAAGACTTTGATCTGAAAGACAACGTAAAGGCAAATCATCAGCTGGAAGAGACCAGATAGCGTAAAATGCTTTGCGATGAAGAGCCGGTCGGTGAAATATGTACCTGCTCCAAGTGCTGCCAAAACGAGGGTGTCCTTCAGAATTCCACTTCCCCAGAAAAACACGGATGGAACAAACAGGCACGCTAACGCCAATCCCCAATGAGCCTCGGGGTACTTGCTGTAAAAGGTAACAAATAACATCCAGCCGCCAATGAAACCCAGGGTAGCAAAAAGCACGGCAGTGGCGCTGTATGCCGAAAAAGTAAATAAATCAAAAAATGCAGCCACCCGAATCACGAAATAGCTACTCGGGTCGTTATAGAAAATGATTTTTGATGCATAATCAAAAACACCCGTTTGATCTCCGCGAGGTGAGAAAATTAACTTTAATCCTTTCCCGGGACTATCCCAAAACGCTTCCCAAATATGCCGGCTGCCATGCGTGTGGAAGTTGTACGTGTCGCCCCCGGAGTAGTAGTACTGATAGATGAATCCCAGCGCCAATGCCCCGAATATTTTTACCAACAACGCAGGAAAAAAATATCTCCGGGTAACGTCATCCGTCATCCGAGGCCTAACCATATACGCGCCCGCCAGCACCAGGAAAATGACGATCGGAGTTACGATCAGGTCGCGCAGCTCCATGTCAGTCCGAGTTTTTCTTTTCCATATCGCGGAGCCTTTTCTTGGCATCCTTGAACGCCTCATCCTTGCGGCCGGCCTTCTTCTTCACTTCCCGGAAGTACCGCTTTGCTTCTTCGCGGTTGCCCTGCCGCTCGGCAACCTCACCCAACGCAATGAGCGAATACAGGTAATAGCCGGTGTCCGTTGCGCCAATTTCCTCTGCATATCGGATCGCCAACTCGTAGTACTTTTTGGCCTCGTCATATTTCCGCAACACCTCATAGTGCTGACCCAGAAAAAAAGCGGCATATCGGCCACTCGTGGCCTCGTACCCGAAACGCCCGCTGTCAATCAACTGCAATATCTGGTGGCACTCTTTTGCCATTTCGGTGAACAACCCGCGCGAGTATAATACGCGTGCATAGTACCGGTGAAAATAGGGGTTGCCCGGGTACGTCTGACGCAAATACTGAGAGGCTTTGAATGCGCCCGGCTGGTCATTTTCATAACTATTCAATATTCGCATAAGCCATACCATGGCTTCGGTGCGGGTATAAAATGCATTGTACGAAACCTCCTTAAGTTGCTCGAGCCCCAACTTCTTGTCACCTTTTCGAAAGAACCAAAGCAGGGGCTTCATGGCGGGATAATTCTCGGGCACCCAAACGGAGAAGTAATTGTACAGGGCATCTCCAAACAGCAATTCGGGGCTTAGTTCACTGCCGGCTTTACTTTCCTCCAGGTAGTTCAGCGCACGCTTGCCCACCACAGCCGCCTTTCTCCAATTCTTGCGCTCTTCGTCAGCATAGAGCCGGCCTTTGAATCCATAGGCAGCGGCTAAAAAAAACGAGGCTTCCACTTTATACTCCGGCCGTTTATCGTACAGGCGCTCGGCCACTAAAATCGCACTGTCCATGTAAGCTAAAAAACGATCGTCATACACGGTGCTTTTGGTATTGGGCATGATCTTCCACCACTCACTGAGACCAAGGAGAAAATAGGGTAACGGGTGCCAGCTATACTTGATTTTAAAATACCGGAACTTGGCTTCTGCTTTCTCGAACTCGAAGTTGTAAAGACTTGTGAGGGCCTCGGCCGCTTCCAGTTGGATATCGAGATTCGAAATCAGGATCAGCGTGGTGTCCGCATTGGCCGCCCGGTTCATGGATTTTACCGGGCACACACTACCCCCAGCCATCAGCAGTAAGAAAACCAGGCGCTTCATGATCGCCACAAATCTAATTGAAAGAAATCACGTTAATTAGCACCATGCAATCAGAGTCGGGCTGGAGCATCTTGTTTGGCGCACAAAAACGGGTGCTGTTTATTGTTTTGTGTATCAGTGCTATCCTTTTGCTTTACATCAAGAAGCAGTTCATTGAGTACGAAACGGCTGCATTTGAGTTTCTGCAAGACAGGCCGGAGGGCGGCATTTTACGACTGATCAGCACGCTGCAGTTCATCTCCATTCCGCTCATTTATGCCTGGAAGTTTACCGTGATTGGTTTTGTGCTTTGGATGGGTTGCTTCATGTTTGGTTTCCGTATTACCTACTGGCAATGCTGGGGCGTAGCGCTGGCAGCCGAATACATTTTCCTCGTTCCTGAACTGATCAAGATCGGCTGGTTTATGTTCGTCACGAACGACCCCACCCTGCCCGAAATCCGGGCGTTTTATCCTCTCTCCCTGATGAACCTGGCTGACTTTGCTGCCATAGACGTGCGCTACCACTACCCACTGAAGTCGCTCAATGCGTTTGAGATTCCCTATGTCTTCCTGCTTGTGGCTGGGCTGTTTTACTTCGCACAAAAACAGAAAAAGATGATGTGGTGGATCGTCATTACGTCCTATGTTCTCATCTTTTCACTGTGGCTGGTGTTCTACATGATTGTCTATAAATAAAGCCACCGCCCAATAGGCGTATTTTAGCTATTTTCGCCCCTTCTAATCGCATCAAGCTGCATGAATTTCCAAAAAACGAACAATATCACTGGATGGCTCACTTTTACAATCGCGCTGGCTACGTACTGGTTTACCATGGAGGAAACCGCCAGCTACTGGGATTGTGGAGAATTTATTGCCACGTCTTATAAGCTGGAGGTGTCGCACCCCCCGGGGGCTCCCCTGTTCATGCTAATCGGCCGGTTGTTTTCGTTTCTGGCACTTGGCGATGTCACCTTAGTAGCCTATTGGATCAACATGATCAGCGTGCTCAGCAGCGCCTTTACCATTTTGTTCCTGTTTTGGTCGATCACTCTTTTCGGCCGGAAAATGATGGGTATTCAGCAGGACAGTTCGATTACCGACTCACAAACCTGGTTGCTGATGGGCGCAGGTCTGGTAGGCGCCCTGGCCTATACCTTCAGCGATTCGTTCTGGTTTTCGGCCGTGGAGGCCGAAGTGTATGCCCTGTCGTCATTTTTCACTGCAGTCGTAGTATGGGCCATGCTCAAGTGGGATCATATCGAGGATGAAAGCCGTGCCAACCGGTGGTTGCTGATGATTGCCTATATGATGGGATTATCCATCGGCATTCACATGCTCAACCTGGTGACAATACCCGCACTTGGCCTCATTTACTATTTCAAGAAATATGAGCCCAACCGGTGGGGTATTCTCCTCACGCTGATGATCAGCGGTGCACTTGTGTTGTTCATTAACGATTTTATCGTACCCGGCTTGCCGAGCATTGCCGGCTCGTTCGAGATCTTTTTTGTCAATACCCTTGGGCTGCCGTTCGGCTCAGGCGCCCTGTCGTTTGCTGTGCTGGTCGGTGCCGGCCTGGCATTTGGCATCCGCCAAACGCACCTTAAAAACCGACCGCTGTTAAACGTCTTCCTGCTCTCAACGTCTTTCATCCTGATCGGGTATTTCTCGTATGCCACCATCGTGATTCGGTCGAACTATGAAACCAACATCAACGAAAATGCACCCAAGGACGTGATGAGTTTCGTGCGCTACCTCAAGCGCGAGCAGTACGGAAGCCGCCCGCTGCTGTACGGTGCGTATTTCACGGCACGCCCGGTTGACATCGAGTATGGATCACCCGTGTACATCAAAGGGAAAGACCGCTACGAAATCTCCACCCGGAAGTTTAGCTACAAATACGACCCGGCCAATGAAACGATGCTGCCGCGCCTGTGGTATCCGGATGGCAAAAAAGCATACGAGCGCATCCTGAATCTGCAGGAAGGGCAGCAGCCTACGTTTGCCCAAAACCTGGCCTACATGTTTACCCACCAGATTGGCTTCATGTATGGCCGCTACTTTATGTGGAATTTTTCCGGCCGCGAAAGTGACGACCCCATGGCCGGCTGGCTTTCGCCACTTGATGCCTTCGAAAAAGTGCCCGCCTTGCTGGAAGAAAACCGGGGACGGAACAACTACCTGATGATTCCCTTCGTGCTGGGCTTTTTGGGTATGTTCTTCCAGATTGTAAAAGACACCCGGAATTTTGTAGTAATCGGTCTGCTGTTCGTGATGACAGGCGTTGCCATTGTGGTGTACCTGAACTCACCACCCGAAGAGCCGCGCGCCCGCGACTATATCTACGCAGGATCCTATTATGCGTTCGCCTTCTGGATCGGATTGGCCGTGATCGGTATCGCGGATAGTCTGCAGCGATTGCTGTCAAAAGGCAAAGTGGCCGCCATTACTGCCACCCTCATCGGGCTGACGGCCCCGGCTGTGATGGCCATCGAGGGGTGGGACGATCATAATCGTTCGGATCGCTTCTTCTCGGTTGATTCGGCCAAGAACTACCTTGCGTCCTGCGCGCCTAACGCCATTCTGTTTACCGGTGGCGATAACGATACGTTCCCGCTTTGGTATGCGCAGGAGGTAGAAGGATTTCGCACGGATGTGCGCGTGATCGTGCTGAGTTATTACAACACCGACTGGTACATCGGGCAAACGATGCGCAACTCCTATGAGTCCACGCCCTTCCCGTACACGCTCTCGTTGCACCAATACCGACAGGGCGGACCGAACGAATACCTGCCCGTGGCAAATACCGGTATTAAAAGTATCGACTTGCACCAATACCTTGACTTGCTTCGCCAGGATTACAAAGGTTTGTTGCGGGATGAGAACAACATTGTTCCCAGCAAATTAATTACCCTGAACGTAAACCGCGAAGAGGTTTTGAAAAAGGGTGTAATACCGGCCGGCATGGACAGCCTGGTGGTTGATCAAATGCAGTTGCGTGTCACCGCCACTCATTTACAGATGAAAGATCTCGCCATGCTCGATGTGCTGGCAACCAGCAACTGGGACCGTCCCATTTATGTAAACATGACGTCACTCAACCAGTTTCAGGTTGACCTTAGCCCGTATGTGGTGCAGGAAGGAAATGCATACCGGATTTTGCCCATGCGCAACGTGCGCAACGACCGCGAAACATTAGTAAACACGGAGAAGACGTACGAAAACATGGTGAACAACTTCAGCTATCGGGGTCTGGACAATCCGAACGTTTACTACTCGGATGATTACCGGGGATTTGTGCTGAATCAGCGGCACTCGTTTAATACGCTGGCCGAAGCCTTAATTGACGAGGGAAAGGTCGCCAAGGCCGACTCGGCTTTGCAATTTGTACTGCGCGCAATTCCAGATAATGTTTTCCGCTACGATCCCACGAATGTGCAGACGGTAAGCCTCTTGTTCAAAGTGGGGCGTCAGGAGCAGGCCCTGGCGATGGCCAAACTGATGGGCGACCGGGCGGACGAAATGGCAACCTACCTCATCGAGCGTGGTGACGGTATTACCAGCGAGGTTCGGAATAATCTGTCGATCCTCGGCATGATGTACCGCACGCTGTACGAGAACGGGCAAGCAGAACTAGGCAAAACGTATGAGGACGCGTACGAGCGTCACCTCAATGCTTTGGAAATCCGGTCACGGATTCAGCCTTAGGTTCAAAACTCGATTTCTCCCAGAAAAGAGGCGTTCTCCAGAACGTAAATCATTTGCTGGGCATTCTGGTCGTTGAGTATCAGGGTGCCCTTCACTTCAATCGGCTTATCGGTGTAGCGTATTGGCTTGGCTAAGAAAACCTCGACTACAGTTTCGGGCCCACCTGATCCACAGAAAAAACATGCATTAATCGGCAACGAAGAAAGCATGAAATGATTGCCCGTCAGGCCGCTTTCGAACGGCACCATAAAACCCGGCAGGGTCACTTGCTTGCCACTAAGGGCCTTTGCTTCTGCTGAGAACATTGGTTTACCAAACGGATGTTGCTCCGTTTTCTCCCGGGCGTAGGTAATGCGATACAGCTTTGGCCAGACTGCCGAAGGCAGACCCTTGTACACAGCAGGTGGTTGTGCTAACGACAAGAGCGGCAACGCGAGCAGGAAAATCAACGGGAGCCGGGCAATCATAGAGTGCAATACAAATTCACGAAGTAAGTTTTTCTCATACGCAACGACATACAACCTCATGCTCCGGGAAGCCTTGAGGGATCAACCACGTCACCGAAAACCGGACTACGCCTCTGCTTTCGTATACTCTTCTACCGGCAGGCAACTGCAAACCAGGTTGCGGTCACCATAGGCATTGTCTACCCGGCTTACCGAGGGCCAGAATTTTGACTCTTTCACAAACGGAAGCGGATAGGCGGCCTTTTGCCGGCTGTAGGCATGAGGCCATTCATCGGCCGTAATCACGGCAGCGGTGTGCGGTGCATTCTTGAGGACGTTGTCTTCCTTGCTGTACTTGCCCTCTTCTACTTCGCGGATTTCGTTGCGAATTTCAATCAACGCATCAACAAACCTGTCTAACTCTGCTTTTGGTTCGCTTTCGGTTGGCTCAATCATAATTGTACCCGCCACCGGGAACGACACCGTGGGCGCGTGGAATCCATAGTCCATCAATCGCTTGGCAATATCTTCAACTTCAATGCCGGCCTTTTTGAAATCACGACAATCAACGATCATTTCATGGGCGCACCGGCCGTTCGTGCCTGTGTAAAGAATTTTGTAATGCCCATTCAACTTCTCCTTGATGTAATTCGCATTCAGGATGGCCAGTTTGGTAGCGTTGGTCAGCCCATCTCCTCCCATCATCGAAATGTAGGCGTAGGAAATAGCCAGAATGCTGGCGCTGCCCCATGGAGCGGCCGACACAGCCGAAATCGCATTGGAACCGCCCGTCTTAACCACCGCATGACCCGGCAAAAAGCGCTTCAGCTTATCGTTAACACAAATCGGGCCCATGCCCGGCCCACCGCCCCCGTGAGGAATGCAGAACGTTTTGTGCAGGTTTAAATGGCAGACATCAGCCCCGATATTGGCAGGCGAGGTAAGCCCTACCTGAGCGTTCATGTTCGCACCGTCCATATACACCAGGCCACCATTCTGGTGAATGATTTCGCATATCTCCGTGATTGCCTCTTCAAACACTCCGTGTGTAGAAGGGTAAGTCACCATCAGGCACGCCAGGCTGTCTTTATACTGCAAGGCCTTCGTCTTCAAATCGGCAACATCGACCTTTCCATCTTCGTCAGATTTCACTACAACCACTTCCATACCTGCCATCACAGCACTGGCCGGATTGGTTCCATGCGCAGAAGCTGGAATGAGTGCGATGTTCCGGTGATGATCGCCACGATGCTGATGATACGCACGGATCACCATCAACCCGGCATACTCACCCTGAGCACCGCTGTTCGGCTGCAATGACACTCCGGTAAAGCCGGTCACTTCCATCAACCACATTTCGAGGTTGTGAATCATTTCCTGATACCCTTCCGTCTGGTTGGCCGGGGCAAACGGATGTATCTGACCCAACTCGGGCCACGTCACCGGTATCATCTCAGTTGTAGCATTTAGTTTCATCGTGCAACTGCCCAGCGAAATCATGGAATGCACCATGGAAAGATCCTTATTCTCCAGTTTCTTAATGTACCGGAGCATTTCGTGCTCGCTATGATAGGAATTGAACACCGGATGAGTCAGGTAGCTGCTGGTGCGTGCCAGCGAGGCAGAGAACTTTGCGCCTGACACGGACTGGCCAACTGAAGGTGTAGTCTTGCCGGCAGCAAAAATGGTAAGGATCGTCTGCACAGACTCAACCGTAGATGTTTCATCCAGTGAAATACCGATGTGGTCGCTGGCGAAGTAGCGGAAATTAACACCGGCTGCCTCCGCCCGCGTTCTAATCTCTTCTTTGTTATTCACCTCCACGTTCAGCGTATCAAAGTACTGGAGGTTCGTTTGCCGGAAGTCCAACTTCTGCAAACCAGCCTCAAGCATCTGGGCAAGCCCATGGATACGGCCCGCGATCTTCCGCAAACCCTCAGGCCCGTGGTACACCGCATACATGCCCGCCATAACGGAAAGCAACACCTGCGCAGTGCAGATATTGGACGTGGCTTTTTCCCTGCGGATGTGTTGTTCGCGGGTTTGCAGGGCCATTCGATAGCCGGGGTTGCCTTTGGCATCTACCGAGGCACCGATGATACGGCCGGGGATTTGTCTTTTGTAATCATCGCGGGTGGCGAAGAAAGCGGCATGCGGGCCCCCAAATCCCATCGGCACACCAAACCGCTGGCTGCTGCCGACTACAACATCGGCTCCCATCTCGCCTGGAGACTTCAACACAAGCAGCGCCATCAGATCTGTACCCATCACTACGGCCACTTCCCGTTCGCGGGCTGTAGCGATAAACGATGTGTGATCGGTTACAGCGCCATTCGCGTTGGGATACTGAATGTAAACTCCGAATACATCCGCATCCGTGATATCCATTTTGCTGATATCGCCAATCTTCAACTCCACGCCAATGGGCGCGCAGCGGGTTTTCAGTACATCAATAGTTTGAGGAAACGTGTTTTCATCAACAAAAAACACATTGGCATTTTTCTTAGAGGCCTTGCGGGCAGCATAGACCAGGTGAACCGCTTCAGCTGCTGCCGTGCCTTCATCCAACAACGAGGCATTGGCAATCTCCATCCCGGTAAGGTCGATCACCATCGTCTGGTAGTTGATCAATGCTTCGAGGCGGCCCTGCGCAATCTCAGCCTGGTAGGGCGTGTAGGCCGTGTACCACCCCGGGTTTTCCAGGATATTCCTCAAAATTACTCCGGGCGTAATCGTGTTGTAATAGCCCATGCCGATGAACGACTGATACAACTTGTTCCGGCTCATCGTCCGTTTGAAGTCTTTCAAAAAAGCAAACTCCGACTTTGCAGGCGGCAGGTTAAGCGGCTGCTTGAGGCGGATATTTGACGGCACCGTCTCATTAATCAGTTCGTCTACCGATGAGGCCTTGACCACCTCCAGCATTTCGCGGATCTGGTTTGCATCGGGTGCGTTGTGGCGTCTTTCAAACTTTTCGGAATACAAAGGATCGATTGACATAAGAAAGGAGAAATGATTTCGCTAGAACAACAACGTTATAAGCTCCTGGTTCCCGGTTTACCCGGTTTTAGTACCTATCTCGGTTCAAACGTCAGAAACGCTCGAACTGGGAGAAGAAGAAATTTCCTTCGATGGCTGCATTTTCATCCGAGTCACTGCCATGGATGGCGTTGGCATCGATTGACTTGGCAAACAGCGCGCGAATAGTACCCGGAGCGGCCTTCTTAGGATCGGTTGCTCCGATCAATTTCCGGAAGTCCTCAACGGCATTGTCTTTCTCCAAAATCATCGGAACAATGGCCCCTGACGACATGTAGGCGCACAGCTCGCCATAAAATGGACGCTCCTTGTGAATGGCGTAAAACTGGCCTGCCAGTTCGCTGGTCAATTTTGTTTTCTTCATCGCCACAATGCGGAAGCCGGCTTCTTCAATCATTTTCGTAATCGCTCCTGTATGTCCTGCGCCAACCGCATCAGGCTTTATCATAGTGAATGTTCTTTTTCCTGCCATGGAATTGTATGGTTTAAAAATTTGGGCGCAAAGGTATCAAAAGGCAGTCAAGAATGGCGAGCGCCACCATCAAATCGGGCCAAAATCTGCTGCAATTGAAATGTCCGCTTTTCTACCGATTTTTGCCGGCTCATGAAAAATCAGGAAGAACTGGAAATGCTCCTGAAATCACCGCGCAACGTGGTGGTTATCATGCATTTTAAGCCCGATGCCGATGCGCTGGGTTCCTCGCTGGGCCTGGCCGGATTCCTGAAAAAACTGGGGCACCGGGTTCAGGTAATTGCCCCGAGCAACTACCCCGACTTCCTCGCCTGGCTTCCCGGAAACGAACATGTGATGGCCGTGGACGACCGGCAGCCCGACTCGCTGCCGAACGCGATGCGCGAAATCGAAAAAGCCGACATCATTTTTTGCCTCGACTTCAACAATCCGAACCGCGTGAACGCGTTGGAGAAATCGCTGCGCGATGCCCGCGGTGTAAAAGTCATGATCGATCACCACCTGGAACCAGAATCCTTTGCCTCAATCGAGAAGTGGAATACCCAATCTGCCTCCACTGCTGGTCTGGTGTTCGATCTGATTCACGACCTGAAAATGGTGGACACCATTGACGCAGATATTGCCACCTGCCTGTATGCCGGCCTTTTGACCGACACCGGTGGATTCCGACACAACAACACGCGCCACCAGGAGTTCCTCATCGCTTCTGCTCTGGTAGCGCATGGTGCCAACCCGCACCAGATTGCCAAAAACATTTATGACACCAATACATTGGAGCGACTGCGCCTGACCGGGTTTGCCCTTTACGAAAAACTGGTGGTGTTGCCGGAGTACCGAACTGCATACATGGCGTTAAACGCCAGTGAACTTAGCCGGTTTAACGCTCAGACCGGTGATCTGGAAGGCCTGGTAAACTACGGACTCTCGATTCAGGGTGTGCGCATGGCCGTATTGATGTACGATCGAAAAGATGAGGTGAAACTTTCATTCCGGTCGCTTGGTGAATTCTCCGTGAACGAGCTGGCGCGCAAACATTTCAGCGGTGGTGGTCACCGCAATGCGGCCGGTGGTCAATCTAAAACATCGCTGCAGGCCACGCTCGACAAGCTATTGGCCTTGCTGCCCGAATACAAAAATCAATTGAATGCATAACCAAATGAATATCTACATGAGAACGATCCTGTTGTTGTTAGTGGCCAGTTTGCTGGTGGTGGCTTGCTCGGAAACCGAAAAAACGCCCTCCGGACAAGAGTTTGTTTACATCCGGAAAGGTAAAGGCGAGCCCGGCCGGAAAGGCGAGTACATTCTGATGAACATGAGCTACCAGGATGCCAAAGACTCGGTTTGGTTCACTTCAGCCCGCGCAGATGGCAACCCCGTGCTGCTGCCCATTCTTGACAGCGTTCCGAAGTCATTAAAAGATGGCGTGCGTGAAATTTTTCAGATTCTCCGGGTTGACGACAGTATTACGTTTAAAGTCCGCGCGAAAGAACTTTTTACACGCACGTGGCAATCGGGCGTTCCGGATGGCGTAGACACCGCCAGCTATTTCACCTTTCATGTTGGCGTAAAAGAAATCATGAATACCGATCGTCTGAATGAATTTCAACGCGAGTACTACGAAAAAGAAAACGCCCGCGCGATGGCCGCTGAAAAAGATCAACTGGCCAAAGATACTGTAGCCATCGATCAATATCTGGCCGAACAAAAAATCGCGGCTACCAAAACTCCCGAAGGTGTTCGGTACGTGATCACCAAACTCGGTACCGGAGAAAAGCCCAATCTGTCGCAGCAAATCCGGTTCTCGTATAAGGGCACATTGCTCGATGGCTCGGTATTTGAAGAATCGAAGCAGCCAATCGTGTACCCGCTCAGTAATCTGATCCCCGGCTGGCAAATCGCATTCCCGAATTTCCCAGTAGGGACCAAAGCCACGCTTTACATTCCCTCTACGCTCGGTTACGGTCCGCAGGGATCACCCCCCACCATACCGGCTAACGCGAACCTGATTTTTGAAGTTGAACTGGTCGGGATTGAAAAGTAGTTATGAGGATTGTAAAGTTTCTTCCCTTACTCTGGCTGGTGCTGGGCTGTGCAGAGACCTTCACACCCCCGTGTACCGAGGAGGTTGACCCGGCCGAGATTGCCGCGGTGCCGGCCGACCGCCTGCAGATCGACCTTGACATCATTGACGACACCCTGGCTGCGCGATCCATCGTTCCGATTATCGACCCGGCATCGGGCATCCGGTACACCATTGAAAAACAGGGGGACGGTGCAGAAGTACGATGCTTGCAGAATGCCATCCTGGTTACATACAAAGGTAAACTGCTCTCGCCCGATGCACGCGCACTTCAGTTTGGCGGCATTTTCGATCAGGGAACGATTCGCATTTCGCTGTCTACCGTTATTCTGGGCTGGCAAGTGATGTTCACGCAGTTTAAAGCAGGAACAAAAGCCACGCTGTATATTCCTTCGGGTTTTGCCTATGGAAAAAGTTCGCGCCCCGCGCCCTTAGGATCGGGGCGGGCGGATATTCCGGCCAACGCAAACCTGATCTTTGAAATCGAGTTGCTTGACGTGCAATGACGCTGTGTCTGGCTACAAATAACGCGCACAAGATTCAGGAAATTCAGGCGAAGTTGGGAAACCAGTTTCGCCTGATTTCATTAGCAGACATCGGGTGCACCGAAGAACTGCAGGAGACCACCGGCACCATTCCCGGCAATTCGCACCAGAAGGCCCGATACGTGTTTGATAAGTTTCATGTTTCGTGCCTGGCAGATGACTCCGGGCTGGAGATTGACGCGCTCGGTGGCGCCCCCGGTGTGGACTCTGCGTACTATGCCGGCCCGCAGCGGAGTCATGCCGATAACATTCAAAAAGTATTGGCCGAAATGCAGGGCCAGAGCCAACGCTCGGCCCGGTTTCGAACTGTGCTTACCCTTATCACCACCTCCGGAACCCATGCCTTTGAAGGTATCCTGCCGGGAAACCTACTTGAACAACCACGAGGCAGCAATGGATTTGGCTACGACCCGATCTTTCAGCCGGATGGCATTACCCAGACCCTGGGCGAACTGTCGCTCGAAGAAAAAAACAAAATCAGCCACCGCGCCCGTGCCATTGACCAACTTGTGAATTTCTTACAATCCAATTCGCTATAATTGGTCATTCGTTATGAAGCCTTATACTATCGGCATCACGGGGGGCAGCGGTTCGGGAAAAACGTTCTTCCTGCAGGGCCTTTCGGCCAACTTCGGGCCCGACCACATTTGTCTGATCTCCCAGGACAACTATTACAAGCCCCGCGATCTGCAACCCGTTGACGAAAACGGGGTGAAAAATTTCGACCTGCCGGTATCGATCGACCGGGAAGCATTCGAAGCCGACCTGCTCAAACTCCGGTCGGGTCAATCCGTAACAAAACTCGAATACACCTTCAACAATCCGGCCGCGGGGCCCAAGTTGCTCGAGTTCAAAGTGGCGCCCATCTTGGTGGTAGAAGGGCTGTTCGTTCAGTATTTTGAAGAAATTGCTGCGCAACTTGACCTGAAGGTTTTTATTGAAGCCAAAGATCACGTGAAGCTCGGGCGCAGGATAAAACGCGATCAGGTTGAACGCGGATACGACCTGGACGATGTGCTTTATCGCTACCAGTACCATGTTATGCCGGTGTATGAACGGCTGATCGAACCATTGAAGCATCAGGCCGACCTCGTAATTCCAAATAATTCGGATTTTAGCCACGCCCTCGAGGTTTTAACCGGGTTTCTGCGGCATCGGCTGGCGCTTGCAAATTAGTAGTCAATCCCTACTTTTGTAGGCCTTTTTGGAAACCATGCGAAAACAAACTACTCGATTGATGACACTGGCTATGGGCGTTTTTGCCGCTCTGGTCATCTTGTTTTCGCATAGCCTTACGTACCAGTCCGAGGAGCAGGCAAAAAAACAGGAAACCCAGGAACAAACTGATACAGAGGCTTCGGTACAAGCTGCGCCTGCCACGGTTGCAAGCCCCCAGGCTTCCCTTCAGACAGACTCAGAGCCTTCAGTAATCCAGAATTGGGTTCGCGAAGTAGGGCAAAAAGCCCGCGCCCTCGTAGCCGAAACCGTAACGCTTGTTTTCCGGCACTTAGTGGGCACATCCATTTCCCCGCAAGCACCCTGATTGATTTTATCCCGTCAGCCTGGTCCGCCTCACAAGCAGGCCGGATATTTATTTTCTCAACTCGTAATTCAATTCAAACCGTTATATGCAAAACAAAGGAATAGTAATTGTACTCACCGTGGTAATCACCGCGTTGTGCTTGTACTACCTCTCATTCACGTTTGTGTCGCGTAAAGTGCAGCAAGATGCCATCACCCACGCAACAGACGAAAAGGGTACCGTTAACCTGGCGCGTAAACAAGCTTACCTTGACTCGCTGTGGAACAAGCCTGTGTACGACCTCGGCTTCAAAGAATACACCTATAAGGAAGTAAAGGAGAATGAACTGGCCCTTGGCCTCGACCTGCAAGGTGGCATGCACGTGGTTCTTGAGATTTCTCCGGCCGATATCGTACGCGGACTGGGCGGCTCGTATGCCACAGATGAAACCTTTTCGGCTGCCCTGGCTAAAGCACGCGAAGGCGAAAAGCGTGGTGAAGGAAAGTTCACTGAACTTTTCCGGCAGGCCGTAAAAGCGGCCAAGCCGGATGAGCGCCTGTCGCTGTATTTTGCATCAGCCGCCAACAAAGACCGAATCAGCCAAAGCGCGACCGATAATGAAGTGGTCGAGTTTCTGGACAGGGAGATTGATGAAGCGATTGAACGCTCGTTCACGATTCTCAAAACCCGCATCGACCAGTTTGGTACATCTCAGCCAAACATTCAGCGCTTGCAGGGAACCGGCCGTATTCAAATCGAGATTCCGGGTGCCGATAATCCGCAACGCGTGCGCAAACTCTTGCAAGGCGTTGCCCGGTTGGAGTTCTGGGATGTAGCCGAGTACAACGACCCCACCCTGATCGGTGCGCTTTCATCCGTTAATGATAAGCTAACTCAGGAACTGCGCGCGCAGCAAACAACTGCTCCCGCTACAACGAACAGCGCTGCTTTAGGTGATACCACGCAATCCGATCTGGCCAAGCAACTGGCCGCCCAGGACAGCACCGGCAACTCGTTGGATTCGTTAACACGCGCTACCACCTCGCCCCTGTTTGGCAAATGGAGCCAGGGCGTTCCTTTCTTGTATGATGTGAAGGACACTGCCGAAATCAACCGGGTTTTGAGAAGGCCCGATGTGCGGAATCTTATTCCGTCATCGATCAACTGGGCCTGGGATGTTAAACCTGATCCGGAAGTGACCCCCGGTGTGGAAGATATCCAGCTTAACTTCTTAAGTGTTGGCCGCAACCGCAAGCCCTTGCTGACGGGTGAAGTGATAACCGATGCCCGGAATGATTTCGATGAAAAAGGCGCACCGGCTGTTACCATGAACATGAACGCAAGCGGCACGAAAACGTGGGCCAAGATTACGCGCGAGGCATCCCAGCGTCAACCCAAAGGGCGCATCGCCATTGTGTTGGATAATTTTGTTTACACGGCTCCCACTGTGCAGGGGGAAATACCCAATGGCAACTCCCAGATTACCGGAAACTTTGCACTTGAAGAAGCGAAAGACCTGGCCAACGTGTTAAAGGCGGGCTCGCTGCCGGCACCTACACGCATCGTGGAGGAAGCAATCGTGGGACCTACACTCGGTAAAGTGGCGCAAAACCAGGGATTGATTTCCATGGCGTGCGGCCTTGGCCTGGTGGTGATCTTCATGATTGGCTATTATTCCAAAGGCGGCTGGATCGCCAACCTCGCCCTGCTGTTCAATATCTTTTTCATTTTGGGGATCCTTGCCCAGCTTGATTCAGCGCTCACACTGCCGGGTATTGCCGGTATCGTGCTTACTATGGGTATGGCGGTAGATGCCAACGTGTTGATTTACGAGCGGATCAAGGAAGAGATGCGGCATGGCCGCAAATTGCTGGACGCCATCAAGAAGGGTTATCAGCGCGCCTTCGCTACCATCTTTGACTCAAACCTGACAACATTACTTACCGCCATAGCCTTGTTTGTTTACGGACAAGGCCCGCTGCGCGGATTTGCCATAGTATTAATGATTGGTATTGGAACTTCGTTCTTTTCAGCGGTATACATCTCACGGGTTTTCGTAGAGTGGATTACTCGTAAAGGTGACGAGTCGAAAATCAGCTTCGAAACCGGTTTATCCGGGATGGTGGGTAAACGCAAAGAGTTTGACTTTATCGGAACGCGCAAGATCGCTTACCTCGGTTCAATTGCATTCATTGTCCTTGGTGGTGTTCTCATCGCCATTCAGGGCCTCAACCTGGGTGTAGATTTCAAGGGCGGCCGTTCCTACGTGGTAACGTTTAAGGAAGCTGTAGAGGCAACCGAAATGAAAGTAGCGCTTGCCGAGGGATTTGAAAATGCCGGAACGGAGGTAAAGAACTTTGGCAGCAACAATGCCGTAAAAGTAACCACTGCCTACCTGATTGATGACGACAGCGATGCCGCTGACGAAAAGGTGAAGAAGGCACTAATTGACGGTGTTGCCAAAAAAACCGGCTTTACTTATTTGGAAAATGCGGGCGAGGTAGCTGACAAGACGTTCACCATCGGCTCTTCGTCCAAAGTAAGTGCTACTGTTGCCGATGACATCAAGAATTCCGCCTGGAAGGCCAGCATCTTATCACTGATTGCCATCTTCATTTACATCCTTGTGCGCTTCAAAAAGTGGCAATACTCGGCCGGGGCGATTATCGCCACCATACACGATGCGTTGTTCGTCTTTGCGGCCTTTGCCGTTGCCCGTGTGTTCGGCATTGCTTTTGAAGTAGACCAGGTGTTTGTGGCCGCAGTGCTCACCGTTATCGGGTACTCCATCAACGACACCGTGATCATCTTCGACCGGATTCGGGAATATTTTGAGATGGGTACTTCCCACGACCGCAAGCGCATTTTCAACGATGCCATCAACAGCACCCTTAGCCGTACTTTGATCACCTCAGGAACCACGTTGATCGTGGTAGTGGTGTTGTTCCTGTTCGGAGGTGAGTCGCTGCGCGGATTCTCATTTGCGTTGCTGGTGGGTATTGGCGTGGGCACGTTCTCGTCCATCTTCATTGCCTCACCGGTGGTGTACGACTTTGACCCGAAGGATGAAGTTGCGCCCGCTGTGCAGCCGAAAGCAGCATAGTGTGAGAATGACCGAAAAAAGGCCGCTCAACAGCGGCCTTTTTTGTTTCATCAATTTGGAAAGCAGGACTAAAATTTCTTTCCACCTGGCGCACTTCCCGTCACACGGCAAATACTGCGGCTGTTTTTATTAGTTTTGCGGCCGCTTTATGAACCTTACAACCGAAATTGCCAGGCGCAGAACCTTTGGCATCATTAGCCACCCCGATGCCGGCAAAACCACGCTCACCGAAAAACTGCTGCTCTTTGGCGGGGCCATTCAAAAAGCAGGGGCCGTAAAATCAAGTAAAATCAAGGAGCACGCCCGCAGCGACTGGATGGAAATCGAGAAACAACGCGGTATTTCGGTGGCAACCTCTGTAATGGGCTTTAACTACCACGACATTAAAATCAATCTTCTTGATACACCCGGTCACCAGGATTTTGCCGAAGATACCTACCGCACGCTAACCGCGGTAGACAGTGTGATTATGGTGATCGATTGCGTGAAGGGCGTAGAGATGCAAACGGAGAAGCTGATGGAGGTGTGCCGCATGCGCAGCACTCCCGTGATCTGCTTTATCAACAAGCTCGACCGCGAAGGGCAGGACCCGTTTGACCTGCTAGATGAGATTGAACAAAAGCTGAATATCAAAGTACGGCCGCTGAGCTGGCCCATCAGCATGGGTAAAACGTTCCGCGGAGTTTACAGCCTGTACGAGAAAAAAATTCACCTGTTTACTCCGAGCAAAACCACCGTAGAGGAAGGGGTTGAAATCACCGACATCCACAGTTCCCAATTAGACCAACTCGTGGGCGAAAATAACGCAACCAAACTCCGGGCCGATGTGGAGCTGATTGAAGGCGTGTACCCCGAATTTAACGTAAGCGAGTATCTGGAGGGGCGCGTGGCGCCCGTGTTTTTTGGAAGTGCCGTGAATAACTTTGGTGTGAAGGAGTTGCTGGACACGTTCATCCGCATTGCCCCACCACCCCTGCCCCGGGCCACTACGCTGCGGGTAGTTCAACCTGACGAACAAAAGTTCTCAGGATTCATTTTTAAAATCCATGCCAATATGGATCCCAAACACCGCAACCGGATTGCGTTTGTGCGGGTTTGCTCCGGCAAGTTTGAGCGGGGCCATAACTACTATCATGTGCGACAGGAAAAATCACTTCGCTTTTCCAATGCTACAGCCTTCATGGCGCAGGATCGCGAAACGGTGGAAGAAGCCTGGCCGGGCGATATTGTCGGAATTTATGACACCGGGAACCTGAAAATTGGCGACACACTCACGGAAGGCGAAAAAGCCGTCTACACCGGCATCCCCAGTTTTTCCCCTGAGATTTTCAAGGAGGTGCTGAACAAGGATGCGATGAAAACCAAGCAACTGGAAAAAGGCTTGCAACAACTCATGGAGGAGGGAGTTGCCCAGTTGTTTACGTTTGACATCGGCAAGCGCAAAGTAATTGGCACCGTTGGTGCGCTTCAATTTGAAGTCATCCAGTTTCGCCTGAAGCACGAATACAGTGCCACAGTGGAGTTTGTTCCGCAAACGATCTACAAGGCCTGCTGGATCAGCAGCGCCAATCCGCAAAAACTGCAGGAATTCATCGACAGCAAACAGCGCCACATTGCGCGGGATAAAGAAGGGAAACTGGTGTTTATGGCTGAATCAAAAGCATGGCTGCAGATGGTTCAGGATAATTTTCCTGAGATCCAGTTTCATTTCACCTCCGAATTCAAAAGCTAAAACCGCGCCTTGCGCCAAAGATCGATCGTGCTGTACCAGGCTTCTGAAAAACGCTTGTCGCGCAGCAGAATGAAGTGATCCGGATCGTACACGCTACCGCTCTTGACAAACGTAAATGACACATCCAGCGCCCGGTAACGCCACACCTGGTTGCCGGCATTGAACAGGAGTTCGTCCGGGGGGCCAAACACAAGGTAGATCATACCGCGGTCCGAACGCCAGCCTTCTTTGTACGAAGTAAAGTAGGTGTTCGCAAGTTCAACCCTGCGAAAATAGCTTCGCATAAAATTCCGTGCACGATCCTTATCTCGTGTGATCTCCAGTATCACCTTATCAAACATAGCCTTGTCACTGCCGGCCGCCTCCAGGCTCTTGTATTCATCCGGTGTGCACACATACATCAGCGGATCGCGAATCTGCTCCACGCGGTTATACTTGGGAAATGGCGGAGTTACCGCCATGATGGAAAAACCGTCCGCAGCAGCCGTATCTTCCTGAAACAGGTATAGCCCGGGCGAGTTGAACCGGATGGTGCCCCCGCTATTCACCCGGAAAACCGAATCGTGAAACAAGAAACGTTCAGCCGGAGGAAGCTTCTCGGCAAACGGAGGTAAGGCCGGTGGAAATTTTTTATTCCGATAGAACGAAACGAACAAAGGCTGGTTGCTTCCTGACCCCACCACCCGGTAGGTTTCACCCACCGAGACGTAACTGGACATCCAGGTTCCGGATTCACTCTCCAGCCTGCCCCTGACGGGAAATATCTTCTCGATTAAATGATGGAAGGTCCACTGCCGACCCGTCTTTTGATTCCGGATGATCACCACCAGCAAATACGGCTTCTCCTGTACCTCCACGGCTACATACCCGGCAACCGGTTTGCTGCCGGCTCCGATTGTCAGGCTATCCCTCCTGAACTCGGTACCGACTCGCTGCGTGTAACTTTCGCGGGTTTCCCAAATCACCTGATACACCTGCTGAAGGTTATCAATCGGCTTAAAGGCAAACCGATAGTCAACCCGCATCTTGCCATCCTCATGCTGAGCATGCAACAGCGCCTGCACCTCCTCATTAGGGTCGTACAAATAGTTTTGATTCAGTGAGGCGATCGATTGGCCACTCGCAGAGAGTGCGGCCACACAAAACAGGAACACAAACGTCAGTCGAATCATACGCAAACCGGTGGTTAATTTACAACGAACAATTGACAGTATTCGGTTAATTTGCGGCCGAATTTTTTTATGGCCTCCGTCTTCACTACCGAAATCACCTCAGGTTCCATTCCTTCGGATAATCCTATTCACCAGCGGCTGCTCAAAGCCTATGTGTGGGCGGCCGACCATGTGAAAGGCAATACGCTGGAAGTAGGCTGTGGCGAAGGTCGTGGCCTGGATTGGCTGTTACCGCGCGTAACGGCCCTGACGGCCATCGATAAACTAACCCACGTCATTGAAGCCCTGCGCAAGCGCTATCCGTCCATCACATTTATCGATGATTACCTGCCGCCCTTGCGCAACCTGCCCGACAACACCTTCGACAGTGTTGTGAGTTTTCAGGTGATTGAGCACATTGAGGACGATCACTTTTTCTTGAAAGAAATTCACCGGGTACTGAAACCCGGAGGGTTAGCCCTGATCACCACGCCCAACCGCCCATTGTCGCTCAGCCGAAACCCGTGGCACGTTCGGGAGTACACCGCCAGTGAACTTACTTCACTCGCAAAAAAATATTTTACTTCCGTGACCATGAAAGGGCTCACCGGCAACGAAAAAGTAATGACCTACTACGAACGGAATAAAAAATCGGTGGAGCGCATTACGCGGTGGGACATCCTTGACCTTCAGCACCGGCTGCCAGCTTCATGGTTGCGCGTACCGTACGAAATACTAAATCGGTTAAACCGAAATAAATTAAAGACTACTTCAGACGAGCTGGTTATGTCAATTGGCTATGACGATTACGTTGTTACCGATGATGCTGCTAACGCGCTGGACCTCTTTCTGATGGTTCGAAAGTAAAGCCGGACTACAATCCGTATTGATCCAGCAAATAGACCAGGGCTGCCATGGCTGCTGCCCCCATTTCCAGTTCGCGCTTGTCAACTTTATCAAAGGTATCTTCTGCGGTATGGTGGTAATTAAAATACCGCTGTGAGTCGGGCAGATACCCGATAAGCGGCACACCCTGCGGAGCCAGCGGACCTATATCGGCACCACCGCCTTCCTGGCTGAAATCAGCAAGGCCATACGGTTCCAGCAGTGGCTTCCAGCCTCTGATCTTATTCTTCTTAGCCTCGTCCATGCTCATGGTAAAGCCACGCGGAGTAAACCCACCGCGATCGGACTCCATGGCAGCCAGATGTTTCTCCTTTTTTGCCAGTGCCTGCTTTGCATATTCCGTTCCACCACGCAACCCATTTTCCTCATTCATGAAAAGCACGGCACGAATCGTGCGCTTGGGTTTGTAGCCCATCGCTTTGAACAGGCGCAACACTTCAATAGCCTGAACACAGCCTGCCCCATCGTCATGCGCTCCCTGGCCAAGATCCCAGGAGTCAAGATGGCCACTTACCACAATAATCTCCTCCGGGTATTCTGATCCTCTGATTTCGCCAATTACATTAAAGGAGGGAGCATCAGGTAGGATTTCGCTGTGTGATTCCATGTAAAACTGAAGGCCGTTGTCGTCTTTCAATAGTTTACTGAGTAGCTCGGCATGCCGGGTGCTGATGGCGAGTGCCGGAATCTGGGCCACATTTGGCGCATACCGCAAACCACCGGTGTGCGGATAATCTTCAAGATTGGAGCCCATCGAGCGAACCAGCGCACCGACCGCACCATACTTCGCGGCCTCGCTGGCACCACTTCCGCGCTGATCAACAGCACCTCCGTACGCAGCAAATGTGTTGAGCTTTGTGGGGTCCATCGCGCGGTTGAAGAATACAATTTTTCCTTTCACGTTCTTCTCACCCAACTGCTTGAGCTCGTCAAAGCTTTTTACTTCAACGACCGGGGCCGAAATACCAGCCGGCCCCGTGCCGATACTCCCGCCCAGGGCGCATACGTTAACTTCTACCGAACCCATTTTCCGCGAGTTGACAATCCGGCCTGTCTCCTTCTGGCCGCGCACCCAATGCGGTACCATCACGGGCTGCAGATAGACGTTATCAAAGCCATAGTCCTGCATCACATGGCGGCCCCACTCCACGGCCGCGGCCGCTCCGGGAGATCCGCTCAGGCGTGAGCCCACTTTATTGCACAGATAATCCAGCATGGCATACGATTCTCCATTGCGCAGGGCTTCATCAAAAATCTGACGTATGGAGGATTCATCGCGGGTTTGCGCGCTGGCTACGTGCGACAAAACGATGAACAAAACAACGAGCTTCTTCATGTGATATCCTTGATGGGTTTTACTTCTTCACCACTTTGGCTTGCTGAAGCAGATAGATATGGTGGTCGGGGTCATGATCATTCAGCTTCAGAATGCCTTCCATCCAAATCGCTTCGGGGCTGAATTTTATTTTCTCAGTGGTCTCCACTTCCACCACGGTTTCGGGCCCGGCCGCACCACAGAAATAACACACGTTGAACGGCAGTGACGAGAACATAAACTTCTCAACATCCCCAACCTCACCGGCCGGAATCACATACCCCTTCAATCGGATCTTCTTTCCCTGGTAGCCTTTTAAATGCTGACTGAACCGGGGTACATCAACGATATACCCCTGCTGGTCCTTTTTCTGCTCAAAGCCTACCTCGGCAAGGATATGCCAGAAATTGGTATCCTGTTGAACCGGAATAATCCACGAGAAGCAAAACAGAAGCAGCCGTACCATGAGCCGAAAAATACAGAATCGCCCCGGCCCGAACCAAGTACTTTGAACAAACGTTTGAAATGCGGTGATGATCTGTGAGATTTGAATGACCAAACTACCTGACTATGGCCTACCTGTTTGAATCCTTTGCCGGCTGGAAAGCGTACAGCCTGGAGAAAAACATGGCCTTGCCGGAAGTCGTGATGGAGTATGAACAGCACCAGCGCAACCGAAGCCGCCAGGAGATTGTCGAGGGTCTGGCCAAAGCCTTGGCGGTGATGAAAGACGCGGTGCGCGCTGGCCTTGAAGAAGACATGACTTCCCGCTCGGGCATGATCAACAACGGGGCGAAAAAAGTCTTTCGATACCCTACCCCCGTCCTCAGCAAAGAATTCCAGCAACTCATTTCGCGGGCGCTGGCCGCCAAGGAAGTAAACTCCTGCATGGGCCGGGTTGTGGCTGCGCCCACGGCAGGCGCCAGCGGCATTATGCCGGGGATTCTTTTCACCTTACAAGACATCCACAAAACAGACGATGACAAAATCATTGAGGCCATGCTGCTCGCTGCCGGCATCGGTCTGATTATTGAGCAGAAAGCTTCAATTGCCGGTGCCGTTGGGGGGTGCCAGGCCGAAACCGGTACAGCAGCCGCCATGGGTGCCGGAGCAATTGTCTACTGCCTGGGTGGCAATACGGATCAGATTTTAAATGCGATAGCGATCACCATTCAGTGCATGCTGGGCCTCGTGTGCGACCCTGTGGCCGGGCTGGTGGAGGTGCCCTGCGTAGTGCGAAACGCAAGCGCAGCCGCTATCGCATTCAGCTCCGCACAAATCGGATTGGCTGAC
>JBKCJM010000088.1:0-41061 GCA_046301755.1 Cyclobacteriaceae bacterium
TTTCCGGCTCCCGTCTCTCCGGTGATCACGTTGAGCGACTCGGAGGGGCTCATTTCGAGTTCCCGAATCAAGGCGTAGTTGCGGATGAGCAGATGCTTAAGCATACCAGCCTTGAAAATACGTGTTCTTTTTTGATTGACAATTGCCGGCCTGATGGCCTAATTTTTCATGATGTCCTGGTAGATGGTTCGCTTGGAATCCATTAGCGTGAGCAGGTCGAAGGCTTCGCGCTTCACGTTCGGGTTCGCTTTAGAGAAAACGTTGGTAAGTTCGGTGGCCTTGGCATCAAAAAAGGAAATGACAAAGATTGAGGTTGGGTTGATCTGCCAGGTCTTTTGCACGCTCTTCAACGTGTTTAGTACTACATCCCGGCTTTCATCGGGATTTTTATCAAACGTATCGAGCGCCAGGCGGTGGTAGCGATACAAGGACTTGCGGATGTCCAGATTTTGCGGATTGATAATATCCGCGATATAGGAATTCCGGTTCCGGTTACTGGTGAGCGCCTGCCAGCCCGGCCGTCCGCTTCCCTGTGCATTGTTCACCACGTTGAGCGCCCGTTGAAAGTGCGGTGTGCCACCCAGCTCGCTGAAGGAATCGTAATCGCTGCCGATAATCACATAGGCGTAAAATGCGAGCATGCTCGTGAGGTTGCTGATGTAGGCATTGTCGTTGTATTCCAGCGGAAGCGATTCGATGTACTCGAATTCCCACTCCCGGTCGGCAAAGTTGAGCAGCACCGTTTCGTAATTGGTGTTAAACACAGGCCGCGCGGCTGCAATCTGAGCACTGCCCGAGTAGTTGCCCGTGGCTACGTTGCTTTCGCTTTTCAGGTTGATGAAGATTGAGCACTTGATTCGTTCGTGCTCCTTGAAATTGTCGGACGTCCAGCGCCTGCCATTCAGAAAGGTGGCAAACGCGCGTTCCATGTCCTTAAACACCGAGCGGTCGGTTGTCTGCACCTGGTCGCCATTCACAATCACTTTGCAATCAAGTTCCTGAGCCCCCGCCATACCGGGAACTGCCAGAACGATCGCCCAAAGAAGCCTACGAGCCCACATGTTCAATAATGGTATCAACGATGTCGCGGGCAACTTGTTTTTTCGACTTCAGGGGAAATTCGCGGAGAAACGGCTGACGCCCCATCACTGTAATTTTGTTGGTATCGTACCCGAAGCCGGCACCTTCATCGCGCAGCGAGTTGAGTACGATCAGATCCAGGTTCTTGGAAGCAAGTTTTTTTTCTGCGTTAATCTTTTCGTTGTCGGTTTCCAGGGCAAATCCGACCATGAACTGGCCCGCCTTTTTTTGCCGGCCAAGTTCAGCCGCAATGTCGGGGTTTTGCGTAAGCTCAAGTGTTAGCGCTTGATCTGTTTTCTTGATCTTGCTTTCGGCCCGTTTCACCGGCCGGTAGTCGGCAACAGCGGCTGACAGCACAGCAATCTGCGAAGCCGGAAACTTCTGTTGGCAGGCCTCAAACATTTCCTGGGCGGTGGTTACGCGGGTGAGCGAAATGCGGGGATGCCCGGCCGTTAAATGAGTTGGGCCCGACACCAGGCTGACTTCCGCACCGCTGGCAGCCAATGCCTCGGCAATGGCAAATCCCATTTTTCCGGTTGAGTTATTACCGATAAAACGAACGGGGTCAATGGCTTCATGCGTTGGGCCGGCTGTGACCAGCGCGGCTTTACCCGTCAGTCTGTTCTGTTGCTGTAAAAAAGCAATAAGATAGTCCACGATTTCTTCGGGCTCGGCCATTCGTCCTTTGCCAATCAGGCCGCTGGCAAGTTCACCGATGCCCGGCTCCACCATGTAGTTGCCAAACCGGCTGATGGTTTCCAGGTTTTGCCGGGTGGAGGGATGCTGAAGCATGTCGAGGTCCATGGCCGGGGCAACCACCACCGGGCAACGGGCCGACAGGTAAGTAGCCAGTACGAGATTATCGCAGATGCCCTGCACCATCTTGCCCAGCGTGTTGGCGCTCAACGGGGCTATGATCATGACATCGGCCCACAAGCCAAGTTCTACGTGGTTGTTCCACTCACCCTGGCTGCCCTCAGTAAAGGCGGTGAGTACGGGATTCTTTGATAGGGTTGAAAGTGTGAGGGGTGTAATAAAGCCATGGGCAGCCGGTGTCATCAGTACCTTCACTTCGGCACCTTCTTTTACCAGAAGGCGCACAAGGTGAGCTGATTTATAGGCCGCAATGCTGCCTGTAACCGCGAGGACGATCTTTCGGCCCTCCAGCGTCATCTTACTCCTCTTTCTTCTCTACTACTTCTTCTGCGCTGCGCATGCGGTACATCAGCTTACCCTCCAGAAATTCTTCGGTGGCGGTTGACGTAGGCTTGGGCATGCGCTCGTAGTATTTCGAGATCTCGATTTGCTCACGATTCTCGAACACCTCTTCGAGGTTATCTACCGTAGTAGCGAACTCGGCCAGCTTGCCGTTCAGTTCTTCTTTGATGTTAACGGCAATTTGACGCGCGCGCTTGCTGATGATAACCACCGACTCATAAATGTTGCCGGTAGGTTGAGCGATCTGATCGATGTCACGGGTGACAATTGAAGGTTGTACGGCCATAGATATCACGAATTGTTGTTTTTAAGTTTTGCAATTTTTGCCTGGCTATCCCGATAGTACTGCTCGGCTTGTTTCAGAAACGGGCTCGAAGGATAGCTATCGACCAGTTCCTGATACAACGTCAGGGTTTCGCTGTAGCGTTCCAGTTGCTTGCTGGGAATACTCACTTTTGCCAGTTCGTACTGTGCCTGCACTTTCAGAAAGGCGATCTCTTCCAGGTATTTCGAGTCGGGAAATGCGGCTTTAAAATCATCAAAAGCGATGATCGCGGCTTTGTAATAACGCAACTTCAGGTACTGAACCGCATTCTCGTATCCTTTTTCTTCCAGCTTGCGCTGGCTTTCCGTGATCACCTCCACGGCCCGGTCAACAAACTTGCTGCTGGGGTACCGGTTGATGAAGTTCTGCATGGCCGACATCGCCTCGATGCTGCTACTCTGATCAAGATTGGATGCGGGTGCAGACGCGTACATCGAGTAAGCCTGCATGAAGATCGCTTCCTCGGCCAGGCTGCTGCGACCATAAGTCTCGTAAAACGACTGGAATTGGTCGGCCGCGAGGATGTAACTACGCTCGTAGTACTGGCAGTAGGCCAGGTAAAACTCCACCTTTTCGCCTTCCGGCAAACCGCGAACGATGGGGCGAATTTGCTCAAACAAAATCCCGGTATGGTAGTAGTCCTTCTTGTTGTAGTACTCCAGACCGGCCTCGTACTTCACCCGCCAATCCTCGCTTCGCTCAATTCTGCGGAATTTTGAACATCCGCCTCCGATTGCCACCAATGTTAGGAGCAACGCAAATGATTGAAAGGAGGCTAAACGCTTCATTTTTAGAGTCAGATCGAAAAATAGCCTGCAAATATACGATACCGGCTTAAATCTGCCTCAACGGCTAAAACGCCTGGTTAACGCGGTTATTTTCTAACGATGATCTTTCGGGTGAGCACCCCGTTGTTGTCCAGGTAAAGCGTATAGAAATAGACACCCGGACTCAGGTTGTCGGCATCGATTTTGGCCCGGTGCTCCGTATGCGGCAGCGCGTATTCGCCCATCGCCATGCCCAGGATATTGTGCACGATCACCTTGGCTTTAACATGCTCATTGTGAAGTGTATAGTCAATAAAAGCCTGGTCGGATACCGGGTTTGGATACACATCCTGAATGGTGATTTCCTTGGAATTAAACACCAGCGGCTTTGCCGGCTTTTCGTTGACGACCAGCGCAATTTCATACTCAGCCGGGTGCGGTGTAATCGTGCCCTTGGTAATGATTTCGAACTTCAGGCTGTTTTGAATGGGCAGCAACCCCGGCTCAATGACGTACGCAAGCCCGTTCAGGGTTTCACCCGGCTCAAGCCGCCTTGTAAACTCGACCACTTCCGGTTCGAGACAGGTCTTGTCGAGGCAAAAAACACCTTTTTGGCCGGAGTGTAGGTCGTTTTGCGAGAGCCGAACCACCAGGACCTGGGCCTTGTCGGAGGTGTTGTGCAGCCGAAGGGGGATGCGCAACTGATCGCCAACGGTTGTGGTGTAGCCGGCCTGCAGGTCAACGAGCTCCTGGGCTTTTGTTGCGCCAGCGAACAGGCACCCGGCCACGAGAAACAACCAAAATACCCGGTTTACCATGGATACACGTATGCAAATGAAAGTTAGAATAAAAGATTGGGTATTTCCAGCCTTCGGCCAGAAAAAGATTAGAATCAGGACAATTTCAACACCAAAACAACGTTTCGGTCACTTTCCGGTAACATCGCGCTTGCGCGGCCGGTCTTTAATGCGCCACGTGAAATTTTTCAGGCGCGTATCGGCCTCCTTGATTTCATGTGGAGGGATGAACTCAGCATCTGGCTTGACGTAAAAGCTGACGTTATTAACCGTCCCCCGTTTGAAATTGATCTTCATGTTGCTGCAGATGATTTTATTTAGCCCGGTGACGAAGAGCACCTTCCCCACGCCCACGGTATCTACCTTAATTTCCTCTTCCTGCAGGGCGAAATAGAGACTCTCTCCATTTCCCGTTACATTGACGTGATCAATAGCGTTCTTCCGGAAATTAGCCACCATTCTGCGGCCTTTTATCTGGTTGAAATTTCCGAGGGAATCCTGCGAGATAACAAATGAGTTATTGATCATGTAGACCTTATCAATTTTCTTTTTCAGGATCAACATGCGGATCGAGTCAGCCGTCATCTGATTGCCATTAGTCCACAGCACGGGGTCGCCATAGAAATACATCATCGAGTCTGCGGCAACATATACCAGCGAGTCGGCAATGCCCTGCATATCGTTCCTGAATATCCGGACGTTGGGGTAAGCAAGCAGGCGTTTTTTGGCCGGGTCTGCACTCTCGACAGAAATGAGGGTATCAGCAGCCAGGTACAAGGTGTCTTGCTCCTCCGTGATTTTTGCCAGGTAGGCATTTCCCCACACCTTGGAGAGACCAGCGGCTTTGTCGTAATCCCCGAAGTCGCCATAAATGTTGAGTTGATCCTCTTTGGCTACCATCACCACGTTGGTGCGAGCTTTGTAGAGTTTACGTTTGTCATCGATCAGGTATTTGTCCCCCGTTACGCGGTACGATGGGGTTTCAAATTCTCCTTGCTTGAGATCGGAGGTTTGGCTGCGGGTGTCGTAGAAACCCTCGCGGTAAATGGCTTTGTCTCCTTTGCTGTCAATAATCGTGGTTACATCCTGAAACAACAGTGTTTTGGTTTTGGAATTGTACTGAAGCGTATCGGAGTTGAGGGTATAGCCCTTGTTCACGCCCACCACGTCTTTTTTGAACGAAGCCAGGTTTCGGGAAATGTCGTAGTAGCCCTTTGCGCTGGTAAGCGTGTTGGTGCTGTCCACCAGTTTGCCACCATTGAAATACCGGGCTTCGTTTTTCACGCGGTCATAATCAAGGTAGTCGGTGTACAACGTGGTGGTGTTCAGTTTGGTGAACACCACATTCCTTCTAAGATTGGCAATCTTCGTGTTGCCGCTGTACTTCAACAGCGAGGCGGTAATGGTCACGGAGTCGCCATCGACAATACGAACCCGGCCAAAGGCATCCATCGCGTTTTGTGAGCGGTAAAAAATGGCCGAATCACAGTAAATGGTGGTTTGATTTTGGACAAAAACCACGTTGCCGATCATGCGGTCAATTCGTTCACCGTTCACAATGCGGCCTTTGGTGCGGTCTGCGTGCTGCAGTTTCACCTTTCGCTGCGCGCTGGCCGGCCCTGCCCACAATGCCAGCACGATGATGCCTGCCCAAATTCCAACCGGTAATCGCTTGCTCATCAGATCCAAAAGTAGATAAAACTTACTTTTACAGAATGTTCGAAGCCTTTCGTGAGCAACTGAAGAAAAAGAACTGGGGTGCACCGCAGCACCGCCTGCTGGTGGCGGTGAGCGGTGGCCTCGATTCTATGGCGTTGCTCCATTTGCTGCACCGGGCGGGTTGCTCGCTGGGCGTGGGACACGTCAATTTTCAATTGCGGGGAGCAGCGGCCGATGAGGATGAACAGTTTGTTCGTGAGGTGTGCGGGCGATTGCGGGTGACGTTTCATGCCAGGCGCTTTGATACCAATAACTATGCCATGGACAAAGGAGTTTCGGTGCAGGTGGCTGCGCGTGAACTTCGTTACCGATGGTTGTCGGAAGTGGCCCGGGCGGAAGGCTACACACACATCGCCACCGGCCATCATGCAGATGACAATATGGAAACCGTGTTACTGAACTGGATTCACGGAAAAGGTTGGGATGGCTGGTTGGGCATGCCCGCTCAAAATGGGTTGGTCATTCGGCCCTTGCTGGGTTTTTCGCGCGAGCAGCTGCTGAGCTATGCGGCCGCCATGGGCATTACCTGGCGCGAGGACGAGAGCAACCAGAGCGATGAATACCAGCGAAATGCGTTACGCCACCATGTGCTGCCCGAGCTGCGCAAGATTAATCCTGCACTGATTGAAACGTTTCAGCTGGGCCTCGCCAAAACGGAAGCAGTACCACACCTGATAAAAAAAGGTTTAGTGGCTACCAGCGCGGAAGGGGTTGAGATCAAGAGCAACGAAACACGAATTGACAGCAACTGGCTTTTGAGTCAGCCGGCACCGGCAGCCTTCCTTTATGAGATTCTGCGGCCATCCGGGTTCACCCTTTCGCAGGCGAGGCAGTTGGTTGATGCTGTGCGGCACATTGGCGCTCAGTTTACGTCAGGCACCCATGTGGCGGTGGTCGATCGCTCGGCCATCCTGGTAGGACCGGCATCGATAGCTCTGCCGGAAGTTGTGATCGATCGCGATGCAACCACCGTCCGGTTGAGTTCCCAGCGGTTGGATTTTACCGTCCAGCCGCCCGGGGTTGACACTGATGTTTCTGTGGCTTGTCTCGACCTTGATCGCCTGTCCTTTCCGCTGACGTGGCGTACCTGGCGCGAAGGAGATGTTTTGCAGCCCCTGGGAATGACCGGCACGCGCAAAGTGAGTGATATGCTTATTGACGCAAAAGTGCCCCGGTTGCATAAGCCAACTGTAACCGTTCTGGAGAGTGGCGGCCGCGTGGCATGGTTGGTGGGCTACCGCATTGCCGAATGGGCGCGGGTGAGCGCGGACACCCGCCAGATTTTGCGGGTGGAGTGGACGCGCGAAATGGACGAATAAGTTTTTTCGTTTGGTGTGCTACCCCTAACTTGGAGCGCTTTTCAAGCACTACTTAACTACGAATTCAAACACAAACGCTATGAAAATTACGGTTGTTGGCGCGGGTAATGTTGGAGCTACCTGTGCCGATGTACTGGCCTACCGCGAGGTAGCCAATGAAATTGTTCTGGTTGATATTAAAGAGGGCCTGGCTGAAGGCAAATCGCTTGACATCTGGCAAAAGGCGCCTATTGACTTGTACGACAGCCGCACGGTTGGATCGACAAACGATTACAGCAAGTCGGCAAACTCCGATGTTGTGGTAATTACGTCCGGCCTTCCGCGCAAACCGGGTATGAGCCGGGATGACTTAATCGGAACCAACGCCACGATTGTGAAGTCGGTTACGGAAAATGTGGTGAAGCATTCTCCCAACGCCATCATTATCGTGGTTTCGAACCCGTTGGATGTGATGACCTATCAGGCGCACATAACTTCGAAGTTGCCCCGCACCCGAATCATGGGCATGGCGGGTATCCTCGATACGGCACGCTACCGTGCGTTTCTGGCCGAAGCGTTAAACGTTTCGCCTAAAGATATTCAAGCCATGATTTTGGGCGGGCATGGCGATACCATGGTGCCGCTGCCCCGCTACACCACGGTTTCCGGAATTCCGGTAACCGAGTTGATTGACAAAGACAAACTGAATGCTATCGTGGAGCGCACTAAAGTTGGCGGAGGTGAATTGGTGAAACTCATGGGCACGTCAGCCTGGTATGCCCCCGGCTCGGCCGCAGCCCAGATGGTGGAATCCATCGTGAAGGACCAGCGCAGGGTGTTGCCCGTTTGTATCCAGTTGGATGGCGAGTACGGGATCAAGAACTGCTACCTGGGTGTACCCGTTGTCCTCGGCAAAAATGGCGTTGAAAAAGTGATTGAACTGGATTTAACTTCGGATGAGAAAGCCCTGCTGGAGACCAGCCGCAAACACGTAAAAGAAGTAATGGACGTACTGGATAAGTTGGGTAAGTAACCAATTCGTTAAACTAAAGGAAAGGCAGTAATACCCGTTTCTGCCTTTCCTTTTTTATGAAGCAAGTTGTACTGTTTTTGCCGGTTCTCAGCACGCAAACTTACTTCCGTCCAACGTAAATAATCTCTTTGTTCGAAACTCCAAAGCGGGCGGGCTGGGTGGCGGCAAACGTGTTTTTCTCTGCACGCAGTCCGGCACGTTCAATTCGTTGCGCATAATCGTTTCCGAATTTCCGCACATGGTCAGCCTGACCAAAGGCCTTCTCCCGCGCCCGTGGTTCGGTAATGGTTACATCCTCAACCGTGACTTCAGGAATCGGATGGAAGAACGGAACCTGGAGAATGGCATACCCCCCGGGCTTCATCACACGGCAAATTTCAAGCATGGCCTGGATGTCGTCCTGTACATGTTCCAGCACGTGATTGCACAAAACCACATCGAATTGATTGTCGGGGAAAGGCATCTTGTGAATATCCATTTTCACCTTCGCCAGGGGCGACTCCAGGTCAGCCGTTACGTAACCGGAGCCATGCTGTTTTTCGAAGCGGCTGATGAAGCAGTGTTCGGGCGCAATATGAAGCACCTGCTGGGGCCGCTTAAAGAAATCAGTTTCGCTTTGAAGATAAAGCCAGATCAACCGGTGCCGCTCCAGAGAAAGGCAGGAAGGACACAACGCGTTTGGTCGCGGGTTAATGCGCCCATAGGGAAGAAATTTGCGGTAGGAATGTCTGCACACCGGGCATTCGACTTCACGGCCGCGGTAAAACAACCCCACGATCTTAAGTCCAACACCGCTGAAAATCTGCAGGTATTTGCGCGGTATGTACCGCACCAGCCATGAAATCAATCTTTTCATCCGGGCAGCAAAGATACATGCCCCTGCGCAACCCGTGCTAACCCTGGAAAAAGTCTGCCCGTTTAAAACTATTCTCCGCTGGTTTCCATCTCAGAGTTAAAAGCGGGTAATTGAGAAAAAATTGAGGTTTTTTTAGTGTGGCCGAAACCTTACCGACATCAGCCATGATGCAAACCGATGCGTTGGTCGTGCAGGCCCGCGAAGGCGATCGCCATGCCCAGGGCAGACTGATGCAGCTCTGGTACAAGCGGATTTACAACTTTGGCTACAAGTTCTTTTTTGATCATGACCTGGCCATGGAAGTTGCCCAGAAGACGTTCATCTCGATGCACCGCAACCTGCCGCACCTGAACGATGCAGGTAGGTTCAAATCGTGGTTGTACACCATCGCGGTGAACAATTGCCGCGAGGAGCTGCGCAAGAGACAATCGAGACGCACGGTGTCATTTACGGAGGGCAGCGGTAGCGCGACCCTGCGAATGGAGGCGCCACATCGGCATGAAAACCCCGAGCACCATCTTCGCCAGGTTGAGCTTTCGGATTTGCTCCAGCAGTGCCTGTTGGAGTTGAGCGAAGAACAACGAACGGTAGTCATTATGAAGGAATACGAGGGATTTAAATTCCGTGAAATCGCAGAGGCGCTGAATATATCGGAGAATACAGCCAAAAGCCGGTTATACTATGGGCTGGATGGCTTGAAAAAGATACTGGAACAGAAGAATATCACTAAAGAATCGTTTGGTTATGAAAACTAAACCCGATCAGGAAATGCTGATGGCTTACCTCTATGATGAGTTGGAGCCCCAGCAACGTGCAGATGTGGAGGACTACCTGGCGAAACACCCGGAGGTAAAGTTAGAATTGCAGCAATGGCAGAGCGTGCGCAGCATGCTTCACCGTGTGGAGGACAAAGAGGTGATTCCGCCTTCTTTCATTTTCCCCGATGAACAAACCCGCGGGCGAGGGCTCTGGATGAACGGCTTTATGAAAGTAAGCCTCGGTATCGCGGCTGGTCTGGCGTTGTTCGTGGCGGTGATCAGTATTGTGGGCACCCGCATTTCGTGGGTCGGGGGCGAACTTGTACTACGCGTTGGCCAGCCTCAGCCGGAAGTCGCTCAGCCAACGGAGGCATTGACGGCATCGCATGTCCAAAGCATGATTGATCAATCGCTCGTGCAAAATAATGAGACGTGGAAGACAGAGTTGGCCGCGAACCAGGCACGCCTCGACCAATCGGTTAAGTCTGCTCTGGCGGTGAACTCAACCCGGATGGACCGTCTGGTTCAGGTGGCCGCCACAGCATCGGAAACGCAGGTTCGGCAATTTGCAACCGACCTTCAAGACCGGAACCTGGCAGCGATGAAGGATTACATGAAGCTTTCTTCGAACGAGCAAAAAGTATACATCGAAAATCTTTTGGTGGATTTTTCCCGCTACTTACAGGAGCAGCGCAATCAGGACCTGAAGTTGTTTCAGGCGCGGCTTACGGATATTGAGAAAAACACCGGACAGTTTCAGCAGGAGACCGAGCAAATTCTGACCAGCATAATTTCTTCGGCAAATCCTAAAACTAAATTCACCAGCTATTGATCTTACTAGAAAATAATTGACGTTATGAAAAAAATTGCAAAGGGGTTAGTGGTGTCGTTTTTGTTCGCGGTGGGCGTCTCCCCGGTGTTCGCACAGGCGCAAAAAATGGATGAAGCCCGGATGGAGCGCGACATTGAAGTGGCCGAGAACATACTCAACACGTTACTTCGTCAACAATCGGAGCGCAGGTACTTCTTTCCCATGGAGGTTGAGGGTAAGTATATGCCCGGTTATGGAGTTACGTTTCGGCTGCCAGGCGAAATGGTTGGGGTGTGGGGTGCTTTCGCACCGGAGGCACCCGTGATCGTTTATAATGCCAAACCGGGCCAGGCTTATTCGTATTCCTTTAGCACAACCGAAGGGGAGGATGCTGAGGATGCGGCTGACAGGCTGGCGGAGTTAGAAGCAGAGAACCGGGAGCTTGAGGAAGAAATGCGCAAGGCAGAGAGAGAGGTAAGGCGCGAAATGGAGCAACGCAGGCGCGAGTTGGAGGAAGAGCAACGCAAACTGGAAGAAGAATTACGGGAAACAACAAGGAGTCGTTCGCACAACGTGGTAAGGGGCTCAGCCAGTGGGGGTCGCACCGGCTCGACAAATCGGGATAGCGTCAGTCAGGCGATGAACAAGAAACTCATTGAGGTGGCGAAGGAATTTCTGGTTGATTACGGTGACTTGATCGGTCAGCTCAGTCCTGAAGAACGGATCATTGTTACCAATCGGGGTGAGAGTGGCGATATGTGGTTCGGATTTGATCAGCCCAAGCGTTCGTATCTCGTGGTCGAAGCCGTCCGCGGAGATATCAGCCAATACAAGCAAGGCAAATTGTCGCGCGAGCAAATGATGGCGAAACTCAAAGTGGTAAACACCACAACCTCCGATAAAAAGGAGCCCGATCTGGAGCTGTTCTCGAGTATCTTCGAACGCCTCTATCGCGAGGATTTATCAAAAACCTTTTTTGCCTCCGGAGATATATTCTTTGAGCGCCTGTCTGATTTTGGTGTGGTGTACCACATGAGCGTGTACTCTGCTCATGATCGTGGCAACAGGAGGTTTGATATGCCTACCGTTAACCTGGAGAATCTTACGCAGGAGGAACGCGACCAAAAAGTGAAGGAGTTGTATCCGTTGTTTGAAAAAGGGATTAAAGAAGATATGCTGGAATACGGCCGCACAGTAAAGAGTCTTAAGGACAACGAAGTGCTGTCTGTGCATATCAAAATGACGCGGTGCCGCCAATGCGGAATACCCTCCACCCTGGAGTATGCGGTGAAAGCGGATGTGTTACGTGAGTACAGCAGCGGAAAAATTTCGAAGGAGGCCGCGCTTGCCAAAGTCACCCTGAAGAAGGGAACGGCCCAGTAATGTACGATTTGTAACTTTTTAACGTTTATCCGGTAACCTATAGGCTAAGGATTCAGTTTACTACAACTGGATCCTTTTTCTTAACTTAAACCTATGAATCGAAAACTTCTTATTGGCGGTGTACTGGCAGCTCTTGTGTTGCTCGTAATCTGGGTTACACGGGGTAGCGAGAAGGCGGGCACCGACATCATGGCAACCGTGAGGCGGGGCCAGTTCAAAGTGGAAATCGAAACTACCGGTGAATTGGAGGCAAAGAACTCAGTTAAGATCCAGGGACCGCAGGAACTGCGCAACTTTGAGATCTGGCAGGTCACCATTCAAAACATCATCAACGAAGGCACAGTTGTAAAAAAGGGCGACTGGGTTGCCACCCTCGACCCGTCCGAATTTCAGAAAAAGTTTACCTCCAAACAGATTGAACTGGAAAAGGCAAGCTCTAAGTATACGCAGACGCAACTGGACACCACGCTGCAAATGCGCCAGTCACGTGACGAACTGATCAACCTGAAGTATGCCGAAGATGAAAAGCGGATCATTTTAGAGCAATCCAAGTTTGAGCCCCCGGCTACCATCAAGCAGGCTGAAATCAACCTCGACAAGGCGAAGCGCGCATATGAGCAGGCGCTGGATAACTATAAGATTAAGAAGAATCAGAACATCGAGAAGATGCGGGAGGTAGCGGCCGAACTGCGCAAAGTCCAGAACGAACTGGAGGCCATGACCAAAGTGCTTCAGTCGTTCGATGTGCACGCCCCGGAAGATGGTATGGTGATTTACGAGAAGGGCTGGGACGGTCGGCCAATAAAAGCCGGTTCACAGATTCACATGTGGGACCCCACCGTGGCCACACTGCCCGATCTCACCGTTATGATGTCCAAAACCTATGTGAACGAGGTGGACGTGCGCAAGGTAAAGCCGGGGCAGCCGGTTGATGTGGGTTTGGATGCCTATCCGGATAAAAAGCTGCGCGGTGAAGTAACCAAAGTAGCCAACGTAGGCGAGCAACGACCCAACTCAGATGCACGTGTGTTTGAAGTGATGGTAGAGATCAAAGGCAACGACCCCGCACTGCGCCCTTCCATGACCACCAGCAATAAGATATTGGCCGAGCAGATTGACAGTGCATTATATGTTCCTTTGGAATGTCTCCATAGCCAGGGCGATAGCCTCACCTATGTTTTTTTACGCGATGGCTCCAAGCAGGAGGTTCAAGTCGGCCAGGCAAACGCCAATGAAGCGGTCGTACTGTTAGGCTTGCGCGAGGGCGAAGACATTTACCTCTCGGTTCCGGCCGGCAAACAGGAGAAGCCGGTGAAGATGCTGGAGCAACTTAATGGCAAGCGCAAGAAAAAGGAGTCGGAAAACGCCACTGCCCAAAATCTGAATTAGACATGCTGGCCCGCGTTCTGGTGAACTTCAGCATTGCCCTGGTGGCCGTGCGCATGAACAAAGTGCGGTCGTTGCTTACGGCATTGGGTATCATCTTTGGCGTGGCTGCCGTTATTGCCATGTTGGCCATCGGCAACGGAGCTCAGCAAGAATTATTGGACCAGATCAAATTGGTGGGTGTAAATAACATCGTCATCAAACCTATTGTCGAGCAAAGGGAGGAGAAGATTGAGGAGAAAGTAGGAAAAAAGGAAAAGAAGAAGTTTTCTCCCGGTCTTACCCTGCGCGATGTGCGTGCCATTCAGGGTTTACTTCCAGGGCTCTCTGAAGTAAGCCCCGAGATTATTCTCGATACGTATGTTATTCGTAGCGGTTTTCGCAGATCGGCCAAACTGGTGGGAGTGCAACCTGCGTATTTCTCCATTTTCAATTTCCGGCTGGCCGAGGGTCAAATCTTTTCAGACGAGCATCTGACAATCGGCTCGGCTGTTTGTATCATCGGCAGCGGTATTAAAGCAAAGTTTTTTGCTACCGAAAACCCGATTGGAAAGAGTATCAAAGTAGGGCCGCACTGGCTCACCATCATTGGAGTGCTGGACGATCGTGCCGTATCCCAGAACAGCATCAGCAAACTGGGTATACGTGATTTCAATATGGACATTTATACGCCCCTGCAGACGGTGCTTGTCAGGTACCGCAACCGCGATATGATTACAGCCGAGATGCTACGTAAAGAGGCGATGAAAAGCAGTGGCAATGTCATCATCATTGGCGGTAATCAACAGGGCGAAGACGAAAACGAAGCGGAGAGAAAGAACTACCACCAGCTTGATCGCCTGGTCTTGCAGGTTGCCTCTACCGACCTGCTGATGCCAACGGCCGAAGTGTTAACCCGCACGCTTTCCAGACGCCATTACGATGTCGTTGACTTTGAGATTGAGATCCCGGAACTGCTGTTGAAGCAGCAGCAGCGAACGAATGACATTTTTAATTATGTATTAGGAGCCATAGCCGGAATATCGCTGCTGGTGGGAGGCATCGGCATTATGAATATCATGCTGGCCTCCGTCCTTGAGCGAATCAAAGAAATTGGCCTCCGTTTGTCGTTGGGTGCACGGAAATCCGATATCGTTCAGCAGTTCTTGTTCGAGTCCGTCCTGATCAGTGTGGGCGGTGGCTTGCTGGGTATTTCGCTGGGCATTGCGCTGGCCTACCTGGTATCTTCCATCGCCAGCATTCCCACCATTATCAGTCTGGCTTCCATTGTTCTGTCGTTTGGCGTGGCCGCGTTGGTAGGTTTGATATTTGGCATTGCCCCGGCCAGACGGGCAGCCGAGCAGGATCCAATTGAATCGCTACGTTATGAATAAGTATTGTCTTTGGGTGTTGTGCGTCCTCGCCAGCCACCTGGCCACAGCACAACGGAATTTCACCATTCAGGATGTTATCCGGCAGGCCCTTGCCAAGTCACCTTTTGCTAAGCTGGCCGAAACCCGCAAGGAAAACCGCTATTGGCAGTACCGAAGCTTCAAAACGAATCTCAACCCCCAGTTGAGATTATCGGGTGGTGTGCCGGCTTATAGCCAAAGCTTTATCCCTGTGCGCCAGCCAGACGGTAGTATTCTGTTCCAATCCATTGATCAAATGAACTCAACGGCTAACCTGGGTTTGGAGCAGCCGCTGCCGTGGACGGGCGGCCAGATTTCGGCTAACACCAACTACAATTTTTTTCAGGATCTTCAGCAGAATTCAAGCTTGTGGAATGCCACTCTGCTCAATATCCAGTTGAATCAGCCGCTGTTTGGCTTTAACCCATTGAAGTGGCAGCGCGAAATTGAGCCCATTCGCTACGAGGAATCGAAGCGGGAGTTTGTTGAGGAGATCGAAGCCATCTCGCAGGAAGCCACGGATCGCTTTTTTCTGGTGATTGACGCACAGATTCGGGAGCAGATTGCTTCGTTCAACCTTGCGAACAACGACACGATCTATAAGATTGAACAGGGGCGATACAACATTGGCACCACCTCGCTGGATAAACTTCTGCAAGTTGAACTGCAGTTGCTGCGTTCGCGTCAGAACCTGGCGCAAGCGCGGCTCGATGCGCAGAATGCCAAGCTCAACCTGCGCATTTACCTCGGGTTAAACGACAGTGAAGAGTTTGCGCTGTTGTTACCGGAAGAGATTCCTGAGTTCGTGATCGATCCGGAGGCGGCCATGCAATACGCCCGTCAGAACCGGGCGCAGTTTCTGGCTTTTGAACGCAGACGAAAAGAAGCCGAACGCGACCTGGCGGAAACCAAGGGCCGCAGGTTTAGCACAGCACTGACGGCCTCGTTTGGTTTGAATAACTCAGCACCCGTGATCAGCGATGTATACACCGATCCGCTCCGGCAGCAGCAGGTCAATCTCACCTTCAGTGTGCCGGTGATCGATTGGGGCCGCAACAAAGCCATGATGCGCACCGCCATTGCAAACAAGAAACTGAATGACTACATCATTACCCAGGATGAAGTTAATTTTGAACAGGAGATCATGACACAGGTAAGGCAGTTTGAACTGCTCCGCCTGCAAATTGACATCACCCGTAAGTCGGATCAGGTGGCGCAGGAGCGCTATGCGGTGGCTCAGAACCGATACCTGATCGGCAAAATCGATATTACCAATCTCAATATTGCACTCACGGAAAAAGATGATGCCAAGCGCAGTTACCTGGCAGCCCTCCGGGCGTTCTGGACTTCCTACTACAATTTGAGGCGGCTTACGTTGTATGATTTTGCAGAGAACCGCTTGTTGTACATTCCAGAAGGTTAAATTCCAGTGTAGGTAAACGGGGTGATGTGCAGCAGTTCCTTTTTTACGCGTTCCGGTACGGCAAGCGAGTGAATGAAAGTTTCAATGGCTGCTTTGTCAATTTTTTTGTTGGTGCGTGTTAACTCCTTCAACGCTTCGTACGGGTTTGGATATCCCTCTCTCCGCAACACGGTTTGAATGGCCTCGGCCACGACAGCCCAATTATTTTCCAGGTCCTGCGCTAGCGCAGTCGGGTTCAACTCCAGCTTGGACATCCCTTTCAAGATGGATTTCATGGCCAGCCACGAGTGTGCAAACGGAACACCCAGGTTGCGCAACGCGGTCGAGTCGGTCAGATCGCGCTGTAAACGGCTTACCGGCAACTTAGCGGCAAGGTGTTCGAATAAGGCGTTCGCGATACCCAGATTTCCTTCTGCATTTTCAAAATCGATGGGGTTTACTTTGTGCGGCATGGCTGAAGAGCCAACCTCACCCGCTTTGATTTTTTGTTTAAAGTAGTCCAGCGATACGTACTGCCAGGTGTCGCGGCAATAGTCAATCAGAATAGTGTTGATTCGCTTGCACGCGTCAAGTTGCGCAGCCAGATTATCGTAGTGCTCAATTTGTGTGGTGGGGTTGCTGCGGCTAAGGCCCAGTTTCCCCGACACAAAACCGTCAGCAAAATTTTTCCAGTCTATGGCCGGATATGCAAGTGCGTGTGCATTAAAGTTGCCGGTGGCTCCGCCAAACTTAGCGCTGTGGGGAATCGCTTTGAGTTGGTCGGCCTGTTGTCGCAACCTGGCCCGAAACACATCCAGTTCTTTGCCGAGTCGGGTGGGTGAGGCCGGTTGCCCGTGTGTGCGGGCAAGCATCGGCACATCTTTCCATTGCCCGGCCTGCTCGCCCAGCGAGCTGATCAGCGAGTCGATCTCGGGCCAATACTGTTGCTCAAGAAATTCTTTCAACGAGAGAGGGATGGCAGTATTGTTGACATCCTGAGAGGTCAATCCGAAGTGAATGAATTCTTTGTAAGTTCCCCACCCTTCGCGGTCAAATACTGCTTTCAGGAAGTACTCAACAGCCTTTACATCGTGGTTGGTGGTTTTCTCAATTTGCTTGATCTCGTTTGCGTGCTCCTCGGTGAACGATTGGTAGGTTTTCCGGAGTGCGGCAAACTTGTCTTTCGGGAATGCGGCCAGCGGGGGCAAGGGCAACTCACACAACGCGATAAAGTATTCGACTTCCACGCGAACCCGGTATTTCATTAACGCGAATTCCGAGAAATAAGGCGCCAGTTTTTCGGTGGTGGAGTAATAGCGACCGTCAATGGGAGACAGGGCCTGGAGCGGGGAGAGGGTGTTCATCCGGCTTATAAACCGTAAAAGTAATTCTTTAACCCTTCCTTAACAATTGCCGTTTCTAGCGTTTTGTACAAAAGCCGTTAGTTTTGCACCCTTCTTGTATGAAGCATCTTGCTGTTCTTGCCATATTGATACACCTGTTAACGTGCCCATCGCAGGCGCAAAACAAGCCAGGCACCGAGTTGAAGATCCGGAGAACAACAGACGCTATAAAGCTGGATGGCGTATTGGATGAGCCAGCCTGGAAGGCAGCCCAGGTGGCTACGGATTTTTTCATGAACTTCCCCTACGACACGGCCCTCGCGACCTTCCAAACCGAAGCCCGCCTCACATTCGATGAGCACAACCTGTATGTTTCGTATGTGTGCTACGATGATGACTCTCGCGATCTCATGCAATCGCTCAGGCGGGATTTTGATTTTGAAGGTACTGATAACATAGGTATCTATTTTGGTCCCTACAACGATCGAATCAATGGCTTCTATTTTCAAATCACACCGTTTGGTGTGCAGGCCGAGGGTCTTATCTCGGGTGGCGGCTCCGATGACGGCAGCTACAGCGATACGTGGGACAACAAGTGGTACTCGCACGTAACACGCGGGAAGGACCGATGGGTGGCCGAGTTAGCGATTCCGTTCAAGAGCATTCGTTACAAGAATGAATTAACTACATGGAATATCACCTTCCTCCGGTGGGATCGAAAACGAAACCTTGTGTCCAGTTGGATCGCAACGCCCATTCAATTCATCCCGGCTTCGTTCGCCTACTCCGGTAACCTGAGTTGGGAGGAGCCACCTCCGCACCATGCCACCAATATTTCTATCATCCCGTATGTAGCGGGAGGTGTTTCGGCTGATAAACAGACCGAGCCGGTAACCCGTGACGGCAACCTGCAGGCGGGGTTCGATGCCAAGGTGGCCGTAACGCCTTCGCTGAATCTTGACCTGACCGTGAATCCCGATTTTTCGCAGGTGGAGGTAGACCGCCAGGTGATCAATCTCACGCGTTTTGAATTTCAGTTTCCGGAACGCAGGCAGTTCTTTCTGGAGAACAGCGATTTGTTTGACCGTATGGGTTTCCCTGAGTCACGTCCATTTTTCTCCAGGCGCATAGGACTGGCGCGCGATACAGCTGGCAACATCCGGCTGATTCCAATTTTATACGGTGCCCGGTTGAGCGGTTCGCTTTCAAAAGATTGGCGCATCAGCGTACTGAACATGCAAACCCGCGAAAAGCAATCGATGGGGTTGCCAGCCCAGAACTTTTCCGTAGCAGCCATTCAGCGGAATTTTTGGAAGCAGTCGAACATCCAGGTATCGCTCGTGAATAAGCAGTCGTTGGGCATCACCGAGGCCGATTCCCTGAAGTACTTTAACTCTGAACTTTGGCGGGATAAAGTAATCAATGGCGACACCACATCTTCGTTGAACAGCTACAATCGCGTGTTGACGGTCGACATCGAAACCCGAAACCCGGACAACAGTTGGTATGCCAGCCTGTATGCCAGCAAGTCGTTTGATAATTTCAATTCAACGGATAACATGACCGGTGGCGGTTTTGTACAGCACACGAAGCGCAACTATCAGGTTTTCTTTGGCCACACCTTTATTCAAAAGAACTACAATGCCGAGATGGGATTTGTACCCCTGATTCGGGTGTATCCCGGCCTGGCCAATAGTTTCATTAGCGGTAACGGAACTTTCTTTCCGAAGAGTACCGTATTGGCCAACATGGGGCCCGGGGTTGATTTCAGCATCCGAACGATTCCGGGCGGCACCGTTACGGATCGCTCGGCCAGCATCGGGTACAACTTCAATTTCCTGAACACATCCAGCCTGAGTTTTTCGTACGGATACACCTACCAGTTTTTGACCAACTCATTTAATCCGATTAATGCTGACGAATACACATCGTACCTGAAAGGTGAGGAATACGATTGGCGAACTTTTTCGATTGGGTATCAGTCCGATCAGCGTCCGTTGTTCCGCTACTCCGTTGAAGTCAACTCCGGTGGCTTTTACAATGGCACTAATCTGAATATCAACGGACAGATAAGTTACCGCTACCAACCTTACGGAAGTTTGTCCGTCACATTTGACTATAACGACTTGAAGTTGCCGGAAAATTATGGTGCAGAGAAGCTTTTTCTCGTGGGCCCCCGCCTTGACCTCACCTTTACCGATAAGATCTTTCTCACCACGTTTGCCCAGTATAACAACCTGGCCGAGAACGTGAATCTAAACGCACGTTTTCAGTGGCGATACAAGCCTGCATCCGACTTTTTTATTGTCTACACCGAAAATTACTTCTCTGATTCCTTTCGAAGTAAAAATCGCGCTTTGGTGTTCAAGTTTACCTACTGGCTCAACCTTTAGCCATTCAGCCGAACATTTTCCCTTCAATGGTGTTGGATGGGGAAGGATTGGTTAGTTTTGCGACCTCAAAACCACGTGGTGCATGGCTTTTGGATTGTTTAGAAAAGGAGATAAGAAGGCGGAAGAACAGGCTCATAGTGGCCCTCACTATCACGACCTGAAAGTCAGGGAGATTGTGCAGGAAACGCGCGATGCCATCAGCATTGTTTTTGAACAGCCCGAGAAAAAAATTTCATACAGAGCAGGCCAGTTCCTAACGCTTATCCTGCCGATCAACGGGAAAGAAGTGCGGAGGGCATATTCTTTGTGTTCATCCCCGGTGGTTGATCAGGATTTAGCCGTATCGGTGAAGCGGGTAGACAAAGGTCTGATGTCAAACTGGCTGGCTGATAACCTGAAAGCGGGCGATCGTGTAAAAGTGCTGGAGCCTATGGGTCAGTTTACCACGGAGTACAGCGCGGCCAACAAGCGGCACCTGGTGATGTTCGCAGGCGGATCGGGCATTACACCCATGATGAGCGTAATTAAGACCACGCTGCATCTGGAGCCTGACAGTATCTGTTCACTGGTTTATTGTAACCGCGATATTGACAGCATTATCTTCAAAGATCAGCTGGATAAGTTGCAGACGAATGACCAGGGCCGTCTCCACGTTATTCACATTCTTGATAATGCTCCAATGAACTGGCAGGGGTACTCGGGCCTGTTGAACCACGAAATGCTGGCGCGATTGTTTGAGCGTATTCCGGACTGGGGCCTCGAAAAAACGACTTACCTGATGTGCGGCCCTGAGGGAATGATGAAGAATGTTGAGACTTTGTTGGCTGCCCGCGCTATTCCGGAGTCCAAAATATTTAAGGAAAGTTTTGTTCAGGGCACCATTGATAAGCAACCCAAAAAAGAGGTAACTTCCAGCGGAAACACTGCGCACGAAGTTAAAATTCTATACGATGGCCAGGAGTACAAGTTTAACGTAGAACCGAATCGCACCATTCTGGAGACAGCCCTCGATCTGGGCATCGATCTGCCGTATTCCTGCCAAAGCGGGTTGTGCACAGCTTGCCGGGGTAAGGCGTTAAGCGGCCAGGTTAAATTGGATGAAGAGGAGGGGCTCTCGGCTAGCGAGCGGGCTGAGGGCTATGTACTCACGTGTGTCGGTCATCCGCTTACCGATGATGTGGTGATCGAAATTGGGTAACCGAATTAGTTCATATCTCGAAAAGGATAAGTTGTATTAGGCAACTCGCTCCGTTAAATCTACAATTCGCTCCTGCTTTTTCGCAAAGCAGTTTCAAGACGATTAGATAGCCGTTACATTTCGTCATCAAATCGTCTATTATGAAAGCTAATCGCTGCATAGTCCTGATCGTGACCCTGTTTTTGTTGTGTTTGTTTCAAGTACAAGCACAAACGAGAAGGCTGGCCTTGCTCATTGGTAATTCGGATTATCAGTATGCAGGAGCGTTGCCCAACCCCCGAAATGATGTTCGCGCTATGGACAGCACCTTGACACGGCTAGGCTTTACTACGGTCAGGTACGAGAACGTTTCACAAAGCCAGATGAAGCGGGCAATTGATCAATTCGGGCAGCAGCTTAAGAGAGAAGATATTGGCTTATTCTATTATGCCGGGCATGGGCTTCAATTCCAGGGCAGAAATTACCTTGTGCCGGTTGATGCCAACCTTCAAATGGAAAAGTTGGTCGAGTTTGACTGTGTACCGGTTGATCGCGTACTGGCACATATGGAAGTGAGCGGCACCTCTGTTAATCTTCTCATACTCGATGCATGTCGAAACAATCCGTTTCAACTCAGCTGGAACCGTTCTACTGAAGGCAACGGTCTTGCATTTATGAATGCGCCTTCCGGTTCGCTTATTGCCTACGCAACCTCACCCGGCAGTGTAGCCTCGGATGGTGTCGGCCGCAACGGACTGTATACCGAAGCGTTGCTTCGCCACATGGCTACGCCTAACTTAACTGTGGAGCAAGTGTTCAAACGGGTTCGAAGCGATCTTGAAGTACGCTCCGATAAGCGTCAAATTCCGTGGGAGTCTACTTCACTGAAAGGCGACTTTTATTTCGTTCGTGATAGTACGGCCAGTCTGGTCACAGTTTCGGCACAGCCTTCACAGACTTTCCCGGCTGCGCGGGGGATTGACGCTGTCCGGCAGCATGAAGTACGCGTCAATGTCCGATATCCTCTGCAAGCTTCCATAGGATATGATTTTTTTTTCAATAAGCGATTTTCAGCTCGGGCTGAAGCAGGGATGCTGGGGTTATCAAACAGTTTCTTGTTTGTTGGGCAATCGGAACGAGACGACATTAATTTGATGTTACGCGAGTCGTTTGATAGAGGGATTTCGCTTTCAATGGGTCTTCAGTATCACGTGCATTACCACTACATTGGTGGGTTTTTGCAATCGCTTCGGATGAAAGGCGCTACAGCTTCTTCAATGGTGGAAAATCAACTCAATACCGCTATCGCTGACCATCCGTTGAAAACCGGAGTAGGGTCTGAGGTGGTGCAGACGTTGACGCTTACGTCACAATTGATTCAGGTAGGTGTTTTGTATGGAAGGATAATACCATTTAAAGATTCACGTTGGCGTGCTACTATTGAGTTTGCCATTAGTAAAACGCTCGCTTCGCAGTCTGCCTTGCATTCTAATACCCGCGATTTATATGCGTTGCAGACCGCGGTGGATGATAAACTGGATGATTGGTACAGGCGCTATGGATTTGTGCCGAGTCTAAGTATTGGAGTGAGCCGCACCTTCGGCCGCATTTTGAAGTAAATGCGTTTGGCTATTTGCAGCTGAGTGCAATGATAATGCCGGTTATCTTGTGGTAACCTGGTGTTTCTGGTTTTGCGAAATATTCTGGACGGTCCATTCGATTCTTTTTTCAAATGGCGATTTTCGAACAGCGCATTCTGATTTACTGCAGATTTTGCACGAGAAATCGAGGCACCCATCGGAGTGTACGAAAAGCTCAAGTGTTTCACCGAACTCTTCGCGAACCTGCCCTGCGAGGCGATCGATTTCGGCATGCGCTTCATGTACGTTGAGGTACCACGGCACGGTGAGATGAGCATCCAGGTGTAACACGCTGCCGAATTTGATGATCCGCGTATTGTGCAAGTCAATCCAGTTTTCCGGTCGGTGGTGATTGAGCCGGCCAACCATTTTGGCCAACAACTCGCGGTCCGATTCATCCATTATGCCGGCCAGTGAACTGCGGAGAATTTTGTAGCCTGTAACGAAAATGATTATCCCGAACAGGATGGCCACAACACTGTCTATCCATTGGATGCCCGTGATGACAATGAGAATGAGACCAACGATTATGCCTACAGTTGACCAGGTATCGGAAATCAGGTGCTTTCCGCTGGCGATTAAGGCAAGGGAATTTGCCTTCCTTCCCGCCCGCACACAAATGTTGCCCATGATGAAGTTTGCGAGGGCGGTGCCGGCAATTAACATAATACCAAAATCAAGTTGCTGCAGGGTGCGGGGCACCACCAGATTGTGAACCGACTCATACAAGATAAACCCACCGGCTACGATGATGAGCGTACCCTCCACCGCTGCCGAAATAAACTCAATCTTTCCGTGGCCGTAGGGATGGTCGGCATCGCGTGGTTTAGCCGACAGGGTGAGACTGTACAACCCAAATAGTCCGGCTACGACATTAACAATGCTTTCCAGCGCATCGGTGAGAATGGCCACCGATTGCGTAAGCCAGTATGCCGCTACCTTGCCGGCCAGCAGAACAAGGGCGAGCCCGACAACCCATCGTTGCAAACGGATTTTTTGCTGCTCAAGCGCGGTCATCTTTCGATCGGTATTTTTTCCAAAGTGCAATCAGGGCCACCAATACCCAAACCGAGTTGATGAAGGTAAACGGATAAATCCGGTTTATAGCCGAATTGATGATAAGTAAAATGCCTCCCGTCAGGTTTAGCAATTGAAAACTATACGCGTCACTTTGTATGCGCTTAAAACTGTTGAGTCCAAAAGCCAGAAGGATTTCAAGCGCTCCCAGCCAGCCGATGATTTCTACCCAGGTCATTTCAGTGCAATGCGTACAAGATACATGTCCATGGTAACGAAGAGGAACTTTCCATCTGGTGTAAGTGCGCAGTTCGAGGTCGCTTCTGGCAATTTGACCTTACCGAGCAACTTGCCGGTAGAGCTAAAAATCCAGACACCACCGGGCCCCGTGGCAAACACATTTCCTTTGCGGTCCACTTTCAGGCCGTCCGGTAATCCCTTCTCGGTGGCGGTAACCGATGTGGCATCGTACAGGATGCGGCCGCGCGTTAATGAGTCACCCGCCACGTCATATTCATACCAACGTGCCTTGCCGGCATCACTGTTGGCCACGTAGAGCTTCGACTCGTCCGGGGAGAGGGCGATGCCGTTGGGGCGTGTAAGCGAGTCAATCAGCAATTCGACTTGCCCGCGGGCAGCTCGATATACCCCGTTGTGAGTCTGTTCTTTTGCAGGGTCATTGTCTTGCCCGGGAAGTCCGTAGGGCGGATCGGTAAACCATATCCGCTGTTGTCGGTCGATGTGAAGATCGTTGGGGCTGTTAAACTTGCGACCGCCAAACTCACTGGCGATGGTTTCGAACAGCGGCTCGGGATCCGCGAGTGGCGCTTTCATAACGGCCACCTGCCGGTCTCCATGCTGACAAAGCACCAGTTCTCCGGCTTCGTTAACAGCCAGGCCGTTGGAGCCTGATTCTCCTGCCTGCGAATCGCCCGTAAATCCCGAGGGCGCCAGATAGCGCTTCACTCCTCCGGATTCACTCCATTCATAGATCAGGTTTTCAGGCACATCAGAAAAAATCAGTTTGCCTTCGCTGGCCAGCCAAAGCGGGCCTTCGCTCCATTCAAATCCTTCACCCACAATTTCGATGCGTGCATCTGCGGCCAGTACCTCATTCAAGCCGGCATCCAGAGTTTCGATAGATCCGGTAACCGGGTAGTTTTGTTTGGGGGTGCAGGTCGCGACAGCGAGTGCCGCCAGCAAAAGCCAATAGTTAAATTTCATGTTGTGATTTTTATGTGCGGTCATCTCGAAGCCGATTTCTTTCGTCAAATTGCTGGTCGGGCGGAGTGCGTGAAACTTTTGTGTTTACGTTTTGCCTTGCCCGTGTAAAATTACATTGAAATGAATGAAATACTGGTATTGCTTGGCCTTGGGGCGTTGCTGTTGACGGTGCTGTTCACACTCACGTGGGTCATCCAGCTACGGCAGGGTAATGCCGCCATTGTTGATGTTGTGTGGCCGGCCAGCTTTCCGCTGCTCACGATGATCTATTTTGTGCTGGTGAACGGTTATCCGCTTCGGCAGCTTCTCGTCCTCGGGGTGGTTTGCTTGTGGGGATTCCGGTTGTCTGCTTATCTGTACGGCCGCAATGTGGGTAAGGCGGAAGATGCCCGCTACACTGCGCTGCGCAGCCAGTGGGGTTCGCGGCACCAGATCCGCATGCTGGGATTCTATTACGTGCAGGCATTTTTCGCACTGGTGCTGTCGCTGCCGTTTGTCCTGGTGATGGTCAACACGACTCCACACGTGCTGGTGTATGAGTGGCTGGGCGTAGTCATTTGCCTGGTGGGTGTTGGCGGAGAGTCGCTGGCGGATGCCCAGTTGACGCGCTTCAAGTCAAATCCGGCAAACCGGGGAAAAATTTGTGAAGTGGGGTTGTGGAACTATTCCCGGCATCCGAATTATTTTTTCGAGTGGCTTACCTGGGTTGGCTTCGCGGTACTGGCGCTAGGCTCTGCCTGGGGCTATCTTGGCATCATCAGCCCCCTGATCATGTATTATGTGCTCACCCAGGTAACCGGAATCGGGTACACCGAAGCGCACATGCGGCAGAGCCGCGGTGCGGAGTTCGTCCGTTACCAGGAAAGTACTTCGGCATTTTTTCCGTGGTTTAAAAAGAAGACATCGTAATTTACCTTTCAGAAAGTTTTGAGTTATGTCACTTGTATTACCTGCGCGCCCGGCCCGGCATTTTTTACCCGACACGTTTGCCGTTTCGACCTGGGAAAACCTGAAACCCTATTTCGATCAGTTGCTCGAGCGCCCCATCGGGTCGCGTCCCGAACTGGAAAAATGGCTGAGCGACCGAAGTGAGTTGGAGTCGGTATTGAGCGAGGACCTCGGCTGGCGCTATATCCGCATGACATGTTACACCGAAAGTGACGAACATCGCGCGGCTTATCAGGACTTTATCCAGAACATACAGCCTCAGATGGCTCCGGTGGCCGACCAACTCAACAAGAAGGCTGCCGCTTCGCCTTTTCTCCATGAACTGAGCACGTTGCCCGGGTATGCCATCCTCATTCGCAACCTTAAAAAGGATATTGAGCTGTTCCGGGAAGAGAACGTTCCGTTGTTCACCGAAATCAATACCGAGACTCAGAAGTACGCACAACTATCGGGGGCCATGACGATTGAATGGAAAGGCCAGGAGTTGACGCTCCAACAGGCAGCCGTGCTGCTGCAGGAAACCGACCGCACCGTGCGGGCCGAAGTGTATCAGAAAATTGCCGCGCGCAGACTGCGTGATAAAGAGGAACTTGACACGTTGTATACACGTCTTATTCAACTGCGGCACCAGGTTGCGGTGAATGCAGGGTTTGCCAACTTCCGCGACTACATGTTTAAAGCGTATGGGCGATTTGATTATACCCCGAAAGATTGCTTTGCATTTCATGATTCGGTGTCATCGGAAGTAGTGCCGCTACTGGAAGAGCTGGCCGAAAACCGGAAGACCGAATTGGGCGTTGATGTTTTGCGTCCGTGGGATAAGGCCGTTGACGTGCGCGGCCGGGCTCCACTCAAGGCTTTCGAAGGCGGGGCCGACCTCACCGCGAAGTCGATTGAATGCTTTTCACGGCTCGACCAATTTCTGGGCGAGTGCCTGATGATCATGAAAGAGATGGGGCATCTCGACCTGGAGTCGCGGAAGGGAAAGGCACCGGGTGGGTATAACTATCCGCTGGCGGAGATTGGCGTTCCGTTCATCTTCATGAATGCCACATCCACTCAGCGCGACATGACCACCCTGATGCACGAAGGCGGCCACGCGGTGCACAACTTCGTTACTAAGGACTTAAGTTTGAGTGAGTTTAAGAATCCGCCCATGGAAGTGGCGGAGTTGGCGTCCATGTCGATGGAGTTGCTCAGCATGGACTACTGGAACGTATTCTTTCCGGATAGGGATGATCTGACCCGCGCCCGCACTGACCAGATGGAGGATATCATTGAAACATTACCATGGGTGGCCACCATCGATAAGTTTCAGCATTGGATTTATGAAAACCCCGGGCACACCCCGGAGCAGCGCAAGCGCCAATGGAATGTGGTGTACCAGCAGTTTGCCGATACGGTGACTGATTGGCGGGGCTGGGAGGAAGCGCGTGATTACCTATGGCAGAAACAGCTCCACCTGTACGAGGTTCCTTTTTACTACATCGAATATGGCATGGCTCAGTTGGGCGCGATTGCCATTTGGCGGAACTACCGGCAGCAGGGACAGGCAGGTCTTGAGCGTTACCTCAGCGCGCTGAAGTTGGGCAACACGCGTACCATCCCGGAGATATACCGTGCGGCAGGCATCCGGTTCGATTTCAGCCGGGAATATATCCGCGAGCTGATGCAATTTGTCAGGAAGGAGATAACAAGAAGTTCGGCCAACTAACTAAAATAATACACCAACAACAAAGCTGGCTTGCAATGGATCTGCGCCATCATAAAGCGGGATTTCACCGTATCCAAGTGATTTTTCGATTCTAGCTTCTCCGATGAGCTTGATGTTTTTATAAACAACTATTTTTAGACCAATGGTTGCCCAAAGCCCTGGAATCAAATTCTTTTCGACAATCGTTTGCGTCTGAATCATGCCGAGATCTGGGCGATTTGGTACAGCTGGCCTTTTTGTGAGAACTTCAAATTTTGTGGGGATCGCAAATAGCGCTCCTAGCCCGATATAGGGAGTTGCCCAACTACACGCTATGGTTTTGTTCACGCCAAGTGTTAATCGTGCTAGTCGGGAATGGATTTGAACAAAATTTTCACTTCCGGTGTCATCTTCTGGCAATCCGAGGAAGTTTAGTTCTTGGAAGCTTAACTCCGCGGAATAAAAATTGCTTGCTTTTGACCTTATGTAATGTGCGGTTACACCAAAAAGCCGAGACCGGGTGGTTCCAAATGATATTGGCTCAAGTCTATCGTAACTTGAGAGGTTGATTGACGAAAACGTTTGCCCTACAACGAGTCCTAAATCCCATTTAAAGTTAGTCTTAACGGTTGGATACGTTTTGATTGCTGACCCTTTACACTTGTTGTACTCGGTGATAAATCTAATCAACGACTGCATCGATGATCCGATTGTATCTGCATTCAGGCTTGCGCAGTCACTTGCTAATGACTTAAGAAGGCCCCGATAATATCTGTTTTCCGGGGCGTCTTTGTTCTTGACAAACCTGATCTCTCTCAGTTGAGTTGAGTCAAGGCTCACATATACTTCTCGATCGCGAAAATAGAATATGTTCAATCGAGCTGTAATCAGGGGGCGCACAAAAGCTTGTTTTTCTTGCTTGTTTATGGAAATTGGACGTGAGAAATACGTAACGCTGTCCATTTCAAAGCCCAACAGCTGACTTGATTCATAGGAAATGAATCGTTTTGAACCACTGGCTTTAAACCAGATTCTTTGGCTATTTGAATGGCTGTTCCTATCTTGTAAAATGCCAAAGACGGTGTCCCGGTTATTTAAAACAATGTAACCAGTGTAGTTTTGGATTTGACCATTAGAGTAGTGCGCTATGAAAAAAAACAAAAAAACTGCAGCGAGAAATAGTCTTTTGTCTGCCATAAACGTCATGAAGGGTTTTGCAAGTTCTAATTTATGGCTTTTTGTTTTGTTGGGCAATTCGTGCACGGATCCGATCTTGCGGGAGCCGGTATTCGGTTGTGAATTTACATTTCAAGACCGTTTTTATTCAACTGTAAATGTTGGTTGCAATTCGAGAAGCACGGTAGCAAGGGAGAATAATAGTTCAGAAGGTTGGCTTTTTGGTTTTTCAGCCACCAATTTGAGTTTTCGTGTGAACGATGACGTAGCGTATGTCAATTCCGGTGCTGTAAAAATTGTGTCCGAAAAGCCGGTCACTCATTTTGAAGCCGACATGGAGACGGAGGGGTATCCAAAAGCCTTTTCCGGAAGACTGAAAGGGAGTTGTAGGTGCTTTTAATGGCCTTGCTCGTAAGTTCACCCTAACTGCGGCTCTTGTCCAGCAGTTTGCTGAGTTGCAAGGCTTCTTCTTTGGTCAGGTTCAGCAACTGGGCGTCCATGTTATTGATGGTGGCGTCCAGAAATTGCAGCAGGGTGAGCCCCGCCTCGGTAATGCTGATGTCGCTGGCGCGTTTATCGTTAGGGCATTGATTTTTGGCTACCAGGCGTTTGCCGATCAAGCGGTCTAACAGGCGCGACACATCGGATTTCTTGTCCATCATCCGGCTTTTGATTTCGGCACCGGAGATTCGCTTGGGGTGCTGGCCCCGCAGGATTCGCAAAATATTGTACTGCTGGCCGGTAATGCCATGAGGCTCAAACAATTCACGCTGCCGGTTGGTCAGCCAGTTGGCAGTAAAAATCAGGTTAAGCACTGCTTTTTGATGAGCATTGCGAAACTTGGGTTGTTTGATCTCGTCCTCGATGGTCATAATAAAACAGGAAGGGGTTACTCTGCATTGCTGCCATGAGCTACCCCTTCCGTATTTGGGTTGGTTAAGCCGCTTTGTTCAATTCAATCTTGCAGATAATGTCTACTTCATCACCCACAACTGCGCTGCCATCTTGCAGTTTGCTGGCCCACTTCACACCGTAGTCCTGGCGGTTTACCTTGCCGGTCAATTTGAAACCCGCCTTTACACCACGGCCGGTATCAACCGTGCCGCCATAGGTTACATCGAAAGCAACCTCTTTCGTTACACCTTTCATGGTGAACTGACCTTTCAACTGATATTTACCACCGGCTTTCACCAGGTTGCCCTTAAACGTGATTTCAGGAAATTTCTCAGCGTCAAAAAAGTCGGCTGACTTCAGGTGTCCATCCCGCTTTTCGTTGTCGGTGTTGATAGACGCCACTTTAGCGGAGAACTGTACTTCCGCGCCATCAAAATCGGCATTCTTGCTCATTACCGTGATGGAGAAGTCTTTGAAGTTACCGGCTGTCTCAGATACCACCATGTGCGATACGCTGAAGCCGACACTGGAATGCGACTGGTCCAGATTCCAGGTTGTTTGTGCGAAGGCTGCTCCGGCAGCCAACAGTGCGATAAACAGAGTTGCTGTTTTTTTCATTGTGTTAACGGGTTTGTTCTTTTTCGTTGTGCAAGTACAACACCATTCTTAAAATAGATGTTTAAACATATATTTTTTACCGAGTTAATTGCCTGATTATCAGGAGGTAAAAATTTTACAGATTAAGCCAGTAAGTCAGCTTTGCCACAATAGCCCGAGCCCTCGGCTGCCCGATGCGAAACACGGCACCTTCTTCAAAGGATTCGGCAAAGTAGTTATCTGTATACACCAGGAAAAAGTCCGATACAGGCTTGAAGCGCCACTGCAAGCGCGAGTTGATGTTCAGGTTGCTGATCTGGCTGTTGAATTGGACAAACGTAGTCCAGAATACATTTCGGCTGAAGGTCAGGTCAATGCGCGGCCCGATGAGAATCAGATCGGCACTCGAATAAGGTTCGGGGAGGGTGATGCGGTTATAGGTGAAGTTCAAAGACGCAAAACCTTTGGGTTGGTAGCGGTAGGTGAGTGTGCCGCTCAGGTTAAGGCGGGTACCATTGAAGTACTCGCCCGATCGGGTGCTGATGTTGAAAAAGAACTTCTTGCGCGCATCGCTGTTGAAACTGGCCACGATGAGCTTTGGGTTATAATCTGTGCCGGCCGGCAGTTGCAGGCCACCTGATCCGCTGGGATCGAACGCCCTGAACAGGTAGGTGTACTCCTGGCGCAGGCGAATGTTAAAATTCGCGGTGTTGCGCCAGCGGATCCGGTACATCAGGTTGATATCGTAGTCCAGTACGCCAATGTTAAACGTGGAGTTCAGCCAGTCCGCGATCGGGTCAGTGGCTGAAATGGGCAGGCTGTTGAAGATCAGATCAAAGTCGATGCCCGGGCCATGGCTTTGAATTTTTCCGGAAGACGGGTAGAAGTTACGCCAGGTCGTGTGGGAAATCTGACGGATGTCGCGCCTGCGCACAAAGCCAACTTCGGGATCATAATTGGCGCCCACGCTACGGCCAAAAATATCAATGTTCCATTCCGGTGTGCTGTAGTTGAGAAAGCCGCCAAAGGCAAAAGCGGAGTCGAGGTTGTTTTCATCAAAACTGTGATGGTAGAAGGCCTTGCCATTCCACCGATTATCAGCCGTGGCAAGATTAAAGTCCGCACCCGCTACGCGGCTGTATTTCAACGGGCTCAGCGTAAACTCACCTCCAACGGAATCCTGAAAGGCTTGCTTGTTTACGAAGATGAAGCCGATGTTGGAGCGCGTGAATACTTTCTGCTGAATCGTCCCCACCGTGTAGTTGGTACTCGGCAACCCGATGCTCGCATCTTCACCGGCCTGCATGGTGAGGAAGCCAACCCGTGTGTTGTTGTTGATCTTGCCACTGAGACGAGCACCGCCATAAATCGTGTTCTGAATATTCTGGCCAAGCGATTCATCGCGGACCACCCCGATTCTGCGCGAGAAGAACGGTCGCGTGCCATCCACCCCAAACCCCGCGAATAAATCCGCGTTCTCCAGAAAAAACTGCCTGCGCTCCGGGAAGAAAATTTCAAACCGATCGAGATTGGTTACCTGCTCATCGACTTCTACTTGCGAGAAGTCTGGGTTCACGGTGAGATCGAGATTCAGAGCCGGGCCAATCGCCACCTTGGCATCACCACCAATCTGGACATTGTTTTTGGCAGGTGTGCCCTTCTCGAAATTTTTGTCGGAGCCGGCCGCCACATATGGAATCAGCGAAACATTTTGCCCCGGATTTTTCAGCGGCTTGTCCCAGATCAGCTCGCGGTTGAATGCCATGTTCACGATATCAAAATTGCGTGGGATGGGCGACCAGGTGGAGCGCTCGGCATGATGGCTGTCGATGGTGTAAAAATTCACCAACCAACTGTCCAGGTTGTCTTTGAATCGGATGGTTTTGAATGGAATGGCCATTTCCGCAATCCATTGATCGCCCTCGATGCGGGTTTCGGAATACCACTTGTTATCCCAGTTGAGCGAGAAGTCATTCTGCCCCACGCCACCTCCATTAGCAATCAATCCCTCGCGTTGTACACCAAACGGGTTTACGCCAAACAGAAACGCGTTCGTGCGATCCTTAAACGTATCCAGGACGATCGAAATGCCGTCATTGGCTTCTCCCCGGAAATCCCTGCGCAGCGAGGGCGTTACATATTGCCGGTCGGCTGTGCTGCGGATGATGGCGGCAATGTAAATGTTATCGTCATCATAGGTCAGCTTCACTTCTGTTTTAACCGTGGCGAGCGAGGTGTCGTAGGGAAAGTATTGTTTGAAATCGCGCGCAGTTTCAGCTTGTTGCCAGTCGGTCTCGTCCAGCACGGCATCGAGTGTGATGGGGCCCGTAGCCCGCACGATCCGTATTCCGGGCAGTTGCTGAGCGGTGGCACCAAAGGAGGCCACCAGCAAAAACAACAGCAGAATTTTTGAAGCGGAGCGCATTTGAACCCGCAATGTTACGGCAACACCGGCCAATGCTAAAGTTTTTTTGATGGACGGAAAGTGTTCAGTCCAGGTAGTAGGCAGCTGTGAGTTCGCGGTAAGCATCCGACCGCGAGCTATCGGGATTTAACAGTACCAGTTCGGTGACCGCGAGCGCCACCGGTTGCCGGACCAACTGAAGCAAACTCCGTTTTGCCGGCTGGCCCGCTTTCATCACAATCCGGCATTGTGCCTGTAGGTAGAGCCCTTTTGCTTCAGCAGTTGTTACCAATTCGTTAACGGATGTTTCAGGAAGAATGAGGTTTACCCGCCCGTTGGGTGACAGCAATCGTGTGCAGGCGTTGACCAGCTCTGGTAAGGTTAACGTGGTGTTGTGGCGGGCCTGTGTGCGAGCCGGTGAGGGGGGCAGCAAGCTGTTGCTAAAATACGGAGGATTGGAAACGATCAGGTCATATCCGGTAGGAGAGGAAAAGGATTGAATAGGGTGGTGGTGCACCCTGATGCGATCGGCCCAGGGCGATTGCACTGCGTTGTAGGTTGCTTCAAAGCAACTGGCGGCATCGTTGTCGATTGCATCGATGCGGGCCTGCGGTGCACGTTGCGCGACCATGAGTGCCACTACTCCGCAGCCTGTGCCCACGTCCAGAATGTGCGCGGCTTCTTCTACACGGGTCCAGGCTCCCAGCAGCACGGCATCGGTGCCCACTTTCATGGGCGCGTGGTCATCGTTTACAGAAAACTGCTTGAATCGGAAAAGCCCCACAGCTTACTCGGCCGGTAGCGCAGCAATCACCTGCGACACAAATTCATTCATGTCGAGTTCGCCTTTTTGCGAAAGCCCCAGCCGCACTACCACCAGTTGTTTGGAAGGCACTACAAACACAAATTGACCCTCGAATCCTTCAGCCTGGAACGAATCGGTTGGCACCTTGGGATAGGTACGATTGTCCGGGTTGCCCGGTGTTCCCGCATTCAGCCACCATTGCGCTCCGTACTCGCCCCGCGCAGCGGCCGGTGCAGGCGTGGCCGAGTATTTCACCCAACCCTCGGGCAGTATGCGTTCACCATTTACTACGCCATCGTGTAAGTACAATAACCCGAAGCGTGCCCAGTCGCGGGCTGTGGCCCAGGAATACGAAGAGCCCACGTAGGTGCCGCTGGCATCGGGTTCTAGTACAAAGCTTCGCGCCCCGATTTTTTCCAGCAACTCCCGGTAATAAAAACGGTAGTAGTCGTCATCGCCCACGGCTTGCCGCACGATGCGCGCTAGAATATTGCTGGTGCCGCTGGAGTATTCAAACACCGTGTTGGATTTGCTTTCGAGCGGCCGCGCGGCCGCATAGGCGCCCATGTCGGCTTCGGTGAACAGCATGTTGGTAGCCGCGCTCGGCCCGTTGTACACTTCCTCCCATTCCAGCCCGCTGCTGGCACGCAGCAGATGCTCCAGCGTAATTTTTTTTCGATCATCATCCTTCCACTCCGCCACGGGGGCTGGCTGTTGCACATTTAGTTTTCCCTGCTTCACCAGGATGCCCACAGCCGCGCTGTTGATGCTCTTGGTCATCGACCAGCCCATGTGGCGCGAGTGCCGGTCGAAGCCAGGCGCATACTCTTCGCGCAAAATCTGATCGCGGTACACGACCAGCACGGCCCGCGTGTTCACGGGGCGCTCCGGGTCTTTTTCTGCAAAAGCAAAGTCAATGGCTTGCTCCAGCAACTCTCCGTTCACCCCGGCCATTAACGTGTCGGTGGTGCGGTCGCCCAACGGCCACGCTACGGTGTCCGGGTTTACGAGCGCCATCGCGTGAAGGTTCACGGGTTGTTTCCGCAATTCCTCTTCGCTGATTTCGGCAATCAGCGTGCAACCGAGACCTTTCCGGAAAATCGCTTTGCGTCTTGCCAACCCAAAAACAGAACCGCTTACGCTGGAGTCTGCCAGACTAACATTAAAACTCCCCAGACTCTGCAATCCAGCGCCAAGTTCCTGTTTCATCACATCATCGGGTGTGCGGCCGTTGAGGAACACACATGTGCACATGTCTTTGGCACCAAACCCGCTGATGATGGGCAGGGCCCGCCATAGGTAGCCAATGCCGTAGCCGAGGCCGAGTATGGCCAGCGCCAGAATTACCTGTTTAACTCTTTTCATATGTTAAGAATATACTTCAAAGGGAATATCTTGAGATGATGGATGTTGCGCAATTTTCTACGATGCCAGGGCCGGAACGTTTTTCTTCCACTCCTCCAGCCGGCTGTCCATCATGCCAAACCACATCGGAGGCACCAGCGCCAACAGAATCATCGTGGGGTAGCCGTACGGCAACTGCGGACTTTCATCATAATGATCGAGCACCTGGTAGCGCTTAATGGCGTTGTAGTGATGGTCGGAGTGACGCTGCAGTTGGAAGAGGAAAAAATTACTTACCAGGTGGCTGGCGTTCCAGCTGTGCAGCGGGTTCACCCGTTCGTAACGGCCCGGGGCAATCAGCCTTCGTTGAATGCCGTAGTGCTCCACGTAGTTCACCAGTTCCAGCAGCGAGAATGCCAGCACACTTTGCACCACCAGAAAAACCGGCAATGCCCAAATCGGGTGACCTGCCAGCCAGCTGAACACGAGGGTGAGCGCCACCACAAAAAGAATCTGAAGAGTCGCGTACAGGATCACGGGGTTGGCGATGGACCAGACGGAAAGCCCCTGGCGTTGACGGGCTTCCTTTTCCAGGTTCCACGCGTGTGCCCAGCCGCCAAACACGGAACGGAACCAGAAGGCATAAAAATTTTCACCCTGCCGTGCCGTGGCCGGATCTTCGGGTGTGGCCACGAACACATGGTGGCCGCGGTTGTGCTCGATGTAGAAGTGCATGTAGCCCACCGTCATCAGCAAGGCCTGGCTGTAAAAGCGCTCCAGTTTTGATTTTTTGTGACCCAGTTCATGCGCCACCGTTATGCCGATGCCACCTGTAACCAGGGCAAAGCCGATGGTGAAGCCGGTCCACTCCAGTATTCCGTTCAGCTGGCCGAAAGCCACGACATATCCGCCCCAGGCGAAAAAGGCAAACTGGATATACGTCCACAGGTACGTAACGAAACGGTAGTAGAATTCCTCGCCCACCACTTTCTTGTCGTTCTCGGGCACGTTGTGGGTATCCAGGCCGAGGGCCACGTCAATTGCCGGTATGATAAGGAACACAAAGGCGATGGGCAGCCACAGGCACCAGCCGCCCAGGTAATAACCGGCCACGACCAGTGCGGGGATAATGAAAGCCGAGAAGAATCCGATTTTTTTGAGGCCGCTCATGGGTCCGAAAGTAGGAAAAAAACAGGTTCAGGTGAAGCCTGCCTTTCTTGGCAGAAACAGGTCAGGCCTTTCAGGTTGAGTTTAGATCCAGCTTAATTCCTTTACCGTCATCTCGCTTTCCACATTTCCGGTATGCAAGGTGGCTTTGGGTTCGAACAGGAGATTGAAAACGACATCTCCGTTGGTGTGTGGCCGATGTTCAACGCCTTTCGGAACAATCAGAATTTCTCCCTCTTTCACTTCAACTGTGCGGCCATCGCGGAAGTCCATCAGCAGGGTGCCCTTAAACACCATGAAAAGTTCGTCTTCGTTTTCGTGGCTATGCCAGACAAAGTCATGTTGAAGTTTACAAAGTTTCACATACTGGCCATTTAGTTCTCCGATGATATGGGGCGTCCATTGCTTGTCAAACAAGGAGAACTTCTGCATGATGTTAATCGGGTTGATTTCTGGCATGGGCATGTTCAAATATACCTTTTTTTTAAAGGTCATTTTCGGTGTCACCTTTGATTGTCCTCAGGAAGTGCTTGATCTTGCAGCCCTCGTCAAGGCTTTTACGCGTACAACGCCATTTTTTGCTCCTGCAGCTTTTCGCTCTCTACGTATTCATCGTAGGTCATCAGCTTGTCCATAAAGCCGTTCGGACCGATTTCGATGATGCGGTTGGCCACGGTTTGTGCAAACTCGTGGTCGTGTGTGGTGAACAAGATCTGGCCGGGGAAATCTTTCAGCGCGTTGTTGAATGATTGAATGGACTCCAGGTCAAGATGGTTAGTTGGCTCGTCTACGATCAACAGGTTAGCGCCCGGCTGCATCATGCGGCTGATCATGCACCGCATTTTTTCGCCCCCGCTTAGCACCGAACATTTCTTGAAAACTTCCTCGCCCGAGAACAGCATCTTGCCCAGAAACCCGCGGATATTCGCTTCCTCCTTCTCTTCATCGGTGACGCAAAACTGGCGAAGCCAGTCCATCAGGTTGTCATCGGAAGTGAAGAAGGATTCGTTATTCAGCGGCAGGTAACTTTTGGTAATGGTTTGCCCGTATTTGAATTCGCCCTGATCGGCCTTCAGTTCGCCCATGAGGATTCGGAACAGCGAAGTAACGGCCAGGCTCTCTTTGCTGAGGAAGGCAATCTTGTCGCCCTTGTTGACGAAGAAGCTAAGGTCTTTGAACAGGGGCGTACCGTTTAATGAATAGTGCAGGTGATTGACCTCCAGGATCTGGTCTCCCGCTGTGCGCTTCTGGTTGAAGATGATGCCGGGGTATTTGCGGTTGGAGGGCTGAATATCATCCACCGAAATTTTGTCCAGCAACTTTCTGCGGCTGGTGGCTTGCTTCGATTTCGATACGTTGGCGCTGAAGCGCAGGATGAACTCCATGAGCTCTTTCTTCTTCTCCTCGGCCTTCTTGTTCTGATTGGCGCGCTGCTGCAAAGCCAGTTGGCTGCTTTGATACCAGAAGGAGTAGTTGCCCGTAAACAGCTTGATTCCGCCAAAGTCGATGTCCACAATGTGTGTGCACACCGTATCTAAAAAGTGGCGGTCGTGCGAAACTACGATTACCAGGTTTTTAAATTCCAGGAGAAAATCTTCCAGCCACGCAATGGTGTTCAGGTCGAGGTCGTTGGTGGGTTCGTCCAAGATGAGGATATCCGGGTTTCCATAAATGGCCTGCGCCAGCAGCACCCGCACCTTGTGGTTACCACTCAGCTCGCGCATCAGTTTCTGATGTTCTTCTTCGGCAATGCCGAGCCCGCTCAGCAGCGCGGCCGCGTCACTCATGGCATTCCAGCCGCCCATTTCAGCAAACTCGGCTTCCAGGTGACTGGCCTCAATGCCATCGGCTTCCGAGAAGTCGGGTTTTTCGTAAATGGCATCTTTGGCTTTCATCACCGCCCACAGTTTCTGGTGGCCCATCATCACGGTGTCAATCACGGCCACGTCATCAAATTCATAGTGATTCTGGCGCAGCACGGCCATGCGTTTGCCCGGCTCCAGGGCCACCTGCCCGCGGGTGGGGTCAATGTCGCCCGAGAGAATTTTCAGAAACGTACTCTTGCCCGCTCCGTTGGCACCAATGACGCCATAGCAGTTGCCCCCCGCGAATTTCAGGTTGACTTCATCGAAGAGTACGCGTTTGCCAAATTGCAGCGAAAGATTGTTGACGGAGATCATGCCTTGGTAGAAGTTGAGATGAGCGCCAGCGCTCAATTTTAAGGGCGCAAAAGTAAGGAATTTCTCAGGCTGGCAGAAACCATTGAGTTCTGGTGGCTATTTTTTTTGAATTCGACCGTATGAAGGTTGCTCTGTAATTGTTACTCGTTGTTAAAATACTCTCTCACTTCATCAAAAGTCAGGTCTACGGTTGAAACTACTTTTGGCTCCTTGTCCGTCTTGAAGAAAATCAAATTCCAACTTGGTAGATACTTTTTGCGAACGTCCAGATCCCAGGTTTTTTGTTTTCCAATTAATCTGAGAAATCGTCCGCTTACGATTGTTTTCTTCACGCCTGCCGAATCAATCATTTCGATTGCCTGCACCTGATACCAATTATTGTCGTCAGCTGCCGCGTAAAAATCTTGCTCGTCAGATTCTTTTTTCATTTCATTGAGTTGCTCAGGTGTTGGGTAGATCAGAATCGCACAGTCAATGTCAATAATCTCAGGTTTTAGGCTTTCAAAACTTTGCCTTGTAAGATAACTCTCGATATTGAAATAGTTTTCATAGTCAATATATGTTGTATCCAACAGTAAAATCTGGGAACTGGAATCCACAGATAGTGTTGTGGCGCTATCAGAAATAGCACTTGATAATTTTTGGTCAACTGACTTAGTGCAACCCACAAGCGCGATACCCAATGTTAAAATCAAACCTAATCTCATTTTAAAGATGCCGTTTACGTTTGTCTCTAAGCAGTGTTCTCCGCGGGCACAGACTTTAAAAAGCAGATGTGCCGAATACCTAAGTGTTCCGATTGACCTAATTCTTTCACTACCCATCATTTTATCAAATCTTCGGGCTCAGTTGTTACGACTACATTTTGACCCTTTACATGTTTATTCAGAAAATTGATAAGCCGGACAGTAATTGCTGTTACCTGTTCGGTATTACCAAATGAGCCGGGCGCAACGGCTTTCGAATTGTATGTGAAGTGGTTGCCTTGTCTAACCAGCAAACCATAACTCGGACTTTGTGAATGAGTATAGCAGTATGCTGCATAAACATTCCCTAATCCTGCTGCTATTGCCTGACCATATTCAGCGCCTCCGTAGAAGTAAGCAGTCGGGAAATTGATACTCTGGAATGTAGTTGCTTCAAAATACCGTTGTTGATTGTAAAGCCAGTTTAGCTCGCCCATCGAAAAGAAGAACATGGCGGTCGGACGAAATCCATCTTCCTTCACCTTCATGGCAGTCCATCCACCCATGGAATGTCCGCCCAGTATTATTTTTTGCTTGTCAATGTTGAAACCCGAAGAATTCACGAACTCAACAACTGATTTCAATTCAGAGACCCGGTAGCCAAAGTTTTCGCCATTCCCGAACGGATTGCTGTTCAGGTATTCGAGAGCTTGCTCTAACATGCCGTTTGATTGTCCTTGAATTCGTACCGACATCACAGCATCGCTATGGTCGGGCACAAAGACATAATAACCCGCACGGGCAAGTGCTTCGCAGATTTCGACCGAACCAATGCCGCCACCGGAGAAGCCGTGCGAAAAGATAATGGCAGGATGATCTCCATTTATTTCAGCGCCATTGGGAGCAACCCTTCCCGATACAGTTAGTCCGGATGATGCCGTATTGTAGTTGTACTCTTGTTCCTCGTCACGGGTCGGATACCAGATTGCAACCATCGTACCGGGTTGAGTATTGTTCGGAATTGTGGTGAAACGGTAGCCTGCGTTAGCCTGGATGGGGTTAGTAATGTTGTTTTCGTCTTTGGAACACGAAACCAGGGAACTACAAAACGCGAACAGAAGAATTAAGCCCAGGTTGGTTAATGTTGATGTATTGGAGCGGGCTCTTTGATCCGTACGAATCGTCATGAGTGGTGGTTTCTGGATACTCCACAAATTTAGTCAAATATGGTGTTGTGAGCGGTTTGCTATTGTTCAGTTGCTACCTCTGAGAAGTTGTCAGGTCTTTCGACCTGAAATTATGGAAGGAGAAGGACTATGCGGCAACGTTAACGATCTCCTCCGGCTCTAATCGTCAGGTCGTAAGACCTGACGACATGAGAATCGCTATTTCTTGATGAGCTCCAGAAAACGGTATTCATCTTCCGTTGAATTGGGTATTCGTTTCTCTAACTCATTTATGATTTCAGTCGCATTTGCGATGTAACTCAGTGAGATCGGATGGTGTGAATGGCCCTGCTTCAGCAGGATGAGGTTAAGTTTTAATCCACCATACCGTTGCATGTGCATTGAAATCCTGAATCCGTCAATTGTCGTGAACAAAAAATCCGTGGATTTTCGGGTTAATAGGTTCTTGACAGTGATTTTGTCGTCATAAATGGTCAATGACCTGGCCTCCGGCAGCTCGATGAGTAATCCAATCAGTCCTGCGAAAAGTGCAATTATGGTGAAGTATAAGCCAAGGCCATTCATACCAAACAAGCCGGCCAGCCAGTCAACTACTAAAATCAAAAAGCTGCCGATGGTCAGGATCACCCAAACCCGCATCAATGTGACTCTAAACATATTCGGTGTACTCTTGGTCATGCTGATTGTACGGATGATAATGGCGAATGTTTTATGTCTATCTTCAGAAGTTGTCAGGTCTTTCCGTAAACTTCCCTAAAAAGCGAAGAATTCAAAACTAGGAATTTTAACTTTAGGGAACCATGAAGAAAAGTCGATTTACTGAGACACAAATTGTGTCAATCTTAAAGCAGTACGATGGCGGGAGTGCCGCTGCCGATCTTTGCCGTGAGCACGGGATCAGTACGGCTACACTTTATAACTGGAAAGCCAAGTATGGCGGGCTTGAGGCAAACCAGTTGAAA
>JBKCJM010000089.1:0-39924 GCA_046301755.1 Cyclobacteriaceae bacterium
CCGGTAAACAGCCTCGAAGGTACCCATGCCGCCCATGGATAAGCCGGCCAGATAGATCCGCCTTCGATCCACCGCTTCATTCTTCTGCACGTTCTGAATCAATTCGATCACCCACCGCAGTGGTTCCGTGGGGGGTTTGCTGTAATCAAACGTTAGGTCAAACGGCTGTTTCGAACGATCAATCGAAACAGCGCTCCAGTAGCTATCCTCCGGGCATTGGGGAAAAATCACAATGGCGGGATAGTCGGTGCGGGCCTTATCGCTCAGAAACAAGCTGGCCCCGTGTGTCAGTTGCTTTTCGTTGTCGTTTCCGCGCTCACCGGCTCCGTGCAAAAAGACCACCAGCGGATACCTGATCTTTCGATCGTACCCTTTTGGAAACAACATCCGGTAGTTCAGTACCTGACCCGAGCCATCCCGATACTCGCGCTTTTCAAATTCATCAAGTTGCTGCGCCCGGACCTCTCCGGGAAAAATCAGGAGCAGAAAAATTACACCTATGGATAACTTCATATCCCAAGATAATCAACTTCACATCCAGATTGCAAAAAATCGTACCTTCCCCTCTCAACCAACCCCGCAACCCATGAAACTGCGTTTCACCCTTGTGCTCACCCTCGTGCTGGCCGGCTTTATCGCCTGTGCCCAGGTCGATTACAAAAAACTGGATGCCTACTATGAAAAAGCGCTAAAAGAGTGGAATGTGCCCGGCATGAGTATCGGCATCGTGAAAGACGGTAAACTGGTGTTTGCTAAAGGCTACGGCACGGTGGAAGTAGGCAAAAATCAAAAGCCGGATGAAAATACGTTGTTCGCCATCGCGTCTAACTCCAAAGCGTTTACCTCCGCTGCCATCGCGTTGCTTGTGCAAGAGGGAAAATTGAAGTGGGATGACAAAGTGCGCCAGCACCTGCCCTACTTTACGTTGTACAACACATACGTGAGTGAAGAAACTACCATTCGTGATTTGCTCTGCCACCGCGTGGGGCTGGGCACCTTTAGTGGCGATGTGATCTGGTACCGGTCGCAGCTCAGCGCGGAGGAAATCATCAAGCGCGTGCGTTACCTGCCACCGGCCTACAATTTCCGCGCGGGCTACGGATACAGTAATCTGATGTACATCACAGCAGGCGAAGTAATCCGCAAGGTGACGGGCAAAAGCTGGGGTGAGTTTGTAACCGAACGGTTTCTAAAACCGCTGGGTATGACGAGCACGGTTACCGGAACCCGCTACCTGCAGAACGTAGCTAACGTGGCTACACCACATGAACGAGCGGACGAGCAAAATAAACCGACACCCTGGGTGGACTGGGAAAACATCGGGGCTACCGGTGGACTGATCTCCAGTGTCAGCGATCTTTCGCAATGGCTCATCTTCAACATGAATCATGGCGTCTGGGGTAAGGACACACTGCTTACGGCCGCTTCGCGAAATACCTTGTGGACGCCTCACAACAATTTCGTTGTTGACCATACGGCCAAAAATCCGGTGACGCACTTTCGTGGTTACGGCCTGGGTTGGGGGCTATCGGATTATCATGGCCGCCTTCGGGTTGGCCATACCGGAGGTTACGATGGTATGGTGTCGGTCATTCAGATGTTACCCGAAGAAAAACTCGGATTCATCATGTTGACGAACGGATTGCAGGCGCCACTGGGGGCATTGCCCAGCTATACGTTCGACCGTTTTCTCGGAAAACCTGAACGCGACTGGTCGAAAGAACACCTGGAGGGTACGATGGAAGCGAAAAAGGAGGATACGCGGATAGCCGATCGCAAAAAAGCGCGTGTGCCCGACACTAAACCTTCACTGGCCGCACCTAAGTATGCCGGTACTTACCATGCCGATATCTACGGAAAGATTGTCGTATCAGAAGCAAATGGTCAATTGAGGCTAACCTTCGAACACACGCCTGATTTTTCCGCCACATTGCAGCATTGGCACTATGATGTATTTCAGATTGTGTGGGACAAGCCGCAGTCGTGGTTTGCGTTCGGCACCGTCAGGTTCAATCTCGACAACAACCTGGAGATCCTGAGCCTGGACTTTGATGTTCCCAACGATGATATCTTCTTTGAGGAATTAAAGGCCAAAAGAATCAAATAACTGAAATCCGGGAAAGTTGGATTGAGCCCGGACGCCATGCGTGGCAATGACATTCCGAATAGGTCTAGTTCTCCGCCTGGCGCCTGATCACCACACCCGGGTAACGCTGAGTTGCCGTTCCACGGGCAAACACCAATTGTCCATTCACCCACACTCCGGCAATACCCGAAGATAGTTGTTGCGGCTTTTCGGGTGTGGCATTGTCGGTAACAGTGGCAGGATCAAAAAGTACGAGATCAGCATAGTTGGTCACCTTGATTTCACCACGTCTGCTGATGCCCACGTGAGCGGCCGCCAGGCTCGTCATCTTCCGGATGGCCTCCTCCCACGATAATCTTTTCTGCTCGCGCACGTACTGGCGAAGTACGCGAGAGAATGTTCCATACCCGCGCGGGTGGCGGCTCGTTGCCGACCCATCGGAACAGATGTTGGCATGCGGCCAAGCCGTGATGGCCGCAATATCCGCCTCCGCCATACTGGCAGCCAAAATGCTCTCATCCCCGTTCTTTTCCTCAACTTCCGCAATCAACTGCATAAGTGTTTTTGACCCTGTTGACTTTCGCAGCGTTGCAACTTCGGCCAACGTCTTTCCTTCATAAGTACTATCCAGCGAAAAGCGATTGATAATGACGTGTTCGGGTGTGGTGAGTTCTGTCAATGCGAAGGTTGCTGCCCGCTCATCCTGAAAGTTTCGTTCGGGAAAAAGCACCTTCATAGTCGATTGCCAAAACGTATAGGGATAGACATCGGCTGTTACATTGATGCCGGCACTTCGGGCCGAGTCCAGTTTTCGAATCAATTGTTCCGACTTTCCCCACAAGCTTTTCATCGCCAGCTTCGTGTGCGATATCTGCACGGGCATTCCTGTTTTCTGGCCAATGGTGAGCAACTCGTTCAGGGCCGACCAGAAAAAACGATCTTCGCTTCGCATGTGACTGATGTACCGGCCACCTTCCTTTGCACACACTTCACTCAAACTCAATACCTCTTCGCGGGTCGAGTAAATACCCGGATCATACTCCAGCCCGGTAGAGAGCCCCAGAGCACCTGCCTGCAGATCGGCAGTCATCATTTGCTTCATCCGGCTAATCTCGTCCTCGGTTGCTACGCGTTTGAAATCACGACCCAACACGGAATCGCGCAGCGTGTTGTGCCCCACATACGAGCTAACGTTAACGGCAACCGGAGTACTTTCAATTTCCCCGAAAAAATCTCGGAGCGGATGTTTAGAGAAACCGTCCTGGCCAACCACAATGGTGGAAATGCCCTGACTCGTGCAAGCTGTCATATCGCGCAACTGAAACATGCCCCAGTCGTGGTGGCTGTGCGTGTCGATAAAGCCCGGTGCCAGGGCAAGTCCGTTTGCTTCAATCACGGTATCGGCTGTTGCCCGCGAAAGATCACCAATCTGGGCAATCATGTTGCCGAGCACACCAACATCACCCACGAAAGCCGGAGCCCCGGTGCCGTCATAAATCGTTGCCTGACGGATAATGACGTGGTAATGTGGCCGGGAACACGAAACGAGTACGAGCAGAAAAAAGAGGGCAAACAAGCGCAAAACAGACTTCATCTTTTTTTCACCTAAGGTAGTTTTTTCCTTCCAACAAAACTCAGTGAGCGTTTATTTTGAAAAGGCGAAGAAAGAGCGGAAACCGAACACGCTGCACTTGCGGCCAGTGGGGGATAAATTTCGTAAGCAGCGGGGCAACCGGATCGCGCTGCTCAGCCTTAAAAAAGTTGCGAACGGCCGACCAGGTGGAAAGATAGCCTGCCATTTGGTCCAAGCCCCATTCGAATACCATAAAAAACACGGGTGACGTAATCTCCGTCCAATGCCCCGGAAAAGAAAATGAGCGATAGTGATCATCAACTGATTTCCGCTCAACATCCCAATACGGGCCCACCACTTCGTGATAAAAATGATTCAGCATCGGATCAATTTCGCTGGATACCGAGCACAATGAATAACCCCAAACGGCAACCGTTGCGGCCGGCTGCGCCACCCGATCCACTTCAGAAAAGAAGCCGTTAAGGTCAAACCAATGCAACGCCTGCCCAACGGTGATCAAGTCGAACGAGTGACCCGGAGATGGGCACCGGGAGGCTGATGAAATCTGATAGTCAATATTTGACGCCTGACTAGCTTCGTGCAACTGCGATTCGCTGATGTCGGTGGCGAGCACATGATGAAAATGATTGGCCAGTGCTCGAGCCACTTGCCCGTTGCCGGTGCCAACATCCCACGCGGCATCCCGTCCGGAAGTATGGGCCAGCACATACTGGTACAACTCATCCGGGTAGCGAGGGCGGAAGAGCGCATAGGCCTTGGCACGCTCAGAGAACCTGTCTTTCATTCTCGTTTTTGATAGCCCGGTCCACGCAATGCGCGGCCCGGCTTGGCGCCTGTATGCTCGCCTTCGCGGATTACGGCCACTCCGTTAACGATAACGTGGAGAATGCCCGTGGCGTACTGGTGCGGCTTCTCAAACGTGGCATGGTCCTGAATTTTCTCCGGGTCAAACACCACAACATCCGCAAAGTAGCCCGGCTTCAACAGGCCCCGCTTTTGCAGTTTCAGGTTGCCCGCAGGCAGGGAAGTTAATCTGCGAATACCTTCCTCCAATGGCATCAACTTCTGGTCACGAACGTAGAGCGCGAGAAACCGGGCAAAACTTCCATACGCCCTGGGGTGCGTGCCCATGTCAACAAAATTCTTCGTCAGGGCCAGCGCTCCGGCATCCGAACCGATACTCACGTAAGGTTGCTTCAGCATGCGGGCGATGTTTTGCTCCGAAATCAAAAAGTAAATAGCCGGTATTGAGGTTTTGTCGGCCAACAACAAATCGAGCACGGTTTCATCTGCCGACTTTCCGTGCAGGCGCGCGACTTCGTCCAGACGCTTGCTCTTGTAAAGCCGATTGAGCGAGTCCTTCTTGAATCCCAACAGCATCACATCCTTGGGGTCGGAATTTCGCGTAGGAATTCCATTCTCCATGTCACTTAAAATTTTTCTTCGAAGGGTTGGGTTGCGGAATCGGGCACGCATTTTAGTAAGCCCTCCTTCCTGCGCCCACATCGGCACGCGCTCTTTTAAACCCGTAGCGCTGGCTGCATAGGGGTACATGTTTGCCGAGATGCGCAAACCAGCTTGTCGCGCGCTGTCGATTTTAAAAAGTACGGTATCAATCTTGTTCCAGTTGCGGGCCTGATTGATTTTGAGATGGTAAATCTCGGCAGGAATACCCGCCTCGCGCGCAATGCGAAACGTTTCGTTCAGGGCGGGAAGTATGAAGTCGCTTTCCGACCGCATGTGCGTAATGTACATGCCTCCGGCTGCACCGGCTACTTTACTCAATTCAATCAATTCTTCGGTGGTCGCGAACGTAGCCGGTGCATAAATCAAAGACGTGCCCAAACCCAGCGCACCCTGTTCCATGGCTTCGGCAACCAACGTTTTCATCCGGTTCAACTCAGCAAGGGTTGGCTTCCGGCTCTCCTGATTCATCACGTACATCCGCACCGTGGTAGCCCCAACAAACGAGGCAACATTGGGACTGATGCCAAGCTTCTCTACATGATCGAAATATCCGCCCAGCGTGGTCCACAACGTATCGCGTTTGCTCCGATGCCTCGGGCCCGGGCTCCAGCCCTCGCCAAAAACCTCGAGCGTTACCCCCTGCAACAAATCGCTCATGGCCCGGCCATCTTTGAGTATCGTTCCATCGGCCCAGCTCAGCATGTTGATGAAGCCTGGCGCCACGGCTTTCCCCGTGGCATCAAGCTGAATGGCGGCCGTGGCATGTGTCAGGTTTCCGATGAAGGCGATGGTATCCTGCCTCAGACCAATATCCGCGCGTATCCCTGGTGTACCCGAACCATCGTACACGGTGCCTCCCCGGATAATGATATCATAACGACCGGGCGGTGTTTGGGCAGAACAAGCTGAAAACAAAAGCAAAAACAAATAGCCAAATGTGCGCATGGCGGCAAGTAACAAAAGTGACGGGAAAAACTAAAGATCACAGAGTATACGCCAAGTTACTTTCGGTCTTCCGAGATAATCTTCGCGGAAGAACCAGCCGGAAAGCAAAGTGGAAACTTGGGAGGTGCGTCTTTCATGGTTATACGTCTATTCCGAGCGCAAACTGCTAACAGGATTCATCCTGGCAGTATTAAAGCTATGAACAGCGACTGTCAAAAAGGCCAAGACTATCGCCAGGGTAGCAACCATTGCAAACAACCAATAGTTTATTTGCGTTTGATAGGCAAAATTGCTCATCCACTTGGAAACAATGTAATAGGCAACAGGAACGATGGCCACCGCTGCTATAACTACCGACAGCAGCACTTCCTTAAACAACAAATAAATAATCTGTGGAACTGAAGCCCCATGTACTTTACGTATGCCTATTTCTTTGGTACGTTGCACTGCAGCAAAAGCGCTGAGTCCTAGCAGTCCGAGCAGAGAAATGAAAATGCACACCCACGACAAAACTGCCAACAATTTCTGCTGCGTTTCATCGGCACGATATTGTTCATCAAATTTCTGATCGAGAAAGAAGTACTCAAAAGGATGATTTGGGTCAAGGACTGCCCATCTCTTTTTGATTTCCTCCAACGTGGTAGGTAAACCATCTCCCTTCACTTTTAAATGCAAAAACCCACCTTCTTGATTGGGTTTTACAATTAATAAGGGCTCAACACGATTGTGAAGAGACTGGAAATTAAAATCTTTTACCATACCGATCACCTTGCCATCTTTTTCCCCATGAAAAAACCGAACCTTCTTTCCAATCGGATCACTTCCCCAGCCCATGAGCTTTGCTGCGGCCTCATTCACGATGAAGGCATCTTCAATATCGGCTTTAGGTCCAGGTAAAAAATCACGACCCACTAACAACTTCAAATCCAACGTCCTCAAATAATCATCCCCTACATTCATCATGGAGAAGGCTTGTTGCTTCATTCCTGTCTCTCCCTCCGCCCACATAACCGGTCCGCCAATACCCATGCCGATCACATCGTAAGAAGTCGATGCCGCTACGATCCGCGGATTCTGTAGAAACTCATTTTTAATGACTGTGATCTGATTTTGAACTAATGTATCCTGAATGGGAATAATTAATACATTGTCTTTCGAAAAACCCAAGTCTTTTGAACGCATGTACGAAATTTGATCGCGCATGAGCCACGTACAAACCACCACAAACATGGAGATACCAAACTGGGTGGTGGTGAGCACCTTTCGTAAAACCAAACTCGACTTCTGATTTTTGAATGCTCCTTTTAATGCTCTCAATGTCGGAATACTGGGCAAGTAAAGAGCTGGATAAAGCCCGGAAATAATTCCAATGATAAACGTAATGGCAATGGAGCCAATTAGTAAGGTAGGATTATCTAAGAAGTTTAGAGAAAGATTTTTTCCAATCAGTTCATTGAATGGCGTTGCGATCAGCACAAAGTAGACAAGACCAATTGCCACCACTAAGGATACAAAGGAAAGAAACACCGACTCACTAAGAAACGATACCAACAACGAACTCCGGCTTGACCCGAGTGTTTTCTTCATGGCAATCTCACCAGCTCTGTTAATGGACTTTGCAGTGGACAAATTCATGTAGTTGATACATGCCAACAGGATGATAAAAAACCCAACTCCTGCAAAAGCGTAGAGGTAAGCAATGTTACCGCGCGGTTCATCATCAGCCAACTTTGAATAAAAGTGAATAGAGGTAAGCGGTTCAAGAATCGGAGTGTATTTACCACCCACCTGATCGCCAAAGGACCTAAAGTATTTGTCAAAGATTGTCCCAAATTTTTCGTAAAACTGTTGAGTATTGTATCCTTCCGGAAATAGTAGGTAGGTATAGAGATCCGGATTCCAAAATGCTTCAGACTTTACCTTGCCCTGGTCCATCACCCACCCACGATCCCTGAAATTGGAGATCAGTATATCAAATTTCAAGTGGGTATTCTCTGGCACGTCCCGAATGACCCCTGTTACTTTTCGCTCTTCGCCATCGATCAACAACATCTGATTGAGGGGATCGGTATTGCCAAAATATTTCTTCGCTGTTGATTCTGTGACGACCAGGTTGTTTAATCCATTAAAGCAAGTGCGTGGGTTGCCCGCTATAAAGGCTTGGGTGAATACTGAAAAGTAGGTTGAGTCTGCCCGAACAATATTCTCTTCGTAAAAAGACTTTTCCTCTCCTTCTTTAGATTGGTACTTCACAAGCGTGCGCCCCCAGCCATTCGCCCGCACTACTTGTTGTACCTCTGGAAATTCATCTTTCAAAATGGGACCCAGCTCACGAGCCGATCTCGCCACTTGAATATCAACACCCGTGGCTTGCAAATGTCCTCCCAGTCTGTAAATCCTTGAATGGTTCACATGATGCTTATCATAATTCAAATCATTCTGCAGAATAAGCAGAAGTAAAATGCTCACCGCTATGCCCAATGCCAGCCCGAGGATATTGAGTATTGAAAAAGATTTGTCTTTCAAAAAGACTCGCATTGAAAATTTTAGGTTGTTAATAAACATGTCGAGTTGGTTTATGCGTGTAGTTCCCTTCATTGACTTGATAAACTCCGGTCTGAAATACTTCATCACACTCCACGCAAATTTCCATTTCGCTTTGCGCGGAGATGTTTCGGACTCCTTGATGAAAACCTCGGTCAAATCACCCTCAATCTCTTCCAGATAATCTTCGCGGCAGAACCAGCGGAGAAACTGGAGGGGGCGCTTTGGAGGATATGTCCTTTCTTTTTTCAAGTCTTCGTTTATTAAGTTGGCAATAGGCAGTCTCCACTTAGCAGGAGCCAATCCACTGCCAATTACCAACTGATCTATTTATCCAAAAGAAATCTTCGGAATCTGTTGATAGATGCTGGTGCGCAAGGCATATTGATGGTCGAGCATCTTTTTGCCAAGCGCGGTGATCACATAAAACTTCTTTCGCCTGCCACCACGGTCTTCAGTAATGCCGCCAAACCGCGACTTGACAAAACCTTTGTCTTCAATGCGCTTGAGGGCAACATGCACAGCACTGATGTTCACTTTCTTTTTTAGCTTTTCTTCCAGGCCTTCTAGTATAGCTACGCCATAAGCCTCATCGTGCAGCGCGGCTACCATCAATAATACAAGCTCTTCAAATTCTCCGAGGGATTGTTGTGTCATAAAACTTTTACTTAGATAATGTTAACAAGCGTCAGACACTTCTAAAGTGTCTTGACGCTTTGCCTCTTTGCTAATTTAACAAGGCGTCATGACACCTTTGAGGTGTCGGACGCCTAAGCTATTTACTTAACAAACGTGAATATAATAGATTAGTTTTACTTTTGTTATGTAAATAGAAAGGAATTTTCGAACTACTTAGGAGCCGGAACGAGCAAATGACTCACGACTGGAGCGTCATGCTCCGAAAATCGTTATCACACGAAAGGATTGGAGAGAAATTGTAGCCCCGGCAGGAATCGAACCTGCATCTTCAGAATCGGAATCTGAAATTCTATCCATTGAAATACGGAGCCAATGGAGTCGTAAAGATAACACTTATGCCGAGAGTAGAAATCGGCATCAGCCCACAAGCTTCAAAAAATCAAGAGCCCCGCGGGTGCGGGGCTTTGTTTATCGGCAGTTTATTTTCCCGCGAAGCGTTTAGCCACTTCCGACCAGTTAACCACATTCCACCAGGCAGCGCAATAATCAGGCCTGCGGTTTTGATAATTCAGGTAATAGGCATGTTCCCAAACATCAAGCCCCAAAATAGGGGTGCCTTTCACTTCGGCCACGTCCATCAAGGGATTGTCCTGATTGGGCGTACTGCTAATGGCAAGCTTACCGCTGGCATCTTTAATCAGCCACGCCCAGCCAGATCCAAACCGACCGGTAGCAGCCGCGTTGAATTTTGTTTTGAACTCGTCAAAATTGCCGAATGCTGCATTGATGGCATCACCCAGCGCTCCTGACGGAGAGCCGCCCGCATTGGGGGCCATAATCTGCCAGAACAAGCTATGATTGTAATGGCCCCCACCATTGTTGCGCACGGCAACGGGGTACTTCGAAATATTCTTACAGATTTCTTCGATCGACAGGCTTTCCTCTGGCTTTCCAGCCACCGCATTGTTCAGATTGGTGACGTAGGCATTGTGGTGCTTGCCATGGTGAATCTCCATGGTACGTGCATCGATATGAGGTTCTAACGCGTTAAACGCGTAGGGTAAAGCAGGCAGTGTAAATGGCATAACGTATTTTTTTAGGATGTCAAAGATATTCAACAAATCGATGGCACAAAAGTTTACAGGTGCATCAGCAAGCATCCTGCTGATTAACACCTCAAAACCGTAACTTCGCGGCCGTTTTAAATGAAAAAATCAAGCACATTTCTGGCGTATGGCTCGTTGGCAGCCGTTTGTGTGATTTGGGGAACTACCTACCTCGGTTTGCGCATAGGCGTCACCCAGTTTCCTCCGTTTCTTTTCTCGTTCCTCCGCTTTCTGATTGCCGGTCCGCTCCTGCTCGGCTTCATGTTAACCGTTGGGAAGGCTGCATGGCCGGACCATAAAACACTTTTCAACCAAGCCGTCAGCGGCTTCTTCATGGTAACGCTCGGCATCAGCGTAGTGGGCTGGGCAGAAGTTTACATCTCAAGCGGTTTGGCCGCCATCATCTGTTCGTGTATGCCCATCTGGGCAATGATCATCAACGTATTTGTTACCAAGGACGAACAGCCCAATTGGATGATACTCCTTGGACTTGCCGCGGGTATTACGGGTATCGTGATCATTTTTGGCGAGCACCTCGCGGAGTTTTCCAATGCCAACTACACCGCAGGCATCGTAGTCACGTTCCTTGCTAACCTGTCGTGGGCCATTGGTAGCATCTGGATGAAGAAGAAAAGTCAGGCGGGCAATCCGTTTCTCAATGCAGGTTTGCAGATGACTTTCGGAATGTTGTTCATCATTCCGCTCACGCTCCTGCTGGATGATTATTCATCCCTGACATGGGCTCCCTCCCTCATTTATGCTCTGTTGTATATGGCTCTTATCGGCTCGGTAGCTGCTTACGCCTGCTACGCGTATGCGATAAAACATCTGCCGATGACGCTGGTCTCGCTCTACGCGTACATCAATCCGATTGTAGCCGTAGTCCTGGGCTGGCTGATTCTGGATGAAAAGCTCAACCTGCGCATGGGAATCGCCATTCTGATTACACTTGCCGGAATCTTCATCGTTAATAAAGGTTACCAGGCACAGGGTTCGCGAAAAACCTCACCTGCCAAATCCTGATCAAATCCATGAAAAAAATCAAACGCTACCAGGTTGATGCTTTTGCCGACCGCCTGTTTACCGGCAACCCGGCCGTAGTTTGCCCGCTTGACAACTGGCTGCCAGATCAGGTGATGCAGGACATCGCCATGGAAAACAACCTTTCCGAGACTGCTTTCTACGTGCACGAACCTAACGGCTACCGCATCCGGTGGTTCACCCCCGGCATGGAGGTTGATTTGTGCGGGCATGCGACCCTGGCCACTGCGTTTGTGTTGTTCTCTCACGAGGGTTACGCCCAAAATGAAATCCACTTTCAATCGCGCAGCGGCTTGCTGGGCGTAAAAAAGGAAGGAGACTGGCTTACGCTTGACTTCCCGACTCACGCAGTGACGCCAGAAGTTGACGTACAAAAATTCACCGGCTGTTTTGCAAGCGAACCTTCATTTGCGTTCCGCGGAAAAGAAGACTACCTGCTGGTATTCGACACAGAAGAACAGATTGTTCAGGCAAAGCCGGATATCTCCTCCATCCTGAAGCTGGATGCGCGGGCCGTGATCATCACCGCTCCAGGCACTACCGTTGATTTTGTGTCGCGTTTTTTCATTCCCAAAGCGGGCATCAACGAGGACCCTGTAACCGGCTACGCCCATACCCTACTGGTTCCTTATTGGTCGAAAACACTCAATAAGACGGAATTTACCGCGCGGCAGCTTTCCGCCCGTGGCGGGTTCCTTCGATGCCGGTTAATCGGGCAGCGAGTGGCCATCAGCGGACAAGCGAAGTTATTCTCCACCGGTGAAATCTATCTGTAGCGCGATGACGCCCCTGCAGAAAAAACTATCGGCCGAACAACTGGATGAAAACCTCTACCGCGAAGTGGTACAGATGGGGTTGGACTACTTGCAGCAGGTGAACCAACAGCCGGTATTCCCCAGTCAAGAGTCGCTGCACGCGCTCACACACTTCGATATCCCGCTTGCGCCTCAACCCTCAGCCGCGCTGGATGTGGTGCGTGAACTCAACCAATTCGGATCGGCCGCTACAGTAGCCTCGGCAGGGGGCCGTTATTTTGGGTTTGTTACCGGTGGCGCGCTGCCGGCCGGCCTGGGGGCTAAACTGCTTGGAACATTCTGGGATCAGGGCACCGCCATGCAGGTGATGTCACCCATCGCTGCTAAACTTGAACGCGTAGTTGAAGGGTGGTTACAGAAGATTTTTGGTTTGCCGGAAAGTACCGTAGCCGGCTTCGTAACCGGATCGTCAGCCGCCAACCTATGTGGATTGGCTGCAGCCCGTTATCGGTTGTTGAAAAATCAGGGGTGGGATGTGTCGCTACAAGGGCTGCGCGGTTCACCGCCCCTCAAAATCGTAACCGGGCGCGAGGCCCATTCAACGATACTAAAGGCACTCAGCGTATTAGGCCTGGGCACCGATTCGATTCAATTTGTCGAATGCGATGAACAAGGCCGAATCCGGCCGGAGGCAGTGCCTCCTCCAGACGCACACACGCTGTTGATTCTGCAAGCCGGCAATGTGAACAGCGGAGCCTTCGATGAATTTCAACGCCTGTGCGAAAGAGCAGCAGCAGCCGGAGCATGGGTGCATATCGATGGTGCTTTTGGCCTGTGGGCGGCCGCCTGCCAAAAACTCGCACACCTCACCGCGGGGATGGAACACGCCCACTCGTGGGCTGTTGATGGGCACAAGACGTTAAACACCCCCTACGATTGTGGCATCGTTTTATGCCGCGATAAACAGGCGCTGACAGGCGCGTTGCACATGCAGGCCGGCTATCTGGTAACAGGCGATCAGCGCGATGGCATGTTCTTTACACCGGATATGTCGCGCAGGGCACGCATTCTTGAATTGTGGGCTGTGATGCAATCACTGGGCGTCACCGGAATTGATGAGTTGGTCAGCACCTTACACGAACGCGCGCGGCAATTTGCCGATGCGCTTTCTGCGCTGCCCGGCTTAACGGTTTTGAATGACGTGGTCTTCAACCAGGTGGTAGTGGCGGCAGAGACGGACGATCAAACCGAACGGGTGCTGCGCTTTGTGCAGGAAGAACGTGTTTGCTGGGTAGGTGGCTCAACGTGGCGCGGTCGTAAAGTCATTCGCATCAGCGTGTGCTCGTGGGCCACCACGGACGAGGACGTGCGGCTGTCAGCTCAATCTTTTTCGCGGGCAGTGCAGCGATCACTACAGCATTGAAACGGGTGGCCATAGTACCGGCTCTTTCATCATGAAAAAAAATCGCAAATATTGAAATACCTTTGCCACAAATCCATTGCACATGACGCTCACCGATACCATTCGCATCGAACGCACACCACACTCCCGCCTGAACGAAACGGACTTCCAAAACCTTGAGTTCGGAAAATACATTTCCGATCACATGGCCATCTCCGATTACAAAAGCGGTCAGTGGTCTCCGCTTTCGATTCAGCCTTTTGGTGAGCTGCGCATGACTCCCGCCATCCTGGCGCTGCATTATGGCCAGGCGATCTTCGAAGGTATGAAGGCGTTCAGAACGGCAGATGGACGTGTCAACATTTTTCGCCCCAAGAAACACCACGAGCGAATCAATAAGTCGTTGGAACGGATGTGTATGCCTGCCCTGCCGTGGGACTTGTTTATCCAGTCGCTGCATACCTTGATTGATCTTGACCGCGAGTGGGTACCCCGTGCTGAGGGTTCAAGCCTCTACATCCGCCCGCTGGTTTTTGCCTCTGAGTCGAGGCTGGGCGTAAAGGTATCGGATCAGTACAAGTACGTTTTGATGACCAGTCCCGTGGGCCCGTACTACAACAAACCGTTCCGTCTGAAAGTGGAAGAGCACTACGTGCGCACGGCTGAAGGCGGCCCGGGCTATGCCAAGTGTGCCGGAAACTATGGTGGCGCGTTTTACCCTACGCAGGTAGCCAAAGACGAAGGATTTGACCAGGTGCTGTGGACCGACAGCAAAGAGCACAAGTACATCGATGAAGTGGGCATGATGAATGTGATGTTTGTGATGAACGGAAAACTGGTGACACCGCAACTCTACACCGCCATTCTTGACGGTGTTACTCGTGATTCCATCATTACCGTGGCCCGTGAAATGGGACTCACCACCGAAGAGAAACGCATCAGCGTAGAAGAACTGGAGGAAGGGTTCCGCAGCGGCAAACTGACCGAAGCATTTGGCTGCGGCACGGCCGCGGTAGTTGCACCGATCACCGGCATTCGCATTCATGGTCATGATTATAAACTGGCCACGCCTGGTCCCGAAAGCATCCAGGGTCAAATCAAAGAAAAACTGCTCAGCATTCGCACGGGTGCTGAGACCGATGTGCATCACTGGAATTACCTGATCTGAGGTTGCTATGGGCAAATTTCCGGTAACCGAGAAAACAGAAATCACCCGGCTGGGCAAGAGAGGCGTGTATGATCACGAGCAGGTGTATAGCATTCTGGATGAGGCACTGTTTTGCACAGTGGCTTTTGTGCGCAACGGGGAGCCTTTTCAGATACCCACCGGCTTCTGCCGAATCGACAACACGCTTTACCTTCATGGCTCGGTCGGCAGCCACTACATGCGCGATCTGGCCACAGGGATCCCGGTGTGCATTTCGGTAATGCTGGCCGATGCCTTGGTGCTGGCCCGATCGGCCTTTCACCACTCGGTAAACTACCGCTCGGTGGTGGCGTTCAGCCACGGCCGAAGAGTTGAGGACAAGGACGAGCTATACAAGAGCCTGGAAGTGTTTACCAACAAGATGTGCCCGGGTCGCTGGGACGATGTGCGCCAGCCTACCGAAGGCGAATGGAAAGCCACGATGGTACTGGCTTTTGACATTGAAGAGGCATCCGCTAAAGTACGGACAGGCCCACCGAAGGATGATGAAGAGGACTACCAACTGGACGTTTGGGCGGGAATTCAGCCGTTGCAGACCCAGCGATTGCCCGTGGTGGCCGACCCCGCCCTGAAAGCTGGCGTTGCGATTCCTGACTACCTCCTATAGGCGGCTTTCCTGTTATGCGCAAATAAAAAAATTAGGGCAACCTACCACCCGGTAGGCTGCTCATCGCCCAAAGAATGTTCGGATTTGTTTAAGTCTAAGCGAACGAAAAAATGAGAAACAGGCTCTGAGGCAAAGCTAATTTGAACGAAATGCGACTCAGTACCTGACTGTATTACTTTCACCCAATATCTTCAACAAATACCTAAACCAAAACAGCCAAATTGGAGTTATCTTTGATGAATCAATCTGAAAAATCATGGGAAGACCACCAGTATTACCAAAGAAGAAAAAAGACGGATTTTGGCTGGAAGTGCGCAATAAGGGTTCTAAAACCGGCACAATTTTGATTCGCGACAGCTACGCGGCAATGATGCAGGCGGCCAAGCAGTATGAAACCACCAAAGACGTGATCATCCTGGGCGAGCACCGCAACAATAAGAAAGTTGAGTCAGCCGAGACGACTTCGCGCAAGCGTAAGACAGCCAGTTAAAAAGGCAGATCGTCAGTGCCAGCCGGCACAGACTGATCAAACGGATCATTCATCGGGGGTGGCGGGTTTTCCTGGCCACCCTCGGCTTTTTCTACCCGCCAAGCGCGGGCTTCGGTATACCAGCGGCCGTTATACTCCCGGCTTTCCAGATCAACCGCAACGGTAACCACATCACCGGCCGCCAGCCGGAACTGATCAATTTTGTCGCCCCAAATGGACAGGCAAACCTTCTTGGGATACTGACCCGGTGTTTCCAAAATAAACTCCTGCTTGCGCCACGTGCCCTTCTTGCCCTGGCCCGTTTGCATGGGCAGCAACTGAAGCACGCGTCCTTTTAAATCCATTGCCATGATGTAGTGATGTTTCCCGAAAGGTAATTAACCTTTTCGGATTCGCTGAAAAAAACGATCGATCAATTGCTTGCTTTCATCCTTGTGGATGCCTCTTGCAATTTCGGTGCGCGGATGCAGCAGAGGTTGCTGTACCAGGCTGAACCCACGTTGAATATCATCGGCCGCATACACCAGCCGCTGCAGTTGCACCCAGTGCAGAGCTCCGGCACACATCACGCAGGGCTCCAGCGTGACGTACAGGGTGCATTCGCTCAGGTATTTTGATCCCAGGAAATTAGCGGCAGCCGTTGTGGCCAACATCTCGGCATGAGCCGTGGCGTCCGTCAGGCGTTCGGTCTGATTATGGGCGCGCGCGATGATTTTTCCCTGGCAAACCACCACGGCCCCCACCGGCACCTCTCCATCATCAAATGCCTTGTGCGCCTCTTTCAGCGCCTCTCGCATAAAGTAATTATCGCTGGAAAAGTCCATCTTCTATTTTACGCGAAGGCTTTTCATTACGGCATGAGCCTGCGTTGGCCACTGCGGCATCCCAGGCTTCACACAGGAAAATGAAAATACGAGAGTTCGTTTCGGTTCCACCAGATATTGAATAAGGGAGTATTTCACCACGGGTTCCTGTTCGCCCAACTTGCCTTTCGTGCCATTCACCCGCGATTCAAATTCAAAATAGATGTACGTCTTGCCGTGTATTTCCTGGGTTCCCTCAGCGATGAAGTACACCTTATCATACAAATTAGAAATGCCCGACTTAAAAAACTGACGCGCAACCTGCAGATCGCCATCGGGCCACTGCGTAGCGGAAACGCTCACGGTAAAATCGGCCTGCCGGTTTTGATCGGTAAAGGCACCCAGTGGAGCGCGCACAGACGGAAACCGCTGCACTAAGTCATCCTCCGCCATCGGTTTCAGTTCCTCGGGCAGCATCAGGCTGATACCCTCATTGATTTTTACCTTCACCAACTTCTGCGGGGCAAAAGCGGCCAACACAACCAGTAGCGAAATCAACGGCAGGCGAACCATACGGGAATTTCGGGTGATAACGGAAAAAACTCGCTTATCCTGCATAACGGCACAAGTTCTGTTTATTTTTGCCCCTCAAAATTAACCAAAAAACCATGCTCCGGACGCACACTTGCGGTGAACTGCGCCTTCAACACGTTAATCAGTCGGTAACCCTTACAGGATGGGTGCAACGCCTGCGCGACAAGGGAAGCTTGCTGTGGATTGACCTGCGCGACCGCTACGGCATTACCCAGCTCTTTCTGGAAGAGGGAAAGTCGGACCCTAAACTGCTGCTGGCCGCACGCACACTGGGCCGCGAGTATGTTATCAAAGTATCGGGCAAAGTTTCGGAGCGCATCTCCAAGAACGAAAAAATTCCCACTGGCGAGATTGAAATCAAAGTGGAAGAGCTGGTTGTGCTGAACGCGTCCAAAACTCCGCCCTTCACCATCGAAGACGAGACTGACGGTGGCGATGACCTCCGGATGAAATACCGCTACCTGGACTTACGCAGAACACCGGTGCGTGAGAGTTTGCAGCTTCGTCACAAAATGGCACAACAAACACGGACTTATCTGGATAGCCTCAACTTCATTGAGGTGGAGACGCCTGTGTTGATTAAATCAACCCCGGAAGGCGCGCGGGACTTTGTCGTGCCGTCACGCATTCACCATGGCGAGTTTTACGCCTTGCCGCAATCGCCCCAAACCTTCAAGCAACTATTGATGGTGAGCGGTTTCGACCGCTATTACCAGATTGTAAAATGCTTCCGCGATGAAGACCTGCGGGCCGATCGCCAGCCGGAGTTTACACAGATCGACTGCGAGATGGCCTTCATTACACAGGAAGACGTGCTGAGCACGTTTGAAGGCCTTATTCGCCACTTGTTCAAGACCGTGAAAGGCATTGACCTAACATCAGTGCCCCGCATGAGTTATGCCGATGCGATGACGTATTACGGATCGGATAAACCCGACACGCGGTTCGATATGACCTTCGTTGAACTCAACACGGTGGCGAAGGGCAAAGGGTTTGGCGTTTTTGACAATGCTGAACTTGTTGTTGGGATTTGCGCAACGGGCTGTGCCGAGTACACGCGCAAACAGTTGGATGAACTAACTGAATTTATTAAGCGGCCACAGATTGGTGCAAAAGGATTGGTCTATGTGCAATACAAAAGCGATGGCTCATTCAAGTCATCGGTAGACAAATTTTATTCACCGGAAGATCTGGCCAAATGGGCGCAGGCAATGAAAGCCAAACCGGGCGACCTTATGTTGATTTTGTCCGGAGAGTTAAATGCCACCCGCAAACAACTGAGCGAACTGCGCCTGCTGATGGGTGAGCGCCTGGGGCTGCGCGACAAAAACAAGTTTTCTGCACTATGGGTGTTGGATTTTCCGCTGCTGGAGTGGAATGAAGAAACAAACCGCTGGCATGCCATGCACCATCCGTTCACTTCACCGAAGCCGGAAGACATGGCGTTGCTGGACAGCAACCCGGGAGCTGTGCGGGCCAACGCGTATGATATGGTGCTGAATGGAACCGAAATCGGGGGCGGCTCCATCCGGATTCACGACCGCGCAACCCAACAACTCATGTTCAGCAAACTCGGGTTTAGCGATGAGGAAGCCCGCAAGCAGTTTGGATTCCTGATGGACGCGTTTGAATTTGGAGCACCTCCGCATGGCGGTATTGCTTTTGGCTTCGACCGGCTTTGCTCGCTGTTTGGCGGGGCCGATTCTATCCGCGACTTCATTGCTTTCCCGAAAAATAACGCGGGCCGGGATGTAATGATCGACACGCCTTCAACAATTTCGGAAGAGCAGTTGAAAGAGTTGGGTATTAAAGTACGCTGACGTCAATCAATCAATCGCAACGTTTGGTCGGCATTGATGGCGATGTCGTCCTCCCCTACTTCGTCAAATGGGTTTTCCAGGTGATCCTGGATGTTATCGAGGCTCACGAGAATAAAACTGTACAGTACCGGCATCACGTACTCCAGGTGGGCGTTGTATTCGTGAAAGGTGCTGGCAAAGTAGGGTCCGTAGATAACGGGAAACAGGTAGATAAAGAACTTGCTGTACATCCGTAGTGTAATGGGCGTGCGATAATTGTGGATGATCTTCATGTTATCGAACGCGATGATCATTTTACTCACATACTGGCTTACCCGCGAAACTTCTCCGCTCTGCACACCCAGTACGCGAAGTTCCATGGTCAGCTGCGATAAGCGGGAGAAGTAGTCATACATCTTCTTTTCATTCATTTGCCACTCGTCCAGTTTTTTGTTTCTGAACATCACGCCCATCAACGATTTCATTTCGCCAATGAGAGAGCGGCAACGGTCACTGAGATCACTTTCCTTTCCTGACCAGTCACGCGTAGCATAATAAATAGCAATGGCATGACCTTTAAAATCACTCAGTCGCTGCAGCGCGGTTTCTCTGCGCGTGTAGGCTGAACCAATTGAAAAAACAACCGGGAAAACGATAGCCACGCCCACCAGCATGTCGGGGAACTTTGCCGTGAGCCCCAGGTGAAAACACACATAACTTGAACAAACCGCCAGCGCAGTTACGATCAACGTTTTGTAGTTAATAATCAGAAAGAGGCTTCGGAAAACGCGCGTCATAGGTAGCGTAAGGCGGGATGAAGTTTCCAAAATCCAACCATACTACCAAATTGTTAAGCGATTATTACCTGAATGGTTGCCCTTGGGTTTGAGTTGCTCCTGCAGAAAACCAAGACCATAGCCGGTAAGCTGAGTTAAAGCGGAGGGAACAGCGAGCCCGGCTACCGTTACTGAGCGGGTGGTTCGCCAGGCATCCGCGGCAATGGCGAACAGGTACACGAAAACCAGCATTGAGCCGACCGCTGCCAGCGGGTAACTGAGCAGCCAGAGCACGGGAAGGATGAGCAAGGCCAGTGTGAATACAGCCGGGAACCAATGCGTGATTTTAACCTCGCCCGGGTGGGCTCTTCCAACCCGCACGCGGCCGCGGCCAAAACCTTTCACCTGGCGAAAAAACCCGGTGAGTGTTGCTCTGCGCTTGTGGTAAACGAACGCGTTTGGAATCAGGGCCACGCGAAACCCAGCGTTGCGCATGCGTATGCTCCATTCAATATCTTCGGCAAGCCTGTCGAACCGAAACCCACCGGTTGCCTCGAACACCGCCCGACTAACGCCCATATTGAAACTGCGCGGCTGAAACCTTTCAGCCTGATTTTTTCCTCCGCGTATGCCACCGGTAGTCAGAACCGATGACATGGTGTAGGCCATAGCCTGCTGCAGCGGGGTAAATTTTTCGTGGCCGCGATCGGGACCTCCCCAGGCATCAACAGGGTTGTGATTCATAAACTCCTGCACGTGCTGAAAATAATCTGAGGGAAGAATGCAATCTGAATCAAACACCACCAGGTAGCGACCGCTGGCTCGTTCAAACCCGAAATTGCGGCTTGGTCCGGGGCCGCTATTGGGTTTCACAAAATACTCAATGGGCAGCCGATCGGTAAACTTCTCGTAAACATGGCGGGACGTCAGCGTGCTGCCATCTTCAACAACCAGTACATTGAAATCACGGATTGTTTGATTCACCAGGCTGGTCAGCAACTCCTCCAACTCTTGCGGCCGGTTGAAGACGGGGATAACAACAGAAAAAAAGGGTATCCGCTCTTCCACGGCTAAAGTTGAAATACTTTTCGAAGACTATCATCAATGAGCCCGAGTTCCAGTGATGAGAGGCTACCGAGCTTTCCCAAAACGATATCTTTCTCAACGGTCGTCAACTTGCTCAATCTTACAAGAGATTTTTACTTAAGTCCATTTTCTACCGAGGGCATTAATGCAACATCACCTGACTCCTGCCATTTGAATTGGGTAGAGATAAATGCAACCGTGACGTCTTTCGGGCGACTAATCAACACCAAAGCCGGCCGAACTTTCGACCCAGACAAATCCGTGAAGGGAAAAGGTACCAGTACCAGATCTCCCTTCGTCACTTGTATTTCTCTTTAAGATCGTTGACGGAGTATAGTTCAGGTTCATCTTTCAAAAAGTCGTACCCGCCAGAATCCTTGGCCATATTCTGAATGCCTCGCGTCAGCTGTTCGTGCTCCCATCGCGCTAGCAAAAAATCAACAAATTCGCTGACCTCCTTTACTTTCTCTTCAGGAAGCTGCACAAGCCCGTTGACTGTACTTCGAATTAGTAAGTCCTTTGCCATAGTTACTGATCTAACCTATTGTAAAGCTACTATTTACCGCGGAACCATCAATATTTCACTCCTAACCTTTGTGACAAGCGGTTTGCGTGAGGTGGGCCGCTGCTTGTTATATTGCCATTGCATTCCCCGCAACAGTCATGAAGCTATTAGGCGTCATCCCGGTGCTGATTTCCATTGCATCGTTCGCTCAAAAACCATCCTGGCAAGCCCTTGCCGAAAAGCAGGCCATTGCCTCGTTTCCGGAATTCTACGAACTGCTCAGTCTGCCCAACGATGCACACGAGCCGGCCGATATCGAGAAGAATGTGCAATGGTGCGAAGCTGCCTTTGCTAAGCGTGGATTCAGTACGCAGCGGCTGAACACACCCACAGTGCCTTTGTTGCTCGCGCAGCGCCCCGCGAAAAATGCAAAAAAAACCGTGCTGATCTATTTGCAGATTGATGGTCAGCCCGTCAACCCCAGCTCGTGGACCCAGCCTCACCCGTGGAAGCCTGTGCTGAAAGAACAACGGCCGACCGGAGAATGGAAAATTATTGACGATCAAAAACTCAAGGGTTCTATAAACCGCGACTGGCGGATTTTTGCACGTTCCACGTCCGATGCAAAAGGCCCGGCCATGGCTTTCCTGGCTTCCCTGGACGCGCTCGCTGCACTGAACGCATCGACCAATTACAACCTGAAGGTGATCATGGACTTCGAGGAAGAACTGGGATCGCCCAACCTGCCGAAAGCCGTTCAGCAATACCAGCAGGAATTGAAGGCTGACATGCTCATCATTTTTGACGGGCCGCGGCACGTTAGCAATCAACCCACACTCACGTTTGGCGCACGTGGCATTTGCGACATCACACTCACCACGTTCGGCCCGCGAACACCCGTACACAGTGGCAACTACGGAAACTATACACCCAACCCGGCCATGCGACTGTCTCAATTGCTCGCATCGATGAAAGGTGCGGACGGGCGCGTATTGATTCCAGGATTCTATGATGGCGTAGTGTTGACAGACGAAGAAAAGAAAACGCTCCGGCAGGTGCCCGATGACCCGGCCGAGATCAACCGCTTCCTTGGCATTGCCCAGCCGGATGCCATTGGCGAAAACTTCCAGGAGGCGATGCAGTACCCAACGCTCAACATTCGCGGATTGAACTCGCTCTACATTGGTGCCAAAGCGCGTACGTTGATTCCCGCCTGGGCCACGGCAGAAATTGACATTCGTCTTGTGCCCTCCAGCGACCCGCAGCGGCTGATCAGCCTTGTGCGCGATCACGTAGTAAAGCAAGGATACCATCTGGTGGAAAAAGAGCCAACAGAAGAAGAGCGAATGAAATATCCGAGGCTGGCTGCCATGCAGGCTACAGTTTCGTACGGAGCTTTTCAAACTCCGTTTGATTCAGAAACCGGTCGTTGGCTTAGCCGTGCCATGGTCCGGGCATTTGGCCGCGAGCCCATCAAAATCCGGACAGCCGGTGGCAGCATTCCCATCTCTCCGTTTGTGGTAACACTCGGCATACCGGCTGTAAGCGTGCCCACCGTGAACCCCGACAACAATCAACATGCAGAAGATGAAAACATCCGTGTAGGCAATTACGTGGATGCTGTAAAAACATTTCTCGCCATTCTTACGGAAAAACTATAACCCAAAGAACAAGGTTATGAATAAACGTGCGTTTCTGAAAAGCTCCGCTGCCCTCGGTCTTGGCAGTCTCATCCCGTTCGATTCGTTAGCGGATTGGCTGAAAGCACATGAATCAAACTCGCCCGAGCAACTAGCGCAGAATGACAAATTCTGGCTGGGCCTGCGCGAAGGCTACCGGCTGAAGCCAGACTACATCAACCTCGAGAATGGTTACTATTGCTTCATCCCCACGGCCACGCTCGAGAAGTATATCACGCACATTCGTGAGGTGAACTATCAGGGCTCGTACTACATGCGCACCGTTCAAACCGAGAACAAAAAGAAAGTAATCGCCCGTTTAGCAGACGTAGCCGGATGCCTGCCGGAGGAAATGGCACTGACGCGAAACACCACGGAATCGCTCGACACGGTTATCAACGGAATTACCTGGGCAACTGGCGATGAAGCCGTGATGGCCGAGCAGGACTACGGATCGATTGTGAACATGTTCAAACTGATGGCCCGTAGATACGGTATTGTAAACCGGATTGTTTCAGTGCCGAATCATCCGGCTTTGGACGAAGATATTGTGAACCTCTACCGGCAGGCTATAACTCCGAAAACCCGGTTGTTGCTCGTGAGTCATATGGTTAACATCACGGGGCAGATTCTGCCAATCCGAAAAATTTGTGACATGGCTCATGCCCACCAGGTGGAGGTGCTGGTGGATGGTGCTCACACGTTCGGACATCTGAATTTCAATATCCCGGATTTGGGTTGCGACTACTATGGGGCCAGCCTCCACAAGTGGCTGAGCGTTCCCCTGGGTTCGGGTCTGCTCTATGTGAGAAAAGGTAAATCGGAAAATCTTTGGTCACTCATGGCCGATTGGCAGATGAAAGACGACATTACACACCTCGCGCACACCGGCACACACCCGGTGGCTACAGACCTGACCGTGCTCGATGCCATTGACTTTTACAAAATGATTGGGGCTGAACGAAAGGAAGCACGTTTGCGGTTCTTGCAAACCTATTGGACTTCGCGTGTGCGTCAGGTACCGGGCATCGTTCTCAATACTCCGGCCGATGCCAGCCGTGCCTGCGGCATCGCCAACGTGGGTATTTCGGGAATGAAACCTGCCGATATGGCTAAAACACTGCTTGATCGATACAAAATCTGGACTGTCGCCATAGACGGTCAGGGCGTCCAGGGTTGCCGCATAACACCAAACGTATACACCACCACACAGGAACTTGACACATTTGTTCGGGCACTCACCGAAATGGCCGGGTAGAAAGGCCGAAAAAGTACAGGTGGCGCTTTAGGGATTACGCCAGCCGTTCTATCTTGCCAACCCGATGGAGAGTTACGTTGTTTCGGCCCGCAAGTACCGCCCGCTTGGTTTTGACGAAGTGGTGGGCCAGGAGCACATCACCACAACGCTCAAAAATGCCATTGATAATCAGAAGCTTGCACAAGCTTTGCTGTTCTGCGGCCCCCGCGGTGTGGGCAAAACCACGTGCGCCCGAATCGTTGCCCGGTTGATAAACGGCTTTGAGGAGAAAGCGGAAGTAAACTCACTCAACATTTTTGAACTGGATGCCGCCAGCAACAACTCGGTGGATGACATCCGCAACCTGATCGATCAGGTTCGATACCCACCGCAGTTCGGAAAATACAAGGTGTACATCATTGATGAGGTGCACATGCTGAGCAACGCAGCTTTCAACGCTTTTTTAAAGACGCTGGAAGAACCACCTCCGTATGCCATCTTCATATTGGCCACCACGGAGAAACACAAAGTAATCCCCACCATTCTCTCGCGGTGCCAGATTTTTGATTTCAACCGGATTCAAATTGAAGACATCAGCCGGCAACTCAAGAAGATTGCTGACCGCGAGGGCGTAAAAACCGAGGACGAAGCGCTGCACCTGATTGCCCAAAAGGCAGACGGAGCATTACGCGATGCCCTGTCCATCTTTGACCTGATGGTTACGTTTAGTTCGGGCAAGGGCGTAACGTTTCAGCAAGTACTGGCCAATCTCCACATCCTCGATTACGATTATTACTTCAAGGTGGTGGACAGTCTGTTGACGCAGCAACACGCAGGCGCTTTGTTGCTGCTGGACGAGATTTTACGCAACGGCTTTGACGGCCACCACTTTATTGTTGGGCTTGGTGCGCACCTGCGCGATTTGCTTGTAGCGAAAGACGAACGGACTGTATATCTGCTCGAAGTGCCGGATAGTATCAAGAAAAAATATGCTGAGCAGGCCCGCCAGGTCAGCGACTCACTGTTGTTGTCGTGGCTTAATATCACCAGCCACTGTGATATCAGTTACAAAGGCAGCAAAAATCAACGCCTTACTGTGGAGTTGGCGTTGATGAAAATGGCGCACGTGCAGCACCTGTTTCAGGGCACCGGCATCACCTCTTCCTCCCCGGAAGCGGTAAAAAAAAAATAGTTGAGCCGGAAGTAGCCGAGGCATTTTCACCGCCCAGCGCCACTGAAGAGCCACAGGCGATCGCACCAGTTTCAGCCCCACCACCCGTTCGCGAACTGAGCGAGTCGAAGCCGCCTGCGATTACCCCGCCAAAATCCAAGACCACTCTGAGCCTTAAAGAGCTGGGCAAGCCGAACGGAAAAAGTGCGGCTGAGCCCTTGCCGCCCGCACCTGCAACCACACGAAATGAACCGGTCGCACCCGATCAACTGGAGGCCGCCTGGCAGCAATTCACCGCACAGCGGAAATCTCAACCAGCCGAGTTTCAGTTGCTCAGCCGGGGCTACCGCTGGGACGGCCACGCCCTTCACCTGGAACTCACCAACCCCATAGAGGAAATGCTGCTGGAGACGATGAGAACGGATTTGCTGGCGTGGCTCCGCGAAACCCTTCGGAATCAGACCTTGCAGGTGCTGGCCACCGTCCGGGCTGAAACGGAAAAAAAAGTTGCCTACACCAACCGCGAAAAATTCGATACCCTCCTCCAGAAGTACCCAAACCTGACAGAATTGAAGGACAAGCTCGGTTTAGATCCCGATTTCTGATTTAAAAAAATCTGCCCTGCCCTCAACAATTCAGCCCGCACATCCGTTGTAGGAGTAATACTTTTAGAAACGTGCGGAGGCTATCCTTTATCTTATTGATAATCTGCTGGTTGGGTGTCGATCTGGCCACCTCGATTAGCCCCGACCGTGTTTCGGTAGAGACGGCTGCTTCTGAAAAGTTGGAAGAAATTGATCCTCGTACCGAGGAAGTTCAATTTGTAAACAATCGAAAGGAAGTTGCGCGGTTGAGCCGAACCCGGAGTAAGCCCTGGCTAGGGTTGCCCGTTTTTTACCTCCCTTCGAAACGTGAGAATTTTGCACTTAACCAGTCGCGTACAATTCTGTACCGCAATCTGCTTATTTAAGTCGATCGTCTTTCTCGTTGCGTCTGTCAGCCGCCACCGGTAACAGACACCCCTTCTGAAATTTTTTCATCCGTAAACTTTTCGTCATATGGAACGATATCCGCATCGGTTCGATCGCACGGACTATGTCGCGTGGTCGCTAACCGCCTTCTTTTTCTTGTTGCTGTCGATTGTGTCGGCTAATCTGGCCAACGCAGCAACGCCCCTTACCACAAAATCAAAATATGAATGTTATGGCCGGTAGGTTCCGAACGTCCATGCTTGAGTATTGTAAGCGGGTACTGCAGTGCGTCAGCTTTGAAACCCGGCTGTTCCGGAAAGAGTACCGCAAGGCAGTACTCCGACTATCACCACAGGAGGTGACTCATCTGAAAACCTGGATCCGCCAGCAACGGCAATCTGTACAACAACAAAATTCACCGATATGAAAACAAAATCAGTCATTCTATCTCTTGCAGGCTTACTATTCTTCAGCAGTTGTGCCGTTGTGCGGCAGGGCGAAGTGGGAATGAAACGAAGGTTGGGTAAGCTAAGCCAAAACGTCATTCAACCGGGCGCAGTCGGTTTCAACCCGTTCACCACCCTCATCATCAAGTTGCCGATACGCACGATGAACATGGAGATCTCGTCCAATTTACCCTCTAAAGAAGGTTTGAATGTGGCGGCTGTAATTTCCATTCTGTACCGAATCGAACCCCAGAAAGCTCCTGCCATTGTGGAGAACCTCGGTTTGAACTACGAAGACGTTGTGATCAGCAGTGTGTTTCGGTCAGCAGCAGCCGATGTCTGCTCGCGCTTTTTTGCAAAAGACATGCACTCGGCACAGCGCGCCATGATTGAAAAGGAGATAACCGATCAAATGGCACGACTTGTTCAGGAACGGGGCATCATCGTGGAAGCCGTTTTGCTCAAAAACATCCAACTGCCAGCCGGCCTGGCCCGCGCTGTAGAAGAAAAGCTGGAAGCAGAACAGGATGCGCAACGAATGGAGTTTTTGCTGGAGCGTGAAAAGCGCGAAGCGCAACGCAAGATGATTGAAGCACAGGGTATCCGTGACGCCCAAAAAATTATTTCGGAGGGGCTTAACCGGAACATCATTGAATGGCAGAGCATCGAAGCATTCCGGGAAGTGGCGAAGTCGCCCAACTCGAAAATCATCATTACCGATGGAAATGCTCCGATGCTGATTAATCCCAAAGAGAACTAAACTGAATCACCGCGCGGGCCTACGGCCCGCGCGGTAACAAAAAACATGAAAACGCTACTACCAATACTTCTCGTAGCCGGAACGCTGTACTCGTTCGGCCAATCCGTGCCCGGGCGCTACACTTCAATATCGGAAGCCTGCCGGAACGCAGATACGTGCGAGTGGCTGGACTTGAGCCGACTTAACCGGACTGAGCTACCCGATTCCATACTACTGCTGACCAACCTCCGATACCTTGACCTCAGCCGGATGGGACTCACTATGCTGCCGGAAAAATTCGGCCAGCTAAAAAAACTTAAGTACCTCGTACTTTCTTACAACAGCCTGACAACACTGCCGGCCTCTTTCACTCAACTCCAGTTGCTTCAATCGCTGTACCTCGACCATAATCCGGGCCTGGATGTGGCGCAAGCCATTGAGTTTATGGCCGAACTGCCACAATTGAAAATGCTCAGCCTGGCCGGAGATCATATCACGACTATTCCCCGGGAAATCGGAAAGCTGAAAGCGTTAGAAAACCTGGAGCTTTCCGAAAATGAGTTTACCGCGCTGCCCGAAACCATGGTGCAGATGAAAAATCTGAAAGTTTTGTACATCAACAATGATGCTTACTTCAGCCTGAGTGACAACCTGAGCGTGCTCAGCCGACTTCGCCAACTGGAGGAACTGCACGTAGAAAATGATAACATGGCTGAAATACCAAAAGGCATAAGCCAGATGAAAAATGTGCAGTACCTCTTTCTGGTGGGCAACAACATCCGTGAGATTCCGGAAGAAGTTCGTCAAATGAAAAATCTCAAGCTGCTTGACATAAGCGATAACCCGCTGCCACCTCCTCTGTACCAGCGGTATCAGGAAACCCTGTCTCCGCAGATCAACATCCGATTCCGAAAAAAAGAAAACTAGAACTGAACGATTACGTAAACCATGACCCCGCCATCGTCCCGTGCGTTATGCGCACGCGCTATCTTTTTTGTGCTGCTTGCCTGCGGCACCGTCCGGGCGCAGCAAAACCTGTTCAATATTCCGTCCGGTGACATCACGCACCACAAGAAATTCTTCTATCAGCATCAGCTCAACTTCTACGCGGCCAACCAACTGGAAACGAAATCACACCTGGTATATGGCCTTGGACGCGGTTGGGACGTTGGGGTAAACTTTGTCGACTTGCCGGTGCGGATCGGTGACGGCCGGTGGCTGTCGTACAATGATGAGAGCAATCGTAAGCCACTTTACCCGCTTCTAATGGCAACAGCACAAAAGCAATTCGACCTCCATTCGCACTGGCAACTGAATGTGGGTACCCAGATCGGGGCGAACATCAGCAGCACGGTGGAAGGAAAGCGGCTGGCGTTTATGAACTATGCCCTGCTGAAATGGAAAGCCAGGCGCGGCTACCTAATTGCGGGACCCTACCTGGCAAATGATGTTTTTGTGGGAGGGCCACCCGAGCTGCGCCCCGGCTATATGATTGGCTACGAGTACAAAATCAATAAACGCTGGCTGCTGATGGGGGACTTCATTTCAGGCACCCACAAAAAGTCGCAGACCGTGCTGGGGGGCGGGTATAACCTGAGCAACCGCGTGCAGATATTTGCAGGTGCGCTGTTGGCATTCCCCAATCGAAATCTTCAAGACGGCTTGGTGGTGGAAATCAACTGGTATGGCTGGGATTTCCAGAAGGCACATTAGACTTTTATGTAGACCCTGCGCTTGTCCATGATGTAGCCAACGCCCCAGCAAAGCAGCATGATCCAAAAGCCGTTGAGACCCGAGCCGTGATAGGTACCAGCCCACGGCTCAATCAAGTCGTGGAATATCCACCCGTAGGCCGATTGATCATGCATCCGTATCACGAGCAGTAACTTGACCACTACGCCCGAGAGGATGTAGATGAATAAGGTGTTTTTCCCGAAAACTTCGAAGAAATAAGTCCAGCTTTTTTGTTGCCGGATATCGACCACGTAAATTAGCACCGCAAGAATAGCGAGGTCAATACCCGAAGTGAGTAGGACATAACTGCTGGTCCAAATCTTCTTATTGAACGGGAAGAAAAGATCCCACCAGAAGGCAAGCGCAACGAGAGCGACTGCTGCCAACAACAGTTTAGCAACACCTTCCATCGGTGAAGATTGCTGACGAAACCAAACCAACGCGGCATAGCCCATCAGCACGTTCACCACGGCCGGCATTGTGCTGAGCAATCCTTCCGGATCAAACGGAACACCCTCGCCCTTGTATAAATGATCGGCACCAACCAGCCAAAGATCGAGCTTCAGAACAGCGTTGCCCTCCAGGGTGAGGTCACCCAATCCCAACAACAACAGCCAATAGCCAACCAGCAACGCAACTGAAGTCCAGATGAGGGCGCGGGCCGATAAGAAGTAAACCAGTAATGCCGCGATGCCATAGGCCAGGGCAATGCGTTGCAAAACGCCAAAAATGCGGACTGCCTCCAATGATTTGAAACTCAACTCACCATCCACGTGCCGGAAGAACGGGAACCAGCCCAACAACACCCCGATCAAAAAAATCAGCAGCGTTCGTTTGCCGATCTTCCACAGAACCGAACGAGTGCCCTCGCTGGCGTATCGTGGCAAACTCAATGCCATTGAGTTCCCCACAACAAACAGAAAGGTAGGAAAGATCAGGTCTGTAAGGGTGAAGCCGTCCCAGTCGGCATGCAAAAGTGGCGACCAGGCCGATTCATAACTCCCCAGGGAATTGACCACAATCATGAGGGCTACCGTTAAGCCGCGAAGCAGGTCAACGGACAGGTATCGCTTTTCCATAGGCAGGCGAAAATCAAATATATCTCGTGGCTTCTATCTTCCAATGGTCTTTTATTTAGAATTATTCCAAATAATTTGTGTGTTTCCGGGCCAAACCGCATCTTCGCGCTATCAAGAATAATTCTAAATAACATGGACAAGAAATTTGTTGCGATCAACTACATCTCGTGCGAAAACCACTACCGCGAGCGTTTCGAGCAGTTATTTGCCACCCGTGCACATGCCATAGACCGTATGCCCGGGTTTGTTGACATGCAGGTACTCAAGCCCAGCCAGGAGGGTGAGTACCTGATCGTCAGCCACTGGGAGTCGGAAGAGGCATTTAAAAAGTGGACCAACTCACCCGAATTTATTGAAGGGCATAAGCGTGGGTTTGATGACATTCGCAAGGCAAAAGAGCGAGGTGAAAAGCCTCCTATGAGTTCCTCGTTCAAGACCTACGAAGTGATAGCCCGGTAAACTGTACATCCGCGAACACTGCGGTGGCCGGTTTTGAATTGCGAGACGACCGCACAAGACGGTTTTCACCCGAAATCCGGCAAACAGCTAATTGGCCGGGAATTTGTAGCCGCACCTGGCGTATGCGAACATTTATTGCCCTCGCCCTTTGGTTTATTCTGCTGGTACTCTGCTGGCCGCTGGCGTTAATTATGATCTTTCTTTTTCCGCTAGTATGGCTTTTGCTTCTACCCTTCCGAATCATCGGTTTCACACTCACCGCAGTGTTTGACTTAATCAAAGCGATCGTACTGCTGCCATTCCGAATACTCAAGATAGCGTAAAGCAAAAAAGGCAACCTTCCCGGTTGCCTTTTGTTTATGTTCGTCACAAAGCTGCTATTCGAACGACCGGCTCTCGCCCGGCTGGTATACGTAGCGAAACGTATAGAAACGATCCTTATCCACCATGTTGTTGGGTGAAGCTGGAGCATTCTCATAGTAACTCAGTATTTCCATTTTCACATACTTGCCGTCTCCTGTGCGAACCACGATAACCCGACCGGCAATTGGCGACACAATAGTAGAGGTTGTCGATCCGGTATTTTGCCACCAGTGGTTAATGACCGTGCTCCCAGCTGGAAGTGGGCTGCTCAGCACCGCAAAGCCTGAAGCGCCCAGCGTTTTATTATCCTGAATATATCCTCCTTCAGGTGCTTCGCGGATTTCATCGAACGTACCGATGACGACCTGTGCCGCGGTCGTACCGGGGCCGCTGGTGCCACTGTTAAAGATTATGGACGTTGCCCGGAAGCCAATGTCCCACGATCCCGAAGCACTGTCTGCATTAGGAATGATTTGACCGGCCCTGAAGTTAAACAGGGTGTACTTTTTGGTCTCGGCTGGCCGGGTTGGCGGGCCACCGGGATTAAACACCAGCGGAGCATAGTCGGCATTAAGGTTGTTGATGGTTTGGGCTATTACCTCGGGTTGCTCTTCGGACTGCTGGCAGCCGGAAAAACTTACAACCAGGGCAAGCATAACGACAGATAAAACGGAATTATTCATAAACATCTAGTTTGATTTTTCAGGTTTAGAAAACGTATACGACACATTCAGGTACCACAAGCGGCCCGGCAGGTTGGGAATAAAAACCGGCTCGGTATAGTCAAACACATTATCAACACCGCCCTGAATGCGAATGCGGTCCATGATCGTTTTGGCAGCCGCCAGGTTCACCAAAAAGTAACCGGATACAAAATCATCGTGGACATCCAGCACGTTGTTGCCAGGTCGGTTGGAAGGCGGAATGACTTCACCCTGAATGTTGCCGATAACATCGCCCACGCCAAATTTACCACGGTAGATAACACGGGCATTGGCTTCCCACCCTTTTTCCGGCAGGCGAAAGAAAACTTTCACATTGCCCATGTGGCGCGAGCGGTTGTACAACCCATAATACTCAGACGTGCGCAAACGCTGCGAGGCTAATGTTTCCGGATCGCGCCAAAAAACCTCACCTCGCTTCACCGAAGCGAGTGCATCCTTGTCTATGGCATAAAGCAACTGATAGCCGGCCGACACCTGCCAGTGGCGGCTGAGGCTGTAGCTGCCATTCAATTCGACCCCGCTCGTAAACGCACGGTTGATGTTTCGGTAGCTGTAAATGTTCTGGTTAGCGGTGGTAGTCGCCACCAACTGACTTTCAATCAGATTGTCGATGGAGTTGTAGAAGAAATTTACATCTCCCTGAAACCGTTGTCGAATCCGGAACGAAGATCCCAGATTAAGCGACCAGGATTGCTCGGCATTCAATTCGCCCAGCTGAGACGGATCAAAGGCCCACGCTTGAATGAGATTAGCCGAAGCCAGCTCGCCAAGCCGTACCTTGGCCACCTCTGTGCCCAACACGCTGTAGCCGCCACCGGCCGTGTTAAAGAAATTGAAATACAACTGCCGGAAATCCGGGGCTTTGAACCCAACACCGCTTGAAAATTTTACCGACCAGGCGGAATTGATGTCGTAACGGGCGGACAACTTGGGGCTGAACTGGCTGCCGTAAATGGTATTGTGGTCGTAACGACCTCCGGCAATCACTGACCATTGCGAATCAGGTGTCCACTCGTGCTGAAAAAATCCATAGGCTGTGCCTTGCTCCCGGTCTCCCTGATCGCCATACCGGGTAGTGGCCACTCGCTCGAAAATGTATCCGCCTCCGGCTGTAATCACCTGCTCGGGCGTCAAATAATATTCGGCCACGGCCTCAGGTCGGGTAAACGATTGCTGAAAGCTGTCCGTGTAATAGCGACTGCCGTCTTGCTCCGAGTCAAGGTAACTCTCGGTCGAGTAATGGGTAGTGTAGTAACGACCGATCAATTTTAATCGATCCGAAACGCGGTGTGTGATGGTTGGATTTAAATTCCAGTCGCGCACGAGGCCGTTGCCGGATGTGCGAATCTGCCCGCCATTGGACGCTACTTCGAAGTTGAGGTCCTGCTGCTCATCAAACATGCGGGCGGACAAACCAACTTCGGTGCGAGCGCTTAACTTGTAACTCAGCTTGGTATTGAGGGTAACGTTCTGAAAAGGAGATACCGTATTGCCAAAATTTTCGGGCGACAAATCGTATCCATCGGTGCTAAACCGATTGGCAAAAACGTATGCCGACCAGCGGCTATTTGAATAGCCTACCTCCCCGTTCAGATCGGCCGTTCGGTTCGTGCCGTACCGGCCGCTGAGCCCCATCTTGAAACCGGGCTGAGGCCGTTCCGTTATGATGTTAACGACACCCGCCAACGCCTCCGATCCATACAAACTGGAGGATGGTCCTTTAACAATCTCGATTTGCCGGATATTTCCTACTGCGATTCGGGATAATTCAAGTGAGCCGGTATACCTGCCAATAATTGGCTCACCATCCAGCAAAATGAGGGTGTAGTCAGGATTAAAACCTTGCAGTTGAAGGCCACTGCCCTGGGCATTTACCTGTGGCACCACCAGCAGACCGGTTTGCTCGGTAAGCACATCTTGCAGACGCACCGACCCAATAGATTTTATCTGTGCCTTGCCAACCACCGTAACCGGCATGGGGAGGGCACCCATTTCGCGCTCGGTTCGGGTGGCCGTAACTACCACTTCATCTAACTCGCGGTTGTTAAGCGTATCGGCCGTGGACTGGCCATAGCCGGACCAGGCCAATAAAAACAGGCCAATGAGCAGGGGTACATTGCGCATCTGGCCGCAAAAGTGGGCCAAGGCAAAATCAATAAATACCCAAATACGTACAAAAACTCACATTCTTGACGGCAAGCATAACAAAATGATGAATTGGGGCATTTTACATAGGATATTGCGTTATTTTGATCCATTGTAACCTGACAAATGTCATTTCAAATGAAGACGGAATCTTATACAGGGCAACAGTCCGAAAAAAATATCCCAATCGGGAGCTGGTCGATTCTGTTGCGCGAGGAGTCTTTGTCGCTGGCCATACTGGCCAATATAGAGGCCCAGCCGATTCGCCTGGCTGACCGTGTGCAGCAAGGCATCATTCATTTTTATTTCTGCCTTGAGGGTGCCGCAACATTTGCTTTTGGGCCTCACTACTCGCGCGAGCTTCAGAATCTGAAAACATACTTTTTTTATAATCCTGACAGCACGCTACCCTTCGAGCTGACGGTGCCACCCGGGGGCAGGCTGGTGTCGCTGGCCATCACGTTAAAAAAGCTGCACGAACTGTTCACGCACGATCCCTTGCCGGTGTTGAATCCCGAAAACAGTAACAAGAAATTCTATGACGAGCGCGACATATCCTCCACGCTGCTGGTAACGCTGTCGCAATTGTTTTCGCAGCAATTGAGTGCCAATGTGCAGCGTATCTATTACGAAGGTAAAGTGCTTGAAGTGATCGGCCTGTACTTCAGCACGAAACAGCCCAATACGGAAAGTTGCCCGTTTTTGAATGATCAGGAAACGGTTCGCAAGATCAAACACGCAAAAGAGTTCCTGCTGGCGCATATGGATGAACCTCCTACCATAAAGGAACTGGCGCGGCAAGCGGGCTTAAACGAATACCAGTTAAAGGTGGGCTTCAAGGAGATTTATGGAAACACGGTTTACGGTTACCTGCTGGATCACAAACTTGACTTTGCCCGGGTGAAGTTGGACAGCCGCCAGTGGCAGGTAAACGAGGTTGCGTACCAAGTCGGGTATACCAACCCGAGCCATTTTATTGCCGCGTTCAAGAAAAAGTTTGGCATCACCCCTAAGAAATACCTGATGAACCGTGCGGCTAAAAAGGCAGCGTAAACATCAGTACTTCAGTTAGCGCCAATACAACCAGTTTATCGCCTCCGGGCGGTACTTCTGCGGGGCGTAGTGCCGAACAACATTCCAAAAACACCCCGCACCAACTCGCGGCCCACTTGCCGCGTTACCGGGCTGGCCAGTACCTGTTCAAACGTACTCTTCTCGCGCCTTCCTGCTCGGTTGGTCGATGCAGAAGCCTTCTCCTCAGCTTTGGCGGCCGCCTCCTGCTCCTGCCGCTCACGTACCAAATCCATTTTACGCCCCAGCATTTCAAATGCACTTTCGGGATCAATCGTGTCTTTGTATTTCGCGTACAAGTCCGATTGGTCGAGTTGCTGCTGATACTCATTCGTCAAAAGCGGCCCCATGAATGAAGCAGGCGGTGCCAGATGGGTGACCACCGTTTCAGTCGGAATTCCTTTTTCGTTTAGTACCGTTACGAATGCCTGGCCGGTTCCGAGTTGCGTAAACTGTTGCTCCATGTCGTAATACTCGCTGCGCGGAAACGTCTTGATGGTTTCCTTCAACGCCTTTACATCGTTAGGAGTGAATGCCCGAATAACGTGGTGCACCCGATTGCCCAATTGTGACAGCACCGAAGCCGGCACGTCTTGTGTGAGTTGCGTACAAAAGAAAACGCCTACGCCTTTTGATCGGATCAGCCGGATTACCTGATCGATTTGATCTAAAAAAGCCTTGGGCGCATCTTTGAACAGCAAGTGCGCCTCGTCCAGGAAGAAAACCAACTTGGGCTTGTCCAGATCGCCTGCCTCTGGAAGCGACTGGTAGATCTCGGCCAGCAATGCCAGCATGAACGTGGAGAAAATGGCCGGCTGACTCTGCACGTCCGATACATTGAGCAGGGTGATTACTCCGCGGCCATCAACTTTTTCAAACAAGTCATCGATGTCGAAGGACTTCTCGCCAAACAACTGGCTCACGCCTTGCTGCTCTAACGCTACTATCTTGCGCAGAATGGTACTGGCCGTAGCCGGAGAAATTTTTCCATAGGTATCCTTAATTTCCTTTGCCCCTTCACCCTCCGACAGGTAGTTCAGCACTTTTTTCAGATCGTTCAGATCCACTACCGGTAAATCCTTATCGTCCGCATATTTGAAAAGGATCATCAACACTCCGCTTTGCACTTCGTTTAACTCAAGGATTTTGCTGAGCAACACCGGACCAAATTCGGTAATCGTGGCCCGCATTTGGGCACCCAGTTTGCCGCTGAGTGAGTACAACTCGACCGGAAAACCGGACGGGGTGTAGGGAATACCCAACGCGGTGGCGCGTTCCTGAATCTTGTTGTTTGCCAAGCCTTCCTTCGCCATGCCGCTGATGTCGCCTTTCATATCGGGCATAAATACCGGCACCCCTGCTGCTGAAAGTTGCTCGGCCAGCAGTTGTAAGGTGCGCGTTTTGCCAGAGCCGGTAGCACCCGTAACAAGTCCGTGCCGGTTCATCATTCGAAGCGGCAGGTTCACCCGTGCTTCGGCCAGAATTTCACCCTGCAACACACCCGCGCCCAGGTAGACGGAAGCGCCATTACTGGTGTAGGATTTGCTGATCGACTCAATAAACTTTTCTTTCGACATAGGTCATGGCATTTGTGTTCAAAGAAATCAAACTTCAATGTGCGGTCCTAACTCAGCTTCTTCTTCAGCAACCAATCCACCTGAGGATCATCGCCCATCCAGAACGTGTGCTCCCCAAACCGCTCAAAACCATAGCGGGCATAAAAGCGCTGCGCCCCGAAGTTTTTCTCCCATACACCCAGCCACATCCATTCAACCTGAAGGCTGTGCGCATGCCTGAGAGCCTCCTCCATCAACTGGTGACCTATTGAGCGCCCCTGCATACCGGGCGCAATGTACAGGCGTTGCAGTTCAATGGTTGAGGGACCCAGTTTCTGTTCTACTTCGTTGCTGGTGCGCAATCGAACAAAGCCGACAACCTGATCGCCTTCACAGGCCACCAACAACTTCGCACCCGCCTCGCTGAATTCCTGTTCGAATGCTTCGGTGCTGTAGGTAGTCGTTAAGAACGCCTCCATATTCTCGGGCGTGTTGAACTCCGCAAACTTCTCGACATACGAGTCGATGGCGACCTTCCGCACCGCGGCCAAATCGGACCCCACCGCTTGGCGAATCTGAATAGGCATCGGCCGGCAAGGGCTTATTTTTTGTCCTCGAAGTTCTGAAAGCTATAGGATACTCCCAGCGTAAACGCCTGAGCGAGTTGCACGGCATTGTCCTGATCAAAATCATACAGCATGATACCACCGAGGGTAACGTTCATGAAACTGTTGACTTTAGCAGTGAGCGACAAATCAAGGCGATGGTCAATCTGCTCGAGGTTTAACGTTTCATAATTTGCGAACATCAGGTAACGCCACTTCAGGTTCAGATTCTTGGCAATTTCTTTGTCAAACTCAGCCAGCAACTGGAAGGCTAACCATTCCATACGGGTATTCTCGCCTACGGCCACGCCATACGGTTTCAGCGGATCAACATCGGCAAAGCGGCCGTTGTTGTCAGTAACCAAGGTTAGGCGGGGTGCGAACGGTGCCAGTCGAACTTTAAAATAGCTGACGGGGTGATACTCAAAACCCCAGGCAGCCGTGATAAATGCGGGGGCCGCAAAGTCAGAAATCAAAATGGCCGAATCCCGGTCAACCTTGCCCTCGGCATACCGATAACCCTGGGCGAACTGGGTCAGCAAGTTTGCCGAACCGAACACCATCCACTTTTCATTCAGATCATGGCCTACTTTTGTGTCGATGTAGATTCGGTCGAGGGTTTTCCGATATCCCTGACCCTGGTTATTGACCATGCCGTACAACAAATCAATTTCGTTGTCCCAAGTGGTCTTGTTCTTCTTATAATTTGCTTTGTAATTCAACAACGCTGTGAAACCGATGGAATTAACACCCCCCGCTTTCCAGTTGGTAGAGAAAGAGGCCTGGTTCACATTAAGGCCAGCTTTGAAAGCTTTCTTCCAGTGAGTAGTTGAATCAACGCGAATGACCTGCGCAATCGATTGAGATGAGAAAAAGAATAAGACTAAAGCAGACGCAACAGTAAAGAAATGCTTCATATGAGGTAAGGATTTACCTCAAAAATAAGATAAAGCCGTAAATTCAAATCTGGTTCAGCCGAATTTCATCTAACGCCACTTCAGTAAGCGGCTTCGTGATGAACTTGATGACGTGGTTGTTGTTCACAATTTTGTCAATGTCGCGCTTGTTATCCGAACTGGATAGAATGATGACTTTGCAGCGGTTGCGTACCATCTCGCTGAACTTTTCGAATTCGTACAGGAAGACAAAACCATCAACAATCGGCATGTTAATGTCAAGAAAAATCAGGTTCGGCAGATTTTCCGCTGTATGTTGATTATCGCGCAGGTAATCCAGTGCGGCTTTACCCGAACTCTTCACTTCTACCCGGCTCGCAAAACGGGTAATTTCTATGATTCGCTTGCTAATAAAATTATCGGTGTCATTATCATCCACCAGCATGACCAGATCAATCGTCTTTGTAGCACTTTCCATCAACATTCTTCCTAGTAGTTACGCTTAAACGATCGCAAAATTAGATTTTTTTGGATAAGCAGGAATTCTGGCACTGAGTAATAACAGGCAGTGTAAGGATTTGTTAAAGATTGGCAAAAAATCAGGGCTTCCGAACCCGAAGCCGTTCGCCAATCGCCAGGGCAAAGTCTGTCTTCCGGTTCCAATCCATTATTTCCTTAATGGTACATCCGTATTGCCGGGCAATGCTGTAAAGGGTATCCGATGGCTTAACCTCATGAAATACAGGCTCGAGGCTCTCATTTGGCTGCTGATTGGGGGCTGGATTGATTGCGGGGGTACCTGGCTCCACCTTTGATCCCGAAATGGGAGTGATGACTTCTTCCGCCTGGGTGACCGTCACCGTTGCGGGGCCGGGTGGAGCGGCCCAGTTGAACGTACTCTCAGAATCCAGCTGGCGGATTTCGCCCACGTCCGGTCCAGGCTTCCGGGAGTCGTCCGTCCCTCGGGCCGTTAACCAAACTACTGCTCCCGGCTCCACCTGATCACCTGCCTGAGGGTTCCACTGCTGCACCTTGCTCAGGCGAACTGCCTGCTGCTGGCTGATCGCCCAAAGCGTGCTCTTTCCCTCAGCAACTACGTTCGCCCGGCTTGCATTCTTCCGCTTGCGAGCGAGAAAGTAGGGAACGCCTTCCTGCACGCGATGTTTCCGGTCGATGTCATTGAATTTCAAAAAGCGACTGGCGCCAATCCCCGATCGGGCGATCAACGCATCCAGGCTTTCGCCACGTTGAGCAAAAACAACCAGTAGGCCCTCCACCTGTTGGCGTTCAGCCACGGGGCTTGCCACTGGAGCCTTGGCGGCCTGCGGGGGTGAGGCCACGATCAGCACATTAAAGTTCGGATCGAGCTTACCGCTGGGTACCACCAAGGCATACGTACGGTCATCAGGCACCTTTTCGGCCAGTGCCCATTTATTGTACTCGCGAATTACAGCCGGCTCAACCCGCATTTCATCGGCCAACTGTTTGAGTTGGTCGACTGAAAGTCCTTGAAGGTCAGACGGGGAGTGGATGGTTTCGAGGATCATGGTCTCTCAATAAAAATCGCCCAAGTGCGGGTTGTGTTCACCACGCTACCGCCGA
>JBKCJM010000090.1:0-8039 GCA_046301755.1 Cyclobacteriaceae bacterium
GGAACCAACGCGCCAGCGCACTCATGCCGATGCCGCCAATGCCGAGGAAGTACACGTTATCGTATTGATCGATCGTCACCTGATTATCAGTTTTTCCAGTTCATCCACAATTTCATCTGCAGCCCGTGGCTTACCCAGTCGCGCAATGTTTGAGCTCAATTGGGCGCACCGATCGGAGTTGTTCAGCAAAGCAAGCGCCTGCTGCACCAACTGCATGGCTGCGTCACCATCTTTGACCATCAACGCGGCTCCTTCGTTGACCAGTGCCAATGCATTCTTGGTCTGGTGATCTTCAGCCACGTTGGGCGAAGGCACGAGCACGGCCGGCCGTTTGGCCAGGCACAACTCTGAAATGGCAAGCGCTCCGGCTCGCGAAATCACGACATCGCTGGCGGCATACGCCAGATCCATGCGTTTGATGAAATCGTAAATCCGAAATTGGGCCAGGTCCTGGCCGGCAACCTGGGCTTTCACACTCTCGATATACATCTTACCGGTCTGCCAGATCACCTGGATGCCTGCTTCGGCTAACTCGGTGAGGCCCGCCACCATGCTCTCGTTAATGGTACGTGCACCCAGGCTTCCTCCGAGAATAAGCAACGTCCGCTTTTCCTGCTGAAGCCCAAACTCACGCAATGCTTCATCGCGTTTGCGTTCGACATCCAGTATGTCTTTGCGCACCGGGTTGCCGGTGAACCGGATCTTACCGGCCGGGAAGTAACGCTCCATATTCGGGTAGGCCACGCAAATCACGCTGGCCTTTGATGCCACCTGTTTGTTGGTTAACCCGGCATACGAGTTTTGCTCCTGTATGACGGTGGGAATTCGTTTGCGCGTGGCTGCCATCATGATGGGGCCACTGGCATAGCCGCCCGTGCCCACGACCGCGTGTGGCCTGAACGAACCGATGAGCCCACTCGCCTTGATGTAACTTGCGGCTAACTTCAGCGGGAACAAGAGGTTGGAAAAACTGAGCTTTCGTTGCAGCCCACTGATCCACAACCCAACGATCCGATATCCAGCCTCCGGCACACGCGTCATCTCCATGCGACCCTCGGCTCCGACAAAAAGGATGTCGGCATCCGGATGCCGTTCGCGAAATGCATTAGCTATCGCCAGCGCAGGAAAAATATGGCCACCTGTGCCGCCTCCGCTAATGATGATGCGATATGGTGTTGTGGTACTCACGCTGCTTTCGCTTCAATATCTTTTTCCTTCGGTTCTTTCAGATTCGCCTGCTGCCCCCAGTTCTCTTCCTGTTCTCCGCGGCTCACGCTGAGGATAATGCCAACGGAGATGCCGGTGAACACCATGGCGGTTCCCCCCATACTAATCAGGGGCAAGGGTTGACCGGTAATCGGGCCAAGGCCCACGACCACACCCATATTCACCATGGCCTGACACACTAAGTCAAAACTGAGCCCGGCTGAGAGTAACCCTCCAAAGGCACGTTCACTGTTGTAGGCGGCCTTCATGCCACGGTGAAGTAAAATCAGGTACAGGATCAGGACAACAACTCCGCCCACTAATCCATACTCTTCGATGAGGATTGCATAGATGAAATCAGAGTATGGGTGAGGCAAAATGTTACGCTGGTCGCTGTTACCCGGGCCTTTACCGAGTATTCCACCTGTGGCAACTGCTATACGGCCATGCTTGGCTTGAAAGGGTAACTCGCTTCCTTTTACGAACGCCTCGATACGACTCAACGCAGTAGCTCCGCGCGTTCCGAATCGGATGGCCGCTGTACCCGCCAGCAAGCCAACCAACACAAGCATAGCCAGGTACTTCACGGGCACGCGACCGATGAACATCACCAGCATGCACGTGGCAAAAAGCAACACCGCGGTTGACAGGTTAGTGAGCGCAATAAGCCCGCAAATAACACCGCACCAGATCAGCATCGGAATCAACGTCTCTTTGATGTCGTCAATGTTCTGCTGCTTCTTAGACAACATGGCCGCGAGATTGATAATCAACGCAAGGCTGGCAAAATCAGAAGGCTGAAAGGATGTGTTGATCAGCGGAACCGTAATCCATCGGGCCGCATCATTAATTGTCGTTCCATTTGTGAATGTGTAAATCAACAGGGGAACACTTATCCACAATGCCAGCCTCGACAACTTCGAATAGTAGCGGTAGTCAATTTTATGGGCCACCCACATGGCTGCCAAACCGAGGAATACCATGAACGTATGCTTGAGCAGGTACGATTCCGGGCTGGTCGTGCGCTTGTAGGCCAGTGTGCCAATGGAACTGTACACCACCAGGATGCTGATTAGCGAGAGCGCGAACACCACAGCCCAGATGACGCGGTCGCCCTGCAAATTCTTGTCGGCCCATATCTTGAACTTGGCTGTCATATGGTAGTCTTTTCGTGTTTTAATTCCAGAACGGCTTCACGGAACTGAGTTCCACGGTCTTCATAGTTCCTGAACAAATCAAAGCTTGCGCAAGCCGGAGATAGCAAGACAACGTCACCCTCGTGCGCAGCCTTCAGGGCGAGTCGAACCAAATCCCTGACATTCTGCGTCTCGTAGATCTCACCCACAACATTTCCAAAGAAACTCTTGAGCTTTTCGTTGTCTTTACCAAGGCAAATCAGGGTGCGCACCTTCTTCTTCACTTCGTCTTTAATCAGGTTATAGTCATTTCCTTTATCAATGCCGCCTGCAATCCAGATCAAAGGCTGTTGATAGCTGCCCAGCGCATAGACCACAGAGTCAACATTGGTGGCCTTCGAATCATTGACGAACTCAACCCCGTCAATAGTAGCAACAGACTCTAACCGGTGAGGCGCATTTTTGAACGTCTTCAGGCCTTCCCTGATCGCAAGCTCCGAAACGCCCGCCAGCACGGCAGCCGATACGGCCGACATGGTATTGATAAGATTGTGGGGGCCTTTGAGCGTAGTCTCGGATTGCAGAAGCGAGAGAGAAGTACCGGCCAGATTAAAAACCATGGCCCGTCCATCGTAGTGTGCCTTTGCGTGTTGATTTGTGAGCGACACGTCAACACGTCCGGCCGCCATCGGCCGCGTAGCTACCTCCCGCCCGGTAACCGCATCATCGGTGTAGCAGATAAAGTAATCGCTGGCCGTCATGTTTTTTACCAGACGAAACTTCGAATCGATGTACTTCTCCATCTTGTAATCATAGCGATCCAGATGGTCGGGTGTGATGTTCAGTAAGATACCAATCTGCGGCCGGAACAAAACTGTGCCATCGAGTTGAAAGCTGCTGATCTCCACTACGTACCAGTCATGCTCTGCATTCGCCACTTTGCGGGCAAGGCTCTCCCCTACATTGCCCGCGAGCGCTACGTGGAAGCCGGCAGACTTTAATAAATGATAGGTCAGCAACGTAGTGGTGGTTTTACCGTTCGTGCCGGTGATGGCAATCACTTTGCCTTTTAGGTAGCGGAACGCAAACTCGATCTCATCGATCACGTCAACACCGGCTGCTTTCACGGTCTTCATCACCTCTGCCTTGTCGGCAATACCGGGGCTCTTAACCACCAGGTCGGCCGGCAAAATCCCGGCTGAGTGGCCACCCTCTTCAAACGCAATGCCGGCTCTGATCAGATCTGCTTTATATGGCTCTTTGATAAGCCCCTGATCAGACACAAAAACTTCGAACCCCTTAGTATTGGCCAAGAGTGCCGCGCCTGTTCCGCTTTCGCCAGAGCCCAATATGGTCACGCGCTTACTCATCTTACTTTAAGTGTTGCAAGACAGAGAATAGCCAACAATATTCCCACGATCCAAAACCGGGTGACAATTTTGGCTTCGGGGATATTCTTTTTCTGATAATGATGATGGAGAGGCGACATTAAAAATATGCGCCTGCCTTCACCATATTTTCTGCGGGTATACTTGAAGTACGATACCTGGAGAATTACCGAGAGGTTTTCGATCAGGAAAATTCCGCAGAGCACGGGTATCATCAACTCTTTGCGTACCGCCAGGGCCAATACGGCAATGATGCCGCCAAGCGCCAGGCTGCCGGTATCGCCCATGAACACCTGAGCGGGATACGCATTGTACCACAAAAATCCGAGGCACGCGCCCACGAATGCCGTGCAAAAAATCACCAGCTCGCTCAGGTTGGGAATGTACATGATGTTGAGATACGAGCTGAAGTCGACACGGCCGGAGAGATAGGCAAAAATGGCCAGCGTAAGACCGATTATGGCAGAGGTTCCGGCAGCTAACCCGTCAATACCATCGGTAATGTTAGCTCCGTTGGATACCGCGGTGATGATCACAATAACAATCAGCGTGTAGATGATCCAGGTGTATTTACCATCAAGACCGAACAACAAGCTGCTGTAATCGAACTCGTTGTTCTTCATAAAGGGCACAGTTGTCTTGGTCGATTTCGAATCGACCTGACCAGCCGATGCAGGCGCAGCACCACCCGATAGGCTGACTTCAGTGGCCGTTGCCTCCGCAGGTCTCTCCCGAACGACCACATGATCGTTGAAGTAAAGGGTAAGACCAACCACCAGGCCAATGGTAACCTGACCTACAATTTTGAAGCGGCCGGCTAATCCCTCTTTGTTCTTCTTGAATACTTTGATGTAATCATCCAGGAATCCGATCAGGCCCAGCCACACCGTAGTGATGATCAACAGCAACACATACACATTGTCGGGTCGCGCCATCAATAAGGTAGGAATCAGGATAGCCGCAATGATTATCAGCCCACCCATGGTAGGTGTGCCTTTCTTCTGCATCTGACCTTCAAGACCAAGATCACGAATATCTTCCCCTACTTGCTTTCTGCGCAGGAACGAAATCAATTTCTCACCGAACGTAATGGTAATGAGTAGGGAAAGGAATGCTGCAACCCCGGCACGGAACGAGATGTATTGAAACAACCCTGCCCCCGGGAAGTCAAAGTTTTCTTGAATGTAGTCGAATAAGTAGAACAGCATTAGTTTGCGAACATTTTTAACATTCGTCCCACTACTTCTTTATCGTCAAAAGGGTGTTTCACGCCTTTGATTTCCTGATAGGTTTCATGCCCTTTGCCAGCCACCAGCACGATGTCCTTCTCTTTCGCCATCATGCAGGCCATCTTGATTGCTTCCTCACGATCCGCCATCACCAGTGTTTTGCGCGCTTCCGTAGGGCCAATACCTTTTTGCATCTCGCGAATGATTTCGAGAGGATCTTCATCCCTCGGGTTATCCGAGGTGAGAATAACCTTATCGCTGTACTTACAGGCAATAGCGGCCATTAACGGTCGCTTTGTTTTGTCGCGATTACCCCCACAGCCCACAACCGATATTACCTGCTCGCTGCCAGTGCGAAAGTGACTTATGGTTTCAAGAACATTCTTCAATGCATCGGGCGTATGCGCATAATCAACAATTGCGGTGAAGCGCGACCCCGGCATTACCACGTCAAAACGACCGTTGGCTCCCGTGAGTGACGACAACTTCATCAGTACCATTTCGGGGTCCTCACCGAGCAGGCAGGCACAGCCAAACACGGTTAACAGGTTATACGCATTGAAGTCGCCAATCAACTTGAACCAAACCGCCCGCCCACCGATCTCGAGTTCGAGGCCTTCGATAGAATTGGTGATGATCTTGGCTTTGAAGTCGGCCATCTTCTTTAGCCCAAACGTATGCTTGCGGGCCTTGCAGTTCTGCAGCATGACCATGCCGCGCTTATCGTCAACGTTGACCAACGCAAAAGCATCGCCCGACAGATCGTCAAAGAATCCCTTCTTGGCCCGTATGTAACTTTCGAATGTGCGATGATAGTCGAGGTGATCGTGCGTGATATTGGTGAACAACGCTCCGGCAAACTGCAAGCCGGCAATCCGTCCCTGATCGACTGCATGCGAACTAACTTCCATGAAACAGTGTGTGCACCCAGCCTCGATCATGGCTACCAGCAACTCGTTGATCTGGATCGGATCAGGTGTAGTATGGGTAGCCGGTATTTCGTTGTCCACAATTTTATTCACAACTGTGGATAACATGCCGCACTTGTAACCCAGTGATGAAAACAATTTGAACAACAAGGTGGCGACAGTCGTCTTGCCGTTGGTGCCGGTAACACCTACCAATTTGAGTTTGCCGGAGGGATTGTCGTAAAAATTGGAAGCGATGATACCCAGTGCCTGTGCACTGCTCTTCACCGCCACGTAGGTAACGGATTCGTTAAGTGCCTCCGGCAACTGCTCACATACAATGACCGATGCCCCGGCAGCGATCGCCTTTGAAATGAATTCGTGCCCATCGGACAGCGTGCCCCGGATGGCGACAAACAGAAATCCGGATTTCACTTTTCGCGAGTCGAACGCCAGACCCGCCACATCCACATCCATAAAGCCGGATGTCGAGGTGATGTGTACTTTATATAATATGTCGCGTAACGACTTCATTAACTTAGTTTCAAATAAATTCTGGCTCCACGGGTAAACCTCGTGCCAGGAGCGAGCGATTGCTCGGCTACGCGTCCGCGGCCCTGAAACACGACACGTAATCCTGACTTTTCACACAAGTACAAGGCATCGCGAAACGTCATGCCCGATACATCCGGCACACGATCCTTCAACACTTCATTCTTTCGCCAGGTAACGGAGCTACCATTACGGCTTGCCTTTACCCACTCTTCTTCCGTAGCCGAATGTGTGGAAACGCCTAACTCGTTCGCCAGAAATGTCAGTTCCTCTTGCTTGCCACCCCGGATTAACGGCAACACACCTGCCTCCAGTACAACCTTCTTTTCCATGGGAGCGTGCAATTCGATGTCGCGGGCATAAATGTTATCAGCTATCTCCTTAAAAACAGGGCCTGCTACGTTGTTGCCGTATTGTTGCCATCCCTTCGGATTCTTTACGACTACAATAGCACTGTACTTGGGTGCATGGGCTGGAAAGTACCCGACAAAAGACGTGATGTATTTCTTGGTGTAGCGGCCGTCCTCCAGAATCTGCGCAGTACCAGTCTTTCCCGCAATCCGATAGTGCGCATCTTTCAGATTTTTTGCTGTTCCGTTTTCCACAACACCCTCAAGTAAGAGACGCAGTTGCTTCAATGTTTTGTTTGAGCAAATCTTGCTGTTGAGCGTTTCGGTTTCATACTCCCGCAACATGCGGTCGGCCTGCAACACGGAGGTAACAAAAACCGGCTTGATCATTTTGCCTTCGTTTGCCACCGCGTTGTACAAGGTAAGGGTATGTAGCGGTGACATCTCCAACCCATATCCGTAAGCCATCCAGGGCAACGTGATGCCACTCCAGGCTTTATCCTGAGGGCGCGTAATTTTCGGATAAACTTCACCGGTGATTTGCAATCCTAACGGCTTCGATAGCTTGAGCTGATCGACATGCTCCAGGAACTTGTCAGGCTTCAGGCCGAAATGCTTATCCACCAGCTTGGCCATCGCTACGTTGGACGATAACTCGAATGATTGCTGAATCGAAACCGTGCCAAAGCCACCCTCGTGGTGATCTTTCACTTTGCGGTTGTAGAACGTTATTTCCCCGCGCCCGGTTTTAATGCTATCAGCCAGATCAATATTGGTATCCTCCAACAGTGCGATCATCGTCACCAACTTGAACGTAGAACCTGGCTCCAACGAACCACCCACCGCATGATTGAATTTCTCGAGGTAATTACCTTTTCCATCGCGGGTGAGATTGGATATCGCCTTAATGTGGCCGGTTGCCACCTCCATGACCACCACGGTGCCCTCATCGGCATCATGTAATGCCATATGGCGGTGTAACGAGGTTTCGGCAACATCCTGGAGATTGATGTCAATGGTCGTTTGAATGTCAAGGCCATCTACGGCTTTCACTTCATTTCCATCAAACACGGGCTTCCAGGTGCTGCCGGCAATTTTCTGAAACAGAGCCTGGCCATCTTGCCCGCCCAGAGACTCGTCAAAGCTGAACTCCAGCCCGGCACCTTGCCCATCTTCGTTGACATAACCGATGGTTCTGCGGCTCAGGTTATTGAACGGCCGGTAGCGCACGTCCATTTTCTCAAAAATCACGCCTCCCTTGTAGCGTCCT
>JBKCJM010000091.1:0-23118 GCA_046301755.1 Cyclobacteriaceae bacterium
CGCAGCGGTCACAGGTTCTTGGCCCCAAGAGAGTGGTGGGGTCGAGTTTAATCGGGCCAAAGGTCTCAGTTAACTCGATTATTCTGATTGCGAAAAAGTCATGTCATTCAAAAAATCAGTTGCCACAACGTTTGGCCTCAATGCATTTACCTTTCTGGCAGGTTTTTTCAATTCGGTTATGGCCGCTCGCCTGCTGGGGCCCGAGGGTCGAGGAGTGTTTACCCTTTACTCTACGGCAGTGGAGTTGTTGGCTATGCTTCTTGGCTTTGGCCTGCCGCACGCGCTGCTGTTCTATGCGGCCAAAGATCAGTTTGACCGCCCACGGCTATTCAGTTTTTCATTTGCAGCCTTGGGTGCATCAACTTTCGTATTCGTGGTTCTGTTGGTAGCCAGCCGCTGGCTGGGATTTCAACATTTGCTGCTGCCTCCGCCATATAACGATTCGTTTAGTCAACTCATTATGGTCGTGTACTTTGCGGGCTTGTCGGGTTGGTATTTATTTGTGTCGATACTTAATGGTCATCGCCTTTTCCCTCAAACTAACCTTATTAGTCTAGTGAGCATCGGGGGCACCCTGGTCATCTATGCTGCTTTATTTTTTTCAACTTCGGCTGGCGTAAAACCACCGATATTCTATGTTATTCAAATGGCCATGTCTCTGGTCACTCTGGCGTGTTGTTTTTGGGTGCATCACCGGTCAATAGCGTCCACGTATAGTTTCAGTTTTCCGCCTGCATCAGGTATCGCATCTATGGTTAGGTATGGAGTACTCATCTTTGTTAGCAACGTTATGTTTTTCCTCACCATGAAGTTGGACTATTGGTTTGTTAACTACTTTTCCGGGGCGGCCGATCTTGGACAGTACTCTCTGGCTTCCAATGTTGGACTAACCATGATGCTGCTTCCAAACTCGGTTGGTTTAGTGCTTACTGCGTTTAAGGCTAACGATAAATCAGATCTTGTGGACAACTGGTCGGCACTGCTTTGCCGGGTTACTTTTTTCATTTCGCTGGTGCTTGCTGCTTTTTTATTCCTAGCCGGAGACTACCTGATCTTGTTTCTTTACGGGGAGGCTTTTCTGGACTCTTACCTGCTTCTGAAAATGCTGCTGCTCGGCATAGTTCCCTACTCGGTATTCACAGTTCTGCGAAACTACTTTGCCGGGGCGGGCCTGTTGCGCGAATTGCTTGTCGTCTCAATTCTGAGTTTATTCATTACTGTTGGGCTTGATGTTCTGCTTATTCCGTCTCTTGGCACCCGAGGTGCTGCCATTGCGTCCGTTAGCACGTACATCGTTTCTACACTTGTCTTGGCATGGCGATTTCAACTAAAAACCGGTACGCGGTGGCACCACCTTTTTGTTTTTACATTGTCTGATTTTAGACTTATTCGCGCATCGGTTACGAGTTTCTTACCTTTTAAGAAGTAAATCATGTCATCTGTCCTGAAAAAACTCTCCAATTTTTGGCGAATCTTGAACTATCAACCGTCTGAAGATACGAATATTCAAATTTATGAATCGACAGAAGTGGTCGATTACTATCTTAATCAGTTGCCCGCGTTGCAACTGCCGGAGCTTGCGATTTTAAACCGGCTCAAGCTGGGACTCGACTCTTTTCGCATGTTGGATATTGGAATTGGAGCGGGCCGAACAACGCATTTTTTTGCTCCGCTGGTGCACCATTACACTGGTGTCGATTATGCAGAGTCAATGGTCTCCGCCTGCCGAGGGAAGTTTGCCGGACATTCCTATGAATTTTCTCAAGCTGATGTGCGTGACTTGTCCCGGTGGCGGGATGGCGAATTTGATCTTGTTCTATTCAGTTTCAACGGGCTCGACAGTATTTCTCCGGCCGATCGGGAGGTTGCGCTCTTGGAAATCAGACGGGTCACCAAGCCTGGTAAATTTTTTGTGTTTTCGTCCCACAATCTTAATTCTCTCCGCGAACATGTGAGGTATGAGTATTGGCCGCCAACACCCGCCACGATGCGAAAAAATTACCGATCGTTTGTCTTAAAGAAATTGAATCCCCCGATTGCTGAGATGCAGCACTGCGATTTTGCCCGGGTGGTTGACGGTTCGCACGCTTATCAGATTCGAAACTATTGGGTGAAGCCGAATTTTCAAATAGCTACTTTGCAACGACTGGGGTTTACCGTGCGCGCAGTCATTGATTTGAAGGGAGAGGACCTCACAGATGATAGGCTTCGGCTCGCGAAGGACACCTGGTTGTATTACCTTTGCGTCCGCAATGATTGAAGTTGTTACGCGAAGAACCCCGTTCCTTACTCAGAAGGAGGTTTGGTATTTTGACGGAAGCCCCGTTCAACTGGCAGGACGAACGTTCTTTTATCAGGCTTTGGAGAAGCCGAATCAGACTCATGACGTTTTTCGCACGCTCTGGTCGGAGTTAGATGTCACCGAAGAAACTTTATTCAGTCGTATAAGCGAAACCTTTCGTTACCACATTCGAAAAGCGGATCGCATAGATCACTCCAGATGGTTTCAGTTTCATCCTGCTGCTAATTCAATTCAAACATTTTTGGACACCCACTGCGTGTTTGCGGCAACCAAATCGATTTTACCGTTTAGCAAAAGTCGGCTGGCTGCTATGGTTAGCGCGGGTTGCTTTTGTCTTACGGGGGTGGATGTTGGCGAAGAAACGGTGATTTTTCATTCGTACTTGACCGATGGGGTTTCTGCTCGGCTGCTTTCCAGCCATCACGCGGGCAATCAACCTGATGCGACCCGCGGATACCTGAATAAATCACTGCACTGGCACGATATGTTGTTCTTCAAGAAGAACGGCTACCGTATATACGATTGGGGCGGAGTGTCTGAACCCGGGCAGGGCAGGACGTTTTTCAAAGAGTCATTTGGAGGGAAGCCCCACCTATCTTACAATTATATCGTTGAAAACAAACTTTACCGGGCTATAAGCCACCTTCGCCCATAGATCCATGGAGTTTTTGAAATTCATTTATTACGGGTTACGTCCGGCCAGGCTGCCACGAGAGGTGAAACTCCATATTGGTTTTATTTTTCATACCGAGGAGATTCAAAAAGCTTCGACCTTTGCCAAGCTAAAAAGTTTTTGCCAACAGTACACTAGTATTACCGGCAGCCGCGCACTGTGTACGGTGATGTCACCGGAGAATCCACGCATTCGCGAAGAGATGCGTAGAGAGGGAGTACACGATTCGGAATTTGCCAACCGGCTTCATGATCTTCGACAATGGGCAGATATTGGTTATCACGGGCATTTCTGGAAGTCTGATTCTCGGTCGTATTCGGATGAGGGAAATCAAATCAAAGTTTTCAATTTCTCACCAACGGATGAGGCAACGGTTCTCGGACAGTTTCTGGCAGAGTTAGAATGGTTTACCAGCAATGGCTTTACCATCAACAGCTATTCGGCAGGTTGGTGGTTTATTAATCCTTTCTTAATGACACTCTTACACAAGACCAAAATAGCTCTCGATTTTTCATTTTGCAGCCAACCCTGGATCAATAATTTTTGGGCAAAGGATTTTTTGAAGGCTAAGCAAGTGGCTTTTGGAGAGAGTTTCAAAATGCAAGACCAAGACCCGGTCTACGTGCAAACACTGATGGGCTGTACAGTAACCGACTACCCAATGGACTTTGTTCGGGTGATCAATAAGTCTCTAAAAAGCGAACGGGTTGACGTTTCCGGCATGATTACCACTCATGACTACAACATCTTGCGTCACCGAGATCTTACCAACGCAATCAAAGTGGTTCGCCACCTGGCCGGGCAATCAACAGTCGCGTTTTGCTCTGAGGCTGATTTTAGGAGAATAGTTCCGCGGAAAATCATTGTCTAGCATGAGCCACCTGTCGAAGCGAACGCGGCTGTTGAATATAATCCGCGCTGCTTTCATGAATCATCCTGTCGAGTTGGTGTTGATTTGGGCAATGCAAGTTGTTTTTTTGCGGCCGCTAGCCTTTCGGTTGCTTCCTAATCATTATCAATATCAGAAGGCCAGTTTTAGAACAGTTGTTCGACATGGAATACGATTTGAACTTGACATCAGTAATCTCAACGACTGGGAAGTCTATTACTTCTGTACAGACGATTCGCTTGAAGTGCTGGTAAGCGCATGTAACCCGGGAGATCGGTTTTTGGATATTGGCGCCAATATTGGTTTTGCTACACTTCGTGCCGCCCAGCAAATTGGTGAAAATGGTTGTGTGTACTCACTCGAGCCGTACCCAGACACGTTTTCAAAACTGAAAAGAAATCTTCAACTCAATCTACCTCCAAATGTTCATGCCTATCCGGTGGCTTTAGGAGCCGTTGCAGCAGATGCTCGATTAGTAGTTGTGAAGGCCGACAACCTAGGTCGAAATAAAATTTCTAGTCAGCCAAAAACCTTGGGGGTTCCGGTAAGCCTAGTCACCCTTGATAGTTTTTGCAAGAATCAGGATATCGATCGTATCGACATCATGAAACTGGATGTGGAAGGCTATGAGGCGGAAGTATTAAAGGGAGGCCGGGAAGTCATCAGACGCTGGAGGCCCAAAATGCTCATCGAAATAGGAGACGAGAACCTCCGTGCGCAGGGCTCTTCGCCAGCAGAAATTATATCGATGTTGTCGAATTTTGGATACAAGATCAAAGACGCTCGGTCAAATAAAGATGTTGACCTGTCCCAAAATTTTGCAAATTGTCATTTTGACGCCTGGTGCCACACGTAAATCAGTTGCCCAAAATTGCTTTCCTTATACCCGGACTTGGGTTAGGTGGGGCTGAACTACAGCTAGTGCAGGTGATACCCCGCCTTGCAGTGTATTACGATGTGCATCTAGTCGTGCTATCTTGTAACCAGCATCTATTGAAGAATGCGGGGCTGCGTCCCGAAAGGGTCTTTATGTTTAACGGAAAATATTCCTATGTCAACTTGGTAGGTCTGTGGCAAGGACTATTTCAGGCCTGGCAACTTTACCGGTTGCTGCAAAGACTTCAGATAGATACAGTGGTTGCCCACCTCCCGCTCGCTCATTGGGTTGGTCGTTTGGCAGCGGGCATGGCGAAACTTAGCCGATTCCGGGTCAAGCTCGTCACCTACCATCACTCAATTTACCCACCAACGACCAGATTCGGAGAGAGGATTTTACAGATCATTTTCCGCTTCACATCACGTATTGACACGCGTGCGATTGCCATCTCCCGAAATGCGGCCGATTCGTTGTACAGAGTTTTACACTCGAAGCGCAGTCAGGTCATCTACAATTTCGTATTGGACGATCGGGCGGAGCGCATGTCTCCCTTTGAGCGCGCGGGGTTTCAGGTAGTTGTGGCGGGCCGCATAGAACCCGTAAAGGGGCAAGTCTTTTTTTTTAAATCGATATGTAACAACCTTACCTCGGTAGACATTAGCAACAACTCAATACATTTCTGGTTTGTTGGTGACGGTGCCGACTTGCCGAAGTTGAAAGGTATGGTGCGAGATAGTAAGTGGACTGATTTGGTGACGTGTACTGGCGCGGTTGATCATACCCGAATGCTTAACTTCCTGGCTCATGCCGACCTGGTTGTTGTGCCTTCGCTACAGGAAGGCCTTGGCAACGTTGCCATTGAAGCTCTAATGTTTCAGCGAACTATTTTGGCTTCGGATGCTGGCGGTCTTTCAGAAGTAATCGTTCCGGGTCAAACGGGCTTTGTTTTCTCAGCGGGTGACGAAAGTTCTTTGATTGAGCAATTTTGCCGAATTATTGATCAGAGGTTGAAAGTTTCGCCAGAAATTCAGCGAGATTACTTTGAAAGCAATTTTACTTTGGAGTCGCACGTTAACAATCTTCGTCAGTGCTTAAACTCAGTTCTTCGCGATGGCTAAGGTTTTGTATCTGTCATATGATGGCATTACCGATCCTCTCGGTCAGTCACAGATTGTGCCGTATGCGATTGAATTGGCCCGACTTGGTCATTCGATTACCCTGATAAGCTTTGAGAAGGAAGGACGTCAGGATCGCATTAATCGACAGCGACAGTCGCTCAATCAGGCTGGACTCAGCTGGGTACCCAGACACTACCATAAGCGCCCCGCTGTGCTCTCAACATTGTTGGATTTATGGATCATGTACAGAACTGGATTGGAACTTTTTCGTAATGAAAAATTTGAGATCATCCATGCCCGTAGTTACCTGCCAGCCATTATCGGTTTCTACCTGCGGAAAAAGTCTGATGCCAAGTTGGTTTTTGATGCGCGTGGTTTTTGGATTGATGAACGAATCGAAGGGCGGATCTGGAATATGAGAAATCCGGTTTTCCGTTTGGTCGCGTCTTATCTTCGTCAATGGGAGAAGCGCTTGTTCTCATCATCCGATCAAATTGTATTGTTGACACAGCAGGCTAAACGATTAGTCACCAGCGGGAAACCTGCGAAGGCCGAGCCGGACAACATCTGGGTAATCCCTTGTTGCACAGATGATTTGCTTTTTAAGCCCAACCGAGATGAGCACATTAGGGTGAAATGGCACGCCCGATTGAACTTGCAAGCTCACCACAAAGTTGTTTTTTATCATGGCAGTTGGGGATCGTGGTACCTCACCCGCGAATTGATGAGGCTGATGCGAGTTGCTCTTGAGGAAAACAAAGATTTTGTTCTGGTGGTGGCAACACCCGAGCCGGCAACTTTGGTATTGGCCGATGCGCAGGCCGAAGGCGTGCGCCCGGAGGACATACGAGTTGTCTCTGTGACCAATCGTGAAATAGCCGAGCTTCTCACAGTAGCCGAGTTTGCCGCCTTTTTTATAGCACCGGTCTTTTCAAAGCAAGCGTCATCTCCGACTAAGCTCGGGGAAATTGTTTGTTCGGTAGTCCCGGTAATTACCAATGCAGGCATCGGGGACAATGATGATTTATTAGCAGAGGAATCAAACGTTGCTTTGGTAAGGAGCTTTTCACCCGAAGAGTTAAGGGACGCTATACGAAAAATGAACACGCACAAATCCGCCCAGTACTCCGAAAATCTCCGGCAATTTTTTTCTCTTGACAATGGCGTTCGAATTTATCACCAGATTTACCAAAAACTCCTCACCAGATAGTTTATCGGTTACGTCTTACCTTTGAGGACAATTAATGTCTTGATGCGTTTTTTCATCACCGGAACTTGTGTATTTGTCTGTGCGCTCGTTTTGGCGCAGCCAACTGCACAGATCACGCTTCTCCCCAAGGCATGTCGGTTGCAGGATGCGGGCATTCAAAACCTGTCTGTAGGCGCATCGTCATTTCGATGGGACTTCTGCTATGGTGGGTCGCAAATGACTCCCGTTGGCAGCAATTCTACGTTAATTTCTCCGGCCAATGCGCCCGAGGGATTGGCTTTGGTGGAAGATAACGGCCTATGGTTTGGCTTTATGGTTAATACGAATTCCAATTCGATTTTACGACTCGATTTTGGAACAACCCCGGCCAACAACCCGTCAGTAGTTGACCTTGGAAATATTGGCGGTTTTTTGGATCGCCCCCGCGATATCAGCGTTATAGAAACTAACGGCAACTGGTTCGCACTGATTACCTGTTTTAATGTTGGTAGCGGCACGACACGCCTGGTAAGGCTAAACTTCGGCACTTTAGTCAGCAATACGCCAACTGCACAGAATTTGGGCAACCTGAGCGGGCGAATTACCCAGGCCTATTCCGTTGAGTGGCTGGCCGATCAGGGTGAGTGGATCGCGGTAATCGGAGACCGAAATCAACGAAAGCTGCTTCTCGTCAATTTTGGTTCACTACCTACCGCCACTCCTTCCTCGGCAGCCGATTTCAAAGAATTTGTCTTTCCTGGTGGGGGCTTTCTCAAAGACATGGCGCTGCTGCGCGATTCTTTCGGATGGAAAGGAATAGCATTGGTTGAAAATGGTAACGTGTTCAAACTTGAATTCCTGTCTCGATTATTTGAAGTTCCTATTGCCGTTAATATAACCGGCCAGGTGCCGCTTACCGGTTTTCCAAACAATGTTGTCCTGTTGCGTGATGTCGACCGCTTTGTTGCTTTTGTACTCCAGTTTGAAGGTGATCTATTCAGGCTGGATTTCGGAAAGAACCTCAACAGCAACACCCCACATGTGCTGAACTTGGGTAAGCTCGGCACGTTGGCAAACGTACAGGGATTGGCGATGGTCAAGTTCAACAATAACATTTATGGGTACTCTTGTTCGGTTGCTAGCCAACTGAAGCAAATTCATTTTTCTGAGCCTTGCTTTGCCAGCGTGGCGGCATCCGTTGAGGCTGTGCCAACAGTAAGCTTTAGTTCTACCGGAGCTAAGATAATCTCGCTTCAGGTAATGGATCATGTCGGTGAGACTCGGTTTGCCATCGATTCAATTTTTGTAAAATCTAATCCAACTGCCACGTTTTCTTTTTCAAGAAATTGCGCAACTGAGGCCACGTTGTTTGTTGATAGTTCAGTTGATGATGGTGTGATTCAATCCTGGGCTTGGGATTTTGATGACCCCTCGAGCGGGTCATCAAATAGTTCGACTGCCCCAAATCCAAGCCATGTCTTTAGCATACCCGGTAACTATCAAGTTGAATTGACAGTAATCGATGACTGCGGAGATTCTGATACTATCCTACTACCGGTGAGTGTCACCGATCCCGCGGGAGTTTCACTGGGTATCAGTCCGACAGGGCCGATTTGTTCATTTCAGGAAGTGATTTTTTCACCGGCAACTCCTTCTGGTATTGCAGCCGTTTCTGATGCTCAATGGAGTTTTGGTGATGGAGGTCAATCAACCAACATACAGCCCGTTTATCAGTACCTGAGTGCAAATACTTTTCAGGTTCAACTACAAGCGCGAGTCAACCAATGTAGTAAGTCGGCATCTGTTGATCTTATTGTTAATTCAGGCACCAACGTGCAGTTTTCTACTTCGGGGGCCTGTAGCCAGCAGCCGATTTTATTTACCGACTTATCTTCGCCACCCGGTGTTTCAACATTCTGGAGTTTTGGCGATGGGCAAAATTCTGTTCAATCAAACCCACAGCACACCTATTCCAGTGGTGGTGAGTATTCAGTATCACTCCAAGTAGTGAGCGCCAATGGTTGTGTCAATGAGCGAACAGTAATCAAATCAGTTAAGAGCCGCCCGGCCCCCAACTTCTCCCTTGCCCTTCCGCCTTTCTCCTGTGCGGGCACGCCTTCGCAATTCACCGACCTCACACCTCCGCCAACAGACAGCAACATCACTTCGTGGTCGTGGTCGTTTGGCGATCCTGCCAACGGGACCTCCGCGCAGCGAAATCCGGCCTACACCTATAACGCCAGTGGCAACTACTCAGTAGGGCTTACCACCACCACCAACGCGGGTTGCAGTGCAACTGTCACCAGGGTGGTCACCATTTCAGGTTCTCCAACGGCCAGTTTCACTTCGGGGCTTGCCTGTGCAGGCTCACCAACCCAATTTACCGATACCTCAGTCGGTGTGGTGAGCCGAATGTGGCAGATTCAAAGTACATCCTATACGACTCCTAATCCCGCGCATGTTTTCCCTGCGAATGGCAGTTTCCCGGTTACGCTAACCGTTACAGGCGCCAATGGCTGCCTTAACCAACGACAACAGATCGTTAACGTGCCGGTGCCGGTGCAGCCCGACTTTATCAGCCAGAATCTCTGCGCTACACAGATTACCACGTTTCAGGATGCGTCAACCGCATCTCCAACTGACCCGCCCGTTCTCTGGCAATGGGATTTTGGTTTGCTGGGCACTGCCCAGGGAACATCAGCCTCACGCACCTTTCCGGCCGCACAGAGTTATAATGTGCAGCTGTCCGTTACAAGTCAGTCTGGATGCCAATACATTCGCTCGCGAGCGGTAGTGATTAACCCGGCACCAGTAGCCGGCTTTGTTGCCACACCGATTGCCGGTGCAGCTCCGCTTACGGTTGATTTCACCAACACATCAACCGGGGCAACGGCCTACCAGTGGCTCTTTGGCGACCCGGCCAACTCCCAATCGACCGACATATCTCCCGGGTTCACCTACTTGTCATTGGGAAGTTACCCGGTGAGACTGATTGCCTCGCGCGCTAACGGCTGCCGTGATACAGCGTTAGTCCGCATCAACGTTGTTGTTCCGGCTATTGATCTTTCAGTTGATCGGCTTGAGCTGGTGTTGCAACCCGATGGCACGCGCCTGCCTCAGGTTACGCTTACCAACCGCAGTAATGTGCCGGTGAAGAACCCGGACCTCAATCTTCAATTGGGTTCAGCGCAATCCGTGGTTGAGACGATCATGCAAACGCTGCAACCGGGCGAACAGTTGGTGCGATTCATGAACTCGCGGGTAGGGGCAGGTCAGGCCGACTATGTTTGCGTCAGTGCCACCACGATAAATGATGGAGAAGACACCAACAACCGGCAGTGCTTGTCACTACGTGATTCGTGGTTTCTTCTTCCGCCACACCCCAATCCAGCCCGCGAGGTGTTGTGGGTGCAATGGACTTTGACAACAACCCCCGCAGAGCTGGAGGTTTGGAGTATGACCGGGCAGCGCGTTGCCCATTTCGAAAATCTGGATGCTGACGGAGGGCAGACAGGCCTGGATGTATCCGGTTGGGCCCCGGGTGTTTACATTCTTCAGTTACGGGCGCAGGGCAGCGTGCAGCAGGCCCGCATCCAGGTTATGCGCTAGCCCCCGTTGGATTTGTTTCTTTTTTCTACCTTAGTGAATCTCTTGCTACCCCAACTATGAAAAATAAATTAGACCAAATCGATCGCAAGATCCTGGAGTTATTGCAGGCCAATTCGAACATTACCAATGCGCAGCTTGCACAGGAAATCGGGCTTTCGCCCGCCCCTACATTAGAACGGGTGAAGAAGCTTGAGCAGGCAGGCATCATCCGCAGCTACCATGCCGTGGTCGATCCGGCCAGCGTGGGGCTCGGTGTCAGCACCTTTGTTACCGTTTCGCTGAAAGGGCATAACAAGGAAAACATTGAGAAATTCATTAATGCCATTAAGAAGATCGAAGAAGTTGTGGAATGTCACCATGTTACCGGTCAGGCTGATTTCATTCTGAAGGTCGTGGCTTCCGACATTCCGGCCTATCAAACCCTGATGTTGGAGAAGGTCACCAATATTGAAGTTGTAGACAACCTGCAGTCAACCATTATTCTCTCCACCTTTAAGGATAGCAAAGCAATACCGATTCCATGAGCGACTCAACCGAGGAAAGGACCCTGGTGTTGGACCATGATCAGGTAAAGCAGAAGATCACGCGTATTGCGTTTCAGATTCTGGAGAATAACCTGGGCGAGAAACTGGTTTGCCTGGCAGGCATTGAAGGGCAGGGGTATACCCTGGCTCAACTGCTGGCGAAAGAACTGGAAGTTATTGCTCCCTTTGCCATTCAGATACTCAAAGTTCGGATGAACAAGGATGTTCCTTCTTCGGAACCCGTTACCGTAGATGCCGGGGAGAAGGATTTTCAAAAGAAAAGCATTGTATTGGTCGATGATGTGCTCAACTCCGGTCGAACCCTGATTTATGCACTTAAACCTTTTTTGGATGTCCCGGTAAAAAAGCTCCAGGTAGCCGTGTTGGTCAATCGTGCACACACCGCCTTTCCGATTCATCCCACCTATACCGGCTACGAGCTGGCGACCACACTAAATGATCATGTGGAGGTAACACTTGGCAAGAAGTCGGCTGTCCACCTCGTGTAATTCAAAACCTTTTTATTACGCACCATGTCGGTTCACAAAAACCAGGACGTAAAGAAGATCACTACGCACCAGTTGCAGGAGATGAAGAATCGCGGGGAAAAAATTTCCATGCTCACCGCGTACGACTACAGCATGGCGCGTATCATTGATGGTGCCGGGATTGATGTTATCCTGGTGGGTGACTCGGCCAGCAACGTTATGGCAGGTAATGAGACCACACTGCCAATTACACTTGATCAAATGATCTACCATGCCAGTTCGGTAGTGAAGGCGGTAAAGCGGGCGCTGGTTGTGGTAGATATTCCATTTGGGTACTATCAGGGCAGTTCCGGTGAAGCCCTGCGGTCGTCCATTCGCATCATGAAGGAATCGGGCGGGCACGCAGTCAAAATTGAGGGAGGAAGTGAAGTAAAGGATTCCGTTTTGCGCATACTGAGTGCAGGGGTGCCGGTGATGGGGCATCTTGGCCTCACTCCGCAGTCGATCTATAAATTCGGTACCTATACGGTGCGTGCTCGTGAAGAGCAGGAGGCAAACAAGTTGTTGGAGGATGCCCTGATGCTTCAGGAGTGCGGCTGCTTTGCCTTGGTGCTGGAAAAAATTCCCGCTGAACTTGCCGCGCGCGTGGCACAAAATTTACACATTCCTGTTATTGGCATTGGTGCCGGCTCCGGTGTCGATGGCCAGGTGTTGGTCATGCAGGACATGCTGGGGATTACACAAGACTTCAAGCCGCGTTTTCTGAGACGCTATGCCGATTTGAATTCGATTGTTTCAGGCGCCATCAAACAATACATCAGCGATGTGAAGCGGGGTGACTTCCCCAATGCGGAGGAGCAGTATTAGCGGCAGGCAGTATCATCCGCCTTGTCGGCAAACCATACCACGATATAACGTGCTCCCATACCGATGCCGATCGATTGCCAGGATTTACTTTTCCAAATACCCTCATTTACGATAACCGCATTGTGTCCTGTGCTGGTCTTCCACAGGTCCAACGCCTGCTGTGGTGTGAGCCCGGCCGAGCCGTAGCTGGAAATTTCAAACCCGTCTGTATCAAAGTTGGCAATCTCGCGGGGCTTGTTCCACATGCACTCCGCCTGTTTGTGATCGCGCGTGTAACAGCACGGTGTCCATGATCCGTTGGCCGACCAGCTGTGCATGTTGCAACCGTCTTGGTTGGCAGGATCAAAATTTGAGTCAAGGTCTCTGGCGTGAAGTTGGGCTACTCGGGTGAGTTTCTCAGATATTGGAATCGGAGGCAACCCTTTTTCCTGGCGATACGTCATGATTAGCCGTGCCAATTCCTCCTCCTGTTGCGTGGGGCAGGCCGGCTGGGAATGCCCAAACAGCGGCAGAAGCAGAATCAGCAAGAAGGAAGCGAACAAGGTTCTCATGATGCTAGGTAACGCCAGCCATGCCAATTATTTTCTTTTAGGCAGTGGATTTTTTTAACTTCAAACCTTCAAAGGTCCAATTAACCCGTTTAAACCCGTCAAACCCATGAGCGATCAGAAAATTACCATCAGTCAAGGCAAACTCACCGTTCCGGACAACCCGACTATTCCGTTTATCGAGGGCGATGGAACGGGTGTTGATATTTGGCCCGCTTCGCAAATGGTTTTTGATTCGGCCATACAAAAGGCGTATGGCGGCAAGCGTAAAATCAACTGGAAAGAAGTGCTGGCGGGGGAGAAGGCGTTTAACAAAACCGGCAACTGGCTGCCCGATGAAACGCTTGATGTTTTCCGCGAATACCTGGTGGGCATTAAGGGGCCGTTGACCACCCCGGTGGGCGGGGGCATTCGTTCGCTGAACGTGGCCCTCCGGCAGGAACTGGATTTGTATGTGTGCCTTCGCCCGGTGCGTTGGTTCGAAGGCGTGCCTTCGCCTGTTCGAGAACCAAAGAAAACTGACATGGTCATTTTTCGCGAGAACACGGAAGACATTTACGCAGGCATTGAGTTTCAGCAAGGCTCGGAGGACAATAAAAAGTTCATGACCTTCCTGAAAGACACCTTCCCCAAGCAATACAAGAAAATCCGGTTTCCGGAAACTTCGGGCATTGGCATTAAGCCGATTTCAATTGAAGGCACTGAGCGCATCACCCGCTCGGCTATCGAATATGCGTTGGAACACAAGAAGCCAAGCGTGACCATCGTGCACAAGGGCAACATCATGAAGTTTACGTCCGGTGGCTTCCGCGACTGGAGTTATGCGCTGGCCAAGCGTGAGTTTGGTGCTGTGGATCTGGATGGCGGCCCGTGGCAGGTGATCGAACGGCCCGGTCACAGGCTCATCATCAAAGACGCTATTGCCGATGCCTTCCTTCAGCAAATTTTGCTGAGGCCGGATGAATACTCGGTGGTTTCTACTGCCAACCTGAACGGAGATTATATATCAGACGCTGCCGCAGCCATTGTGGGTGGCATTGGCATTGCCCCGGGCGGAAACATCAACTACAAAACCGGCCACGCCATTTTTGAAGCTACGCATGGCACTGCACCGAAGTATGCCGGGCAGGATAAAGTCAATCCCGGCTCAGTGATTTTGTCGGGAGCCATGATGTTTGAGTATATGGGATGGCTGGAAGTGGCCAACCTGATTTACAAGGGACTTGAGGCAGCTATCGCATCCAAGCGCGTGACGTACGATTTTCATCGCCTGATGCAGGGCGCCACGTTGCTCAAGTGTTCGGAGTTTGCGAAAGAGGTGGTGAAGAATATGTGATCAGGCCAGCATCGCCACTGCGGTAACGGCAGCCTCTTCGCCTTTGTTACCCAGTTTGCCGCCTGCGCGGTCGAGAGCCTGTTGTGCAGTCAGCGTTGTCAATACGCCAAACACAACGGGCTTTCCGGTTTTCAGGCCTACCTTCATAATGCCATAGCTTGTGGCCTGGCAGATGTAATCGAAGTGAGGCGTATCGCCTTGAATGACACAGCCCAGGCAGATCACGGCATCAATCTTTTTCTGTTCGGCCAGCCGCTGCGCGCCCAACGGAAGTTCGAAACTGCCCGGCACGTTTACGCGCGATATGTTGCGTTTACTGGCGCCCATTTGAATCAGGGCGTTCCAGGCACCCTGGAAAAGGGCCTCGGTAATCTCCTCGTTCCATTCAGCAACCACAATTCCGAACTTCCTGTTCGAGATTTTTCGGGCCTTCACCCCGTTGGCTGATTTTAGTTGTCCCGGCATATGGCAAGTCAATAAAAAAGGGCGGTACACGACCGCCCTTCAAATATAGAGAATGTATTTTTCTACGAGTTGTTCTCGAGGCGGGCCTTGAATTTCTTGGCATTCTGCACTTCCGCGCTGTCCCAATACTCATCAATCACGCGCTGGTAGGCTGCTTTTGCTTTTACTGTATCCTGAAGCAATTCATAGGCAAGCGCTGCCTTCATCAGGTACTGGGGCGTGAAGAATTTATTCGGCTTATAGCCGCTTGCCTTGTCGTAATAGCTGGCCGCGTTGGCGTAGTCTTTTTGCTCCATGTACGCATCTCCGATCAGGCTGTATGCACGGGCCTGCACGAGCATGTCGCTCGATTCAAAATCCTTCAAGTGGAAAACAGCAAGGGGATATTTGCCCTGCTTCAGGTACGCAGCACCCGCATAGAAATTCGCCAGATTAGCGGCAGGCGTCCACTTGTAATCTTCGATGATTTGCAGGAAGCCCAGATTGTTGCCATCGCCATTCAAGGCCAACTCAAGAGTATCCAGGTTATCTTTTTCGAAATAGCGGATTGCCTGAAACATCTCGGTTTGGGCCTCCTGATCGCGGGAGTCAATCCAGTACCGGCCGCCAAAATAGGCGCCAGCCGCCAACAAGAGTACAGCGATCACTCCGATGACGATTTTCGGGTTTTCTTCCACCCAATGCTCTACTGACATCACTTTGTCCTGAAGTGCTTCCGAGCTTTCCAGTATGTCCTTTTTTTCCTCTTTTTTAGCCATTTCTCAAAAAATAACCCCGCTGTTAACGGGGCTGCAAAACTAATGATTCAACCGGATTTGCCAAAAGCGACTTAGTCGAGCACGAACGGGTAATCGGGCTGGACGTAAATGTCCGTAAGTGCCTCTTTCGGATCTGGAAAAGCGGACTCCTCTGAGAATTTTACACTTTCCTCTACCTGGGCATTGACCTTCTCCTCAATGGCGGCCAATTCAGCTTCGGTCGCAAATTTCTTCTTCAAAATCGTATCGCGAACCTGTTCAACGGGGTCGCGCTGTTTGTAGGCTTCCACCTCTTCTTTGGTGCGGTATTTCTGGGGGTCACTCATAGAGTGGCCTTTGTAGCGGTACGTGCGAAACTCCAGCAGCGTGGGTCCTTCGCCAGCGCGTGCGCGTTCGGCTGCACGTGCTACGGCCATGTGGATGTCCTCCACCTTCATTCCGTCAACCGGCTCGGCTGGCATGTCGTACGACTCACCCAGCGTATACAACTCGTGCACGTTCGAGGTGCGCGTCACCGATGTGCCCATGGCGTATCCGTTGTTCTCGATCACAAAGATCACCGGCAACTTCCAGAGCATGGCCAGGTTAAGCGCTTCGTGAAAAGCCCCCTGACGAACAGCTCCATCGCCCATGTGGCAAATGCAGACGTTACCCGTATTGTTGTACATTTCCGCGAACGCGATGCCCGCACCCATCGGCACCTGAGCCCCCACAATGCCGTGGCCGCCAATGAAATTCACATTCTTGTCAAAGATGTGCATGGAGCCACCCTTTCCTTTTGTGATGCCCGTTTCCTTGCCGTACAGTTCGGCCATCACGTATTTGGGGTCAGTTCCCAATGCCAGCGGATGAGCGTGATCGCGGTAAGCGGTAATCCATTTGTCACCTTTCCTCAAGGCTGTTACGGCTCCGGCTGCGCAGGCCTCCTGCCCGATATACAGGTGACAAAATCCACGAATCTTTTGCATGCCGTACAGTTGGCCGGCTTTCTCCTCGAACCTCCGCATCAGGTACATGCTTTCGAACCAGAACATGTATGTTTCCTTTGAAAAAGACTCTTGCGCGGTGCTGGACTTCGTTTTGCCTTGGGCTGTGGTAGCCATATTGCTAATTTTGAGTGTTCAACCTAAATAGAGAACTGCGAAAATACGGCACGATTCAGCAATCGCCAAATGCCGTGCGGACGCGGTACCCATACATGTTGCTTCGCCACCTTCACGTCTACAACTTCAAAAACTACGAGGATCAGTACCTCGAGTTTGCCGAGGGATGCCACGTGCTGATGGGTGTTAACGGAAGCGGCAAGACCAATCTGCTGGATGCCATTTTCTATCTCAGCTTTACCAAGAGCGCCTTTGCCACCACCGACTTGCAGAATGTTCGCGAGGGTCAGCAACAGTTTTTGGTAAAGGGGAAGTTTGAGTCTGCTTCAGGTCGGGCAGAAGTCAGCTGTGCCTTTCAAAGAGGGAAGAAATCGGTGCGCGAAAATGATGTAGAGTATACACGTCTGGCTGAGCACATCGGCAGGTACCCGGTGGTTCTCATTTGCCCCCGCGATGGCGATTTGGTGACCGGTGGCAGCGAGGCCCGGAGGCGGTTCTTCGATAGTGTCCTGTCGCAACTGCACCCCGATTACCTCAACGGGCTCATTCGCTATCACTACTACCTGAAGCAGCGAAATGCACTTCTGCAACTATCCAGTCAGTCGGGTCGCATAGATGAAGACCTGTTTGCGCAATACCACCAGCAGATGGAGGAATGCGCGGCTGTTATCATCCGCTATCGCCAGCACCTGATGCCGGGGTTTGTCGAAAAGCTACGCCAGCATTACTCCTTTGTCTGCGGAAATACCGGGGAAGAGCCGGACATCGCCTATGAAGCAACCGCTCCGGGTGCCGGGCTGGCCGACATGCTGCAACGCACAATACCCACAGATGTGGCGGCCATGCGGACAACCGTTGGCCCTCACCGCGACAGGTTCACGTTTGCGCTCAGCGGGCGCGACTTACGCAAGTTCGGTTCGCAGGGTCAGCAGAAGTCATTCGTGGTTGCGCTCAAGCTGGCTGAGTTCCAATCGCTGGAGCGCCCCGGTGATAAACCCATTTTGCTTTTAGATGACATTTTTGACAAACTGGACGACCAGCGGGTTATGAAGTTGATGGCATTGATAAAAGGAGGTGCGTTTGGTCAGGTGTTTATTACCGATGCCAGCCCCATCCGGGCCAGTCGCATATTTGAGCAGGCAGGTATTTTCCCCCACATCTACCGGGTAGACCAGGGGCGGGTGGTGCCCAGCTAACATGCCATCGTCCGTATTTTGGATACCTTTGGCCATGGCAAAGAAGGGCGAAGAATTTCAGCACGTGAGCAGTGCCATCCGGCATCTTTTGCAATCGTATCGCCTGGCTGGTCGGTTTGACGAGGCCAACGTGGTAGCCTCCTGGGAGCGGCTGGTGGGCAAATCGGTGGCCCGCCAAACCCGCAAAATTTTCATCCGAAACCGGGTTCTTTTTGTCGAATTGCAGTCGGCTGGGCTAAAGCACGACCTAAACCTGCACAAAGCGCAGATTCTGGATGTGCTCCGTAAGGAATTTGGCCAGGATGCCGTCCAGGACCTGGTGCTGATGTAGGCTAAGACAGGGTTTAAAAAAGTGAGAATTCAGTCCATGCATTGGTGAATCCGAAAAACCGTATAATTTTGCACTCCTGTTTTTTTGGGCCCCTTTAAAAGGGCCATTGAACAGGGCGTTCTGAAACGGATTTAACGGGGAGATACTCAAGCGGCCAACGAGGACAGACTGTAAATCTGTTGACTTATGTCTTCACAGGTTCGAATCCTGTTCTCCCCACTGTGCCCTCCAAAGCCTTGGCGAAAGAGGGCGGGCTTCGGAGCAATTGTGAACGAGGACAATCCTCCTTCGCTAAAGCTACGGAGGATAAAAGCGGGAGTAGCTCAGTTGGTAGAGCGGCAGCCTTCCAAGCTGCAGGTCGCGGGTTCGAACCTCGTCTCCCGCTCGGGCAGTTTTAGCCCTCAGAGTCGCTGAGGGTTTGTTGACATAAAACAACTGGCCGTTGTAGCTCAGTGGTAGAGCACTTCCTTGGTAAGGAAGAGGTCGACAGTTCAATCCTGTTCAACGGCTCTACACGAGAAAAACAGTTCATCGCGGATGTACTGTTCATCGGTTGTCGGAAGATGTTTAGCGCGAAGTGTTGCGCGGATGTCTGCCACCGGGTTGCCAACGGGCAATCCATAGAACATATTGATATTGAAAATTCCAATCACTGATGGGTAGCGACCATCAATTGCGGTGAGACGAGTTGTCAAGGCGAATAACCCTTATTCGAAAGGCTTACCATGTTTAGGGTGTATAGGTTTCTCAGGCGGAGAAATCGTTGTGGAACTTTAACTAAAACAAACTATACACTTTACACTTTAACTTGGATTTTCAAATATGGCAAAGGAAACATTTGACCGCTCCAAACCCCACGTAAACGTGGGTACCATTGGCCACGTTGACCATGGTAAAACTACGCTGACCGCAGCCATCACCAAGGTGTTGGCCAAGAAAGGTCTTGCAGCTGAACGCGACTTCTCTTCCATCGACAACGCTCCGGAAGAAAAAGAACGCGGTATCACCATCAACACTTCGCATGTTGAGTACCAAACAGAAAAGCGTCACTACGCACACGTTGACTGCCCCGGCCACGCTGACTATGTGAAGAACATGGTTACGGGTGCTGCGCAGATGGACGGTGCCATTCTGGTGGTTGCTGCCACTGACGGCCCGATGCCGCAAACACGCGAGCACATCCTCCTGGCCCGCCAGGTAGGTGTACCTGCCCTTGTGGTATTCATGAATAAGGTCGACCTGGTTGACGATCCTGAATTGCTTGACCTGGTGGAGATGGAAGTTCGTGAACTTCTGTCTTCGTATGACTTCCCCGGTGACAAAATTCCAGTGATCCGCGGTTCTGCTTTGGGTGGCCTGAATGGCGATGCCAAGTGGGTAGAGAAAATCGAAGAGCTGATGAAGGCTGTCGATGAGTACATTCCGCTGCCGGTACGTGCTATCGATAAGGACTTCCTCATGCCGGTTGAAGACGTATTCTCGATCACCGGTCGTGGTACCGTTGCCACTGGCCGTATTGAGCGCGGTGTGATCAAGACTGGCGACCCCGTTCAAATTCTCGGCATGGGTGCTGAAAACCTGGCCTCGACTATCACGGGCGTTGAAATGTTCCGCAAGATCCTTGACAGAGGTGAAGCCGGTGACAACGTAGGTCTGTTGTTGCGCGGTATCGAAAAGGAGCAAATCACCCGCGGTATGGTTATTTGCAAGCCGGGCTCAGTAACCCCTCACGCCAAGTTCAAGGCCGAGGTGTACGTATTGAGCAAGGAAGAAGGTGGCCGTCACACGCCATTCTTTAACAAGTACCGTCCTCAGTTCTATTTCCGCACCACAGACGTAACGGGCGAAATTAAGCTGGCCCAGGGCGTGGAAATGGTTATGCCTGGTGATAACGTGACCATCGAAGTGGAACTGATCAACAAGATCGCCATGGAGAAAGGTTTGCGTTTTGCTATCCGCGAAGGTGGCCGCACCGTGGGCTCTGGCCAGGTGACTGAAATTCTGGATTAAGCCGTTTTCGGGCTAAAGGCCTGATAATCAATTATAAAGCGCTCTTTAGATTTTTCTAAAGGGCGCTTTTGTTTTAGGGCCATTTCTTCTACCTTTGCAGTCCTTTTGAATTTAGGGTACGGGTGGCAGATTCAAAGGGGCCCAACAGGAGAAAAACCTCGAAAAACACACGGGTGTAGCTCAATTGGTAGAGTAGCGGTCTCCAAAACCGTTGGCTGGGAGTTCGAGTCTCTCCACCCGTGCAGAGAAAGATAACGATCGATGGAAAAGGTAAAAACATACGTGTTTGAGTCGATTGACGAAATCCGAAATAAGGTTTCGTGGCCCAAATTCAATGAATTGCAAAGCAGCGCCATTTTGGTGCTGGTGGCTTCGTTGATTTTTGCCTTGGTAATCGGTGCGATGGATCTGGGCTTCAAAAATGCCCTGGCGAAGTTTTATGAGTCATTCTAAACCGGTAGCCATGGGAGAATTGAAGTGGTATGTGTTGCGTGTGATCAGCGGCCAGGAAAAAAAGGTGAAAACCTACCTGGAGAACGAGATTGCCCGGGCCAAACTTACCGAGTTCATTCCGCAGGTTCTTATTCCTTCCGAGAAGGTGTACGAAATGCGAAATGGAAAAAAGCGCGTGCGCGAAAAGAACTTCTTTCCGGGCTACGTGCTGGTGTCAGCCGACCTGTCAAACGGGGAGGCCTTCCATGCGGTGAACAACATTCCCGGTGTAATCGGGTTCCTCGGATCCAGCGGCTCGCACCAATCGAAAGATCCGGTGGCCCTCCGCCAGAGCGAAGTGAACCGGATTTTGGGCAAGGTTGATGAGGTGGATCAGTTTGAAGAAAAACTGGAGAAGCCGTTCATCCGGGGTGAGTCGGTGAAGGTGATGGATGGTCCCTTCAGTGGATTTACCGGAACCGTAGAAGAGATTTTTGAAGACAAGAAGAAACTGAATGTAACGGTGAAAATCTTCGGGCGGAATACCCCGGTAGAACTCAGCTACATGCAGGTTGAGAAATTAGATTAGGCAGCTATTGATCAATTGAGTTTATGGCAAAGGAAGTAACAGGTTATTTGAAGCTTCAGGTAAAGGGCGGTTCAGCCAACCCGGCTCCCCCTATCGGTCCGGCCCTCGGTTCCAAGGGTCTTAATATTATGGACTTCTGCAAGCAATTCAACGCACGCACGCAGGATAAGCCCGGCCAGGTTCTGCCGGTGTTGATCACGATTTATAATGACAAGTCGTTCGACTTTGTCATCAAGACACCCCCGGCAGCTGTGCTGATTATGGAGGCTATCAAAATACAGAAGGGTTCAAAAGAGCCTAACCGGGCGAAAGTTGGATCAATTTCCTGGGATCAGATTAAAAAAATCGCCCAGACTAAAATGCCCGACCTGAATGCGTTTAAGATCGAGTCCGCCATGAAAATGGTGGCCGGTACTGCCCGCAGCATGGGGGTAACCGTATCAGGTAAGGCACCTTGGGAAAATTAACAGCACAGAGCCATGGCAAGAATATCAAAAAATAGAAAAGCGGTAGCCGCGAAGTACAATGCCGAAAAGGAGTACGCGCTGGAAGATGCTGCTAAGCTGGTAAAAGAGATTACGTTCACCAAGTTTGATGCTTCGGTGGATTTGGATATTCGGTTGGGTGTAGATCCGAAGAAGTCTGACCAGATGGTGCGGGGCGTAGTTGCCCTTCCGCACGGGTTAGGCAAGGTAGTTCGCACATTGGTGCTTTGCACGCCCGATAAGGTGCAGGAAGCAAAGGATGCCGGTGCGGAGCACGTGGGTCTGGATGAGTTCATCACCAAGATCGAAGGCGGCTGGACGGATGTAGATGTGATTATTTGCACGCCTACCGTGATGGCCAAAGTAGGTAAGTTAGGAAAGGTATTGGGCCCCCGTGGTTTGATGCCTAACCCGAAGTCAGGAACCGTTACCCTGGAAGTAGGAAGAGCTGTGAAGGAGGTAAAGGCGGGTAAGGTTGACTTCAAAATTGACAAACAGGGAATTATCCATGCCAGTGTTGGGAAGGCTTCCTTCAGCGCAGACAAAATCAGAGACAATGCTGCTGAACTGATCAACATGGTGGCAAAGCTGAAACCGGCTTCTGCGAAGGGCACGTACGTTCAAAGTATTTGCCTTTCGACAACCATGAGCCCGGGTATCAGGATCGATAAGAGTTCTATTGCAGGTCTGTAATTATTAACCAATGACCAGAGAAGAAAAAGCGCAAATTATAGGGGAGCTTTCTGAGAAATTTGCTCAGAACAGCCACTTCTATATTACTGACGCTTCCGGTCTTACGGTGGAGCAAATCAATGCGTTTCGCAGAATTTGCTTCAATCACGGTGTGGAGTACCGCGTGTACAAGAACACCATGATCCGCAAGGCGCTGGAGAAGCAGAACAGTAATTTTGAAGGCCTGTTCAAGGTATTGCACGGCTTTTCGGGTGTTATCTTCTCGAAAGAGGCAGGCAACACACCGGCACGCGTGATCAAAGAATACCGCAAAAAGATGGAAGGCAAGCCAGCCTTTAAGGCGGCCTCTATTGACTCCGATTTGTTTTTGGGCGAGGAAAATCTGAACCTGTTAAGCGAGTTGAAATCGAAAAACGAGCTTATTGGCGAAGTGATCTCCTTGTTGCAGTCTCCGGCCAAGAATGTGTTGTCTGCCCTGTTAAGCGGCAAACAAACCGTAGCTGGCCTGGTGAAAGCACTGGAAACACGGGCAAAGTAACATTAACTGAATTCAAAATTTTAAACACGTATCAATCATGGCAGACATCAAATCACTTGGCGATTCACTGGTAGAGCTTACCGTTAAAGAAGTAAACG
>JBKCJM010000092.1:0-15944 GCA_046301755.1 Cyclobacteriaceae bacterium
CTGCACTGCTCCTCAACGTGACGAGAATCAATTGCACGCCGCTGTAGTAGAACTCATCGCACACAAAGACGCGGAGATCAAATACAGCACTGTACAAAACTGGTACCCGGGCGATAAGGAAGGAAAAGGAGGCATTTACAATTTCGTTACCAAGCGCGGCTTGTGCGCGGGTGACCACTCCAAGATTTCGTGGACGCAGGTGGAAACCGGCTCGGCAATAACCTGGAAGTATCCTTCCTGCGTACTCAAGGGAGACTACTCCAGCGGTGAATTCTACTCTGTAGCTGTAACAAATAACTACCAACAGGCCGACACCGGAACCAAAATGGTTCACATCGGTAAGCATACTCGTTCACGAATTGTATCGAAAGGAATTTCGGCAGGAAAATCTCAAAACAGCTACCGCGGGCAGGTGCATGTATTGAAACGCGCTTCAAACGCGCGAAACTTCTCGCAGTGCGACTCGCTGCTAATGGGGGATCAATGTGGTGCGCATACGTTTCCGTACATCGACATCGAGAACCCCACCGCCAAAGTAGAGCACGAGGCAACCACGTCCAAAATCGGGGAAGACCAAATCTTCTACTGCCTGCAACGGGGTATTGACGAAGAAGCAGCCGTTGCGCTGATCGTGAACGGATACGCGAAAGAAGTGCTCAATCAGTTGCCGATGGAGTTTGCGGTGGAAGCACAGAAACTCCTGGCGCTAACCCTTGAGGGAAGTGTGGGCTAGTCAGTTCGCGCAGACGTAAAGACTCAATTCTGGTAACACGTTGAATAATACGATATGCTAACGATAAAGGATCTACAAGCAAAAATTGGTGATAAGGAAATCCTGAAAGGAATCAACCTGACGGTTAAGGCCGGAGAAGTGCACGCCATTATGGGGCCCAACGGCTCGGGCAAAAGCACGCTGGCCTCGGTGCTATCCGGGCGCGAAGAATATGAAGTCACGGGCGGAGAAGTGGATTTCGAAGGTAAAAACCTGTTGGAGCTCGAGCCGGAAGAGCGTGCCCGCGAAGGAATCTTCATGGCGTTTCAATACCCGGTTGAGATTCCGGGCGTAAGCACGATCAATTTCATGAAGACGGCCCTCAACCAGATCCGTGAGCACCGCGGTCAGCCTGCGCTTGACGCGGTATCATTTCTTCAGTTGATGAAGGAAAAAATGAAGCTGGTTCAGATCGACCAGTCGTTGCTGAACCGCAGCCTTAACGAAGGCTTTTCAGGCGGTGAAAAAAAACGCAACGAGATTTTTCAAATGGCTATGTTGGAGCCCAAACTATCCATTTTGGATGAAACAGATTCCGGGCTGGACATTGATGCCCTACGCATCGTGGCGCACGGGGTAAATACCCTTCGCTCGAAAAACAACGCTACAATCGTGGTAACTCACTATCAGCGCCTGTTGGATTACATCGTGCCTGACTTTGTGCACGTGCTGTACAAAGGCCGCATCGTTAAATCGGGTGGCAAGGAACTGGCCCTTGAACTTGAAGCCAAGGGATACGACTGGATCAAAACCGAGGCTGCCCTGGCAGAGTGATATCATGAGCGTAACTTCAGCTTCTCCCCTGTCCAAGGACACACTTGCGGCACTGCCGTCCACAGCTAATGATGGCTGGGCTGAACTGCGTGCCCACGCACGAAGTGTGTTATTGAAAAATGGCTTGCCGGGAGCACGCAGCGAGGAGTATCGGTTTACCCCGGTGCTGCGCTCACTCGAAAAAAACTTTACGCCCCGCGAGCTCGTCCACTCAAACAAGACCTCGGCCGGTCCCGAGCCTGATCGCTACCAGATTCCCGGCCTTGATGCCTACCGGATTGTTTTTATCAACGGCCAGTTCGACATATCGCGCTCGACTGATCTTGCTGCCGTGCCCGGTGTGAATCTTCGCCCGATCTTCAACTCGAAACCAATGTTGAGCCTGGCGGATGTGGAAGCCGATTCATTTACAGCGCTGAATACTGGTTTCGGCACGCACGGTTTGGCAATTGAAATTGCTCCAGGCACTGTTTTAGATAAGCCCATTTTTGTTTGGCACGGACAGCATGCAGATGCTGTATCCGCCTACCATACTCGCCTGCAGATCAAGCTTGGAGCCAGCAGCGAAGCCACACTGATTGAGAAATTCGATACCGAAGGCAAAGCCGACATTTTCCACACGTTTGTCGAGGAGATTGATGTGGCTGAGCGTGCCAAACTGCAGTATTGCAAGATTCAAAATGATGTTGGATCGGTTACACAAGTCGCCAACACAGTGATTCGCCAGGCCGACAACAGCCGCATCGATACGTTCACGTTCACATTCGATGGCAAGTTGGTGCGCAACAATTTTCAGATTGTTATTGACGGTGAAAATTGTGAGTCGCATTTCTTTGGCCTCTACCTGGTGAATGGCACCACATTGGTCGATAACCATACGGTGGTGGATCACAAAAAACCAAACTCGTTCAGCAACGAGATGTACAAGGGCGTGATGGATGGCCAATCCAAAGGTGTATTCAATGGCAAGATTTATGTTCGGCCCCATGCCCAGAAGACAAACGCATTTCAGTCGAACCGGAACATCTTACTTTCCGATAGTGCCACCGTCAACACAAAACCTCAGCTCGAAATCTGGGCGGATGATGTAAAGTGTTCACACGGATGTACTTCAGGCCAGCTTGATGAAGAGGCTATGTTTTACCTTCAGTCGCGCGGTATTTCAAAATCGGCTGCACGCGCGATGCTTCTGTACGCCTTTGCGGGTGAAGTGATTCAGCCGCTGTTTGATGAAACGCTGAAGCAATACATCGATCAACTCGTCTCCCAAAAGTTACATTAACATGGTGGCCGCCCCTGCCCATCTGGACGTCAGGAAAATCCGGGAGCAGTTCCCGGTGCTTCACCAGCAGGTCAATGGGCATCCCCTGGTGTACCTGGATAATGCGGCCACAACTCAAAAGCCAAGCCGTGTAATTGATGCCCTGACTCAGTATTACGAAGGCTACAACGCGAACATTCACCGGGGCATTCACACACTGGCGGAAAAAGCGACCCGCGCCTACGAGGCAACCCGAGAGGAGATGCAGAAGCTGGTTAACGCGCGCTTTTCGGAGGAGATTATCTTCACGAGCGGAGTAACCGGCAGCATCAATCTTGTCGCATACTCCTTCGGGCAGGCATTCGTGCATCCGGGGGACCAGATTATTGTCTCGGGTCTGGAACACCACTCGAACATTGTTCCCTGGCAGTTGCTGTGCGAGCGTACCGGAGCACATCTGGCCGTAATTCCGGTTACGGACGAGGGCGAACTTGAACTGGACGCTTACCGAAAGTTGCTTGAGAAAAGAACGGCACTTGTCGCGGTTAACCACGCTTCGAACAGCCTGGGCACCATTAATCCCATCAAGGAAATTATCGAACTCGCCCATCAGGCTGGAGCACACGTGCTGATTGATGGAGCGCAAGCCGCGGCACATCTGCCCATAGACGTGCAGGCGCTTGAATGCGACTTCTATTGCATCTCTTCGCACAAAATGTACGGCCCTACCGGCACAGGCATTTTGTACGGACGGAAGGAGTTGCTTGAAAAGATGCCCCCGTTCCTGGGTGGTGGGGAGATGATCAGCCAGGTGTCGTTTGAAAAAACGACCTACAACGATCTGCCCTACAAATTTGAAGCTGGCACACCCAACATAGCCGATGTCATCGCCCTTCGAGAAGCTGTGTTATTCCTGCAAGAGCACGACAAAGCCGACATGGCCGCCTATGAGCACGATCTGCTGCAGTATGCTACCCGGCAAATTTCGTCTCTGCCGGGCGTGCGGATCGTGGGTACAGCACCCCAAAAAGTCAGCATCCTTGCATTTGTAGTGGAGGGTATTCACCATTTCGACATCGGCCAGATGATGGACGCGCGCGGCATAGCCGTTCGCACCGGTCATCACTGCACCCAGCCTCTGATGGACCGGTATCATTTGGAGGGAACCGTGCGGGCTTCGTTTGCTGCATATAACACAACCGGGGAAGTTGATGCGCTTACAGAGTCGCTGACGAGAATTATTAAATTTATGCGAAAATAATCGGCTATGATGGCTGAGACGTTCATCGATATGACCATTGATCAGGCGCAGGAAGAAATCGCAAGTGAATTCTCATTGCTGGATGGCGACCAGGAGATGACCGTGTTCTACATCATGGAAATCGGTCAGAAAATGCCGCCTTTTCCCGATACGGCCAGAACGGAAGCAAACGAAGTAAAGGGCTGCCAGTCGAAAGTGTGGATGACGGCTGAACTCCGTAACGGCCTATTGTACCTGCAGGCCGATAGCAACACCGCTATCACGAAAGGGCTGGTGAGCTTGTTGGTTCGTATTTTCAGCGGTCACACACCCGATGAAATTTTAAAGGCTGAGTTAACGTTCATGAAAAAGATTGGCATGGAGCGGTTCATTGGCACGCAACGCAGCAACGGCTTTGCCGCCATGATCAAGCAAATCAAATATTTCGCTTTGGCATTTCAATTAAAGAACAACGCATGAGTGCTGATGGAAATACCGTGACCGTTTCGCAGGTCACCATCCCCGACCTTCGCGAAAAGATCATTGCCGGGTTGAAGACCGTGTATGATCCGGAAATACCGGTCGATATTTATGAGTTGGGGCTGATTTACGAGATCAACATTTTTCCGGTTAACAATGTGAACGTTCAAATGACCCTTACGTCTCCCTCCTGCCCTTCTGCGGAACAAATCCCATCTGAGGTGGAGCAGAAGATCAGGGAAATTGAAGGTGTGAATGATGTGAAAGTGGAGATCACCTGGGATCCGCCTTACTCGCAGGATATGATGAGCGAGGCCGCCAAACTGGAATTGGGCTTTTTATGAGGAACTAAACATCCATCAGCCCTGTTTTTGTGGCTGACGCATTAAAAAACATAAATCAAACAACTGAATCTAAACTTCGAATAGACTATGTATCCAGAACAATTGGTAGCCCCGATGCGCACCGATCTGACCACGGCCGGTTTCAAAGAACTGAAAACAGCCACGGATGTCGACCAGACGATGGCAGACAAATCCGGGACAAACTTGCTCGTGATAAACTCGGTATGCGGCTGTGCAGCCGGTGCCGCTCGCCCCGGTATTAAGTGGGCACTTGAGCATTCGGCAAAAAAGCCGGGTAAACTCACCACTGTGTTTGCCGGTGTAGATAAGGAAGCCGTTGCAAAGGCACGCGAATACACTTTGCCTTACCCGCCCTCATCACCTTCCATCGCCCTTTTTAAAGATGGCGAACTGGTTCACTTCATTGAGCGGCACCACATCGAAGGCCGCAATGCTCAAATGATCGGCCAGCACCTGGTTGAGGTTTTTGACGAATTTTGTTAAGCCATCTCTGTAAAAAAAGAAAAGCCCCTTTCGGGGCTTTTTTATTCTTCTAACTGCAGGCGGGTTTCTTCCAGGTCCAGTTCGTAGGCGAGCTTTCGGGCCACTTCCTCACTGATTTGTCCGTCTTTCCTGCGCTGCACCACCCAGGCACGCTCAATTTTTAACAACTCGCGCTGAACGGTGTGAAACGCCTGCACCTGTTCATCATTCAAACGACTTTCCGCGCGATCTTTACGCACCCGCTGCAAGCGTATTTCGTACTTAGTCTTGATCTGATTGAGAATCTCACCGTTTAATAATGAATAGTTCTCTTCAATGTGTTCAATGGCTGCGGCTGTCAGTTTCAGGCGCGCATGATGCTCCTCGTGAATCTCATCATCGCTCGCTTTTATACCCAGCCACTTGATGAGTTTAGGTAATGTGAGCCCCTGAAGAACCAGCGTAGCAAAGATGACGCAAAAGGTGAGGAAGATGATCAGGTCGCGGTTCGGAAACGGCTGACCATCGGCAAATGTAAGCGGTAGTGCGAGAGCCGCGGCAAGCGATACGATGCCCCGCATACCGGACCAGGAAACGATCGCCACAAAACGTATGTTAGCGGGATCTTCCCTTCGAATGCGCCTGGAAAGCCAACGCGGTACATAAGCACCTGGAAACACCCAAAGGATGCGAATCACAATGGTTGCCAGGCTGATCACTGCACCGTACCCGAGCAAAGTCCAGATCGGGTAGCTGCTGATGTTATTGAGGATCATCGGCAACTGCAGCCCGATCAAAATGAAGATGATTCCATTGAGCAGGAATATCAGGGTGTCCCACACCGCCCAGGCCTGTATCCGGGTTTGGTGCTTGAAAATCTGATCGGAATTCCAACTCAGAAACAGGCCACTTACCACCACAGCTAAAACCCCCGATGCATGAAACTCTTCGGCCACCAGGTACGACATGTAGGGTGTGATTAGCGTGAAGGCCGTATCGGTCGTAGGATTGTCGGGAGTGATTTTATGGACCCACAGAAAAATATATCCAATGGCAAACCCAATAAGAATGCCCAGTCCGGCTACGTAAAAGAAGTTGATGCTCGCCAGCCAAAAGATAAAAGTACCCGTGGCGGTAGCGGCAATCGCATACCGATATGCTATCAGCCCGGTAGCATCATTCACCAGGCTTTCGCCCTCCAGGATGGTGATTATGCGCCTGGGCAGGTTCAGTCCTTTGGTGGCAGCGGCAGCCGCTACTGCATCCGGTGGAGAAATAATGGCCCCAAGCACAAATGCTTCGCCCCAGCCAAAGTCTGGAATAATGGTATGCGCCACTACAGCCACCAGTGTAGTGGTGAAGAGTACACAGCCCACGGCAAGTAGGGTGATGGGCCTGCGATTGGCTTTGAAATCAGGCCATGATGTAACCCACGCAGCGCCATACAACACGGGTGGAAGGAAGACGAGAAAAACCATGTCAGGACTAACCACCACGGCCGGAAGATTCGGGATGAAACTGATGGCCATACCGGTAACCACCAGCAGAATGGGATACGGCACCCGAATCTTATCGGTAACTTGTGCCAGACCGGTAACAACGGCTAGCAGAATGATGACAATGGCGACCTGTTGCATGTTTGTTGCGATTTTACAGCGTTTTGACGTGAAACACCAAATAGCGAAGCAGCTTTTACAGGATTTTGTAGCTTTACCTATCCGATCGTGGAACAGACGCACAAATGAGAACTTGTCGCAAGTCGTTTATCGGTATCGCATTGCTTTTTCTTATACCCGTGCTACACAGCGTGGGGCAGGTGAAACAAAAAAAGCAAAACTTCTATGTCTCACATAATGTAGTCTCAATTTCCTCCAGCTTTGTCGACCCAGAAGACTGCGCCACAGGCGGGAACAATGGCATTATCGATATTGATGTAACGGGGGGTTCTGGCTACTATTCTTTTGCCTGGGAGAAAAATGGCACTCCGGGATTCTCCACTCTGGAAGATTTGACAGGCCTAACAGCTGGCGATTATTCTGTGAACATAACAGACGATATGGCAAGTTGTACCTACTCGCAATCATTTACGGTTGACTATTACTGTCCATATGCGTGCTCAGGATTCAATTTTACATTCACCAATTTTACTGACTCCGACTGCGGAACAGCCTCGGGTGAAATCGAGGCAGATGTGTCAGGTGGCACGTTCACTTACGAGTTGATAAAATACAGTCGATTTTCCGGAACCGGAGTGACCATACAATCCGGTACCGATGTGGGCCCGGCAACCCTGAGTTTCACTTCACTTGAACCCGGTGAGTATGTGCTTTCTACCGAAGAGACGGCAACCGGCTGTACGTATTCGGGTTCCACAATCATTTTGGCAAACGATTTTTCCATCATAGCCGCCAATCCTACGGATAACAGTTCTTGCACCGCTCCAAATGGCCAGATTGCTATTTCTCTCGATAACCCCGCTGGAGCAAACGATTTCAGCTACAAAGTAAAGAACCTGTTAACTGGAGTTGCTAGCACCCGAAACAGCACCGCACCGAATGAAGTGTTTTCCGGTCTACTTGCGGGATTATACCAAATTCAAGTCATCGATTTGAGTGATGGCTGTTCGATCGAGAGTAGTGCCAATGTAGGAAACCTTACCTCGCTCTCGGTAAACCTTGCGGCCACCTTTCCTCAAACAACCTGCAGTCCTCCAAATGGGGGCGCTAGCGTCAACGTTACTGGAGGCACAGGTGGATACCTATATTTTTGGTCGAATGGTGTGGGAACCAAAGATCTCATTAATTCGGCAGGAGGGACTTTCTCTTTTTTTGTATTCGATCCCACCTCCCGTTGTACCGGTAGTTTGAGCAACGTGATAATTCCAAATACCACGGTGCTTCCAAACCTTGGCGTTAGCATCACGGACAATACCAATTGCGCGGCACCGTACAACGGAGCCATCAATCTAACGGTATCCGCCACACCCGGACCACACACATTTGAGTGGCGAAATGACGTAGGCACAGTCGTATCAACCGCAGAAGATCCAACTTCTCTTCCACCTGGCGGCTACGGGGTTAAGGTCACCAACCAGCCAACCAATTGTTCACGCACGATATCACTGTTTGATGGTGTCGTGATCGATGATACATCATCTCCACCGATCACCATCAATCTTGTTTCTGCGGCCCCCAACAGTCTATGTACAACCGCACCGGGTAACGGGGCCATTTCGGTCACGGTTGATGCGGGCGGGGCTCCCTACACTACTACCTGGAGTTCTCCCTCCGGATTCAGTGCGTCCAATATTGAAACTTTAGTTGATTTACCGTCCGATGACTACGAACTAACCGTTGAGGTTGCTTGTTCGGGCAGTCCGCCTGCTCTGACTTCTGCTACAACTTCTCAGAACTTCTCAGGTAGCGATCTGGTGATCGACCCCATGATTCAGGTGACCGATTCTGACTCACCGGATTTGCAGGCAGCACAAGTCTCCTTTGTGATCGGGTACTTATCAGCTGAAGATAGGTTGTTGTTTGTCAATCAGGCCGGACTAACAGGTAGCTTCAACCCTGCTACCGGTGTCCTATCGATTACAGGTAGTGCATCGGTGGCGGTATACCAGACGGCTTTGCGGTCGGTGGCATTTCAAAACAACGCCAATCCACGAACTAAGGCGGTTAGAAGAATCGCATTTGAGGTTAGTGATGGGTCATTTACCAGCAATGCTTCAACGGTTGAGATCAACTTCCCGAATCAGGTACCTGCCCTTACCGGCACGCCACCACAAAGCCTTTACGGAAATGTCGGTCCCGCTCTGTTCCCCAACGCAGTTGTCACGGACGTAGATGATGTGAACCTGATTTCGGCACAGATTGCGATCGTAAGCGGATTGCAGGCTGGAAGTGACGAACTTTTGTTTGACCTGCAGCCCGGTATCTCGGGAAGTTTCGTTTCTACGACCGGATTGCTCACGCTAAGCGGGTCAAGCGCAATAATCAACTATCAGAATGCATTGCGATCGGTTCGGTTCCGAAATCTTGATCCGGCCATCACCACTGTGACCCGCCAAATCCAATTCAATGTACAGGACGGTGCCGGCACAAGTAATTCGGTCTCCACGTCTGTTGCTATTAATCAACCTCCTGCTATTTCATCCCCGCCCCCGCAAGCGTTATCAGGCCCCCTGGTTTCACTGGACGTAGCCCCGTTGATATCGGACCCCAATAATAACGCGGATCTGACAACACTGGCAATCACCGTTCCACCGCAAAGTGGGGCTGTTGCCTCGCTGAGCGGTACGGTTCTCTTGCTTGACTACACGGATGTTGAATTTTCGGGCACCGACCAATTGCAAGTGGCCGTGTGCGATTTCCTGGGAGCCTGCGGCCAACAAATCCTCAACATCGAGATTGAGGGTGATTTCGTTGTATACAACGCGGTTTCGGCCAATGGCGATAATCTGAATTCATTTTTCTACCTGCGAAACATCAAGCCGGGTAACCGGGTAACCATTTTCAACCGGTGGGGTGATGTGGTTTACGCCACCTCCGACTATGACAACCAAAACAGGCGTTTCACCGGAATTAGTGACTCAGGCAAAGAACTTCCCTCCGGCACCTACTTCTATCGAATTGAAATGGCAAACATGCCGACACGTACCGGATTTCTGTCGTTGAAGCGGTGACTCAAAACCTTTTCAGTACCATCCGTGTTGTAACAACATGAAAATCGCGGTATCGCGCAAAGAACATTTTAATGCAGCCCACCGGCTGTTCAACCCGGCCTGGCCTGATGAGAAAAACGTACAGGTGTTTGGCAAGTGCTCTAACCCAAATTATCACGGCCACAACTACGAGTTGATCGTAACGGTAGTGGGCGAACCCAATCCGGAAACCGGGTATGTTATGGATATGAAGGTTCTGAGCGATCTGGTGAAAGACCACGTACTGCTGCCTTTTGACCATAAAAACCTTAACTTAGACACCGCTTATTTCAAAAACCTCAACCCTACTGCCGAAAACATCGCAGTTGTGATCTGGAGAATACTCCGGCAGCACATCGGCAGTGAGTACGAGCTACGGGTAAAACTTTATGAAACCGAGCGAAACTTTGTCGAGTACCCGGTGTTATAATAAAAAGAAACATGAGACAAAAAGAGATCGCCCTGAATCTTCGCCCGCTCAAACCTCTTGATGTGGATGATGACGATCATTTCCTCACCGCGTGGGATACACCCATGCGTGAAGATGCATTCGAGCTGAGTGACGAGGAGAAGGTGGAGAAAATCGAAAAGCATTTTCGTGAGATCATGACGATTCTGGGCCTTGATCTTACCGATGACAGCCTGCAGGGAACACCTAAGCGCGTGGCCAAGATGTACGTGAAGGAAGTGTTCAGCGGCCTCAACCCGAAGAACCGTCCGCTGGCCAAGCTGTTCGAGAATAAATACAACTACGACCAGATGCTGGTCGAGAAAGACATCACGTTCTACTCACACTGCGAGCATCATTTTGTACCGATTTATGGTAAGGTACACGTGGCCTACATATCGACCGGAAACGTCATTGGCCTGTCCAAAATCAATCGCATCGTACAATATTTTGCCAAGCGCCCCCAGGTACAGGAACGCCTCACCGTGCAGATTGGTAAGGAAATACAGCGCGTATTGAACACCGAGCATGTGGGCGTGGTAGTGGACGCGAATCACATGTGCGTAGCCTCCCGGGGTGTGGGCGATACCAACTCAAAAACCGGAACTGCCTTCTTTAACGGCAAGTTCAAAGAGGAAAACACGAAGCGCGAGTTCCTCAACTATATCAATTCCAAGTAACACGAGGCCCGCAAGGGCCTTTTTTGTTGGACTACCGGGTCCAAGACCTATTCGAAAATCCCGATTTTCTATCGTAGTTTAGCAGCTAAACTATTTCATAACAACTATGGTATTTGACCTGGACATGATCAAGGCTTTGTACAGCCAGATTCCCGGACGCATTGCAAAAGCCCGCAAGGTAGTGGGCCGCCCCCTCACCCTATCCGAAAAAATACTCTACAGCCATCTCCATGGCGATCAGAAGCTGGAGAATTTCGGTCGCGGCAAGTCGTATGTCGATTTTGCTCCCGACCGCGTAGCTATGCAGGACGCCACTGCCCAGATGGCCCTCTTGCAGTTCATGTCTGCCGGCCGGCCACGGGTAGCTGTGCCCAGCACGGTGCATTGCGACCACCTCATTGTAGCCAAGACAGGCGCGCAGGCCGACCTGCAGGCTGCCAACCAGGAAAGCCGGGAAGTTTTCGACTTCCTCGCCTCAGTTTCGAACAAATACGGCATTGGGTTTTGGAAGCCGGGTGCCGGCATTATCCACCAGGTTGTGCTGGAGAACTATGCGTTCCCCGGTGGAATGATGATCGGGACTGACTCCCACACCGTTAATGCCGGTGGCCTTGGTATGGTTGCCATTGGCGTTGGTGGAGCTGATGCTGTGGACGTGATGGCCGGCATGGCCTGGGAACTGAAATTCCCCAAGCTGATTGGTGTTAAGCTGACCGGAAAAATGAACGGATGGACTTCCGCCAAGGACGTAATTTTAAAAGTGGCGGGCATTCTCACCGTGAAAGGCGGAACCGGAGCCATCGTTGAATATTTTGGTGAAGGCGCTACTTCAATGAGCTGCACCGGCAAGGGTACCATTTGCAACATGGGTGCCGAAATTGGTGCCACTACGTCTACATTTGGATACGATGCCTCAATGGAGAGGTACCTCATCGCCACCGGGCGTACCGAGGTTGCCCAGATGGCCAACAAGATTAAAGAGCATCTCACAGCCGATCCGGAAGTTTATGGCAACCCGGAGAAATACTTCGATCAGGTTATTGAGATCAACCTCAATGAACTGGAGCCCCACCTCAATGGCCCCTTCACACCCGACCTGGCAACGCCCATCAGCAAAATGAAGGACGAAGCCGCCCGCAATGGCTGGCCCACAAAAGTTGAGGTCGGACTCATTGGCTCGTGCACGAACTCCTCCTACGAAGATATCGCCCGTGCTGCCAGCCTGGCCAGGCAGGTTGCTAATAAAGGGCTGAAAACCAAAGCGGAGTTCACCATAACGCCAGGCTCCGAGCAAGTGCGGTACACCATTGAGCGCGATGGTTTTATCAATGCGTTTGATAAGATAGGGGCCAAAGTGTTTGCCAACGCCTGCGGCCCATGCATCGGCATGTGGAACCGCTACGGTTCAGACAAAAAGGAAAAGAATACCATTGTTCACTCGTTCAATCGCAACTTCCAGAGCCGAAACGATGGCAACCCGAACACCTTTGCGTTTGTCGGTTCGCCAGAACTGGTAACCGCTCTGGCCATCGCAGGCGACCTAACCTTCAACCCGATTACGGACTACCTGACCAACGAGAAAGGTGAGCAAGTAAAGTTGGATCCTCCGGCTGGTGACGAATTGCCCAAAAAAGGTTTTGATGTGAAAGATCCCGGCTACCAGGCGCCAGCCAAAGACGGCAGCAAGGTATCGGTGAAAATTGATCCTAAGTCAGATCGCTTGCAGGCCCTGGCACCTTTTGCCCCCTGGGACGGCAAGAACTTTACCGGCATGAAACTCCTGATCAAAGCGAAAGGCAAATGTACCACGGATCATATTTCGATGGCAGGCAAGTGGCTGAAATACCGCGGCCACCTCGATAACATCAGCAACAACCTGTTGATCGGTGCCACCAACTTTTTCAATGAGAAGCAAAACCAGGTGAAGAACCAGTTGACAGGTGGCTATGACGAAGTGCCCAAAGTTCAGCGTGCTTATAAGGCAGCAAAAATCGGTTCAATTGTGGTGGGTGACGAAAACTATGGCGAGGGTTCATCGCGCGAACATGCCGCCATGGAGCCGCGCCACCTGGGCGTAAAGGGAATTCTGGTAAAGTCGTTTGCACGCATTCATGAAACCAACCTGAAAAAGCAGGGGATGCTGGCGGTGACCTTCGCCAACAAAGACGATTACAATAAGATCAAAGAAGATGATACGTTTGATATCGTTGATCTTGCCTCGTTTGGTCCGGAAAAGCAATTGACGCTGGTCGTGAAGCACAACGATGGCAGTCAGGATAGCGTGAAGCTAAACCACACCTACAATGCCAATCAGATTTTGTGGTTCAAAGCCGGCTCAGCGCTCAATGCCATGAAAAAGCCAGGCACAACTGCACCCGCAAAACCGGCTGCAAAAAAGGCAGCCAAAAAAGCAGCAAAAAAGAAGGTCAAACCGGTAGCTAAAAAGAACGCCAAACCGGTAGCCAAAAAGAAAGCGAAACCCGCTGCCAGAAAGAAAGTGAAGCCTGCGGCACGTAAGAAAGTGGTGAAGAAATCCGCGAGGAAACCAGCTCGAAAAGTAGCGCGCAAAGCGGTGAAGAAGAAAAAGTAAAACAAAACAGGCGCGGCCTGGCAGCCACGCCCGTTTTTCAAACAAAAGTCATTCTGTCCTGTTAGATTGAGTAAGTGTAAATAATCATGAAGAAAAGTCCACATAACCCAACGCGTTCACTCAGCAAAGAGACTGAAGCCCTGCTGAACAAACAGATCATGATGGAGGGTAAATCCTCAGCCCAGTATCTGTCGATGGCCTCCTGGTGCGAGTCGAAAGGCTATGAGATTTCAAGCCAGTTCTTGTACAAACATTCCGAAGAAGAGCGCATGCACATGTTGAAACTCTTTGGATATATCAACGGGGCGGGTGGCCACGCTTTGCAGCCTGAAATAACCGGTATTCAACACACGTTCAAAAGCCTTCGCGAAGTGTTCGACCACGTGCTGGAGCATGAGTTGGCTGTAACCGCTTCGATCAACAACCTGGTAGACCATACCTTCAAGATCAAAGACTTCGCCACGTTTAACTTTTTACAGTGGTATGTCAACGAACAGCGTGAAGAGGAAATCATTGCCCGCAGGGCGGTTGAACTGTTTGAACTGATTGGAGAAGATGGCGTTGGCTTGTTCATGATCGATCAGGAAATCGGAAAACTGGAGCAGTACGGCCAGAAAATTTCAGGTGGTGGCGGATCGTAATCAGCGAACCTCCCGGGTAACCAGCCTGAGTTCGTTGAGCATCATCGCGGTGGCGCCCCACACCACTTCACCCTCAATTTCAAAATGCGGGGCCCGCATGGGAAAAACGCGGGCCGCCACGATATCCCTAACCTGAACGGCATCTTCAGCCATCAATGCATCCAGGCTGCCGTGAAGGATGCGCTCCACTTCCACAGGGTCCGGAGCCAGCACGAGCGGTTGCCGCGCAACGGCCACAAAAGGTGATACCAGGAAATTGCTGGGAATTACGAAAAAATACGAAAGCCTGCCGATGATCTCCACAGAGGCTCGGTCAACTCCAATCTCCTCCCAGGCCTCGCGCAACGCGGTGTCGTTCAGTTGTTCACCTGGCTCAGCCTTACCCCCGGGCAGGCTCACCTGGCCACTGTGCGCACCCAGGTACTCGGGGCGTTTGATCAGGGGAAACATAATTTGGCGTTGGCCCGGATAGAGTAAAATAAGCACACTGCCCGGCTTGGGTGGCAGTTGATGCTGAAAGTTCGGCTTAACAAGACCGGTTGGGGTGGCCCGCAACGGTTCGTGTGCAGCGGCTCCCGGCAGCGGACCCTGCAAACGCTCGCGCAGGCGCACAGCAAATTGCTCAAACTCTCCTATCGACATGCTTTGATCTGGTCAGTTGTTAAACTGCCCTCTCCACGTTTCTCGGCCTCCCGCAAATAATCACACGCCTCTGTTTTCTTTCCACCCTCCCAGCAGGCCGTCCCGAGGTAGAAATGCACGCGATCAATGTACGGGTCAATCTCCATTGCCTTTCGCAGCAACCGCTCAGCTGAGGAGTAGTCCTTTTTCAAAAGATAGAGAATGCCTTTGTTCCGGTAGGCCCAACCGTTATACGGATCGATAAACATACTCTGGTCGATGTCGGCCTCGGCTTCGGGCAGTTGGTTTTGCAGAAGGCGAATGAATCCGCGGTTATTCAAAAAGTAAGCATCCTGTGGGTTGATCTGCAGAGCCACCTCGATCAGGGTCACCGCATCCGAAATCCGGCCTTCATCGGCTGCTATTAAAGCCTGCATGTTGTAGATGTTGGGCTCATTTGCATCAACACGCGAAGCTGCCACCAACTCCTGCATTGCGCCAGCAAAATCCTTCCGGTAGTACTTTACCGTTGCGTGATTCACATGGAATTCAACGTTTGAACTATCAAGCGCAATAGCTTTTTCAAATGCTACTATCGCCCGATCGTATTCGCGCAGGCGGGTGTGTACAATTCCCCGCGCAAAATAGGCCACGGCTGTATCCGGCTTTTGACGAATGGCTCGATCCAGATCAGATCCTGCCGTGAAGTACTCTTTCAGGTCAATGGCCGTATTGGCCCGGTTGAGCAGCGCGTTAAGAAAATCAGGCCGACACTCCAACGCCCGGCTATAATTCTCCATCGCCTTTGCCTTATCGCCCTGCCGGTAATAAAGCGTACCAATGTTGTTAAGGGCATCCGCATAGCAGGGGTCAAGTGCCAGTGCCTGTTGGTAGTAATACAGCGC
>JBKCJM010000093.1:0-2752 GCA_046301755.1 Cyclobacteriaceae bacterium
CGCCCAGTAACCTCCTGCTCCCTCTCCAGCATCCCGAGCCGCACTTCCCTTCTCATGAACCTTTACGATAACGTGGTGAACTACGTCTCGTTGGCTCGGCAGGATCTCATAAGCGGTGACCCATTGGTCTTCGGTCAACTCCGTCTCAACGACGTCAAACTGGTAAGGCATATAGCCGGTTGCTTTGATGTCGTAGGATTTGCTCAGCGTCAGAATCATATCCGGCTTGCCGATGCTCCATTCCGAAGGATAATGCTTTGGCTCCGGTGCATCTGTTTGCTCTCCAAGCGGTCGGTCCTTCGATTCAATCCAAGCTAACAAATCTGATTTGTCTCTTGACGAAAGGGAGCAATCATTAGCCCATGGATTCGATTTTGAATCTTGATTATTCGCAGCGAACCACGGTGGCATCGTTCCTTCTGTTACCACACGTTTGATAACGCTCACGTGATCTTGAACGGAATCCAAATCAGCCAACGAGAACGGAGCTATACCATTGTCACGATGACACGAGACGCAGTTCTGCTGAAGGATTCGAGCCACATCGCCGTAGTACGTCACGTTTGCCTTGGAATCGCGAGTTGCGGAATCAAGTTCCAGTTCACATCCCGGTGCTGCAGTCGCTGAGATCGCTGGTGATTCATTGCGACCATAGGTATCGATTGCTTCTAGCAAGTATCTGCGTCTCGGAGCGTCCAGGTTGTAGTTGATCCCGTACTGATCATCGAGGGCACCTCGGTAGACGAGTGTCCTTTTGCGATCGATCAAGAAAACCTCCGTTGTGGTCTTCGCAGCCAACGTTGTCGCGAAGGATTTGGTTTTGTCATGCACATAGATGGATCTGATGGGTTGCGCTGCGAGTTGCGAGCGGATGGCCGATTCCTTTTCACTCGGAAAAGGATTGATCAGAACAACGGGAAGCTGGGCTTTCGCGAACTCTTGTTGAAGCTTCGCAATCTCCGGCAGGTAACGTTTGCTGACAGGACAAGATGCGCTAGTCATGATCAGAACCGCGCCTTGCTCTGAAGCAACTTCACTCAACTTGTGGCTGTTGCCATCGATGTCAATGAAGTTTACATCAGCAATCATTCTGCCAATGCCCGCTTCGCTGGGATTGAGAACTTCAGGCCCGCTGGTGACTTTCTTGATGTCGTCGGCTGTGACAGACGGCGCTGCTTGCAACGAGGATCCAGGTTTGGTGCTACTAGGCATTTTGGCAACGGTACGTTTGATTGTTTCGACCTCGGTCGCATCGACAACACCATCACCGTTATGATCGGCGCGTTCGAACCACGGGGCATCGGCTGCCTCTTCGCGTGTGATTTTTCCGTCCCCATCCGCATCGGCTGACTTGGCAATGGCCTCAATCTGCTTGACCCTCGGATTGTCAGACGAACTACCTTCGGATGGCTTCATCAAGTCATTGAGTTTGCCGCGAGCCAAGGCACGGGCCGCTTCGGATTTAGTGATCTGACCATTACCATCAAGATCGAGTCGTTTGAAAAGTTCGCCAGCCGGTAGTTCATCGGGCGTGATTCTGCCGTCCTTGTTTTGATCGAGTTGATCAAACCTCTTTTCAACGGCTTGTTGTGCCCACACTCTCTTGGCGACGCCAGTCAAAAACAAAAATCCTAAAACTACCGTGACGCTCAATGTCAGTGTGCGTATCCAATTTCTCATTTTTCTATGACTCACTTCCTGATGACGGAGGTTGGCCCAAACCCATCGGTAATGTTTGTGTGTGAATGCATCTGTTTACACTCCCATGCAAGTGCAATCATTTTGGGCGTGGATCCATGCCGTAAACACCCTTCTTTTCCTCGTTGGGAAGTCGGGGCTTGGAGGATTCGGGATGGTCTTCAGCAAACCACTGATTTCCCTCGAACATAAAACTTTTCGGATCGGTCCCGCTGCCAATGTTGATCTCGATCTGTACCTGAGCGCGGCGGAAGATGATTCGGTTATCCCTTACCAACACGTTACGACAAGGATTAAAGCCCTCCGCAGTGGTCTCTTGAAGGACTCGAAAAATCCACTTTTCTGGATACAAGATCGTGTTCCCAATGAACTCCGCGCCATCGACGCCTACAAAAGCTGCAGCGCAGGAACTACCCTCGATCGTATTGTCACGCACCACGATGCGTCTGGCTTCGTATTTGGCACCGGCAGGGCGGAAGAGGCGCAAATCGGTCGAACCTCCGATGTTCATCGGACGCTCGCCAGCTTGGTTGAAATGACATTTCTCGATCGTGATGTCGGAGCAACCTCCTTTCGTCTGAACGCCAGCCGTTGCCGTAAAGTTTGGCTTACCAACGAACCGACAGCCTGAGACTAGCGAATCGTGACAGCCCACCATATCAATCCCTTGGCCGCCCCACCCAGAGATCGTGCAATCGCGGATGGTCAGATTGACCAGGCCGGAGCATTTGACGCCATCGTGATTCCCCTTCGGACCGATGTCGCTGATTATCAGATGTTCCAGCGTTACTCCTTTGACCGGTTGATCGAACCGTCCGCCATCATCCAAGTTGAGACCGGTGCCACTTTGGCCACTGATTTGTAAATGGCGAAGTATTAAATCGTTGCAACGAGAGAAATGCCAAGCGTTGGAACCTCCCTTAAAGTGCGGTGGTTTTTTTGGATCGAGTGCCTCAATCGTGAGGTTGTCCATTCCTTCTACAAAAAATCCCCCCGGGTAATCGCCAGACGCAATTTTCAAAGTGACGCCCGGTTTGGACCTGCGTAGGGTTTC
>JBKCJM010000094.1:0-23470 GCA_046301755.1 Cyclobacteriaceae bacterium
CTCCAGGGGCAAAAGCGTTTGACCGTATTCAGCCAATAGTCAAATCCCAAATCAACATCGGAATAGGGGCGACCATCGCAAAGCTCGATGCTAAGCTCGGCCAGACTCCATCCTTCCGGGTCCAGATGCCATTTGAATACGTGGGTCTGGTTGCGGTTGTAGCCGGCATCCCCGGCAATCAGTAAACCGTTGATATGCCTCCGTTCTGCTTCCGGCTTGGCAAGCTCAGCTTCGATTTCGACCAGTAAATCGGCATTGCTCGTGGCGACCACAAACGAAGCATCACGCAAGTCGGTGGGGGCGCTGCGTAATCCTATCTCAAAAAAACGAAGCGACCCCGGCTGCGCAGCATCCTCGCGGCAGGAAAGGGTCATACTCAGCATGAAAGCAGTAATGAACAATGAACGCATAGTCAGCTAACGAAGAGGTTATGAGTTTATTTTACCAATCGAACTTTTTCAGTTCCTGATACAAGCGATGCATAGGCATACCCATCACGGTGAAATATGATCCTTCGATGCGGGAGATGCCAATCATACCGATCCAATCCTGCGCCCCATACCCTCCGGCCTTATCAAACGGTTTGTCGCGCTCGATGTAAAACTTCAGCTCTTCGTCTGTGAGCCGGGCAAAGGTTACCCGGGTGCGGTCAGCAAAAGTCAGCTGATGGATTTTGTCCATCAGGCATACGGCAGTAACTACCCGGTGCGTGCGCCCATTGAGCATCGACAACATGGCGAATGCATCTTCGGCATTAGCGGGTTTGTTCAACACTCTTCCGTCAATGATAACCACGGTATCAGCGGCAATGATGATTTCGTTGGTGATGCTGGGCCGAAGCGCTTCCGCTTTGCGTTCGGCAAGGAAACGCGGTACTGTTTCTGCCGGCATGCTTTCAGCAAAATCCTCCGAAACCTGCGGCACATGCACGGTAAACTCAAACCCAGCATGTTTGAGAAGATATTGCCTGCGTGGTGAACCGGAGGCGAGCAGAAGGGGGCGAGTTAAACGCATCATTGGTTCAAAACGGACTGTATTCAGGATTTCGAAACTCTTCTTCGAGGATAGACGTGAACAGAAAGCCGCAGATCACTTTGGGATAGAAATAAGTTGATTTTTGCGGCATGGTGGAGCCACTGTGACAAACTGCTTTCACATCTTCGATAGATACATCCTGCGTAATGATGGCCAGTTGGGCCTCCTGCCGCAGCACCCGGGCCAGGCAGTCGGAAAAAGAACGGTCGAAATCGATGTGTTCGCTTTGCCGTTGATCTTTTCCGGCAATACCAAAGACTTTCTCGATTATGAAATAGTGCATCACGGTCAGGTCGAGCCGTTTTACCTCTTCCGGAAACTTCCACGGCATGGTGTCAAAAGCGACCTCCCTCAACTGCACTTTGTAGGCGCTGTCGCGAAAGAGAATGCCGAAAGCCCATTTCTTTCCCGAGATTACTTCGGGCAGACTGTGGGGATCATCAACCGGTTTAATAATGAAATCCTCAGCGAGTGCCTTCATAATTTGCAATTCGTCCGACAAATCAAGTCCGGTTATCAAACGATGTGTGGGCAGAATACGTAAATCGCCTGCTTCGGTATTGGTCAGATACATCAGATGAAAATGGTATCCTTCCTGTCCGGTGTCACCGGGATTAGCCGCCTTGCGTTTGTGCATCACGTGCAGCGAGCTTTCATACCGATGGTGGCCATCGGCCAGAATTACCGGCTTGGGGCGCAGCACCTCCATGAACCGGTTTATCACGTGCACATCCTGAATGACGGCCAGCACATCGCGTACGCCCTGGTAGTCTTCCGTCTCATACAGTGGAAAACGGATGGCTTCATCCATGTAGGGTTCAAGCTCAAACCGGGTGTCGGTGTACAGGCCATGCGTGGGGCTTACTTGCAGGTTCGTTTTCTCCAGCAATTCCAGTCGATCGTTTACGGCTTTCGGAATCGTGTTCTCATGCCGAAGAATGACATCGTCCTTCCAGTCGTGCACCCGAATGTGACAAACGAAGCCCTTGCGACAAAGCTCTTGCGAACTGCCCGGTAATTTGAAATACTGGTAGTACACATAAATGGCTGGCAGCTTGTCCTGCGCGAGCACCCCGCTTTTTTTCCACTCCGCCAGCTTTTCGGCTGCGCGGTCAGCCGGCTGCGGTCCCTGCGGAACGGACAAGTGAATGCTGTTGTACGGATGCTGATACAGGTTCTGCCGTTGCCGCTCCGAGACCACATCGAAAAGGGGAGAGGTGACCATGTCCAGTTCCGTGATCAGAGCAGGATTGTAACGCCACGGGCGGATGGGACGAATTTCTGCCACAGGTCAGCTGTTGATCCTGTTGTGTTTCCATCGGCTCGGGCGTACAGCAACGGTGGCAGCCGTGGCAGCTGCCGGTTTGTCCTGTTGCTGAAGATGCACCGCCAACGCAGCCGCCAGTCGCTGTGCAACTTCGTCTGCTTTGCCATGAAGAAACTCGGGCCGGAAATATTTTTCCACAAACTTGGTGTCGAAGTTGCCGGACCGGAATGCTTCGTGTGTCATCACATAGCGGCAGAAGCCAAGTGTGGTTTCAACACCGGTAATCTGATACTCGTCAATGGCGCGGATCATTTTTTCGATGGCCAGCTCACGCGTTTCAGCTGTGCAGATCATCTTGGCAATCATCGGATCGTAATAGAACGGAATGGTCATTCCCTGCTCAAATCCATCGTCTACCCGGATGCCATGTCCCTGTGGGCGCACATACGTCTTCAGTGTGCCAATGTCGGGTAGAAAATTATTGGCCGGATCTTCGGCATACACGCGCACTTCAACGGCATGACCGCGCAGGATGAGGTCTTCCTGGCGGAAGGGAAGTTTCTCGCCTTCTGCGATCTTGATCTGGAGTTTCACCAGATCAAGCCCGGTGATTTGCTCGGTTACCGGATGCTCAACCTGCAGGCGCGTGTTCATTTCCAGAAAGAAGAAATTCAGGTTGCTGTCCACGATGAACTCTACGGTGCCGGCATTGTAGTAGTTGGCGGCCTTGGCCACATTCACGGCTGCCTCACCCATTTTTTTGCGCATCTCAGGAGTGAGAATAGAAGAAGGAGCTTCTTCCACTACCTTCTGGTGCCTGCGTTGCACGCTGCACTCGCGCTCGAACAGATGCACTACATTGCCGTGCTGATCGCCAAAAATCTGAAACTCGATATGCCGGGGCTGTGTTACGTACTTCTCAATAAACACGGAGCCATCGCCAAATGCACTGGTGGCTTCGCTGATGGCGCGTTGCATCTGCTCTTCCAGTTCGTCTTCGCGTTCCACAATGCGCATTCCTTTCCCGCCTCCACCGGCACTGGCTTTGATCAGAACCGGGTAACCGATTTCGCGGGCCACCTCATGCGCCAGTTTCACGTCCGTGATGGGCTTGTTAATGCCCGGCACCAGGGGTACCCCAAAACGGGCCGCAGCTTCTTTCGCAGCAATTTTGCTCCCCATCAGTTCGATTGATTCGGGAGAAGGCCCGATGAAAATCAGGCCGGCCTCACGCACTGCCCGCGCGAAGTCTTCATTCTCCGAGAGGAACCCATAGCCGGGATGGATCGCATCTGCTCCGGTCTGCCGGGCAGCGTCAATGATCTTGTCCATGCGCAGGTATGACTGTGCAGAAGGAGGCGGGCCGATGCAGACGGCTTCATCGGCAAACCGAACGTGAAGGGCATTGCGGTCGGCCTCACTGAATACCGCTACTGTTTTAATACCCATTTCGCGCGCGGTGCGCATGATGCGCAGCGTGATTTCTCCGCGGTTGGCAATTAGTATTTTCTTGATCGTACCCATCACCTGAACTTTTGCAAAATCTACGACAAAACGGTCAGATTGTACTGCCGCAGCTTTTCCTTATTTTTGCCGCAATTTTAACAGAAAATTAAGCCGCTCATGGTCGATTTGTTTGAAAAACTCAAAATGGAGGCCGGTCCGCTGGCCAAATATTCCCACCTGCCGCCCGATTATTTTTTCTTCCCTAAACTGGAGGGTGAAATAGGTCCACACATGACCTTCAATGGAAAGAAAGTGCTCAATTGGAGCCTCAACAATTACCTGGGCCTGGCCAATCACCCCGAAGTGCGGAAAGCAGATGCCGATGCAACCGCTCAGTATGGCCTTGCCTACCCGATGGGCGCTCGCATGATGAGCGGCAATTCGGTAAACCACTTGCGCCTTGAAAAAGAACTGGCTGAGTTTGTGAAGAAGCAGGATGTGATGCTCCTGAATTTCGGTTACCAGGGTGTGGTATCGATCATTGATGCGCTCGTCAACCGCAAGGACGTAATCGTCTATGATGCCGAATCACATGCCTGCATTATCGATGGCGTTCGGCTGCACATGGGCAAGCGATTTGTGTACGCCCACAACGATATGGACAGCCTGGAGAAGCAACTCCAGCGCGCTACAAAGCTGGCTGAGGAAACCGGAGGAGGAATTCTGGTGATCACCGAGGGTGTGTTCGGCATGTCAGGTAATCAGGGCAACTTAAAAGGCGTTGCCGAGCTGAAAAAGAAATACAACTTCCGCCTGTTTGTAGATGATGCTCATGGTTTTGGGTGCATGGGGCCTACGGGTGCCGGCACAGGCGAGGAGCAGGGCGTGATGGATCAGATCGATTTGTACTTCTCCACGTTTGCGAAATCAATGGCCAGCATTGGTGCATTTGTTGCGGGAGATAAGAACATTTTAACCTACCTGCGGTATAGCGTTCGCTCGCAGATTTATGCGAAGAGCATGCCGATGCCGTTGGTAATTGGAGCCCTGAAGCGTTTGGAGCTGCTGCGCAGCAAGCCGGAGCTTCGTCAGAAGCTCTGGACGATCGTAAAGGCCATTCAGAACGGTTTGCGCGAGCGCGGATTCTACCTGGGGACCACCACCTCTATGGTGACCCCGGTTTTGTTCAAAGGCGGGGTTGGCGAGGCGGCCAACATGGCTATGGATCTTCGTGAAAACTTCGGGATTTTCTGCTCGGTGGTGATCTATCCCGTTGTCCCTAAGGATGTTATCATGTTCCGGATCATCCCCACGGCAGCCCATACCCAAGAGGATGTGGAGCGGACTTTGACCGCCTTTTCGGCCCTTAAAGTGAAGCTGGATAGCGGTTTTTACCGGGAGGAAGCTTTAGTATCGGTAACACGGTAGGGAAAAAAAGGCCTTTTTAGCTTGTTTTTGGAGGTTATTGTTTAACTTCGTCCGACAGGATTCCAAACAGAAACCTCTAAACATCATAAAAATGAAAAAATTTGAAGAGCTAAAGGCCCTGATTGCCTCCATCGAACCGGATGCGGACAAGTTCTACAACAAAGGAAACAGCGCTGCTGGCACGCGTCTTCGCAAAGGGATGCAGGATATAAAGAATGCAGCCCAGCAGATTCGTTCCGAAGTTCAGGATTTGAAAAACAAGACCAGCTAGATTCACAGGTTTTAATACCGATCTGAATTTTTGAAGGGGATACCCACGGGTATCCCTTTTTATTTGGTCTACTCCGTCACTTCTTCATCAGAGCTAAGGCAGTTTGAATTTTCTTCTGAAGGGCATCGCTGGGCGGCACTACCGGCAACCTGAAATGCGACTCGCACAGCCCCATCAGGCTAAGCAGGTACTTGATGCCGGCCGGATTTCCTTCTTCGTACATCAGTCCGTTGATATCCGTCAGTTTAACCAATTCGCGGGTGGCCCTGAGAAAATTTCCCGCAGCAGCATGGTCGGTCATTTTCTTGAAGATCACCGGAAATGCGTTTGCCAACACGGAGATGACACCCACGCCTCCAATGGCGTACATGGGCACCGTGAGCATATCATCTCCGGAGATGAGCATAAAATTCCGGGGCATGCGGGCCGCAATTTTCAGGCATTGCTCCAGGTTACCCGAAGCTTCTTTGATGCCGATGATGTTACTGTGTGCGGCCAGCCGAAGGGTTGTTTCGGCAGAGAGGTTCGATGCCGTTCGGCCCGGCACGTTGTAAAGGATGACCGGAACCGGGCTGAACTCAGCTACTGCCTGGAAATGCTGGTAGATACCTTCCTGAGAAGGTTTGTTGTAGTACGGGCTCACGCTGAGAAGCGCGGCTACACCGGAAAAGGACGTGCTGTCGATTTCATCGAGCACAGATGTGGTGTTGTTTCCGCCAATGCCATAGACAATCGGTAACCCTTTGGGATTGTGGTTTCGTACGAAATTGAGGATCTCTTTTTTCTCCTCTTTCGAGCAGGTAACGGATTCGCCCGTAGTACCCATCACCACCCAATAGTCAACACCGCGTGCGGTGTGTCGCAGAATTTTCTTCAGTGCCGGGTAATCCACGTCTCCGCTTTCTGTGAAGGGAGTCACCAGAGCAACACCGGTGCCGTACAATGCTTTCATACGTCAAAAATTTCTGCAATATAAACAGGATTATTCCCTGCGATTGCGGCAACGGTCTACCGGAGTTGGGTTACGTAGCGATGCATGTTATCAGCCAATGACTGTTGCTTACCGTTGTCGGGGCCGATCATGAGCTCAAAGTCGGTTGTGTGGTCTTCGCGATAAACACCTACACGGCAGTGCGCTTTGCTGCGGGCCAGCAAATAATCAATAAGGTCGTTGGGTTCCCGGTCGGGGTTGAAAAGGTAGTCAAACGAGGTGTCGGCAAACTTAAGCGCCTTTACCGATTGCAACGCTCCCCAAAAGTTGAGTTCTTCCACCGTAAAGAAATCGAACAAAAAATCGTAGTTTTCTTTTTTTCGCGGCAGGAACTCGAGCACCTGAACTTTCTTTCCTTCTGCTTCGAGCATTTTTACAAGGCGCTTTACTTCGTCATGCTTGGCTTTGTCTTCCACGGTAAACAAGACCCCAATGCTCATGGCCTGCGGGTAGGGCAGGCTGGCGCGAATACTCTTATTTTTCTTTCGGGCATTGCCGGTGCGCCAACGCAAAAAGGTCTTCTTGAACATCGCGGCAAAATACTAAAATGCGCAGCAAGATCAACCCTTGAGCAGGAGTTCAAATTCCTCCTCCGAGATAATTTGAACACCCAGTTTTTCGGCTTTCTCGCGCTTGGCTGGGCCCATGTTATCGCCTGCGAGCAGGTAGTCCAGCTTGCCGGACACCGAAGACAGCACGCGTCCGCCATTGGCGATAATAAGGTCCTGAAGTTGTTCGCGTTCGTAGTTTTTAAAAACACCTGAGATTACAAACGATTTATTGCCCAGTACCTGGCTGACCGGTGCTGCGCTTCGTTCTACTTCCAGGTTCAACCCGGCAGTGCGAAGCCGGTCAATTTCTTTTTTGTTGCCATTCTCCTGGAAGAATTGCACTACGCTTTGCGCAATTTTATCGCCCACTTCAGGTGCTTCAAGCAACTGGTCGAAGGTGGCATCCTGAAGTTTATCCATAGAGCCGAAATGGCGCGCCAGCTTTTCGGCTACCGTTTTGCCAACATAGCGAATGCCGATGGCGAACAGCACCGCTTCAAAGGGCACTTTCTTCGACCCGGCAATACCGCTTAGAATATTGCTGGCCGATTTCTCCTTGAATCCGTCAAGCTTAAGTAGGTCTTCTTTTGTCAGATCGTAAAGATCAGCCGGGGTGCGAACCAGGTTCAGCGCAAAAAGCTGATCGATGGTTTTTTCACCCAATGAGTCGATATCCATGGCCTTACGCTGGATGAAGTGCTCGATGCGCCCTTTGATCTGGGGCGGGCAGCCGCTGGCATTGGGGCAGTAAAATGCAGCTTCGCCTTCTTCGCGCACGAGTTTGGTTCCGCACTCGGGGCAGTTGCGGACATAGTCCAGCGGTTTCAAGTCGGGCGACCGTTTGGTCAAATCTACTCCGGTCACCTTCGGAATGATCTCGCCTCCCTTTTCTACGAACACGTGATCACCTATACGCAGATCGAGGCGTGCAATTTCGTTTGCGTTGTGAAGGGATGCCCGCTTCACGGTAGTGCCGGCCAGAAACACAGGTTCCAGTTCGGCAACCGGTGTTACTGCGCCTGTGCGACCTACCTGATAGGTTACGCCCTTTAGCTGCGTGGAAATGCTCTCCGCTTTGTATTTGTAGGCAATCGCCCACCGGGGGCTTTTAGCTGTAAAGCCAAGTTGCCGTTGCTGGTCAAGACTGTTGACCTTAATCACTACGCCATCCGTTTCCAGCGGCAGATCGGCCCTGCGTTTTTCCCAATGGTGAATGTAGTCCAGCACTTCATCTATGCTCTTGCATTTGCGATAGGTGGCCGAAACCCGAAAGCCCCAGCTCTCGATCTGCTCGATGGCTTGTTCATGAGTAGAAATACCGAGGTTTTCGCCCAGCAAATAGTAGGTAAAGCAATCGAGCCTCCGCCTGGCCACTTCTGCGCTGTCTTGTAATTTCAACGTGCCCGAGGCGGTGTTGCGGGCATTTGCGTAGGTTTCCTCACCTACGTCTTCCAGTTCTTTGTTGAGGCGATCAAATTCCTTTTTTGGAAGAAATACTTCGCCCCGCACTTCGAAGCGGGCGGGCAGGTTTTTAGCGGATACACGCAGAGGCAGGGAGCGAATCGTGCGGACGTTGGCAATCACATTATCACCCCGCACACCGTCACCTCGGGTGATCGCCTGGGTGAGCAATCCCGCTTCGTAGATGAGGCTGATGGAAACACCATCAAACTTTAGCTCGCAGAAGTATTCGTACGGTTCACCCTCAAGCCCTTTTGCCACGCGACCATCAAAGTCGCGAAGTTCCTCCTCAGAATATGTATTACCGAGCGACAGCATCGGGTAGCGGTGCGCTATGGACTCAAACTCTTTAGTGATCGTGCCGCCTACCCGCTGGGTGGGAGAGTCCGGGAGGCGCAACTCGGGGAATTTTTTTTCCAGGCTATCCAACTCGGCCAGCAGTTGGTCAAACTCAAAGTCGCTGATCTCGGTACGATGCTGCTGGTAGTACAGGTCATTGTGGTAGTTGACCTGTTTGGTGAGGGTTTCAATTTGCTTTTTCGCCTGTTCGCGGGTCATAAGGAGGGCCGAAATTTAGGATTAAGGATCGGTTTTTTGCCGAGAATGGAGCATTTTTCCCCGATGGCACTATCTTTGTAAAGGACCAAATCAAACTAACCCAATTTTTTATGAAAAAACTCTCTCTTCTCGTGCTCGCTGTTTTGTGTTTTGGCCTGGCGGCTAACGCGCAGGAGTACAAGCCCTTCAAGGTTGGCATTGGCTTGGGCTATGCGATGACCACTGGCGATGGTGCCAAAGGCGGTGTATTGCTCTACCTGGAGCCTGCCTACCGGGTTTCTGACCCGTTGTTGGTCGGTCTTCGACTTGAGACTGCCGCAGTAACACGCGGGTTTTCAGAAGACGTGCTGCAAAGCGGTGGTACCATTGATGTGGCTGCCATCGGATCGTTTGCAGCATTTGGCCAGTATTATTTTTCTGCAGGTTCTTTCCGGCCTTTCGTAGGCGCGGGTGCCGGACTATTCACCCTGGCGGCCGTTTCCGGTTCCTCTCAGGGCGCGGTTGTTACTGCAGTTGAAGCAAGCAATAAGTTTGGCTTTTTTCCGCGTGTAGGTTTTGATTTGGGGCACTTCAACATGTCGGTTGATTTTAACTTAATTCCTTCATCTGAAGTCCCAGGTCAATCGTTTGATGTGAAGAACAGCTACCTGGGTTTCCGAGCTGGTTTCTCAATTGGCGGTGGTAAGAAATAAGAAGGGAAATGAGTTATTGGAAAGGGGCTTCGGCCCCTTTTTTGTTTTCTAGGTGTCCGTTTGGGTACCGCAGAGCAACGCACAAGCCACCATGGCGGCCGTTTCGGTTCGCAAGCGATTGGGCCCTAAGGCCACCGTGGCAAAACCCCGTTTGTTTGCGAGCATGAGTTCTTCCGGAGAAAAATCACCCTCGGGACCAATTAGTATCAGGTATCTTTTCCCTGGTTCGATTAGCTTTTGCAAGTGAAGTTGATTTTCACGATCCACATGTCCGATGAATCGCTGATCGGCATGCGCTAACAACACCTCGTGAAAGTCCGCAGGACTTGTCAGCTCCGGCAGCCAGGCCTGCTGCGATTGCTTCATCGCGCTCAGGGCAATTTTTCCGAGCCGATCGAGATTCACCGTCTTGCGCTCCGATCGATCGCACTGCATAAATGAAATTTGCTGCACCCCCAGTTCGGTACATTTTTCTACCAGCCATTCCATGCGATCCATATTCTTGGTGGGTGCAACGCCAAGGTGAATATGGTAGGGAGGCCGGGCAACGACTTCCTCCTTCGTAACGGAAAAACGAAATTCTTTCTTGTTGGTGGTCAACTGTGCCTCCATGCGCTTGCCACAACCATCTACCAGCATAATGCGATCACCGATGGCAAGTCTCAACACCCGGGCATGGTGCGCCTCTTCCTCGGTCAGAATGTGATCGGAGCCAGGTGGATGGTAAAACAAATCCACTGGCCGGTAGCTATTTGTAATTCTGCTCCAGTGCGTTCACCAGGCTGAGATAAGCCTGCATGGCCGTTTCGCTGGTCATGCCCTTCTTGGAGGCCCAGGCATCATATTTGGCAATGCCTTTAAAGTCAAACCCGGTCGGGCGTTCTCCACTCACATCTCCCTCCGTAGATTGCTTGAAGAGCGCGTACAATTCGAGCAACTCCTCGTTTGTCGGGCGTCTGGTAAGCTGTTGCGCCCGGTCAACGGCCGCTTTAAACTCATCCGGTAAGGCCATGGATCAGCGTTTGTTGATCGGCACGTACTTGCGCTGTGGCTGCCCAACATAAATCTGCCTAGGGCGACCGATGGGTTCTTTGTTTTCGCGCATTTCTTTCCATTGCGCAATCCAGCCGGGCAGACGGCCCATGGCAAACATCACGGTGAACATCTCAACGGGTATACCCAGCGCACGGTAAATGATGCCGGAATAGAAATCTACGTTCGGATACAATTTGCGCTCAATAAAATATGGATCGCGAAGGGCCACTTCTTCGAGTTTAGAAGCGATTTCCAGCACCGGATCGTTCACGCCCAGTTTACCCAGCACATCATCAGCCGCTTTCTTGATAATCTTCGCCCGAGGGTCGAAGTTTTTGTACACGCGGTGGCCAAAGCCCATCAGGCGGAAGCCGCTGTTCTTGTCTTTGGCTTTATTTATCCACTTCTCAATATCTCCACCATCCTTGCGGATTTGCTCCAGCATGACAATTACTTCCTGGTTGGCACCTCCATGCAGCGGCCCCCACAGAGCGTTAATTCCTGCTGAGATGGACGAATAAATGCTGGCCTTGGATGACCCCACAATACGCACCGTTGAGGTTGAGCAGTTTTGTTCGTGATCAGCATGCAGAATCAGGAGCTTATCTAATGCATCGGCAACAACAGGGTCAGCGTGGTACTGCTCGGCAGGCAACGCAAACATCATCTTCAAAAAGCGCGAGCAATAATCCAGCGCGTTGTCCGGGTAGTTTACCGGGTGCCCCACTGCATTCTTATATGCCCAGGCTGCGAACGTAGGCATCTTGGCCAGCGAACGCACGATGCTCAGATACACGCCTTCGGCCGAGCGGTTCGGATCGAGCGATTCCGGGTAGAAGGCCGTCTGAGCACAGAATAAAGACGCCAGCACACCCATCGGGTGTGAAGTTGACGGGAATCCGTCCAGAATCTTCTTCACGTCCTCGTGAACAAGCGTATGTGTTTTTATGTCGTTGCTGAACTTGTTCAATTGATCCTGTGACGGCAGCTCTCCAAAAATCAGCAGGTAGGCTACTTCAAGAAAGGTCGACTTTTCAGCCAATTCCTCGATGGAATATCCGCGGTACCGCAGGATGCCCTTGTCGCCATCCAGAAACGTGATGGCGCTTTTGGTGGCACCTGTGTTTTTGTACCCCAGGTCCAGCGTCACGGTGCCCGTTTCTTCGAGCAGGTTGCTGATATCAATACCCTGTTCACCCTCCGAGCCTTCCACTACGGGAAAGGTGTAGGTTTTTCCATCGATGATGAGTTGTGCGGTCTTCGCCATAGTCAATTGAATTCTGCGTCTAAAATTAGGTTAACAGGGCCGAGATCAAAATGATTGGAGGATTTTAATATTTATTTAAACATCTAGTTGTTTCCCAGAATCATCGGAAGCCCGTCCTTGCCGGAGCCCACCACAATGATTTTGCTGTTGGGCGACTTGGCCAGCTCCAGGGTAGCTTCTATACCTCTCATTTTCAATAGTTTGTCCGTTAAACTGTTGTTGATGATGTTATTGGCTCGCGACTCGCCCTCGGCTGCAATACGCTTGCGCTCGGCTTCACTTTTTTCCTTATCAAGCCTGAACTGGTAGGCAAGTGCCTCCTGCTCCTGCTGCAGTTTGTTTTCGATCGCTTGTTTGATTTGTTCGGGAAGCACAATGCCCCGGATGAGGACGGCCGTTGCATGCACGTAGTTCTTATTCAGTATGTTTTCCGTCTCGGTGCGTATGGCAACTTCCACTTCTGCACGTTTGGTGGAGTAGATCTCCTCGGCTGAGTAACGGCCCATTACCTGGCGCACCGTGGAGCGCACTTCGGGAATTACCAGCACGGTTTCATAATCCTTGGTAAATTTTTCGTGCACAAAGCCAATCTGATCGGGAATGGGGTAGTAGCGCACGGTTACGTCCACGTGAATGGACAACCCGTTTTTGTCCAGTACGTCCATGTTTTCATCAGAGGAGATTTCGTTCACCTTGTACACGTAATAGTCATTCCAGGGTGCTTTCATGTGCACCCCAGGGCCCATGATGTTCTCTTTGTCGAGGCCACTGCCAAAGGGGTAAAACATAATAGCCCGTTCCGTGGCTTCAATGGTGAAGAATAGGCTTGAGGACAGCGTCAGAAACACGATGAAGGCAATGATGCCCAGGATGATGAAGGGTAATCTACGGTTATTCATAAAAGATTTGGATTTTCAGTTTTTTGGTGTGTCCTCCTGGCGTGGAAGGCCCAGCAATTTACCTATGATGATCATACCATACAACGTTCCCCATACCGCTTCCAGTACGCTCAGGTTACGGATAAACCGGATGGGCTGCAGGCCGGAGTCCATACCCGACAGAACACAGAAACTATAGGTCACACATTCGGCATAATTGGGAAGCCCCAGTTCGATAGCTACGCCCATGCTGCCCGGCATGGCGATGCTTAACAGATCGTACAGGCTGCCAAACGAGATCCCGATCATGAGGAAAACACAGGCAGCTCCCCAAAGTTTATCGGGCGTCAGGTACCCCTGTGCAAAAATATCGCGGATGGCAAAGCCAATGACGGTAACCTCGATGGGGAAAAGCAATCCGTGGATCGTCAAAAGGTAGGCCTGCCGGTTAGGCACGCTCAGAATCTGGTAGTAGGGGAATTCCACCAATGTGCCCACCACAACGATGAGTGTGAGCACGATAAAAATGGTGGTGATCAGGTAGCGGTTGGAGGTAAAATTGCGCAGCAGGTCCCACAATAAAAATGCATATGTGGCACCGAAAGCGGAGAAAATGAGAATGATGAATTTGGAAACCGGGCTGGTGGAGCCGGCCAGCAGCGGCTCCGAGAGCAGCAGGCCACAGCCCACAATGAGGATTTGGAGGATAACTACGTTCCGGTAGTCTTTTGCTTTCTCGCGCTGAAGTTCAAGCCGGGTAAGCTTCTCAAAACGAAAAAACCGGAAGAGCGACATACCTGCAAACTAAGCAAAGATTTGTCGTCTTCCGGTTTTAGAAAGAGCCTTTTGCGATTAGCCCTGAGGCAGGCCAAAGTTGCTTTCCGGTGCGGGTGACGGGCTCGGAGTGGGTGCCGGAGCCGGTGCTGGTGCCGGAGCGGGCGCGGGTTTCGCGGCCGGCTTTTTTGCCTTGGGCGCAGCCTTCTTTTTGGCGGGCTTCTTGGCCACCTTTTTGGCAGCTTTCTTGGCCGGCTTTTTTGCCGCCTTCTTCACCACTTTCTTCTTGGCAGATTTCTTTACTGCCTTTTTAGCCTTTGATTTCTTGGCTGCTTTTTTTGCTTTCTTTTTTGCCATAGCACGTTAACGTTTAAGGTGGTTTCTCAATTTTAATTACGTGTCACTTTACTTGAATGACCAGCTAAAATTAGAGAATGAATTGATTCTCCGCATCGGTTGATGCAGAAAAAATTTGCGCGATGTAAGGTATGTTTACTTTCCGATGCAAAAGCGCGAAAAGATGTTGGCCAGCAGGTCCTCGGAGGTTATCTCCCCGGTGATTTCGCCCAGGTGAAAAAGCGACTGCCGGATGTCCATGGCAAGAAAGTCTCCGGTAACGCCATTGCCCAACCCCTCCAGAACGCGCGCCAGTGCCTCATCGGTGCGGGTTAGCTGTTGCCAGTGGCGGAGGTTAGTGACCAGCACATCGCCCGTTCTTACCTCTTTCATCTCCAGTTTCTTCAAAATCTGATCCTTCAGCAACGCCAGGTTGTCTTTGCTCCTGGCCGAAATCAGGATGAAGTCGCGCCCGGTTAGTTCGGCAACCTGTTTATCGGAAGCCTGATCCAGTTTGTTACCCACTTTCAGGTAGGGCACGCCACCCCGTTCCAGTTCTGCCTCAGCTTGTCGGATTTCCTCGGGGGTAGTATTGGCCAGGTCGAACAGGTAGAGAATGAGGCTTGCTTTCTGCATTTGCTCCCGTGTTCGGGCAATCCCCAGCGCCTCAATGGCATCGTGGGTGTCGCGGAGCCCGGCCGTATCGATAAAGCGAAAGAGCACACCGCCAAGGTGGATTTGGTCTTCAATTACATCGCGGGTGGTGCCGGGTATGTCGGACACAATGGCCCGCTCTTCATTCAACAGGGCGTTCAACAGGGTAGATTTTCCGGCATTGGGCTTTCCGGCAATCACGGTCGCCACACCTTCCTTAATCACCTGTCCCTGGCTAAAGGACTGTATCAGCCGGGCGAGGTACCCCCGGATTTTTTCAATCAGTTGCCGAAGGTCATCGCGTTTGGCAAACTCCACGTCTTCTTCCCCAAAGTCGAGTTCCAGTTCGATCAGCGAGGCAAAATGGATCAGCTCCTCGCGCAGATTTTTGATCTCGCGCGAGAAGCCGCCCCGCATTTGGTTAAGCGCTGCCTGCCTGCCCTGGCTGGTCTCCGCCTGAATCAGGTCGGCAACGGCCTCGGCTTGCGCTAAATCAAACCGACCATTTAAAAATGCCCGTTGGGTAAACTCGCCTGGCCTGGCCAGCCGCGCACCCCGCTGCATCAGTAAAGCGATGATTTCGCGGACGATAACGGGCGACCCGTGGCAGGAAATCTCCACTGAATTCTCGCGGGTGAAACTGTGCGGAGCCCGGAAGATGCTCACCAGCACTTCATCGATTGGCTGCTGGCGGCCGAGCGTGCCCAGATGAAGCGTGTGACTGGGTTGCCGTGTTAGGTCTTTGCCGCGAAATTCCGCCTGCACCAGGTCGATGGCACTCTCGCCCGACAAGCGAATTACGGCCAGGGCGCCAACGCCTTGGGGCGTGGCGAGCGCAATAATGGTGTCTTGGGCTGGATAGGTCATCCGCGCACGATTAAAACCGGAATTTTTACGCGGTGCCGAACCACATCTACGGTAGCTCCGAAAATCAAATCTTTGAAAACCTGGTGCCCGTGGGCGCCCATTACCAGCAGGTCGGCTTCAAATTGAGTTACTGCCTCCGGAATTCTGCGCTTAGGGTTGCCATAGTCAATCTGCAGTGAAGCCTTATAGCCTTCGGCTTTCAGTTGTTCCACATAGTTCTCCAGGCTTCTCAAATCTTCCCGCGACTCCCGGTCGGCAATTTCGCTTCCGTACCACATTGCTCCGGCTGTTTCAACAATGTGTACAAGCAGGTAGTCGGCTTGCTTGCCGCCCTGGGCCACTGCGTTGCGGATTGCCAGTGCGTCCATGTCGCTGAAATCGATAGTGACGGCCACTTTGCGGAAGGCATTAGCCGGGTTGATGTTAAGCCGAGTGGCTGTGCCATGCGGGCTTTGCATAGCGCGCCAGGTTCGCCTGCGGTCGATCCACGGTTTGAACGTGATGTACACCAACAGCGCCAGTACCAGCAGTCCTAGCGGCACCGTGACCCAAGCAATGAAGAGCGCATCCTCGGAAGTACTCATCCACGAAGTGACCTCCTGTACCACAAGTCGTACGTTTAGCGCAACAATGATGGCCGCAATTAGCCAGGCCAGCACTTTCACCACAGGTTTGATAGCAAATTCTCCCATCTTAGCCTTATCGCTGGTAAAATGAATAAGTGGGATTACAGCAAAGCCCAACTGTAGGCTTAACACCACCTGGCTAAATACCAAAAGGTTGCCCGTTTCGTTTTCACCCATCAACGCAATCACCAAGTAAGCCGGAATAATGGCAATGAGGCGCGTGATCAATCTGCGCAGCCAGGGTGCAATGCGGATGTTTAGATATCCTTCCATAACCACTTGCCCGGCCAGCGTGCCCGTTACGGTGGAACTCTGGCCAGCCGCAACCAGTGCGATTCCAAATAGAATGGACGCCCAATCGGTGCCTAGCAGCGGAGCCAGGAACTTGTATGCATCCTGGATGTCGGTTACCTCAAACATGCCAGCGCGGAAAAATGTGGAGGCAGCCAGGATAAGGATGGCGGAGTTCACAAAAAATGCAGCATTCAGAGCAATGGAGGAATCGATGAGGTTGTACTTCAGGGCTGTTTTGATGCCGGTGGGCGAGTTGTCGAACCTACGGGTTTGAACCAGCGCGGAGTGCAAATACAGGTTATGCGGCATAACCGTGGCGCCAATAATGCCGATGGCGATATACAGGGCTTCATCGCCCGGCAAGGAGGGAATCAACCCTGAAGCCACCTCGCCCAGGTTGGGTTTGGCCCAGATCATCTCCACCAAAAAGGAGGTGCCGATGATGGCGACCAGGCCAATGATGAACGCTTCAATTTTGCGCATGCCGTAGCTCTGCAACGCCAGTAGCAGAAAGGTATCCAGCACAGTGAGTGTGATGCCCCACATCAGCGGCAGCCCAAAGAGCAACTGCAAACCGATTGCCATCCCAAGCACTTCGGCCAGGTCAGTTGCAGCAATGGCGATCTCGGCAAATACCCACAGGACAAAGTTGACCACCGGGTGATAGGTAGTGCGCGAAGCCTGGGCCAGATCGAGCTGGCGAACGATACCCAATCGCGCGCTGAGGCTTTGCAGAAGCAACGCCATCAGGTTTGACATCAGCAGCACCCAAATGAGTGCATAGCCAAACTTGCTGCCACCGGCAATGTCGGTGGCCCAGTTGCCGGGGTCCATGTAACCCACACTTACCAGGTAGGCAGGACCAATGAACGCAAGCATTTTGCGCCAGCCTTTTCGGCTGCCTGCTTCCACTGAGGCGTGAACCTCGCTCAGCGACTTCCTCGATAAGCCCGGGTTCATCATGGCTCGGCAACCAAAATGTTTTGAGAAACTTCGCGCGAGAGGAAGCAGCGTGTTTTCCGGATGATAACCTCCAGCGACCCATCGTAGGCCTCAATGGCCACCAACTGGATGGGCGTACCGGGGTGGGCACCCAGTTTGTCGAGGTACTTTAATAACTGCGAGTCGGAATCGCGTACCGCCTGGATGCGGCCGTTGAAGCCCGGTGTCATTTCACTCAGACTGCGTTCGGCTACGGACGTCAGCTTTCCGGACTTGTCGGGGATGGGATCGCCATGCGGGTCAACGGAAGGGAAACCCAGGAATTCGTCCAGTGCCTCAATCAGGCGGGCGGATTGAATGTGCTCAAGTTGTTCGGCTACTTCGTGCACTTCATCCCAGGTAAAGCCGAGTTTCTGAACCAGGAACGTCTCCCAAAGCCGGTGTTTGCGTACCACGCTGAGTGCAGCAACTGTACCTTTCCGCGTGAGCGTTACGCCATAGTACTTTTCGTGTTTCACCAGCGCTTTCAGCGAAAGGCGCTTAATCATGTCGGTTACGGAAGCCGCCTTGGTGTGTAATTGGTAAGCCAGCTCATTGGTGGATACCGCCTGATCACGCTGCGACAGGTGGTAGATTGCCTTCAGGTAATTCTCTTCGGCCAGGCTGAGCATCTGGCAAACGTACGAAATTTAGGCTAACCTAAAAAATATTTTAGGTTGTTTTTCAAGCCGGCTGTTGCTTTTCGGTTGCAGTTTAAGTAGCTTTCTTCCACCTAAACCTAAACCGGTGTGAAGACTGCTCGTAAAATTGATTTTCTGAGCATCTACCTGTTAGTTCTTAGCGTGGCGGTAGTGGCCGGATGGCGGGTGGTGGCATGGGCCATCGACCTGTTCTTCAGCGCTCCGATTAACGCAACGGCTGAGATTGAATTTTGACAGGAGGTAGTTTGCACGATTATCGGATCCTATTCAGGGTCTGTAACACCTTTGTTTCTTCCTCTTCCCAAAATATCCCTTCAGGTTCTCGTGTATAAAGTGGCTGCTGGCTTAAGGCTTCAACTATCTTTTCAGGGTCGGGGTACCGCAAATCCACTGACGTGCCTGCGTTGAACGCTTGAACCAATTCCAGCCAGGGTTGATGGCGCGTTACGATTACCGGCAGCCGGTGGGCCAGGTATTCGTAGATCTTAGTTGGTATCCGGTGCTCGTTCACCGCGGTGACGGGGTTGACGATCAGGCCTACGTCCTTCTGCCGGATTAACTCGATGATCCGGTTGTGAGGCACCAGCGTGTCACCCCCCTCAAGGGCAACAAAATCCTGTTTGGCCAGTTCGACCTTCAGGCGCTGCCGGTCCGAGTCCAGTGCGCAATACCCGGCCAGATGCAGGGTAACCCCAGGCAAAACAGGATGAAGCAGACGTGCCAGGTCGATGGCATTCCACAATCCCGTACTGCCCGCCAACGTGCCGGTAAAAAGCAGCGATAGGCGGGAGGGAGTAAGCGGCTTGCGCACGGGTGGATGCTCTGGTCTTTGAGCTTTGTTTTCCACCACGGACACCCGGCCTGCCGGAAGAAAATCAAGTTCTGTCAGGTAGCATTTCTCCGCCAGCCACACGCTGGAAGCTACCCGAACAGCCAGGCGTTCCCACAGCCGTACCCAGGCTGCCAGAACCTGCCGTAGCGGACCTGCAAACGCTCCACCCAGCCGGATGTTCGCACCGTAGTTTTCCTGAATATCGTACACGAAACGACCCCCAAATATTATTCTGTTTAGCAGTGCAACTATCAGTAATTCATGAGTTGTAACTATAAGTACTTCAGGTTTAACTTTAATAATCTTAACCATCACATTTAGTGGTGCAAAAACCCGCCTCCAACTCAGCCGGTCGAATGCGCCAAGCTCGTGAAAGGTGATCTCGCTGGGTGCCGGGCAGCCGGCAGAACGACCAACCAAATGCACGTCATAGCCGGCCTTCGCCAGGGTGATTCCGATCTTGCCGAAAGCCCGGGTGTCATCCACAGGCTTGAGGACGGAAGCGATGAGGATCGTGCGTTTTTTCATTTATTGCGGCCGGATTAAAAGTAGAACATTGAGCGAACTTCAAAAACAAATTGAGCAAGCCTGGGATAACCGGGAACTGCTGAACCAGCAACTTACCCAGGAAGCCATTCGGGACGTGATCGCCCAACTCGATGCCGGGCAGCTGCGCGTGGCGGAACATTCCTCCTCCGGCTGGCGGGTCAATGACTGGATCAAAAAGGCAGTCATCCTGTACTTCCCGATCCAGCAAATGGAAGTTATTGAAGTGGGGCCCTTTGAGTTTCACGACAAAATCGCACTGAAGAAGAACTACCGCGAACGGGGGGTACGGGTGGTACCGCATGCGCTGGCCCGGCACGGAAGCTACGTGAGCAAGGGGGTTATTCTCATGCCTTCCTACGTGAACATCGGAGCCTACGTTGACGAGGGCACGATGGTGGATACCTGGGCCACGGTAGGCAGCTGCGCCCAGGTTGGCAAGCATGTTCACCTGAGCGGTGGCGTGGGCCTTGGCGGTGTATTGGAGCCTGTTCAGGCAGCTCCTGTAATCATTGAGGATAATGCCTTTATTGGCTCCCGATGCATTGTTGTTGAGGGGGTTCGGGTTGGGCGCGAGGCCGTTCTGGGCGCCAATGTGGTGCTCACAGCCAGTTCCAAAATTATTGATGTCACCGGCCCGGCTCCGGTTGAATACAAAGGCTATGTGCCCGAGCGGTCGGTGGTCATTCCGGGGAGCTACCCGAAGGCATTCCCGGCCGGTACCTTTCATGTGCCCTGTGCACTGATTATCGGCCAGCGAAAGGCGAGCACCGATAAAAAGACATCCCTGAATGACGCCCTGCGCGATAACAGTGTATCTGTATAGCGTGGCACAACCTTTGTCATGCATATCCCAGAATCCTATTTTTGTATGGTGTTCCGAGGGATTTTAATCTTTGGCCTGGCATCGGTGATCACCGCGTTTTCGGTTATTCCAGCCCCGCAAACCGGGTTGAAGAACCGCAGTTTCAAGAATGGCGAGGTGCTGCAGTACAAGGTGTTTTTCGGCTTCTTCAATGTGGGCAAGGCATCTACCCAGGTAGATTCCAAGATTCATCATGTAAAAGGCAACTCGTGCTATAAGATTGATGCGTATGGCGAAACCAGTGGCATGGTTTCCTGGATCACCCGAGTAAATGACAATTGGGGCGCCTACATCGATACGGCTGCCCTGATCCCCCATATTTCGTATCGGAAGTTGCGGGAGGGTAAATACCGTAAGGACGAAATGGTATCGTTCGACCATGCTACCCAGAAGGCGGAGGTGAAAGTGCTGGATGAGGCGAGCGGTGAATATGGCGCGGGGAAAGTATTTGAAGTGCCCAATCATGTGCGCGACCTGGTGGGCGGCTTCGTGTACCTGCGTGTGATTGATTTCACAAAAATGAAAAAGGGGGAGATGTTTACGATTTCCGGGTTCCATGAGGACAAGGCCTACGACCTGCAAATCACCTTTCAAGGCACCGAGACCATCAAGACGGAGATTGGAAAAATACCCTGCTATAAACTTGTGCCTGAGGTGCCCGATAATCAGCTATTCGATGGCAAGAACTCCGTGACCTGTTGGGTTTCGGCTGATCAGAACAAAATACCCGTGAAGATTGCGGCCAAGATGTTCATTGGCAGCACGGGGCTCGAACTCTCCGGTTTTAAAGGCCTACGCAATCAGTTAAAGGTCGTTTTTTGAACGAGCTCCCAGCCGGCTTAATCCCGTTCAGCGGCAAATTGTTGCGGGTTGCGAAACGGGTTAGTATTTTCGAACCTTTACCTAACCCTACTTTTCATGCTAAAAGAGTTTAAAACATTTGTGATGCGAGGCAATGTGGTTGACCTTGCTGTCGGTGTCATTATTGGTGGTGCCTTTGGCGGTATCGTCAATTCGCTGGTGGGCGATATCATCACACCCGTGATGCTGCAACCTGCGCTGGAAGCAGCCGGAGCTGCTGATATCGCAGCCTGGAAGCCCGGTGGCATGCTGGTTGGCAAGTTCATCGCCTCCGTGATTTCATTTCTGGTTATTGCATTCGTTTTGTTCCTTATCGTGAAGGGTATGAACGCGGCAATAAAAAAGGAAGAGGCAAAACCAGCGGCTCCGCCCGAGCCTCCTGCCGATATCAAGTTGCTCACTGAGATTCGCGATTTGTTGAAGAAGTAAAGACAACTAAAGATTCCTCCTTAGGCCTGGCTTTCCGCGGGCCTTTTTTGTTCCCGCACAGCTAACGCTCATTAGGGCGCAATGCCTACCTTTGCCCCTCATTACCAGAATTATGGCGGTGGCGGAAGCAACGCGCACAAGAAAGCGAAATACGGAGATCAGCCGGGATACACTCCTGAAGGCATATGAACTCATGTGCACAGGCAGGGCCACGGCCGCACTTTACGATGAGAAGCGGGAGATTGCCAGCAAGTATGTGCACAGCACCTCTCGCGGGCATGAAGCTATTCAGATTGCAGCCGGCCTTTTACTCACACCGCGCGATTACGCGGCCCTCTATTACCGCGATGAATCTATCCTGTTGAGCCTGGGTATCTCTCCATACGAGCTTATGCTTCAGTTGATGGCGAAGGCCAATGATCCGTTTTCGGGCGGCCGCAGTTATTACGGGCATCCGTCCTTGAGGCGTGAAGGGTTTCCCGTTATTCCCCACCAGAGTTCAGCCACTGGTATGCAAGCGATACCGGCCACCGGCATGGCACACGGTATTGCCTACCTGGAGTCCCAAAATCTTCTCGCCAGCGATGTGCGTTCTCTCGTGCTTTGCTCGCTGGGCGATGGTTCAGTTACGGAGGGCGAAGTAGCCGAAGCGTTTCAAATGGCCGTGCTCAAGAAGCTTCCCATTGTTTATCTTGTTCAAGACAATGACTGGGGCATTTCCGCCACGGGGTCGGAGATGCGGGCAATGGATGCCTTTGAATACGCGGCTGGCTTCAAAGGCATGGAGCGCTTGCGTGTGGACGGAGCTGATTTTGTGGAGAGTTTCGGTGGATTGAAGAAGGCGTTTGATTACGTGCGTCAAAATCGCTCACCGATTCTGGTGCACGCCCGTTGTCCGCTGCTCGGGCATCACACCTCGGGTGTGCGGAAGGAGTGGTATCGCGGTGAAAATCTGAAACAGCACGAAAAGAACGATCCAATCCGCAAATTTGAGCGCTATCTGAAAAGCATTGGCGAGTCGAAAGATCTGTTTGATGAAATCAACACGCGGGCTGTTGCGCGCGTGAAGGATGATTTCGATCGCGCTTTGAATTCTCCCGATCCGGAGGTGAGTGAATTTGATACACATGAGTTTGCGCCTACACCGGTTACTGAAGAACGGGGTACCCGCGAACCGCAGCGTGCAGAAAAAGTGGTCATGGTGGATGCAGCCTTGCATGCAGTTGACGAAATTCTGCGGAAGCATCCGGAAGCCTTGTTTTATGGCCAGGATGTGGGAGGCCGGTTGGGTGGCGTATTTCGTGAGGCGGCTACACTGGCCCAGAAGTATGGCGACAACCGGGTATTCAACACACCAATCCAGGAGGCGTACATCATCGGGTCCACCGCGGGCATGACAGCCGTGGGTGCGCGCCCGATTGTTGAAATTCAGTTTGCTGATTACATCTGGCCGGGTATGAACCAACTTGTAGAGGAACTCTCGAAAAGTTGCTACCTGTCGAAAGGCCAGTTCCCGGTGCCGGCCGTCATTCGCGTTCCCATCGGAGCGTATGGCGGAGGCGGCCCGTACCATTCGGGCAGCATAGAGTCCACGTTGCTAACTATCCGCGGTATCAAGGTCGTTTACCCCAGCAATGCAGCCGATATGAAAGGCCTGATGAAGGCTGCTTATTATGACCCCAATCCGGTGGTGATGCTGGAGCACAAAGGTTTGTATTGGAGCAAGGTAGCGGGCACCGCTGAGGCAAAGACTGTTGAGCCTGACGAGGATTACATCATTCCGCTTGGCAAGGGCCGAGTTGTTCAGCAGGCTGACGAGCGCGTGCTGCAGGAGGGGAATGGTGTTTTGATTGTCACTTACGG
>JBKCJM010000095.1:0-14944 GCA_046301755.1 Cyclobacteriaceae bacterium
CTGACTGCTAAGCCAATCCACCACATCCTGCCTCCGTTCTTTTCTGCGATTGGCCGCCATCATTGGGTAGAGCACAACCTCCCCGGTTGGGTGGGTGGAAAACCAATTGTTCAGAAAGAGGGCATCCGGGGCGTTCGTGGTGTCGGCAAATACATGAACATCAATCCCGCGCGCGGCAAGCTGATGGATGACCTCGTCAAACTCGAGCAGAGCCTTTACCTGTACGTCTGCGTCAGGCCGGGCCTGGAAAGCGTTGGTGGCCAGGGTTTGATCATTATGCGCAAACGCTGCCGGGCGCATCATAAGCAATTGGTGGGGTGCCTGGCGGGGACTCATGTTGGCTTAAACGCTTACCTTTAAAGGCAAAGATTACGAAATGGATTGGATTCTTGACCTCGACCGCGACCTGTTTCTGTTCTTCAACGGCCTGCATACCGGATGGCTGGATCCCGTGATGATGTTGCTTACTCAAACGCAATTCTGGACTCCCCTTTATCTATTTCTCATTTACCTCATCTTCAAGAATTTTCGAAACGAAGGTTGGTTTGTGCTTGCCGGGGTACTGGTTACGATCCTGCTGGCTGATCAGATAACCGCTTCACTAATGAAGCCCTTCTTCGGGCGCTTGCGTCCATCGCATGAGCCATCGCTGGCTGGTCTTGTTCACCTGGTAGATGGGTACGCGGGGGGTAAATATGGATTTGCGTCAAGTCATGCGGCTAACACGTTTGGCGTAGCGTGGTTGGTGTGGAAGATCTTTCAAGGCCGCTATCGCTGGATATGGCTGATGTTCATCTGGTGCTCGCTAATGACGTATACGCGATTGTATCTGGGTGTACACTACCCTGGTGATGTAGTGGTGGGCGCCCTGGTAGGCATAGCGTCTGGGTGGATTGGCTGGAAAACTTACCTGACCCTGAAAAACAAATTCAAAGTTCAAGATTCAAAGCCCGCAGACTCAAATCTTGAATCCTGAATTTCGCATGTTAGCTTGCCATCTGCCCAACGACAGTTCACTGAATCTATCTGGTAATCGTCAAGACTGCTGGATGGGATCGCCTCCCCGCTTTTGCTGAATCGGGTCACCGGCCCGCTGCTGAATGGGATCACCGGCCAAACGTTGCTGAATAGGATCGCCCGCCAGATTCTGCTGAATAGGATCACCGGCCAGCCTTTGCTGAATCGGGTCGCCAGCAAAATTCTGCTGAATGGGATCACCGGCCAGGCTCGCCAGCACATTCTTCATTTCAAATGAATTGTCAGTGGGGTCATTCGTCTTTTGAATCAGCTGCTTCATCACAGTCGGAATCAAACCTGAAACTGCATTGGAAGCCGCGTTTGCGGGTACACCAAACTTCACCGAGAATGCATTCGTTACCGATGAGATCATTTCATTAACGACTCCGTTTCCATTCAACTCATTCGATCCCGCGCTTTGGAACATTTCAACAACACGGGCTGTGTTGCCGTTGGTCACCTGACCTTTCATTGCATTTATAATCCCATTGGCCACCTCTTGTATGGCCGCCTCATTAAATTGATTCGGGATAGCCTCGTTTTGTACAATGGCCTTTCCGGCATTTTCTTCTACAAGCCGGGTGAGTTGATCTTTCATATGCGATGGGGGATGTTAACTCATCAAATGTAACCAAATAAACGGCACTCAACTTACCGGCCCAGCAGAGCCTTCACATACTTGCCAATAACATCAAATTCAAGATTTACAGGATCACCAGGTTGAATTTGGCGGAAGTTGGTGTGTTCGTACGTGTATGGAATAATCGCCACCGTAAACATACCGGCCGATGAAGCAAAGCATGTGAGGCTGACTCCGTTGACGGATATCGATCCCTTCTCTACCGTGAGATTGCCGGATGCCGGATCGAACTCAAAATGAAAGAGCCAGCTTCCGTGCTGATCCTCGAGCGCTGAACACCGACCCACCTGATCGACATGCCCTTGCACAATGTGTCCATCGAACCGCCCGTTAGCGGCCATGCTCCGTTCAAGATTAACCAGGGTACCTTGCCGCCAGTTGCCGAGCGTTGACTTCTTCAGCGTTTCGTCCACGGCAGTTACCCAATGAGTGCCCTTTTCAAGGCGCGTAACCGTGAGGCAAACCCCATTATGCGACAGGCTCTGATCCACTTTCAACTCATGGCTGATGGGGCTTTCAACCTGAAAATGAATGTTCGTTTCGTCTACCACGACACTCCGAACAATTCCTACCGACTCAATAATTCCTGTAAACATGTATTCTCCTGCCTTGCCGCAAGCTACTTCTTTGTCTTTTCATCCGCCTTTTTGATCGCCTCCAGTTGTTCGGGCTTCACAGTGGGGTAAACGATGCCCAACTGGTCCAGGTACGTCTTGTATTTGGCCGGGTTGTAATAAAACGGTTTTAGCTTCGGAGTAAATTCATCGCTGATCTTTTTGTTCAGGTAAATCGCAGGGTTGTCTTTTTCTCCGATCAGCGGGGTGTATTGCTGATCCTTGGTTTGTTCTTCGCGATAGTACGTCCAGGCATTGGCGATGATCTCCGGCTTCAGGAGCATGTCGAGCAGGGTCATTACTTCAGCCTTGGCACCATAGACAATTCCCTTATGGGCGATGGGGGTAGCCATGGAAATGGCGTTGCTCCAATGGTGGCCCGGCAGACCGGGAATATTAGACGGGTAGCGCAACACCACCGTAGGAAGCGACCAACTGATATCTGCAATATCATCCGAGCCGCCACCCATCGACATGAGCTGGCGCCCCATCACGTTTACCGAACCGGTAGGCGAAGGCAACCCGATCGTATCCAGCTTCACAGCAAGGCCTTCAATTTTTGGAGCTTTCAACTCGATTTGAGTAGCCTTTGCCAGCAACTGATCTTGCTCACTCCATTTTGGCAAGCCAACCTTCTTCATGTTCTCATACATGGCTTCGGCAATGGGTTTGTTAAAGTGACCGGGCCAGGCCGAGCCAAGTATCTCATAGGTAAACTTGGTATCCGTCATCATCGCGGCTCCTTCAGCAATCTTCAAACCCGTATCGAACAACTTCTTGATATCCGGATACGTGCGCTCGCGGAAGTAATACCATACAGCTGCTTTAGAGGGAACCACATTTGGTTGGTCTCCCCCATCCGGAATCACATAATGTGAGCGCTGTGTTAGTTCGAGGTGTTCGCGTCTGAAATTCCAGCCGATGTTCATCAGTTCCACGGCATCCAGCGCACTACGGCCGCGCCAGGGCGCCCCGGCCGCGTGGGCGGCAGAACCTTCGAAATTGAAGCGCACAGAAACAAGACCGTTGTAACCCGCATCGCCATACCCAACACCGAGGTTGTTAGCCACGTGTGTAAAAATGCAGGCGTCAACATCTTTGAAGTAGCCCGCACGCACATAAAATGCCTTTGTGCCCACCAACTCCTCAGCAATTCCGGGCCACATCATAATGGTTCCGGATATCTTCTCTCGCTCCATGATTTTCTTCAAGGCAAGTGCGGAAATGATGTTTAGGGCCTGACCTGAGTTATGACCTTCGCCATGCCCGGGTGCACCTTCTACGATCGGATCGTGGTACGCCACGCCCGGCTTTTGCGAAGCCTTAGGAATACAGTCGACATCGGAGCCCAAAGCAATCACCGGTTTACCGGTTCCGTAGCTCCATTTGGCAATCCAGGCCGTTGGCACCCCGGCCACTCCCCGCTCCACCTTGAATCCCTGCTTTTCGAGCAGGTTGGTGAGGTAGTTAAAGGTTTCCCACTCCTGAAACCCGAGCTCGGAAAAACTGAACAGCATGTCGTTGATCTGCTGGCCGAGCACGGCATTCTTTTCAACCTCAGCTGCCGCTTCGGCTTTTAGTTTTTCGAGCTTGTTGACTTCGGGCTGGGCAAGGGCCGACAGGCCCAAGAGAAAGCAAAAGGCGGTGAATAAGTGCTTCATAGAATGGGAGAAATGGGTTTAGGTGATGGAAATATAGGAATTGAAACCCCCGATTCAAGCGGGTTTTCCATCACTTGCAAAGATTTTGGTTTATAATGTAAACCTGTTTACATTTGCTGCGTTTAATCCAGTAAACGAAGATTAACCGGACATTATGGACAAACAGGATCTCTCGGCCCAGCAAAGCCTCGAACTCATCACCCAGATGATTCAACAAACGCAGGGCAAAATGCAAAAGAGTAGTTTCTACTTCTTGTTGTGGGGCTGGGTAATCACCATTGCTAATCTGGGCATGTATGTCACCCTCGCATTCACCGATTATGATGACTATGCGCCCTTTTGGTGGATGTTGCCGATACCCGCTTGGATCGTCACCATGATTTATAGCAGCAGGCAAGACAAATCAACTGGCACCGTCACCCACATCGATCGCATCAGTATGTGGATGTGGATTTGCACGGGGTTAGCCATTGCACCCATTATCATCTTCGGGTACAAGATCAACTACCAAATCAATCCACTTGTACTGACGTTGATCGCGATTCCCACGTTCGTTTCCGGCATCATCATGCGGTTCCGGCCGTTGCTCGCGGGTGGCGTCAGTTTCTTCCTGTTGTCCATGGTTTGCTTTCTGGTCGATGACCAAACCCAGTACCTGATTGGCGGAGTGGCCATGCTCCTGGGCTACCTCATTCCGGGTTACTTGCTGAAGTACCAAAAGGAAAAGTAATGTTCAAGGAACTTGATCCTCTGCTCCACTCCCAGCTGCGGCTGGCCATTATGTCGCTGCTGTTGGGTCTTGAGTCGGCCGACTTTACGTTCATCAAAGAAAAAACGAACAGCACGGCAGGCAACCTCAGCGTGCAATTGGATAAGTTATCTGAAGCCGGGTACATCCACATTGAAAAATCGTTTAACGGCAAGAAACCGCTCACGACATGCCGCATTACCAAAAAGGGAATCAAGGCATTTGAAGAGTATGTGAATTCACTCAAAGACTATATCAAAAAGTAAAATTTTTTATGCGTATAGTTTACATTATAAACTTGTTTACAGTGGATCCAGTTAATCATTCAACAGCTCGAATAAGTCGCGTTGGCCTTTACAGTTTTTATTCATGTTTCACTAAAAACCAATTTGATATGAAAAAGTCAGTCGTTGTTCTGGCATCCGTTATCATCTCCTTACTGATTTCCGGAAACGCACAATCGCAAAGCAGTGCGCTTTATCTGATGCCATCATTTCAATTCTATTCGTACTCCAATTTGAATCAAAGTCTGCGTGCGGCCGGATTTCCGGAAGTTGGCGCCACCTTTGGCAGCGGTGCGGGTGGTTTTGGCACGGTTAATAATCGATGGCGTGTGGGTGGCGAGGGCACGTACTTTTCCGGTGCAAACCATACTGGCACTACAACAACTTCGGCCGAAGGCGGGCTGGGCCTGTTCTATGCCGGGTATGTCCTTACGCAAAAAAGCTGGCGTTGGGTACCCCAGGCTGGCATCGGGTATGGCGGGCTTGCGGTAACGGCTACACGTTCGGTTTCTACGAACTCCATCGGAGACTTACTAACCAATGCGCCCAACAGCAGTACGGTTTCCATGGGCGATGGATTTGTGCACACCTCCCTAAGCATCGAACGAAACCTGTCGGACGCGATGTTTATCGGGCTCAAGGCATCTTATAACCTGGGATTAAGTGGCGAACGCGAATGGGAAACCAACGGTCTGGCAAACGCTGTACGTGATCCGTTCAGCTCCTTTCAACTGAGTTTCAACATCGGATTTGTATTGCGATAAACTCCACTCAAAACGAAACGCCAAATAACTAAACATGAAATCGCCATCAGCAAAGCAGAACATTATGATCATTCGCCTGGCGATTCCATGTAACCACTAAAAAACAAGTTATTAACACATGAAAAAGCTCATCATTTTGTTTCTCATGGCTGCGGCCAACCTATCGAATACGCTAGCACAGTCAGTAGACGAAATCATTTACCGGGCCTACCTGAATCAGAAATACGAAGTGGCTCCGTGGAAAGAGGCCATAAAAATCCGCGAAAGCGAAGTCAATAAAAAACCAGCCGACCATAAACTACGCTATGAGTTAGCGCTCGCCCAGTTCGCATTGATTTCGGGCACCATGCGCAATCAGGATGAAGAACTGTTTGATCAATACTACGATCCGTTACTGGAGAATCTGAAGAAGATCTCCGAAGTCAACAAGAACTGGGCTGAACCCTATGCCCTGCAATCAGCTGCTTACGGAGTGAAGATGGGCTACAGCCCGATGCAGGGTATGATCCTGGGTGGCAAAAGCGATAACCTCGTGGAGAAAGCAAAACGACTAGACCCCAACTCTGCGCTGGCCTGGAAGGTGTATGCCAACTCCAAATACTTCACACCCGAAATGTGGGGTGGCGATTTGGACGAAGCCATTGCCGCCTATGAGAAAGCCATTCAGCTTTATGAAAGCAACCCCGCGGCACTGCAGTTTAATTGGATGTATCTGGATACGATGGCTTTCCTCGGTCAGGCCCTGGCTAAAAAAGGCCAGAGCGAAAAAGCGATTGCCATCTACGAAAAAGCCCTGAAGGCCGAGCCCGAGTTTGGTTGGGTGAAGTTTGTGTTGCTGCCAAAGGCCAAATCGGGTAAGTAACGTGCGCTGGCTGATTTTCCTGTTGCTGGCATTCGCGTGTGGAGGCTATGCCAAGGCACAATGTAAAACCGTAACCGGCCTTGTAAAAGACGGTGCCACGGGCGAAGCGTTACTGGGTGCAACCGTGCGTGCAGCCAATGATGCCGGCACAGGTGTGATCACAGACGTAAACGGAAAGTTTCAATGGAAGACCGATACAACCGTGCTCGTGCGCATCAGCTTCGTGGGCTTTGAAGATGTTGAAATATTAATCGGGAAGGAATGTGAAGTGGAAGTAAATCTGCTCCCCTCCTCCACCGGCTTGGATGAGGTAGTGATTAAATCCGAGCGATTGATTGCGGAGGAGTTTACGGTAAGTAAAATCAAGAAGCTGGAAATCTATACCAACCCCAGCGCTCGGGCCGATCCGTTGCTAGCCGTCAATGCTTCACCATCGGCCACCACCACCGATGAGTCGGCCAACATCAGCCTGCGTGGCGGCAGCCCGAATGAAACCGGCATCTTCCTCAACAACGTGCCCATCAACGATGCGGTGCGCTACGCCCAACTCAACGGCATTGGTACGTTCAGTATCTTCAACACCGCACTGATCAATCAGGTGCAGGTGTACCCCGGTAATCCGCCCCTTGAATTTGGTAACACCACCTCGGGGTTGATCGCGTTAACCACCGATGAGGACATTCCGGACAAGGCCGTTAATACAGTATCGGTATCGCTGGCCAGCATGGGCTATTTCACCTCGCGCAAGGTTGGGCGCAAATCGGCCCTCACTGCATTTGCCAACTACCAACCCTCGGCCCTACTGCGTTGGTTCAACCCGGCTGCGTTAGAGCGTGTGAAAAGATTTAGAACCGCAGACATGGGCCTGCACTATTTCAGTCGCCTGAGCGACCGCACGGTGTTCAAAGTCTTCAACTACTCCAACCGCGAATCTTTTTTGTTCGATTCACGAACGCCTACCTATCGGGGCGACTTCAATCAGGAAAAAATCCGCAACTACACGGTAGCGAACCTGCGCCATCGGTTCCGCAACAGCGAGCTATCGCTCAATCAGGGCATTAGTTATTCGCATGCACGGTTTTCATTAAGTACGCTGAATGCACGGCTTAACCTCACCGATTTCTTCACTTCCCTCAATTACCAGTACTTCGGAAAAAAGGGCGAAGTAAAAACGGGACTGAGTTATGACTACCGCGGATCGGATTTCCGGGGCCAATTTCCCCGCTACAACTTTGCCTTGGGCGAACAATATCCAGTAGACAGCGCAACATCGCGCGCAGCGGTTCGCCTTCCGGAAGCTTATGCATACGGCAAGATCAATCTTTCATCGAAGTGGATTGCCGGAGGGGGAATTCGAAGAGGAATCAGCCTCGGAGAACAGCCCGCGTTTTGGAGCAGTCAGGTGAACCTCAATTTCCGGCCGTCAAAGCCGTGGAACTTTATTCTATCGGCCGGACGATACAACAAGTTGCTGATCCCACAGGGCTCTACTTCAGGTGTCGACCACATCCAGACTGATCAATACTCGCTGGATGTTACCCACACCACACAACGGCTGGAAGGAAGTTTTTCGTTGTTCGCGAAAAACGGGCAGCAGGGTCAGCTGAAAACCGCGGTGCAGGGACTTGAGTTATTCGGTCGCTATCGCATCAACCGAAACCTGCGAACACAGTTGTCCATTACCTCGCTCAGTGCAAAGCAAACGATGGGTAACGAAACGACCTCCTCGCCCTTCGACATTCGCTACTTTCTGCGTGGCAACGTGGAGTACAAGTTTCTCGGTACGTGGACAACCACACTCGTCTTCTTGTTTCGGGAAGGAAGCTTTTGGCGGCCGGTGTCAGGCGCTACCTTCAATCCAAACCTGGGCGTGTTTGAGCCTACCTTTGGTGCCCTTTCGCGGCTGCCCAACTACAGCCTCCTCGACTTCAGTGTATCCAAACTCTTTGCCGTTGGCAAAGAGGCTTCGGCTGTTGCTTTTTGCGGATTGAGCAACATCCCCAACTTCCAAAACGTTCGCGACTATGCGTACAACTTCGACTACACCGAGAAAACGGCCGAACTGTTCTCGCTACGCACCATCTATTTTGGCGTGGTGATTAATTTCTGAAATCAAACCTGTCCGCCTTCAAAACTCGTTCGTAACCTGTTGCTTTTTTGTAGCTTCGCGCGTTAATTAGCACATGAAGTTGTACGAAAAGTATCCCCTGACGCTGACCAATTCCCTATCGGGCAAGAAGGAAAGATTTGAACCGCTTACGCGCGGCTTTGTGGGCATGTATGTGTGCGGCCCCACGGTTTACAACTACGTTCACCTCGGCAATGCACGCACCTTTCTCACGTTCGATACCATTTCGCGGTACTTACGCTTTTTAGGATACCGGGTGCGGTACGTGCGCAACATCACCGATGTGGGGCACCTGGAAAGCGATGCGGATGAAGGCGAAGACAAGATCGCCAAGAAAGCGCGACTGGAGCAACTGGAGCCTATGGAAATCGTGAAGCGCTATACGGAGGATTTCCATCAGGTGATGCGGGTGTTCAACATTTTGCCTCCGAGCATTGAACCCACGGCCACCGGGCATATTGTTGAGCAGATTCACATTACACAAGACCTGATAAGCAAGGGCCTGGCTTATGAAGTCAACGGCTCTGTATATTTTGATGTCAAGAAGTACAACGCAGCCACCAACAACTCCTACGGCATTCTGTCGGGCCGCAACATTGAAGAACTAATGGAGAGCGGCCGCGAGCTCGACAGTCAGGATGAAAAGCGCGACAAGCGCGACTTTGCGCTTTGGAAAAATGCATCACCACAGCACATCATGCGCTGGCCCTCACCGTGGGGTGAAGGATTTCCGGGCTGGCATATTGAGTGTACGGTGATGAGCACCAAGTACCTGGGTGAAACATTTGACATTCATGGCGGTGGTATGGACTTGAAGTTTCCCCACCACGAGTGCGAGATTGCGCAGGCCACGGGTGCGAATGGCAAGGCACCTGTGCGGTATTGGGTGCACTCGAACATGCTTACCGTGAACGGGCAGAAAATGAGCAAGTCTCTGGGCAATTCATTTCTGCCTTCGGAGTTATTCACGGGCAGTCACAAACTGCTGGAAAAGGGCTATAGCCCCATGACTGTTCGTTTCTTCATGCTTCAGTCTCACTACAGCAGCACGCTTGACTTTTCGAACGAGGCGCTGCAGGCGGCCGAAAAAGGTTATAAAAAACTCAATGCCTCACTCAACATTGTAAAACAACTGGCACCTGCACAAAATCCGGTACCGAATGCAGAACTGGAAAAGCTCTTGCGCGACCTAGCTGATCAGTGCTTCGTGAATATGAGCGATGACTTTAATACGGCTAAAACACTGGCGGTGTTATTCGAAATGTCGGCCCGCATCAACGATATGAAATCGGGCAATCTGCCGCTGGCATCTGTTAGTGCAGATACGTTTGAGCAATTTAAGTCTACCTACATTGACTTCATGGAAAAGGTTTTAGGCCTGGAGGAAGAATCCGTTGCCGATAACAGCCTTTTGGATGGCACAATTCAGGTGCTAATCTCGCTTCGCAAAAAAGCGCGGACTGATAAGAATTTTGCACTGTCGGATAAAATACGTGACGACCTGAAAGCCATTGGCGTTCAGCTAAAAGATGGGAAAGATGGAGAGATTACGTATTCGATTGAGTGATGGGGACTCTGGAAACCAGATGCTGGATATTGGATACTCGATACTGGCTGCTGGACTCTAGTTGCTGGTAACTGAATATCGAGTATCCAGAATCCAGTATCGAGTATCCAGAATCGAGCAACCAGTATCATTGATCAAATTATCTGTCGATGTTGAAGAAAATCTTCATCCTCCCCATCCGAATTTACCAGGTCACCTTGTCTCCCCTGCTCGGTGCGCACTGCCGGCATACGCCTTCGTGCTCGCAATACACCATTGAAGCCATTCAGGAATGGGGCGTGTTGAAAGGGATAGCCCTTGGCGCCAAGCGAATTGCACGTTGTCACCCCTGGGGCGCCAGCGGTTATGATCCGGTGCCAAAAAAATCAGGCCGCAATAGGGTTGATTGAATGCGAGTAGTGCAACTCGATGCTGTACGGCCGGTTCAATTTGATATAGCCCGTTTTGGGGTCAAGCGGATAAGCGGAAATCACCCATTGCCCATCGCGCTGCCACAGGTTGCTGCTGATTTTCAGCTTGCCACAATCCACGGTTTGCCAGTCATCTCCCGAAAACACATGCACCCCTGAGCCGATCAAGCGCGTCCCATTGAAAAAATTTACAATACCGCGGTCCAAATCCAAAACAACACGAAGTTTCATACCCAGTCAAAAAAATAGTTATCGTTATAACGTCAAAAACAACGGCAAGTTCGGCAATTGCGTGCGAGTTACCGTTTGTTTAACTCCAACAACGTTCTGCCGTTCATACCGTTGACAGAATTATTGGCGGCCCGTCACCGTTTGTGCTTTCTTTTTTTCACTGCATCTCCTACTTTTAAAAAAATCTTATCTCGTTTTCATGGCTGATTTCCAAATCAAAAAGTCATCGAAAGTCTATGACGTTATCGTGGTAGGCTCGGGTGCAGGTGGCGGCATGACGGCCTACATGATGGCCCAGGCAGGTGTTAAGACGTTGCTGCTGGAGGCGGGGCCAATGTACGACCCGGCCAAAAACGTAACCCAACTCAAATGGCCCTGGGAGTCGCCCCGCAGGGGTGCCGGTTCCGCCCATCGCCCGTTCGGGGATTTTGATGCATCCTACGGTGGATGGGAAATTGAAGGTGAACCGTACACACAAAAAGACGGCACCCGCTTCGATTGGTTTCGATCGCGCATGTTGGGCGGTCGTACCAACCACTGGGGTAGAATATCCCTTCGCTTCGGGCCCAAAGACTTCAAACGAAAAAGTGTGGACGGACTCGGTGACGACTGGCCCATCGGCTACGAAGACGTTGCCCCCTACTACGACAAGGTTGATCAATTGATCGGAGTTTTTGGCTCAAAAGAGAACCTGCCCAACGACCCCGACAGCATTTTTCTGCCCCCGCCAAAGCCCCGTTTGCATGAGTTGATGATCAAAGAAGCCGCGACCGGCATTGGCATTCCCGTGATCCCTTCGCGTTTATCTATCCTCACCAAGCCGATCAACAAAGAACGCGGTGCCTGCTTCTACTGCTCGCAGTGCAACCGGGGTTGCACCGTGTATGGCGATTTCTCATCTTCCTCGGTGCTGGTAAAACCCGCACTGAACTCAGGCCATGTAGACGTGATTGCCAACGCGATGGTGCGCGAGGTGGTCACCGATGAAACCGGCAAGCCGGTGGGCATCTCCTATGTTGACAAAACCGATCTTCAGGAGTATCAGGTGAACGGCAGGGTGGTCGTGCTGGCAGCCAGTGCCTGCGAATCTGCCCGGTTGTTGTTGAACTCAAAATCGGCCAGCCACCCCAACGGGCTTGCCAACTCCAGCAACGTGGTCGGCAAATATCTGCACGACTCCACGGGTGCATCGATGGGCGGCATTTTGCCCAAGCTCATCGGGCGAAAGCGCTACAACGAAGATGGTGTGGGCGGCATGCACGTGTACACACCCTGGTGGCTCGACAACAAAAAACTTGACTTCCCGCGGGGTTACCATATCGAGTACTGGGGCGGTATGGGCATGCCCGGCTACGGATTTGGATTTGGCATGCAGCATTTGAATGGTAAATACCCGGGGCGCACCGGACAGCAGAAACCAGCTGGCGGGTATGGAGCTTCTTTAAAAGACGATTACCGTTATTTCTATGGCGCAACATTTGGCATGGCCGGGCGTGGCGAAGCCGTAGCCCGCGAAGACAATTACTGCGAAATTGATCCAAACACGGTGGATAAATATGGCATCCCGGTGCTGCGGTTTCATTACAAGTGGAGTGAATTCGAAGTGAAGCAAGCACGCCACATGAAGGCTACCTTCGAGGAAATCATTCAAAAAATGGGAGGCGTAATAACCTGGGGAAAATCAGGACCGGAAGACAACTATGGCCTGGAAACACCGGGACGCATTATTCATGAGGTAGGCACCACGCGCATGGGCGATGATCCGAAGAAATCTGTGCTGAACAAATACAACCAGGCACATGACTGCAAGAACCTGTTCGTAGTGGATGGCGGCCCCTTTGTTTCGCAGGCAGATAAAAACCCAACGTGGACCATCCTGGCACTGGCCATGAGGGCAAGTGAATACATTATTGAGGAGATGAAAAAGCAGAATATTTAACTAGATGCTTGATACTAGATACTTCAAGGATCTAGTATCCAGCATCCAGTAACAAAAATTTGAATTATGGATCGAAGAAAATATCTAAAAACACTGGCGGTTGGAACCCTTTCAACAGGCGTGCTACTCGAATCGTGTAAAACTGAAGCCCCACCACCGCCTCCCCCACCGGATCCGGTAAAAGAGCAGGGCGGCCACGATCGCCAGCCATATGAGGTCGAACACTTCAAGAAAGTATCGGCTGAAACGTTTTTTGACGAACACGAGATGGCCACGCTGACTGTTTTGGTCGATATCATCATTCCGCGCGATGATGTATCGGGCAGTGCCACCGATGCGGGCGTGCCGGCATTTCTCGAGTTTATCGTTAAGGATATGCCGCGCCATCAGGTTCCCATGCGGGGCGGGTTAAAGTGGCTCGACTTACAGTGCCTGAAAAAGTTCAACCAACCTTTCGTGAATTGTTCCTCTCAACAACAGATTGAAATGGTTGATGCCATTGCGTTTCCGGAGCAGGCAAAACCCGAGATGAAACAGGGCGTTGCATTCTTCAACCTGTTGCGCGACCTCACCGCCACAGGATTTTACACCAGCGAAATCGGCATCAAAGATCTCGGCTACGTTGGCAACCGCCCCAACCAATGGGACGGTGTGCCACAGGACGTACTCGATCAATACCGCCTGAAATATGACGAGCGCACACTTGCCGAAAGTGTGAAGTTCGATTCAGAGTAAGCAGCACTTCTTTTTCGCTTTCTATCCGGTAGCCCGCAAACCGCTGGCGATAGCGTTTACTGTTTGCAGGAGTTGAGGCAAAAGAGCCTGTGCTTGCTCGGTGCGGTTCTGGTTCTTTAACTCTCGCCACAAATACAATTGCTGTACCTGTACCTCGTGCAAAACCTGCAATTTTTCGTTTCGCAGCAGCATAATCGCATGCATGCCCGGTCTGCGCTTTTCGGGCGTTGAACCGAAAATGGCCTCCACGGCCTCACGTGTCTGTTCATATTCCGGGATAATCATTTGCATCAGATTCTTGCGCAACGATTCGTCTTTAACCAATCCTGCATATTTTTTCATTACTTCAGGATCGGCCAGCATGAGAGCAGACGAAACATTGGTGAGTATATAATGAAAACCCGGCTGCTCAGCCACCGATGCCCGCAGTCGTTCGAAATCTGACGGTCGGCTCTTCTTCAATTCCATGAGTGAAGCTCCTACTCCGTACCACGCAGGCAAGTAGAAACGGGATTGGCTCCAGCTAAACACCCAGGGAATCGCCCGCAAATCTGCGAGAGTACGCTGCCCTGTTCTTCGTGCCGGCCGTGAGCCAATGCCACTTTGCTCGATAACATCTAGCGGAGTGGCTTCGGCAAAAAACTGAATGAAACCCGAAGTATTGAGAAGTTTTTCGTAGGCGAGTCTGCTTCGCTCCGATAGCCAGTCCATTACCTGCTCGAACCAACTTTCGGTTGAGTCCTTTTGTGCCCGGTGCTTTGCTACTCCGGCAACCTGAGCTTCCAGATTGTAAACGGCTGTAGGAATACGTGCATACTTCTGGGCGATCACTTCACCTTGCTCAGTTTGGCGGAATCCTGCGGACAGGGCGGCTGGGGGACAGGCAGCAATAAACCGATGAGTAGGACCCGCTCCCCGACTCACGGAGCCCCCGCGTCCATGGAAAAACAAAATCGATATGCCGTGCTTGTTACCAATGGTCACCAGTTTTCGCTGAGCCTGCTGTAGTGACCAAAGGCTGCTGAAAATACCACCGTCCTTGTTGCTGTCACTATAGCCGATCATTACCTGCTGCACGGCATGCGGAAGCTGTCGTTGAGCTTGAGCGAATTGCAGTGATCGTTGGGTAACGGGGTTGGCCAGAAAAGCATCCAATATTTCTTCACTACGGTGAAGGTCATCAATCGTTTCAAACAACGGTACAACCTGAACCGGACAATGCCAACCATGTTGTGTTACCTCAATTAACCCTGCTTCACGTGCCAGCAGGTACACCACGAGTAAATCAGATGTCTGACGGGTCATGCTAACGATCAGTGAGCCGAGCCCATCGCCACCAAAAGC
>JBKCJM010000096.1:0-5430 GCA_046301755.1 Cyclobacteriaceae bacterium
GGGCTGCAGATGAAATTGTGGATGAACTGGAAAAACTGATAATCAGGTGACGATCGATCAATACGATAACGTGTACTTCCTCGGCATTGGCGGCATCGGCATGAGTGCGCTGGCGCGTTGGTTCCGCCACAAGGGCATGCGGGTAGCGGGCTACGACCGCACGCCCACAGCACTCACGCACGAGTTGATCGAAGAAGGAATGGAATTACACTTTGATGACCGGGTGGAACTCATTCCAGGCTATCTCACACGGGAGAAGACGCTGGTCATCTTTACACCAGCCATTCCAAAGGATCACAAGGAACACGCGTACCTGCGCGATAATGGTTTCACTATTCTGAAACGCTCCGAGGTTCTCGGACTGCTCACCCGCAGCTATCGTACTATTGCGGTAGCCGGCACGCATGGCAAAACAACAACCTCGTCCCTGATTGCACACATACTCAAATCTGCGGGCCAGAATATGGTGGCCTTTTTGGGCGGCATTACAACCAACTATGAGTCGAACCTCGTGATGCACGGGCGGGTAAATGAAAACACCTGGGTGGTTGCGGAAGCGGATGAGTACGACCGCTCGTTCCTGCGTTTGTTTCCGCATGTGGCTGTGGTTACCTCGGCCGATGCCGATCACCTCGACATTTATGGCGATCATCAATCGATGCTGAAGTCGTATCGCGATTTTATCGGGCAGGTGCATCATCATGGCTATCTGTTTATTCATGAGTCCATTGCCGAATTGGCAAAAGGAATAGAAAATATTACGGTTCAGACCTACGGTACGAGCCAGGGACAATTTTTTGCCGACCGGATTGTAGCTCAAGGTGGATTTTTTGAATTCGATCTGAAGGGCTTTGCCCGGACGATTGAGAAGATTCAGCTCGGTGTCCCTGGTTTTCACAACATGGAGAATGCGATTGCGGCAACGCTGGTGGCCAAGCAGATTGGCATTGGCGATGACGTTATCCGGCAGGCGTTGGCCAGTTTCAAAGGCGTGAAACGCAGATTCGAGTTTGTGGTGAAGAACGATCGCTGTGTGTACATTGATGACTACGCGCATCACCCTACCGAGATTGATGCGTTCCTGCGTTCGCTGAAATCCATGTATGCCGGCCGCAAGCTGACCGTTGTGTTTCAGCCTCACCTGTTCACCCGCACGCGCGATTTTGCCGCAGGATTTTCGAAGAGCCTCAGCCTGGCCGATGAAGTGCTGCTGATGGATATCTACCCGGCCCGGGAAGAGCCAATTGCCGGTGTTACAGCCGATATGCTGTTCCCGGCCATTACAAGCCCGGTAAAAATTCGCTGCGGAAAAAAGGACCTGTTGGATAAGCTGGAAGATTTGGATGTGGACGTGCTGGCCACGGTGGGAGCAGGCGACATCGACACCCTGGTTAAGCCGATAAAGGAAATGCTGAAGAAGAAATACGAATGAAGGGCTCGTTTCACCTACGGAAGGAAATTAAAGTAGCCGTGGCGCTGGTGATGGTGTCCGGCCTCATTGCCTTTAGTGAACGGCAACGGAGTGGCCTGGTGTGTAAGGACATTACCATTGAGCTGGACAATGTACATGAGAACCACTTTTTGGATGAAGCAGACGTGATGAAGTTGGTGGAGAGCAGTAGTGTACCGCTTAAAGGCTCAAGCTTGTCGCGATTGGATTTGCGTGCCGTGGAAGAAAAAATCAAGTACGATCGTCATATCCGCGATGCCGAGTTGTTTACCGATCTGAAAGGAAACCTGGTAGTTAATGTGGAGTTGCGCAGGCCCATTGCGCGCATTGTCCAGGAGGATGCGCCCGATGCCTACATCGCGGAGGACGGCACCATCATGAGCGTTTCCGAGCGCTACACCTCGCGTGTCGTACTGCTCAGTGGCCCGTATGTGAAAAAGCTGGTGGATATGGAAGATCTGAACACCACCGAGGAAGGCCGGCAGATGATGGATATGCTGGAGTACATTCGCGATGATCGGTTTTGGTCAGCACAGGTGGCGCAACTCGACCTAGCGGCCAGTGGCAAGATTACCATCTATCCCCAGGTCACCGGCCAGCGCGTAGAATTTGGAAGGCCGGAAAACATCGATACGAAGTTCAGGAAGCTGATGGTGTTCTATCGTGAAATCTTACCCCAGCGCGGCTGGACCCGGTACCAACGCGTAAACCTGGAATATGAAGGACAAGTAATAGCCGAATAACGAACCAAAAGAGAACCAAACAACCACTAAAAAAATATCATCGTATGGAAAATAGCAAAATAGTAGTCGGCCTCGATATCGGTACAACGAAGATTTGTGCTATCGTGGGCCGCAAAAACGAGTTTGGCAAACTCGAGGTACTCGGCCTGGGCAAGGCCGAGAGCGAGGGCGTGATCAAAGGCATTGTCGTGAATATTGATAAGACGGTGTTTGCCATTGAAAAGGCTATCAAAGAAGCCAGCGACATGTCGGGCATTGATGTGGGCGTAGTGAATGTGGGCATCGCGGGGCAGCACATCCGCAGCTCAATTCATCATAACAGCATGCTGCGCGATTCTAAGGAAGGTGAGAACACCATCGAAGACGTGAGTCGCCTCACGGAAGACATGTATCGGATGGTGGTGCCCAGCGGCAGTGAAATCATTCACGTGATGCCGCAAGACTATACGGTGGACTACGAAGAGGGCATCAAAGACCCAGTTGGCATGAGCGGGGTGCGCCTGGAAGCCGACTTCCACGTGATCACCGCGCAAACCAGCGCCATCAACAACATTAACAAATGCGTGCGCAGGGGAGGGTTGGAGATTGACGATCTGATTCTGGAGCCGCTTGCCTCCAGCCTGGCCGTGTTGAGCGAGGAAGAAAAGGAAGCGGGTGTATGCCTCATCGACATTGGCGGAGGCACAACCGACATTGCCATCTTCTACGACAACATCATTCGTCATACGGCTGTAATTCCGTTTGGTGGCAACATCCTCACCACCGACATCCAGCACGGATTGCAAGTGATGTCCAAGCAAGCCGAGCAGTTGAAAACGCGCTTTGGCAAGGCCATTGCCGAAGAAGCAAGCCCGAACGAAATTGTATCCATCCCGGGTATTCGCAACCGCACGGCAAAAGAAATTTCCGTGAAGAACCTGTCGAATATTATCCAGGCGCGTATGGAAGAAATCATTGAGATGGCCCATGCGGAAATCATCAGTTCCGGTTTTGAGAATCGGTTAGCGGGAGGCATCGTGATCACGGGTGGCGGCTCGCAGCTGGCGAACCTCAAGCAACTGGTAGAATATATGACCGGCATGGATACCCGTATCGGTTACCCGAATGAACACCTCGGCAAAGGCAAGATTGAAGCCGTGAAGAGCCCCATGTATGCAACAGCTGTCGGGCTGGTACTGGCCGGGTTCCGTTCACTCGATGAACGCGATGAGCGTTACAAGGAAGCCAAAGCGATGGTGAAGCAACCACCGGTGAAGCAGCGCAAGAGCGCGCTCACGGGCGATTTCTTCACCAACATCCTGAACAAGACGAAAGGACTGCTCATCGATGACCTCGGTGAGAAAAACGAATACTAACCACCATAAATAAACACAGTCATGTTTGATTCATCGTACAAGTTTGATCTGCCGAAACACCACAAGTCCATTATCAAGGTAGTGGGCGTTGGAGGTGGTGGAAGCAACGCGGTCAACCACATGTTTCGCCAGGGCATCAAGGATGTCGAGTTTGTGGTGGCCAATACCGATTTGCAGGCGCTTAACAGCAGCCCTGTTCCCCACAAACTTCAGTTAGGCGTTAACCTCACCGAAGGGTTGGGGTGTGGCGCCAATCCGGAAGTTGGGCGGGCAGCCGCGCTGGAGAGCAAAGACCAGATTCGCGAAATGCTCTCGGGCACCAAAATGGTGTTCGTTACTGCGGGTATGGGTGGCGGTACCGGAACGGGTGCAGCTCCGGTGATCGCCAAGATTGCCAAGGACATGGACATTCTCACGGTAGGGATTGTGACCGTGCCCTTCTCATTTGAAGGGAAGAAGAAGACAGGGCAGGCGCAAGCCGGTATCGAAGCGCTGCGCTCGAGCTGCGACACGGTGCTCGTCATTCTAAACGACAAACTTCGCGAGATTTATGGCAACCTTGCCATCGGCCAGGCATTTGGTGAGGCTGATACGGTCTTGACTACGGCCGCCAAAGGCATTGCCGAGATTATCACGCTCGCAGGCTATGTCAATGTAGATTTCCAGGATGTGCGCACCGTGATGCTGAATGCCGGAGCCGCTGTGATGGGCTCGGCTGAAACACGGGGTGAGGGCCGCGCGATCAAAGCCGCTCAACAGGCGCTGGCTTCTCCGCTGCTCGACAACCGCGACATCATGGGTGCCAAGAAGATATTGCTGTCAATTATTTCGGGCGAAGAGGCCGAGTTGCAAATGGATGAGCTCTCCACCATTACGGAGTACATTCAGGAACAGGCCGGTGATGAAGCCGAGGTAATTTTCGGGCATGGAGTCGATTCCACGTTGGGCGATCGCATTCGCGTAACAGTGATTGCTACCGGATTCCGTGCCGAGGGTAAGACCATCCGGAAAGACGACAAGAAAGTGCTCGAACTTGACAAAAGCCAAATCTCGCTCTTTGGCGGTGTAGACAACTCGGTGAACCAGCGTACCGATGAGCCGGAGTTGCGTATTGTTGACATGCCGGTCGAAAAAGCTCCAGAGATGCCAGCCCGGCAGAGCATGCCGGTGATTGACAAGCCGATTCTGCAACCTGAGGACAAACCGCTTTACATCAAGCCGGAAGAAAAGCCGTTTGTGCCGGAGGAACCCCAGGAAGAACGTTCGTTCACGCTCTTTGAACGACCGGTGCCGGTAGCCAAGTGGGACGATGAGGATGAAAAGGAGGAAGGTGATGACGGCCTTTTCGGTAATGATGACGATGAGTTTTCGGTAGGCAAGGAATTGTCAGCCGATCAGGTGATCAACGAAGAGGGCTTAATGGAGTACCGCAGAACCAAGGAGCGCCTGGCCCAGCAGGCCCGCGATCGGAGAGCAAAGCTGAAAGCCGACAAAAAGCAGGAAATGACCAAGGAAGAGTTCAACAACAAGTGGACAGTTCCGGCTTACTTGAGAAGAGGTGTGAAAATGGAGAATGTTCCGCATTCCTCCGAGAACTTTGTGTCGCGGTACAACCTGAACGATGACAATCAGGTGTTGGGAAACAATAAGTTCTTGCATGATAATGTGGATTAATTCCTTCACCCCGTCTGTTGGACACCCCGCCCCCGCGGGGAGATGGGCCTGGGGTGAGGGCGAAGAAATGGCATATCCGGCACGACTGGTATTTACTCCATTCGTAGTGGTTGTTGGTGGTAAATAATTTTTTGCCGGTGCCGGAGTGCCTTCTTTTTGATCGGTGAGTGTTGCTTAAAGCAGTTTCGATTTTTTGCTGCGCCCGATC
>JBKCJM010000097.1:0-36369 GCA_046301755.1 Cyclobacteriaceae bacterium
CTTCTGGAGATCGCACTGCAGAATACCAAAATTTTACATTGACATTAACCGGCACCCCAGGTGCAGCTTTATTTGACTATTCAGCCCAGAATAGGCCACCACTAAGTCCTTGGAAGGCAAGTGGAAAGTGGTCGTTTGGCCAGAGTGTAGAAACACAAATTATTCGCGATGCCGGAACTACAGATGAGTTGCAAATGACCTATGTGGTTTCGGATAATTCATTGCAAGTAACGTTTACCTTCAATGGTACTGGGTATCCCGGTCGCGTTGGAGTTGTTACCGGCAATTGGACCTTTAATTTCGTTCCTTAAAAAGAGAATACGATAACAAAAAAGAAAGAGGCTTCGGCCTCTTTTTTATTTTAACGTAACGATGGTCACCCCGGCCCCACCACGGTCGGCATGCTCATCACTCACCGCCACTACTTCCTTCATTCTTTTAAGTCGGTCGCGCACGATGGACCGCAACACGCCCTCGCCTTTTCCATGAATAATGCGCAATTCATGCTGACCCAACAGCACTGCATCATCCAGAAATTGCGCAAGCACAGTAACCACTTCCTCTGCCCGCTGCCCCCGAACATCCAGCACCGGAGAAAAGCCGGATCGCTTCTCAACCAGATTCATGGCGCCCCGAGCGATGGCCGGCTGCGCAGATACCGCCTCCGCACTCTTAACCAACCGGCTCAGCTTCACCGTTGAACGCAGATCACCGAACTGAACTTCGGCCAACTCGCCCGAAATAGACAACACCCGCCCCGTCACTTCCTGCCCGCGCAACCGCACGGCTTCACCAACCGCAATTGGCGTGGTGGCCACAACTGCCTGCTCCGGCTTAACCACCACGCGCGCACTCAACTGCTGAAGCCCGTGGCGTACCTTTTTTGTCTCCTTCTTCTCAGCCTTGTTTTCTTTGATGTGGCGTATCGTCTTTTCAATCTCGCGATTGGTTTGCGCCAGCAGTTGGGCCGCTTCTGCCTTTGCGCGGTTGATGATTTCCTTTTCGCGCGAGGCAAGTTCATCGGCCATACGCTGGTACCGGTCGCGCTGCTGTTGCGCCTGGTTTCGGAGTGTCGCTAACTCCTGCTGCAATTTTTCCACGTCCAGTTTCTCACCTTCTACTTTTCGCAGCAAGGTCTCCAGCCCGGTAAGCTCTACACCAATAATCTCTTCCGCTTCGCGCAGCGTTTCGCCCGGCAAGCCGGTTTTGCGTGCAATTTCCAGCGCGAATGAGCTGCCCGGCTTACCGATCACCAATTGAAAAAGTGGTTCCAGTTTCTGAGCATCAAATTGCATGGCGGCATTGCGTATGCCGGCTGTGCGTTCGGCAAAAAGCTTCAGGTTGTAGTAATGCGTAGTAGCAACACCCCAGGCTTTGCGTTCAAGTAAGGCCTTCAAAATCGCCTCTGCAATTCCACCCCCAAAGTTGGGATCCGTTCCCGCGCCCAATTCATCCAGCAGCACCAGTGTATTTTCATCTGCCTCCCTTAGAAAAAAAGCAAGATTGCGAAGGTGTGAACTGTAGGTGCTTAAGTCGTTCTCAATTGACTGCTGATCGCCAATGTCGAGCATCAGGTGCTGAAAAATGCCGACCCGCGAATCCGGATGCAGCGGAACCAGCAGGCCACATTGAACCATGTACTGAACAAGCCCCACCGTTTTCAGGCATACCGACTTGCCACCGGCATTCGGGCCACTGACGAGCAGCATGCGGTCTGATGAACTCAGATCGATGGAGAGCGGTACCACGGATCGCTTCCCTTTGAGCGAAAACACAAGCAAGGGGTGCCGTACTTCGCGCCAAACTACCTCCGGGTGATTAACCAGCATGGGGCGTGTTGCCCGGAGATCACGGGCCAGCCTTGCTTTGGCCAGCACCAGTTCCACTTTTGCCAGGACTGCATACGCAGCCAATACTTCCGGCAAATGATCACGCAAGTTTTGTGTAAGGCGCATCAGAATACGCACAATCTCCCTTCGTTCCTCATGCTGAAGATCGCGGATCTCGTTGCTGCCCTCCAGCACTTCGGCAGGTTCAATAAACACCGTTTGGCCGGTTGCAGATTCATCGGCCAGAAACCCGCTCAACTTGCGTTTGTGCTCAGCCAGCACCGGAATCACCATACGACCATCGCGCAACGTGGGCGATGCTCCTTCCGGCACCCAACCCTGCTCCACCGATTTCCGATAAATGGAATCCACCAGCCTGCGAACCCGGCTTTGCTCTTCGCGCAGGCGCTTACGTATCCGGGCCAATTCGGGCGATGCCTGATCGCGCAGCTTTCCGCTTTCATCAAACGGCTGCATGAGCTCCTTCAGGAAACCGGCCGGAAGAGATGCGGGATCAATCATGGCGGCCAGAGCCGGAAATCGTTCTGCTTCGCGCACTGCGAACGCGCGCCACTGGCTGATGATGTCGAGTGACTGAATCAGTGACCAGAGCTGAGCCTCTTCTAAGAACGAACCCTCGGGCACCACGCGCTCAAGCAACGGCTGAGGATCATCATACGATCCACCTGGAAAGGGCAAGCCGGAGGCGATCAACTCCTGAGTTGCCTGAACCTGATCCAACTGAACCTGAATGGCAAAATAGTCGGTCTGAAAAAACAACTGATCAACCTCCCGATGGCCGAGGCCTGAGATACAATACTGATGCAGGCGTTGACGAAGTACATCAAAGCCCAGTTTGACCTCCACCTCTGCCGGGTACACCATGACTACTGGCTTAGGGGCTGGGTCTGAAACGGCATGCGTTGTTCCCGCAGGCTGAGCGTATCAATGGCTGCTTCTAGGATCCGATCAAACTCCCGCGGGTGCTCAAAGTAATATTGATACGATAACCGAATTATTGAATCCGAAACTCCATACCGGGTAGCCAGTTGGTGCTCATGGGCTTGAAAGATCTTACGGGCCGAATCCGGCCTCATCGGAAACTGGCTCATGCGGGCCTCTGCCAGATAGATGTCCACCAGAAACGATGTCATCTGGTGTTCGTCCAGAATTCCAGACGGCCGCGAGTCGCGCCCGCACGCCACAGCCAACACCAGTATCAGGATTACCCACCTCATAAAAACGGTCGAAAATTACTCATAATTGAAGTATTTTTGACGCTTTTATAACCCTTGAAAGAGCTGCTGAAAAAATTGAGGAAGTACGAGATCCAGGTGCGGAAGGCCATCAACAGCCAGATGCAGGGCGACTTTCACTCCATTTTTAAAGGAACGGGGCTTGAGTTTGATGATGTGCGGCCGTACCAGTATGGCGATGATATCCGGACCATTGACTGGAACGTAAGTGCCAAAGGCCACGGCACATTTGTAAAAACATTTAAAGAGGAAAAAGAGCAGACGATTTTTTTCATTCTTGATGTCAGCGCTTCGCAGGAGATCGGAACGCCAGGACACACCAAACTGGACGTAGCCCGCGAAATGTGTGGTGTCCTGGCCCTGTCGGGCGCGCGGGAATCGAGCCAGATCGGGTTAATCTGTTACAGCGACCAGCGCGAGTATTATCTGAAGCCAAAAAAAGGCATGGCCCAGGCCTACGAGTTGATTTTGGCGCTGTCGCGGCTAAAACGATTATCAAACCGAACCAATCTGAACCGGGCGGTCGCTTTTGCGTTGAACTCGATCAAGCGCAGAAGTGTGATTATCATGATTTCCGATTTTGTTGACGAAGGTTTTTACCCGAATCTGAAATCTCTTGCCCGTAAGCACGATCTGGTTCTTATCCGGGTAAGCGACAAACGCGAAACCCAACTGCCCCGGCTCGGCATTATCCCGGTGTTGGAAAAAGAGACCAACCGAACGCTGTGGGTAAACAGTTCGTTTGGCACATTCCGCGAAAGCATCAGCTCGCACCATCGCGAACGGGTGGAAGAAATGGCCACGTTTAGCCGGAAGCATCAGATCAATTTTGTGTCGGTGGAAACGGATGAAGACTATGTGCCCAAACTATTAAGGCTCTTTAAAGTGCGAAACAAGACGTTGAAGCGCGCGTGATGAAGAAGCTTGTATTCGTGATGTTCATATTGCCGTGTTGGACCACGGTATCGGCCCAATCCATTTCGGTGCAGGGAAAATTTCTAACGGATTCTGTGTCAGTGGGGCAACCGGTTCAGTACGCCTTGTCGGTTCGCTACCCATCTTCGTTCCTGGTTTTGATGCCGGATTCTACTTTTAAGTTTGACCCATTCGAATGGAAAACCCGCACCTACTTCCCCACGCGATCTGAAAACGGTGTAAGCACGGATAGCCTGGTATATCAGCTCACCTCATTTGAGATTGACTCCATTCAAATGTTGGCACTTCCGGTATTTGTGGTTACCAAAGCAGATTGCACCGCGGTGTGGCCCGAAAATGACACGCTGTTTTTCTCCAAACGGGTGTTTCACGTGCCCGACTCATTGAGCGCCAACGCTCTTCCACTGCGCACCAATACGGATTATTGGAAGGTTCCATGGCAACTAAATACCATCCTGATTGCGGTGGCTTTTGCCGTAGTGGCAACTCTTTTGATAATCACGTGGGTGATCTTTGGAAAAAAGATCAGAACCTATTTTCGCATACGCAAGCTAAACCGGCAGCACCTCGTTTTTGTCCGGCAGTTCAACCATCAATTAGGGCAACTGCAAGTTGCGTACACGGTGACGGGAGCCGAGAGCCTGGTGGTGGCCTGGAAACGCTACATGGAACAGCTAGCGGGGCAACCCTTTACCAAGTTGACCACAAAAGAAATCGTGCACCGCGAGAACGAACGTAAACTGGGTGACGCACTTCGGGCAACCGACCGCCTGATTTATGGCGGAATTGGAGTTTTCGATGTTCATCCGTTTGCGCACCTCCGCGAGTTCAGCGAGGAAAAGCTTGAGCAAATCCGAAACCAGGTACAACATGGATAACCCGTGGTATTCCTGGCAATGGTTTGCCCCTGAGACATTTACCGCGTTTACGTGGGAGCAGCCCCTCTACCTGTTTGGGCTTGTTGCCCTTCCCCTGTTGCTGCTTGCACGTTGGCTGATTCGATATCTCACCAATCAAAAGCTGGCTGTGGCTTGGGTAAAAAGCGACATCCACCCTTCGCGGGCAGCTTTGGTGCGGGTGCTGCCCGACCTTGTGCTAATGGCCGTTGCCGCGCTTATCCTGGTTGCGTTGGCGCGCCCTCAGAAAACAAATGAAAAAGTTGAGCAATGGAGCGAGGGCATCGATATCATGCTGGCACTGGACATTTCGCAGTCGATGCAAATTGAAGACTTTAAGCCAAACCGGCTGGATGCCGCCAAGAGCGTGGCACGCGATTTTATTAAAGGCCGTTTGCAGGATCGCATCGGCATAGTGGTTTTTGCGGGTGATGCATTCTCACTGGCCCCTCTCACGACCGACTACGAATTGTTGTTCTCATATCTGAATGATCTCAACTTTGACATGATTCAAACGGCCGGCACTGCCATTGGAAGCGCGCTGGCTGTGTCCACCAACCGCATGCGCGAATCCGAATCGAAGTCCAAAGTTTGTATTCTGATCAGTGACGGTGACAATCGGGGTGGAAACATCGATCCGATCACAGCCGCAGAGCTGGCAGGCGCCTACGGTATAAAAATATATACCATCATTGTCGGAAAAGAGGGACTTGTTCCATTTGGTAAGGACTACTTCGGGCGACCACAGATGGTAGAAAACACGGTGGATGAAACAACCATGCGGAAAATTGCGAGCATCGGGGGAGGTGAATTTTTCCGGGTAGAGGACGACCAAGCCCTACGCAGTGTCTTTGCCAAAATCGACCGGTACGAAAAAGCTGAGATCAAAGAGTCACGCTACCGCGACACAACCGATTTTTATCACGTATACCTGGCGTGGGCGATTGCTTTCTTCCTGGTGTGGTTACTGCTCAAGAGCACCTTCATCAGCAACGTCTTGCAGGATTAACTCATTACTTTCCAGATCATCCGGGCGCCAAAAGCAACGAGCGCCAGTCCCACCACCATGTGCATAATACGCTGCCACGTTGGCGTTACCAGGGTACGAAGGCGATGGGCCAGGTAGACTTTTGCTGCATCCGTGAGCAAAACCGTGCCCAACACGGCAAAAAAGAACCAAAAAAACTCGCGCGTGCTTTGATACCCATAGGTAACTGACGCAAAACTGATGGCCCCCAGCCAGAAGACCAGCACCATAGGGCTGAGCGTATTGATAATAAATCCCTTTATGAACGACTTGTAGTGGGCATCTACCTGCGCCTGGGCCGCCTGCACGGCCGGCTGCCGCTTTTTGATGAACAGGTAGTAAACCCCAAAAAGTATGAGAATAATACCTCCCGCGTAGCCCATGTACACCTGGAACGAAGGCGTGCTTAGAACGCGATACAGGCCGAGGTAACAAACCACCACATAAAGCATATCGCTTAGCGACACCCCAAGCGCAACTCCCAGGCCATGCGAAAATCCTTTATCAATGCTGGTTTGAATAAGGGCAAAGAAAACAGGCCCTACCAGGAATGCCAGGACAATACCAAACTTGACCCCGTTCCAGATAAATTCCATTTCAGAACGCAGCAATAAATGACTTCCACTCTTCCAATTGAGACTTCTTCATTACACGCGGGAATTTATTCTGCCCCCCCATCTTCCCTTTCGACTCCAACCAGCTATGGAATACCTGCAACGGCAGCACATCCACCTTTACATCGCGAAGTGCGTGAGCGCGCTCGGTGGCGTAGTCGTCATTCAATTCCTTCAGGTAGTGATCGAGCTTATCGCGCACCTGACCGGGATCTGCGGTGTCATCGGTACCTACAAACCAGTGGTGAGCAAATAATGTATCTACCGGTACCCCTGCCACAGTAAATTCGGGTATGGAAACATTCAGGTCGCGCGACACCAGCTCAATCGCCTTGTTCATGTTATCTACCGAAAGATGCTCGCCACAGAGGCTGAGAAAATGTTTGGTGCGACCGGTGATGATAATTTCGGCATCCTCGACCGAGACAAAGCGAATGACATCGCCAATAAGGTAGCGCCATGCCCCTGCGCAGGTGGACAACAACAGCGCATAGTCTTTGCCTTCCTCCACCTCATCCATTAACAGCGTTTTAGCGCTTGCCCGTACTTCTCCTTCAGGCGTAAAATTTTCTTCATTGAAGGGGATGAACTCGAAAAAGATCCCGTTATCGAGCACCAGTTTCATCGTACGCCTGCGCGGAGCCGTTTGGTAGGCAATGAAGCCCTCCGAAGCCAGATAGGTTTCGATATAATAAATCGGTCTGCCAAACAACTTCTCAAAACCCTTTCGATAAGGCTCGAAGGAAACGCCACCGTGTACATATACCATCAGGTTGGGCCAGATGTCATGAATATTTTTCAGCCCGTGCAATTCAATAATGCGTTCGAGCAACAACTGTAGCCAGGCCGGCACACCCACAATAATGCTGATGTTCCACTTCGGGGCGTTTCGTGCCATTTCCTCCAACTTTTCGGCCCACTGACGGGTTTTGGCAATCTTCTTGCCGGGCTTGTAAAAACTTTGAAACCAAAATGGCAAGCGGGCAGCTTGTATACCGCTCAGATCGCCTTCAAAATAACCATCGCGCTTGTTGAGCGTGGTGCTGCCTCCCACCATCAAAATACCTCCGGTAAAAAAATCGGACGGAAGATCGTACTTGGAAAGCGTGAGGATCTGGCGAATGCTTGTCTTCTGAATGGCCTTGGTCATCTCCTTGGTAACCGGAATATGCTTGCTGGCAGCTTCGGAAGTACCCGAACTCAGAGCAAAGTATTTGACCCGCCCCGGCCAGCAAATATCCTTTGCTCCTTTTAATGACAAGTGCCACCAGTCTTTATTAATTTTATTGTAGTCGTGTATCGGAATAACCCGAAATGCATCATAGAAATTGCGAACACCCCTTCGAAACTGCCGCAACACAGCCGAAAAATCATAATACTTACCGAACTCGGTTTGCGAGGCTGTAATCAGCAGTTCTTTCAACTCATTCTTCTGCAATTCAAACGGAGCGGAATACTCATGCTCAAGATTTTCGCGCAATTTGATCCCCTTCTTGATCAGTGTTCCCAATATGGCCATACCTTTGCGTTGGTTAGGTGGTGAAACGCATGGCCGAAATTAGGAAATGAGCATTAAAGATCACATTAAGTTTTACCGGCAGGAGGTGGAACCCTTTGGGGCGCGACTCATTGCCGTCAGCAAGACGCACCCGGCACCCGCCATCCTCGAAGCCTACGAGGCCGGCCAGCGGTTGTTTGGAGAAAACAAGGTGCAGGAACTGATGGACAAACAACCTACTTTACCTGCCGACATTGGGTGGCACTTGATCGGTCACCTGCAAACCAATAAAGTCAAGTATGTAGCGCCTGTTGTATCGCTGATTCACGCTGTGGATAGTGAAAAGGTACTACTCGAAATTGAAAAACAAGGTGCTCGGGCCGGCCGGGTTATTCCCTGCCTTCTCCAGATTTTTATTGCGCAGGAGGAAACCAAGTTTGGCCTTCATGAATCCGAAGCACTCTCGCTGATCACAAACCCAGTAATGCAGTCGTTACAGTTTGTCCGCATCGAAGGACTAATGGGCATGGCCTCCCTTACCGAGAACCAGACGCAAATTCGCCAGGAGTTCCGCAGCCTGCGCAGGCTGTTTGATGATGTTGCCAAACTGCCGCTGCCCGGGCATATACGCATGAAAGAACTCTCGATGGGCATGACATCAGACTATCGAGTTGCCCTGGAAGAGGGAAGCACCCTTATCCGCGTGGGCACAGCCATCTTTGGGCAGCGCAGGTAATCGCGAATAACAGCTCTTCGTACTCCCTACTTCGCTCCCGTGCTTTGAAAGATATCGCGCACAAATAGTACCCACCCTGTCAGCAATGCCACTCCGCCTACCGGGGTAAGCCAGGCCATAGGCCGAAAGCCGGTTAGCGAAAGCACATAGAGACTGCCGCTAAAGAGCAGAACACCTGCCACAAAGAATACGGCACTCCGTGATAAACGGCCTTGCCCGAAAAACTGCCGCTGAAAAAGACCATTTACCATTAGCGCGAGGGCGTGATAAAACTGGTACCTCACCGCCAGCTCGAACGTATCGGTTCTCCCACTGGCTTGCAGTAAGTCGCGCAGGGCATGCGCTCCAAATGCACCGAGGGCTACTGCCAAAAGTCCAAAAGTGGTACCCCACAAGAACATGCTCCGCTCCTTCATGGCTGCGGAGGTACTTTTGGAAGTACATTGGCGGTGAAGGTAATCTTGTTATCAACCGCTACTGAGTTGGAAACCACCGTTACCACCTTGATTTGCTTTCCATTTTTTCCTGCACTATCAAACGCAATCGTTAACTCACTGCGTTCGCCCGGTTGAATAGGATCGCGCGTCCAGCCCTTGGGTGTTGTACAGCCGCAACTTACCTCAACGTTGGTAATCAGCAAGGCAGCCGTTCCTGTATTGGTAAACCGGAAGGTATGCTCCACGCGGTCGCCTTGCACTACATCACCAAAATCATAGCGTTTCTCTTCCCAGGTAAGAATCGGGCCCGGGAGTACCTCCCCGCTTTGACCGAAGCCAAGTGTCGCGGCTAACACACAAAGTCCAGCAAGAAATCCCCGTATCATGTCTAGTTCTTCCTAAAGTTAACACACACCGGCATGCATTTATTCCCTATTTTGGTTAAAATTTTTGAGAGATGAATTCGGAAGTGGCCCGGATTTTCGGAGACCGGGTGCGGGTGCGGGTATGTGGTCTGATGGTAGAGCAAGATCAAATTTTGCTGATTAATCACCTTGGGCTTTACAACCACCCCTTCTGGGCGCCTCCGGGCGGTGGTGTTCAGGTGGGCGAAACGGCAACGCAGGCGCTGGCTCGGGAATTTGCAGAAGAGACCGGGATTCAGGTCAAAGTTTGTGACTTTCTGTTCGCATGTGAGTTTATTCAGTCGCCTTTGCATGCAATTGAGCTGTTCTTCCGGGTGCAACGGCTGGCCGGCAACATCAGCGTAGGTTTCGACCCCGAATTGCCGCTTGGCAAGCAGCTTATCTGCGAGGTGAAATGGGTGCCTTGGGGCGAACTGGAGCAGTGGCCCCCGCATACCACCCATGGCATCTTCTCGAAAGTGCAAAAACCTGCTCAAATTCTTGATTTGAGGGGTTATTTTGACCTTTTGGCGGTTGTGCAGAACGCTTGAAAATACCTATACTTGCAGGCTTAAACCTTAAAACCCGATGATCAACAGAATACTCACCATCGTCCTTCTTATAGCCAGTGTTTCACTTTTCTGGTTGCTTTACCGCAGTATTCAAGGCACGATTGAAGAAACCGAACGGATTAAAAACACCGAAGCGGATGTTATCGACCGCCTGAAGTTGATTCGGGAAGCTGAGATTGTTTTTATGGAGGTAAATGGCCGCTATACCGCCAATTGGGATTCCCTCGTCAATTTCATCAACAACGGCCAGGTGCCGATTCTGGAACGCAAAGAGGAAATCATTCAGAAAGCTTATGGTGGCGAAGAAGTAAAAGTACAGATCGACACATTGGGCTTTATTTCCGCGCGCGACCGCATCTTTAAGAAGAACTATACGATGAACGTGGCCGACAACGGCATCTTCCAGGGATATAATGTGAAGGTTGGCGACCGCGTAATCAAAAATCAAAAGGCATATCGCCTTAAGGTTGGCGACCGCGACACACAACCTCCCTTCGCAGAACAGGGTATTGTCACAAATCTGGCCGATGTGCCGGTTGGCGCTGAAGTAAAGCGTGGAATGCTGCTAATCAATTTCTGGGATTATGTCTTCAGCCCAAATGTGGATGTAAACACAATTGCCGAAGTACCAGAAGGTGGAGGTGCTAAGTTCGACATTTTTGTGGGCAAGGTGGATAAGGCTGGCCTTATGGTGCAGGTTATTGAAGTGAAGGACCCCAAGCCGGCTAACCCTGAGCGTAAAGAGAGCAACGAAGCCAAGAATCGTAAACCGCTTCGTTTTGGTTCTCGTACGGATGTGTCCACTTCCGGTAACTGGGAATAACATTTCGCTGTGCAAACCGCCACAGCGAGTTTCAAGCTTGTAAAAAAGGTCCGGGATGACCGTTTTGAAGAAGAGCGCCTCAACGAGTTTGCCCTTTTGGTGCAGATCGGAGTGCGCGATATTCAAGTAGGGGTGCTTGAGCAAGCCTCGAGCAGAATTCTCCTTCTCGAAGACTACGTACTGGGCGAACTGAAATCGCACGAAGAGCTGTTTGATCTGCTGAAAACGCTTTTTGATGGCCACCCGCTCCTGTTGGCGGGGTTCTGGCAGCGCGTCATCATTTCATTCAAGAACAACAAGTTTGCTCAGATTCCGCCAGCGCTCTTTGTTGAGGAAAGTGCAGCCGACTACCTGAGGATTAACGCTGCTCTGGGGGCGGATGAAAAAGTGCTGGTCAGCGGGCATGGCGAGGGTACAGTGGTCACTGTTTTCGCAGTGCAGGAGTCGCTGCTGACCTGGCTCCAAAAAGTGTATGCTAACACGAAGGTTACCTATACACACCAGTCGGTAGCATTGGTTGAAGGACTGCTGCCCGTGGCTGCAAAACAGTCCGATGAGCCGCTATACATCTATGTTGATCGGTTTAAGCTACACGTGATGGCCTGCCGGAAGGGGAAGCTGTTGTATTACAACCAGTTTTTGATCAAGCAATTTGCCGACTATGTGAAATACATCATGGTTGTGATGAATGGGCTGGGCATGGAGCCGGAAAAAACGCGGGTTGTGTTGTGGGGGTACATCGGCAAAAATTCCCCACACTACCAGGAGTTTTACAAGTACATCCGCAATGTTGAGTTTGGCAGCCGACCCGCTGGCCTTCAGTTTGGATACTTATTCGATGAGGTGCAGGAGCATCATTTCTTCGACTTGTTTGCCTTAGCGTTGCTGAAGCCATGAAGCGAATTGCCTTGTTTCCCGGATCGTTTGATCCCTTCACGCGCGGCCACGAGGATATTGTGCTGCGCGGATTGAATCTGTTTGATGAAATCATTATTGCTGTTGGTTACAACAGCGGTAAGAGCCAGCGATACTTCGCCATCGAGATGATGGTAAAGAAAATTGCAGACACATTTGAGCAGCACCCGAACATCCGGGTGATTACCTACAACGAGCTGACGGCCGAACTGGCCCGTAAATACAACGCTAACTTTCTGCTGCGGGGGTTACGCAACACAACCGACTTCGAGTACGAAAACAGCATTGCCCAGGTTAACCGGTATCTGAACACCGATCTGGAGTCGGTTTTTTTGATCACCTCACCCCAGTTTGCTTCAATTAGTTCGTCTATTATCCGGGAAGTCCACCGGTATGGTGCCGATGTGGCTCCGTTTCTGCCCTACAAGCTCTGATCAGGAAGGGATTTTTTCGGCCTTCCGGTAGTACTCTTCAAAAACAAAGCGAATGGACTTGTATGAGTTGTCCAGCGCGTGATACACTTCCTTCTGTGTCATCCAGCGCAATTCCTCGATATCCTCTTCGAGGCTGGGTTTCATCCGCGAGTCATCCACCACATCCATGACATACCAGCGCGTTTTCTTCAGCATCGAATTCTTGTTCATGGTGTACGTGTGCCAGGTGGTGCACACTTTGCGGCCAAGTTTGACTTTTACGTTACACTCCTCCTCCACTTCGCGCACAGCCGTCTGGCGATACCGCTCGTTTGCCTCTTTCTTTCCCTTGGGTAGATCCCACTTTTTCATCCGGTAAATCATCAGGAAACGGTCCTTTTTGCGCACCAGCCCTCCGGCCGCTTTTACCACCTTGAACCGCTGGCGCAGCAACAGCTTGGCGGCCTCGTAGTTGTCCACCGAAACAATCAACGACAGCAGGCTGGTGGGCACTTTGGTATCGATAAGGTCGAGAATCTGCCCCAATTCATACAGCCCGGCATTTTTTACCAAAACGTGATAAATCAGTTTGGCTTTCGTAATGGGTTCGTTTCGGGCATCAATGGAGGAATTGACATGTCCTTCATCAGCTACCTGGCCGGGCTTTAAGATGCGAACGGGAATGTCGTTGACAAAGAGGTTCATGCAGGATCTGCGAACGCAAAAAGCAAAAATGAATTTAATCCGGCAAGTCGGATTTCTTCCAATTCTTAGGCGGACCGCTGTCGCGCGCAAAAAAAACCTGATAACTTCGGCCCCATGAGTATCAAAATCCATGAGCCAACCGCGGCTGCGGTAGCCTACCGGCTGCTGGCAATCGAGGCGATTAAGATCAACCACGAAAAACCCTTTACCTGGAGCAGCGGCTGGAAATCGCCCGTGTATTGCGACAACCGGCTCGCCCTTTCCTACCCCGATATTCGCTCGTTCATCAAACAGTCGTTAGTGGATGTCATCCGACTTTATTTTCCCAAAGCAGAGTATGTAGCAGGGGTTGCGACTGCCGGAGTGCCGCAAGGCGCCCTGGTGGCAGATGCCCTCGGATTACCTTACATCTACGTGCGACCCAAACCAAAGGACCACGGCATGGGCAATTTGATTGAAGGACGAATTGAAAAAGGAAAACATGTAGTACTTATCGAAGACCTCGTCAGCACTGGAGGCAGCTCACTTAAGGCAGCTGAAGCGCTGACGGAGGCGGGATTCCGGGTAGCGGGCATGGCCGCCATTTTCACCTATGGATTTGATGCAGCCGAGGCCGCTTTCAATAAGGCAGGCGTACCGCTGGTTTGCCTGAGCGACTTCAATCACTTGTTAGCCGAAGCGGTGGCAAGCCGATACCTGGATGAAAAGCAACTGGTATATGTAAAGTCGTGGCGCCTTGATCCCGCCAATTGGAAGTGACGTGAACTTTCTTGCTCATCTTTATCTCTCCAGCGATCATCCCGGGCTTATGACGGGTAATTTCATCGGAGATTTTGTAAAGGGCCGAAACCTGGACAGTCAATTCGGGTTTCATGTTGCCCGCGGCATTGAACTGCACCGGGCCATTGATGAATTTACCGACAAACATCCACAGGTAAGGAGTAGCCGGGCACGCCTTTGGAATGACTACCGCCACTACGCACGGGTAATCGTGGATGTGTATTACGACCATTTCCTTGCCCGCGACTGGCATAAGTTCCATACCGTTGCCTTGAGCGAATACGCGCCACGTGCCTACGAAACCTTGCTGGCGCATGAAGATATCCTACCGGACGATGTCAAACGTATGCTTCCCTACATGATGCGGGGCAATTGGCTATTGAACTACGGTAAGCTCGAGGGCATCGAGCGCGCGCTTACGGGCATGTCGAGGAGAACCCGCTTTGAGTCGAATATGGAAAAAGCCGTTCATGACTTGCAGCGGCACTATTCCGAGTTTGAACACGAGTTTGCGCAGTTTTTCCCAACCCTGCAGGAAATGGCGGCCCGCTGGCTGAATGACAACGTGAAAAGCTAATAATTACATTTGCGGCATGATGAATGACCCGGAATTAAATGGTAAGTACCTGGGTACCATCTCACAGGATTTTGTGAAGGTAGCCGACACACTAAAAGAGGCATCCTACCAGCTGCGAAAGGCCGGATTTGCCTTCCCCATTTTTGCAATCTCGCGCGAGATGATTCCCATCGGTCAGCTTCTGCTGGACGAGCAGGCGCTCGGGTTAACCTGGAATTACTTTGCTTCCTATCTCGATGAATTCGTTCAGCGCGAACTGGTAGGCAAGGAAAAACAGTCTGATTTTGAAACTACCTACAAAGACCCCGATGAGTTTTGCTGCCTGTTTGTAGTAGACCGGGGGTTCACCAACTTCGTTTTCATTCCGTATCCGGAAGACTAGCTCACTTCTGGAAGTGCGTCCAGCCCTGCGCCTGAAGCGGGATTTCAATACCTCCTTTGGTGACCATCACCCGTTGGTCGGACTGGGCGAGGGCATGGCCAATGAAATGAATGTCGGGGTGGTTTTTTATTTTTTCAAAATCGGATTGGCGTATGGAGAACAGCAGCTCGTAATCCTCCCCACCATTGAGAGCAAACGTAACCGGGTCGAGCTTGAACTCAAGCGCGATGTCGTAGGTCTGGTGGTCAATCGGAATCTTATCTTCAAATATTTTAATTCCCATATTGGACTGGGTAGAGAGATGCATCAACTCCGAGGCCAGCCCATCAGAAACATCAATCATAGACGTAGGCACCAGCTTTCGGTCGTCCAACTCGTGTATGATATCCATTCGCGCCTCTGGTTTCAGCTGGCGCCCAACGCAATACTCATATTTTTCCAGATCAGGCTGCGAATTTGGGTTGGCAAGAAAGACTTCCTTTTCGCGCTGAAGCACTTGTAATCCCGCGAAGGCAGCACCCAAATCGCCCGTAACACAGAGAATATCGTTTGGACACAAACCCGAACGATAGGCCACGCGATGCTCTTCCACGCGGCCGACTACACTTACTGAAATCACCAGGCCGCCTGCAGATGAAGACGTGTCACCGCCCACCAGATCTACCTGGTAGGCTTCGCACGCTGCATGTATGCCACTGTAAAGCGCATCTACGGCCTCCACCGAAAAGCGGTTACTCAACGCAAGGCCAACCACGATGTGCGTAGGCGTTCCATTCATGGCGGCAATATCAGATACATTGACCGCCACGGCTTTGTAGCCAAGGTGCTGCAAGGGCGTGTATGCAAGATCAAAATGAACCCCTTCAACCAGCAAATCGGTGCTAAGGAGCTGGTAATGGTCACCCACATCCCACACGGCTGCGTCATCACCGATCCCCTTCAGTACGTTTGGCACCTTGAGACGTGCCTTTTGCCGGATTCGGTCAATTAGCCCAAATTCACCTAATTCACTCAATTCATGACGGGTCGGTAAACCCTCGCTCATCGCCTTTTTCGGTTCATTCATCCTTCAAAAATAAGACTTATCTGGTGTTTGTAGCATGCTGTAGCCCGCAGCGCGTATTTAGGGCAAAAGTCGGTTATGAAAACGAAGCTATTGAGTCTGTTGGTGCTGATTCTCGTGTTTACAGCCTGCCAGGCGCCCAAATCGCAATACGAAACCTCGGTGGGCAAAAAGAAACTTAAGTACTACAACGCCTTGCAATTCGGTAAGGAAAAGAATCCAAAAAAGACATTCTGATCAGCCGCGATCCTGGCAGAGTTCTACCAGTACAGAGTTGGTCGTCTTCGGGTGGAGGAAAACAATTTTCTTATTGTCAGCCCCGGGTTTGGGCTCATCGGCCAAAAGTGAAAATCCTTCTCCTTTCAGGCTTTCCATCTTTTCTTCAATGGGCGACACATCAAACGCCAGGTGATGCAGGCCTTCGCCCTTTTTCTCGATGAACTTGGCGATGGGCGAATCTGGCCGGGTGGCTTCGAGGAGTTCGATTTTAACCTCGCCTACTTTAAAAAAGGAGGTTTTCACGCCTTCCCGTTCAACCACTTCGGTCTTGTAAGGCGGAGTTCCCAATAAACGGCTAAACAGGCGATTCGCCTCCTCCAGATTTTTAACCGCAATGCCGATGTGTTCAATCTTATTCATATTCTCATTGTTTCGTAATTTTGACCCTCAAGAAACTTTTCCAATCTACTCATAGTTTTAACATCATGCCAAAAGTAAGTGCCGAGCCGGTTAGTGATGTGCATGTGGAAGCAGCCCGCATTCAGCAGCAGATTAAGGATTACCTGGGCTTGCGCACCAGCGATCTGGTATTCGAGTTCTCGCAGGTGGACGGGAAAGCCAAACTGGATCTGATCACAATCAATCCCCGCCATAATCAATCGTTCCTTTTTCACTCCGAAACAGGGGCCGACAAAGTAGATGCTTTGCGCAAGATGTTGGCGTATGTGCAGAGCTACAAGGAAAAAGAAAACTCCTATACCATCCAGTGGGTAATGAAGGGGGACAAAGAATTGCACACCTCCTATTTCCGCGCGAGCAACATCATGGACGCTCTCGAGAAGTTGTATTACGGGCGTGACCGGAACACCCTGACCGTTTTTAGTGTTGTATTGAATCCCGTGGCGTAACGAGCGAGTATGATCAGCGTAACTGAAAAAGCAAAAGACCGCATCATTGAACTTCGTAGGCAGGAAGGCCGAACCGACCTGCACAACATTCGCGTGTTAGTGAAAGGCGGAGGGTGTTCAGGCCTGATGTATGACCTGAACTTTGATGATGCCCTTAAACCCAACGACCAGGTTTTTGAAGACAAAGGGATAAAAATATTGGTGGACAAGAAAAGCCTGCTGTATTTGCTGGGTACCACCCTCGATTTCTCGGACGGACTAAACGGAAAAGGATTTCAGTTTATCAACCCCAATGCCTCGCGTACTTGCGGCTGTGGGGAGAGTTTTGCGGTTTAGCGCTAGACCCTGAGTTTCGTGAGATCTAACTCAAAACCAGCAACGGGGCTTTCCCCATGCAGCTTGACCTTAAAGCCATCAACAACTTCAGTCGCCCGACCGGGTCGAAAAATGTAGCTTTTCTTTTCAATCGGATCTAGAAGCCACGCAAGTTGTGCGCCATTCGAAATCCATTTTGACATCTTTCCCTTTAAATCAGAAAGCTCATCTGACTTGGATCTGATCTCAATCACGAACTCAGGGCAAAGGGGTGCAAACCTGTTTTTGTCCTGATCAGATAATGCATCCCATTTAGCAATTGAAACCCACGAAGCATCCGGGGAAAGAACCGAACGATCCGGCAACGCAAATCCCGCTGAGGAATCGAATACAATGCCTCTTCCGTCTCTCTCCGCCCAATTACCAAGTTGAATAGACACTTGACTGTTATGAAAACTACCGAGTGTTACAACAGGTGCCATAATGACAATTTCAAGATTACTATTCCGCTCAATTCTCAAGTCCTTGTTCTCCTGGCAAAACCAAAAGAACTCCTCATCCGTCATATGACTGGTTACACGATCTTTAAGGACAATCGAATTTAGCATGGCATAAAGGTGATCAAATTTAACAAATTCTAACTGACCACCGCCACACACTTTAGCTCAATGGCAATGGGTGTAGGAAGTGCGCCCACCTCAACGGTTGTGCGGCAAGGTTGCGTTGCTTTGTCGGGAAAGTATTCAGCATAAATGCTGTTCATCACAGGAAAATCCTGCTTCATGTTGGTAAGGTAAATGGTTACATCCACCAAATCCTCCCAGCGGGCTCCGGAGGCCTCCAGCACGTGACGAACGTTCTGAAAAACAGAATGACATTGTGTTTCGATGTCGTAGGAAACCACATTTCGATTGGCGTCCAGCGTCACTCCGGGAATTTCTTTGCTGCCGCGCTGGCGTGGCCCTACGCCAGATAAAAATAAAAGATTGCCGACACGCCTCGCGTGCGGATAGGGTCCAACGGGTTCTGGAGCTTTTTGTGAGTTTATTGTATCTGCCATGTCTACTGAATCTCAAACACCAAACTCGCCCACTTGCTTTCGTAGTCAGCTTCGGGCTTTGATGACGCGCTCATGGCCACTGAACTCACCATCCACCGGCCAGGCGTGCCAATGGGGAAAGTAACCGTGCCATCATTTTCTGTATAGATATTTTGCAGAAAGGTGGTGCCGTTATACGAGCTCCAGACTTTTACCAACGCGTGCGGTCGGGCTTTCCCGTTCAAAAGCACCTGGCACTTCATGTAGTCACCAGCCTTGAGCGCGTAGGGATTTAACAAGGGGATGATTTCATGCTCAAGACCCGCTTTTTTCATGTACGTGTTGTCGGTGTTGGAGCCCACCTGCACCAGCAGCTTGGCAAATCGGGTGTAGAACTCGCGCACCGTGTCCTGAAGGTTGGCATCCTTGCGCTGCGCCAGCACGTCTTCAATTCCATCTTCTTTTAAATACGCGTTGAAATCGGTGCCTGCCAATTTAATGAATGCAGCGTTACTCTGCATTGCCACCAGATGCGTGCCCGCCCGGGTAAATTTGTAACTGACGTGGTTGTTTTTAGTGGCCTTCACCGCTTTGGTCAGGTCGATCGGACCCGTTGCCCCAAACAAAGTAACCTTTTCAGCCTTATGGCGCTTCATGTCCCAAAGTTCACCCTGGAAATTTTCGCCCACACGAAAGTCTATGTTCATCACCTCACCAACTGCAAAACGGAACTTTTTCGGCTCAAGCCAAAACTCATGACTTTGGAGTACCGCACCGAGGGCCAAAAGGCCCATAGCCATGATTGCCTTTTTCATGCTATCTTGAATTCATCAGGTCTTCAATTTCTCCGGCCTCCAACGGAATGTTTTTCATCAAATCCAAAAGTCCGTTTTTCCGGATGATGACATTATTCTCAAGCCGAATACCAAGCTTCTCCTCCTGAATATAGATTCCAGGTTCAACGGTCCACACCATCCCCTCCTGCATTTTGTGGTACATGTTACCTACATCGTGCACATCGAGGCCCAAATGGTGGCCGGTGCCGTGCATGAAGTATTTTGTTACCACGGGTTTCTCTCGAGTCTGATTTTTTATATCCGTCTTGTCAATAAGCTTCAACTTGAGAAGTTCACTCTCCATCAGCTTTTGAACCTCTTTGTGGTAATCAAAGTACAGCGCACCCGGGCGCAATAATTTCATAGCGCCCTGCATCACCCTCAACACAGCGTTGTAGACGTCCTTTTGCCGCTTCGTAAACCGCCCGTTAACCGGCAGGCAGCGTGTCATATCCGCATTGTAGTTGCCATACTCCGCACCCACATCCAGCAGTACCACATCACCCGACCGACAGATCTGATCGTTCTCGATGTAATGGAGCACACACGCATTTGCCCCTGATGCAATGATGGGCGTGTACGCAAAACCACGCGATCCCTGCCTGACGAATTCATGAATGAACTCCGCTTCGATTTCGTACTCCTTCACGCCCGGCTTCACAAACTTCAATACCCTGCGGAACGCCTGGTCGGTGATGTCGCACGCCCGCTGAAGTTGTTTCACTTCTTCGGGTTGCTTTACTGCCCGGAGCTCGGCCAACAGGGGTGCGGCACGTTCGTAGCTGTGCAGCGGGTATTGCTTTTTGCACCAGTCGACAAAACGGGCGCTGCGGGTTTCCACCACCACATCGGCCCTGTAATGCTCGTTGCTATCCAGGTACACCTGCTTCACACCACCCATGGCCATCATGTGGTGAAAAAGCTTAGGGAATTCTGAAAGCCAAAGCACCGTTTCTACCCCCGATAGCTGGCGAGCCTCATCCCTGGTAAACTTGTGACCCTCCCATATGGCAATTTGCTCGCTCGTTTCGCGCAAAAAAAGTACTTCGCGGTACCGTTTGTCTGGAAAGTCGGGGCAAATCACCAGAATGCTTTCCTCCTGATCAATGCCGCTGAGGTAAAGTAAATTGTTGTTTTGCCGAAACGCCATGGCACCATCCGCGTTGGTGGGCATAATGTCGTTGGAATTGAAAAGCGCCAGCGATGAGGGCTTCAATTTCTGAACCAGTCTTTTTCGGTTGCGGATGTAAAGTGCAGCGGGTGACGGTGAATAACGCATAATGGTAAAAATGAGTGGGTCAAATTACTTGAAATATTCCGATTTGGGGCTGAAGTTGAAAATTGACCCAGGGTACAAAATGAACTTGTACGATTATCGAACTGGAGCTAAAATAAAAAAGCCGTACGAAGCCGGCTTTTTTGAGATCGAAACAGAAGTCCTTTATGATTCGGTCACTTCATCGGTATCAATATAGTTGATGAGCACGAACGTTACGAGCAATCCGCTGAACACACCTTCGAGAGCCACGATGAATGAAGCCATGTAGGCATTTAGGTAACGGCCCATAGGTTCATTTTCAATGATGGAGGCCATCAGCGATGCATCCACTTTCATCCAGATGAACATGAAAACGGCAAACAGGATGGAACCAATTGAGCCGGTGGCTACGCCCGTTACCAGTCCACGGAAGTAATTCATATGATCCTGGTGCGTTTGCTTAAATTTTTTGAGGGCAAAATAGATACCGCCTGCCTGGATCAGGAGGTTGAGCAGGCGAAGCTCCACATGGTGGCCAAGGCCGGTAAAGTGCATCACCACAAAATACAGAATGAGGCCACCGGCAATGCGCAGCCCATAGTTCTCGGGAATTCGGTTGGGATCAGTAAACAAGCTCATACGGAAGGGTTAAGTTCCTCTAAGTATCACAATTTTTTGAAGATTAACAACTCGGGATTGACAATCGGCCAGGGATTGGAGGGGCCTGGTGGCGCGCACGCGGCACCGTAATCCCGATGGCCATCGGGATGAAGCCCCGGAAAGCCCGGCCCCGACACGGTCGGGGGGCCGCCAGAAAAATGGAAAAATATTTTCTATTTTCGTTACCCCCAACAAAACCCCTGATGCTATGAAGGCCTTAAAAATCCTCGGTTATGTGTTTGCCGGTGCGGTAGCGGTAATCGCCATGCTGCGAGCAGGTGGAGGTACCGGCCGCAGTACCCGTGGATGCCGCTGCTAAAGTTCCAGTGCGCTATAGGGTGATGCAACTGGAAAGTGGTACAGCCGTAAAGGCCACCCACAAGGGCAGCTACAAAACCCTTGAAGAACCCCACAATAAACTTAACCAGTACCTGGCCTGGCGTAAACTCGAGGTAAGTGGCGCGCCCTGGGAGGTTTACATCACCGAACCGGAAGGCGAAAAAGATACTGCGAGATGGGTAACGGAGGTATATTACCCGGTGCGCAAGTGAAATGAGCGGGCGCGATTCGCAAAAGAAATCGTCTGGTTGGAGTCTTCTCGGACTGACGTCTTTCGGCACATTAGCTGTCGTGATCGGCTATTCCATTTTCAATTACCAGACGCTCTCTCATAGCGAAGGCTGGGGACTGGTGGGAATGGTTGGTTTCTTTGCGATGGGTTTAGCAGGGTTATTTCTGGATTTTCTGATTTTAAGTATTACAAAAAACCGGCAGATCGGAAACGCCCTCGGCCTCGCACTGCTTTTCATTCTCATTTGGTGCATAATTTCTCTGTGGCTGGATTGAGGAGTGACGCCACGCGCTAAGGGTTCTCGTTCTCATGTTCACGCACGGCCTGGCTTCGCTGTTTCCACTGCTTCAACTCTTCCTCGCGCTGCCGGATTTCTTCTTCCGTAGGGGAATATGTCAGGAGTGCTTTTAAATCGGGCTGGCCGCCATCGAGCCAGGCCGAGTACCACAGATCGGCCGTGGTCTTGATGCTACCGCGCATTTGGCGCTCCACCATGCCACGCAATAACCGATGATACTCGCGTGCGTAAGAGATGGAATACACCTTTGCTGTTTGCTTGCCTCGCGTTTCAAAGCTAAACCTGGAGTGGGGATAGCGCTCGCTCAATTCTTTTTCCAGCCGAAGGACCGAATCAACCAACGAATTGGTGTGGGCTATCACGTTCCAGATGCGATGCTGAACCTGCGGTTCATAAGTCGCGGAGCCAACGAAAAAATCATATTCCGCAGCAAACAACTCGGGCAGCCGCGACTCCCAAAAGGCATGAATTCCATCCTGGCCGGTGAACTGCCCGTTGTAATTCCGGGTGGTGTGAAGCGGCACATGCGCATCTGCCACATAATGCCCCAATTCAGCAGAGAGTTTAAGTATGCGGGACGGGTCGCGGACAAGAAAAGCATCGCGCAACTGAAGGTACATGCGGTACACGTGCCAGGGCAGGATTCCATGGGCCTGCAACGTATCCTCCTTTACCGCGTCAAGGGCCTGGTTCCAGTAGCGCGGTAACTTCCAGGCCGCGCTGTCGCCATATGCATCCAGATCGATGAAGTGCCTCGGTGCTTCCCCCGGAACTGCATAGCGCCTCCGGTCGGGATTTACACTCGCTTCGGCCAGGTACTGAATGTGCTTTTTGTAGAAGACGATCATGGGGGGCGGAAGGGTAAAAACCGCCAGTCGGTTGATTTTGGGATGGGCGAAAAATCCCCATGCCCCACAAAGGCCAGCAAGCACTAAAATGCCCGAAATGATCAAAAAACGATCTTTTTCCACTTCCCGAAGATATCCGAACCGAGGCAATCTGTCGGCTTGTTCATTCCAAATCTTGCATGTACCTTTGCGCTCCTTTTAAAAAAGACTATGGCAAACCATAAATCAGCCGAAAAGAGAATAAGGGCCAACGAAGTTAAGCGTGTGCGCAACCGCTACCAGCACAAGACTGCACGCACGGCCGTTAAGAAGCTATTGACAACGAACAAGAAAGACGAAGCCCAGGCTCTGCTGAAGGAAGTGACCGCTATGCTGGATAAGTTGGCGAAGAAGAACATCATTCATTGGAAAAAGGCTGCGAACCAGAAGTCGCGCCTAACGAAGGCTATCAATAAGCTGAAGTAATCAATACCCTTTTTTTCCCTTCTCCACCCGTTACGGGATCGGGAGAAGGGTTTTTTATTGCCCTGCTTTTCCTAATTTCACCGGCATACGCAGGCTGGCAACCCGAACAGCGTTGTGCCCAGGTTGAGGACAACGCTACATTTATCCCGTGCTAGGCATGGGACAGCCGGCAAAATACTAAGTATGGATTGACCATCGCTGATCATGGATGTGAACGAACCGCGCAAGCTAAACATCAAAAACTGGAGCCCGGAAGACCGGCCCAGGGAGAAACTCATGACAAAAGGTACGGGCGTTCTGTCGGATGCGGAACTCATGGCCATTCTCATCAGTACGGGTACTGCGAAAATGACGGCTGTTGAATTGGCCCGGCTCGTGCTTCAGCATGTAAATAACGATCTCAATGCCCTTGCCCGACTTTCCGTAAAAGATCTCATGAAGGTGAAGGGAATTGGTGAAGCAAAAGCAATAACGATTGTGGCCGCGCTTGAGCTGGGCCGAAGGCGAAAGGAACTGGAGCCCGAAGCCAAACCAAAAATCACAGGCTCGAAGGATGCTTTCGAATTATTGCGTGGCGACCTGATGGACCTGCCCAAGGAAGAGTTTTGGGTGTTGTTGCTTAACCGCGCCAACCGTGTTATCGCCAAACGCAGAATCAGTGAAGGTGGCGTAAGCGGCACCGTGGCCGATCCCAAAATCATTTATAAGTTTGCTTTAGAGGAATTGGCCAGTGGCGTTATCGTGGCGCACAATCATCCGTCCGGCAATTTGTCGGCAAGCCAGCAGGACATTGAGTTAACCCGCAAACTGAAAGAGGGAGGCAGAATGCTGGAAATTCAATTGCTTGATCATATCATTGTGGCCGGCACTCAGTACTACAGCTTTGCCGATAACGGGCAGATCTAATCTATGAAAGTCATTAACTACGGGCGATTGGGGATTTTGTTTGTGGGTGGAGCGCTGGCCATAATCGTATTGCTCACGCTTCGGCAGGGCAATGATGAAGATGAAAATTACCTTGAAGCACTGGCGAAAGAGCGGGCCGAGAAAGACACCTTTATGCGCAGTAGCGATCAATCGCCTTTTAAATCGGCTGAAACCGCCTTTTCCGGATTGCAGTACTTTCAACCGGATATTAGGTACCGCGTGCTGGCGCAACTGGAGCCGATTCGTGAGAAAAAAGTCCGGGTGTTGCCCACCAGTGATGGCAAAGAGAGCCGGTACCTTGAGTATGCGTGGGCAGCATTTATTCTTCAGGATACAAAACTTAAGCTGTTGATTCTGGAGTCGATGGAAATGGGCCCCCAACGTGGTCAGTTGTTTTGCGCTTTCGCGGATTCCACAAGCGGCCGCGAGACCTACGGTGCCGGGCGCTACCTCGACCTGAAGAAAGTAAAAGCCGCCACCACCATCGAACTGGATTTCAACAAAGCGTATAATCCCTACTGTGCGTATGTAGATTCCTTTTCCTGCCCGTTCCCGCCCCAAGAGAACATTCTACCCATAGCAGTCAGAGCGGGTGAGAAAAGCTTTTGAACCCGGCCCGAAGAATTTACCAGGCTAGTATAGATCACCATCGAATCCGTATTTTTGAAGCTTATTCAGACATCGCGACATGACGCTCTCGTACTCCTGGCTTAAGCAATACATCGACATTCCCGAAAGTCCTGAACAACTGGCGGCTATACTTACCGCAACAGGCCTGGAAGTGGAGAGTGTAGAGCCTTTCGAAACCATTCGCGGTGGCCTCAAAGGGCTTGTAATCGGTGAAGTGCTCACCTGCAGCAAGCACCCCAATGCCGATAAGCTATCCCTGACGACAGTAGACGTAGGCGGAACGAGGCACCTGCCCATTGTGTGCGGAGCGCCCAATGTGGCCTCAGGCCAAAAAGTGATTGTGGCCTTGCCGGGTTCCACGGTCTACCCAACCGCGGGCGAGCCGTTCCAGATCAAGGCAACGAAAATCCGGGGAGAAGTATCCGAGGGGATGATTTGTGCCGAAGATGAAATCGGGCTGGGGAACAGCCACGCGGGCATTCTGGTGCTTAACACGAAAGCGCCCAATGGAACTCCGGCCGCTGAGTTCTTTCAGGTGGAAAGCGACTTTCGCCTCGAAATCGGGCTGACGCCCAACCGGGCCGATGCCGCATCGCATCTCGGTGCCGCCCGCGACATCAAAGCCGTCACCGGCCGCGAATTGCGCTGGCCATCCACAGACACATTTCGGCCGGATAGTCAATCATTAAAAATCCCGGTAACGGTTGAAAACAGTGAGGCATGCCCACGCTACTCAGGCGTTACGCTAACGGGAGTTACTGTTCAGGAATCCCCGGCATGGTTGCAAAACCGATTGCGTTCTATCGGCCTCACCCCGATCAACAACGTGGTAGACATTACCAACTTCGTGCTGCATGAAACCGGCCAGCCGTTGCATGCGTTCGATGCCGATCGGATCAAAGGTGGCAAGATTGTGGTAAAAACGCTGCCAGCCGGCAGTGCATTTGTTACACTAGATGGCAAGGAGCGAAAACTCGATGCCCGGGATTTAATGATCTGCGATGCCGAAAATGGCCTGTGTATTGCGGGCGTGTTTGGCGGATTGCACTCGGGCATCTCCGCAGAAACAAAAAACATTTTTCTGGAAAGCGCCTGCTTTGCCCCCGGCTACATTCGCAAAACAGGCCAACTGCACCAATTAAAAACCGATGCTTCATTCCGGTTCGAGCGCGGCACCGATCCAAATCTGACCGTGTATGCATTACAACGTGCTGCCCTGCTCATTCGCGAACTCGCTGGCGGTACCATTTCTTCAGAAGTTGTCGATGTGTATCCCACCAAGATCGAAAACAAAAAGATTGCCGTCAGCTATGCCAATATCAACCGGTTGATCGGCAAAACATTGCCCGCAGCGCGCATACAGTCTATACTCGAGAGCCTCGACATTTCGATAACAGCGGCTACGCCCGAAGGCTTCACAGCTTCTGTTCCTCCCTACCGGGTAGACGTAACGCAGGAGGCCGACATCGTTGAAGAGGTGTTGCGCATTTACGGGTTCAACAACATTGAACTTTCTGAAATTGCCGGCTCCGACTACCTGGCAGCGTTTCCGGAAAAAGCCAGGCACACCTTTACACAAACCGTGGGGGAAATGCTCAGTGGTCAGGGGTTCTACGAGATTCTCACCAACTCGCTCACCCGACAGGCTTACCAGCAGCGGCTGAATCTGAAGTATGACTCCGAGCCGGTTGAAATTCTGAACAAACTCAGTGAAGAGCAAGGCATCCTGCGGCAAACGATGTTGTTCACGGGATTAGAAGTACTGGCACACAACATTAACCGGAAACAAAAGGATATCCGGTTCTATGAGTTTGGTAAAATCTATGGAAAGACAGCGGCTGGTTATCGTGAAGAAGAACGTCTGGCGTTGTATATCACCGGCAATTCGGAAGCCGAAAGCTGGCGTAAGCCCGCGCAACCCGCGGGATATTTCGACATGGCCCAGGCCGTAGTTAATGTGCTGCAGCGCTGTGGCATTTCCGTGCAGCAACAATCGGTGTCCGACCCGCAGCTGGATTACGGCATGTCGCTATACGTGGGTAAAACGGAAATAGGCCGGTTAGGCAAAGTAAGAGCCGCTCTGTGCCGCGAAGTGGGTGTAAAACAGGAGGTCTTTTTTGCAGATTTGTCGGTAGAAGCTCTTTTTGCTGGCGCCAATCCCCGGTTTGATGTGCAGGAAGTCCCTCGCTTCCCCGAGGTAAGGCGCGACTTGTCGCTCGTGTTAGACCGCCAGGTCACGTTTGCTGAAGTGGAGGCGCTCGTGCGAAAGACCGAGAAGAAACTCGTTCGCGAAGTCATTGCATTTGATGTTTATGAAGGTGATAAGATTCCGCCCGGCAAGAAAGCCTATGCACTCGGCTTTACGCTGCTGGACGAATCGAAAACCCTTACCGATGAAGAAATCGAAAACACGATGAATCGGCTGATGGCCGCATTCGAAAAACAAATGAGTGCGGTAATTCGGAAATAATCCTATCTTCGACCACACAATTCACGCGCGCATGGATCAGGAAGTATTGAAATCCAGCCTGAACGGTCTGGAACGCAAAATTTTGGTACTGCTAAACGAGCATAGAGGCCTGAAAGATGAACTTAGAACGCTCAAGAATGAAAACCAGGATCTCCGCCAGGGCATTCACATGCGCGATGACCAATTGTCTGGTTTTAAGAATCAGGTAAAAATCACTAAGATTGTAGACCATATTCACCCGGAAGACAGCGAAGTTTCGGAGTTGAAGCGGAAAGTAGACGAGTATATCAAAGAGATTGACAAGTGCATAGCATACTTGAGTAAGTAACGGTTAATGGACGATCTTTCAATAAAAATCAAAATTGCCGACCGGGAATACCCCATGAAGGTGAAGCGGAGCGATGAAGAGCGAATCCGCCAGGCCGGGAAGGCAATCAATGAAAAAATCAAACATTACCGGTCCCAGTTTGGAATTGACGACAAGCAGGACCTACTCGCCATGGTTGCTTTCGATTGTTTGGTTGATAAGTTAAAGGATGAAGAGAATCTTCAGGTTATTGATCAAACCGTGGTGGAAAAAGTTAACCACCTGAATCAACTCGTTTCACAGTCCCTCAGCTAACGCTGCCACCGGGTGGGTGAAAACACCCCACTCATGGAAAACATAGCCATTATTCTCATTGCCATTGCGCTCAGCATTTTGCTGGGCTTGCTGTTTGGTACACTGTTTTACAAGCGCAGGCAGAAAAAACGCAAGAAAGATGACGAAGAGCGTTCGCGCCTGATTATTAAGGAAGCGGAACTTCAGGCCGAAAACATCAAGAAAGACCGAATTCTCGAAGCGAAGGAAAAATTCCTGAAGATGAAGCAGGAATTTGAGGAAGAGGCAAACCGCAAGAAAAATCAGATCATTGCCAACGAGCAAAAAATCAAACAGCGTGAGGCTCAACTGGCCAAGGAGCATGAAACGCTCAAGCGTAAAGAGGCCGATTTGGACGAGGAGCGACAGAGCCTGGCCCAGCAGCATGAATTGGTGAAGAAACGCAAAGAAGAACTCGACCGGTTCAACGCCCAGAAAGTGGCCGTGCTGGAAAACATTTCGAAGCTTACAGCCGACCAGGCCCGCGAGCAATTGGTTGAGTCGTTGAAAGAGGAAGCGCAAACACGCGCAAATTCCTACATAAAAGACATCATGGAGCAGGCGAAACTCAGTGCCACGAAGGAAGCCAAGAAAATCGTGGTGGAAACCATTCAGCGCACCGCCACCGAACATGCCATTGAAAACTGCGTGTCAATCTTCAACATCGAAAGTGACGATATCAAAGGAAAGATTATCGGTCGCGAAGGCCGGAATATCCGCACGCTGGAAGCTGCCACCGGTGTCGAGTTAATTGTGGACGACACTCCGGAAGCGATCATCATTTCGGGTTTCGACCCTGTACGCAGGGAAATTGCCCGATTGTCCCTTCACCGCCTCGTTCAGGATGGCCGCATCCACCCGGCCCGTATTGAAGAGATTGTGGCCAAAACATCGAAAAATATTGAGGATGAGATTGTGGAGATTGGTGAGCGCACGGTCATTGACCTGGGCATCCACGGTCTCCATCCGGAGTTGGTGAAGATGGTGGGGCGTATGCGTTTTCGCTCGTCTTATGGCCAAAACTTGCTGCAACACTCCCGCGAGGTGGCCAACCTGTGCGCCATCATGGCTACCGAACTCGGCTTAAATGTGAAACAAGCCAAGCGGGCCGGGCTATTGCACGACATTGGCAAAGTCTGGCCCGAAGAACTTGAAAAACCTCACGCGATTGTCGGGATGGAACTGGCACAGAAATACAAGGAACACCCGGTTGTATGCAACGCCATTGGTGCCCACCACGATGAAATCGAGATGACCGGCATCCTGTCTCCGATTGTTCAGGCCTGCGATGCCATCAGCGGGGCCCGCCCGGGCGCCAGACGCGAGGTAATGGAGCAATACATCAAACGGCTGCGAGAACTTGAATCGGTTGGCTTGAGTTTTGATGGGGTAGAGAAATGCTATGCTATTCAGGCCGGACGGGAGTTGCGGGTGATTGTTGACGCAGAAAAGGCCACTGACGATCGGGCAAACCAGTTGAGTTTCGAGATTTCGCAAAAAATTGAGCGCGATATGCAGTATCCGGGCCAGATTAAGGTAACCGTAATCCGCGAAATGCGTAGTGTAGCATATGCCAAGTAACTAATCAATCCAGGTCATGAAAAGAAAAATTCCGGTTCTCTTCCTGTTTTTATCCGTTGCCGTTGCCGCTGTAGCCCAAATCACAACGGGGGTTAGTCAGTTTAACATACTGACGGGTCCTAATGGCGAACCGCTGCGGTATCAATCTGCGGCCCACTCCGATGGCAGCCCGTATTACTATGAAAATTGGCTGCCTGCCTCGATTTTTTTGACCAATGGCAAAGCCATCGAAAAGGTGCAGGTAAAGATGGACCTGATCAAACAGGAAATCCACTATATGTCTGAAGCTACCGGCCAGGAAATGATTGCCTACGGAGCTATGGTTAAAGAATTCTACCTGGCTGAACCAAGCGAGGGTAAAATGGTAACCCGAAAGTATTCGTTCCAGAAGCTCGATGGATCAACCAGCTACCTGTGCCAGCATTTGGCCGAGGGGACAGCAACCCTGTTTAAGAGTATCGTAAAACGGGAGCTCACCGACAAAGCCTACCACTCGGCAACGGTCAATGTCGTGTTTCAGGAGGATATCAATTACTACCTGTTTGCCGAAGGCAAGTTTACTAAGTTGAGCAAACGCAAAGGAGATCTGATCGAACTGTTGCCGGGAAAAACAGATGAACTTCAGAAGTATGTAGCCGAAAAAAAGATGAAGTTACGCTCCGAAGAGGAGATGGCTGAATTAGTGAATTATTTCAATTCCCTAAACTAACAGTGCGTATCTTCATGGCCAGATGGCCATGAATCCGTTTTCGTTCTCCGGTCTCCCTGATGCTGATGTAGCCTCATCGCGCGCCCGGTATGGTACCAATGAGATCAGGCAGAACAGTCACACTGGTACCTGGGCTGCTTTAAAAGAAACGGTAACCGAGCCGATGTTCGTGCTGCTGGTCGCGGCTGCCAGCGTCTATTTCATACTTGGAGAAATTACCGAAGGCATCTACATGCTGGCAGCACTCGCAGCAGTAGCCGCAATCTCATTTTACCAGGATTCCCGTAGTCGTAAAGCTCTTCAGGCACTGCAAGATTATACGCAGCCGCTGGCAACTGTAATCCGCAATAACGAAGTAACCCAAATCAACAGCCGCGATGTAGTTGTGGGCGATTTTGTTGTAATGGAGGAAGGTACTCTCGTTCCTGCTGATGGCGAAGTAGTTCAGGCAAACGATTTCACCGTGAACGAATCGATTCTGACCGGGGAAGCCTTCACCGTAACCAAGTCAGTAACGGATGCCACCAGCAAGCGGGTCTTTCAGGGAACGTTAGTGACTACCGGCCTGGCCGTAATGAAGGTGACTACGACTGGCGACCAGACTGAGTTAGGAAAAATCGGAAAATCGCTACGTGAGATTACAGACGAAAAAACACCGCTCCAGAAACAAATGGACGTGTTTGTGCGCAAAATGGCGCTGGCAGGCGGGGCAGTGTTTCTGTTGATTTGGGGATACCAATTTATTCAATCGCGCGAGCTACTCGGAAGCCTGCTGATGGGATTAACGATCGCTATGTCTGTGCTGCCGGAAGAGATCCCGGTGGCGTTTACCACCTTCATGGCACTGGGTGCCTGGCGCCTCATGAAAGAGGGTATCATTGTCAAACAGACTAAAACGGTGGAAACCCTGGGCGCAGCCACGGTTTTGTGCGTTGATAAGACCGGCACGATTACCGAAAACCGGATGGAGTTGAAAAAGATTGTGGCAGGGGAGCACGTGTTTACGTGCGTAGCAAACAAACCGCTGCCTGACGAGGCCCAACATGTTTTGGAGATGGCAATGTGGGCCAGTGAACCGGTGCCTTTTGATCCGATGGAAAAAGCGTTGCACCAGGCCTACAACAGCAGCCCGGACGACAAACGCATCGCATATACGCTCACGCATGAGTACCCGTTGGGCGGCCAGCCGCCTATGATGACGCACGTATTTTCCAATGCCAAGGGGCATCAGATTATCGCTGCAAAAGGCGCGGTTGAGGCCGTAATGCGGCAATGCCAGCTTTCACCCCCCGAACGCCAACGTATTCATGAACAACACGATTCGCTCTCGGCCGAAGGCTATCGCGTGCTCGCTGTTGCCACCGCGCCTCCAACATCCGAGTTACCTCAACAACAGCATGAGTTCGAGTTTCAATACCTGGGCCTCATCGCGTTTTACGATCCGCCCAAGCCTCATATTCAAAGCCTGTTCGAAAAATTCCAAAAGGCAGGCATTCGCATCAAAGTGATTACGGGTGACAGTGTTGCCACCACCCGTGCCATAGCGCAACAGGCCGGCCTTCCACCAGAGCCCCCACCCATTCAGGGCGAAGAGCTGCTGAAACTTTCGCCAACCCGGTTTGACGAAGAGGTAAAGAACAGGTTGTTGTTCACGCGGATGTTTCCGGAAGCCAAGTTGCGCATCATCGAATCGTTGAAAAAGCAGGGTGAAATAGTAGCCATGACCGGTGACGGTGTAAACGATGGGCCAGCTTTGAAGGCAGCACACATCGGCATTGCCATGGGTAAACGCGGCTCCGAAATTGCGCGCCAGGCCTCGGCTCTCATCTTAACAACGGATGACCTTAGCCAGATGGTGGCAGCCCTTGCCATGGGAAGGAAGATCTATTCCAATCTCAAAAAGGCTGTGCAGTACATCATCTCCATTCATATCCCGATCATCCTGACCGTGGCTGCACCCCTGCTGTTGGGTTGGATGTACCCAGCCATTTTTACACCCATTCATATTATCTTTTTGGAACTGATCATGGGCCCCACCTGCTCGATTGTTTACGAAAATGAGCCACTGGAGCCCGGCAGCATGGAGCAACCGCCACGCCAGGTAACCCATTCATTTTTGAATTTCTCGGAACTCTCCATCAGCATTGGACAGGGACTGGTGATTACGCTGGGTACACTTACCAGCTACCAACTAGCCGTGCAATGGGGATACAGTGAAGAACTAACCCGGTCGATGGTATTTACCACACTGGTAGTTGCTAACATCGTGCTCACGCTTGTCAACCGGTCTTTCTATCACTCTGTACTGGTATCGGCACGGTACAACAATTGGATGCTCCGGGCCATCCTCATTTCTACAATCGGTCTTCTGGCGATCATCCTGTATGTTGATCCGATCAGCCAGTTCTTTCACGTACGCGATCTGTCGGCCGGCCAATTAGGTATTTCGGCCCTGATTGGCTTTTTGTCTGTGATCTGGTTCGAGCTGGTGAAATGGCGGCAGCGCCACCGAAAGCCGGTTCAATCGATTTCGTAAATTGATCGAACCCGGAAATTAAATTCCCAATGCTGTTTTCATAATTTGGCCGAATGCACCGCACGTTTTCGCCCTCCCGGCTTGCCGTCAAGTTAATCTTCTTCATCAACGGCTTTGTGCACGCCACCTACTATGCGCGCCTTCCCCGTATTCAGGACCAGTTTTCGATTGATAACGGAACGATTGGACTGGTGCTGTTGGCCTCTTCCTTTGGCGCACTCCTGGCTATGCCGTTTACCGGTTGGGTTATCATCCGGTACGGAAGCCGGAGAATTACTCTTTTTGGGGTACTCAGTTACTGCCTGCTATTTCCCTTTATTCCGCTGATGCCTGCAGTTTGGGCCTTGTTGTTTCTCTTCTTTTTGCTGGGTATATCGTCCGGCATGATGGATGTGGCGATGAACTCGCAAGCCGTGATGGTGGAGCAACGGCATGGCAAACCCATCATGACATCGTTTCATGCGTTGTTCAGCCTGGGCATGATGCTGGGCGGATTGTTCGGCTCCTTGTTTGCCAAAATCGGCACCAGCTTACTCATTCATTTCTCCAGCATTGCGGTAGTGGGTGTTGCCGGTGTGTTGATCGCACGCTATTACCTCATTCACGATAAACCTGAACGCAAGGACGATGAAGCACCTGCCTTTCGCCTGCCCAACGCAGCTATGGTGAGCATCGGTGTCATTGCATTCTGCTGCATGCTGGGTGAAGGAGCCATGGCTGACTGGAGTACCAACTATATGGAGAACATTGCGCGTGCCGACCTTGCGCTTGCCCCCATTGGCTTGTCGGCTTTTGCTTTTGCCATGACGCTGGGCCGTTTTGTTGGCGACCGGGCCCGCGTGCATTTTGGTGACCGCAACCTCATGCTCATCTGCGGACTGATATCCCTATGCGGAATCACGCTCTCCATCGTTTGGCTGCATCCCCTGGCGGTGATTGCCGGGTTTTTCATTGTTGGCATCGGCCTGTCTGCCGTAGTGCCAATCGCTTACAGCCTGGCCGGCAACGCACCTGAACTTCCGGCCGGTGTTGGTTTGGCCATGGTGACCACGGTCGGGTATTCCGGATTTCTTTTCGGTCCTCCGTTAATCGGCTTTTTGGCCGATCTGTCCAGTTTACGCCATGCCATGATCCTGGTGGCCGCACTTTTTGCCGTGATGATCGTTCTGGCCTATCGATTCAAAAAGTAACTTTGTTCATGACTATTCAACAGGAAGAAAAAGGTAACAAAGGAACGTTCTTCATCGAAGAATCCGGGGAACGCCTTGCCGAAATGACCTATGCCAAAGCAGGCGACACGCGCATCATCATCGACCACACGGATGTTTCGGACAAGCTGCGGGGCAAAGGTGCCGGCAAACAACTGGTAACGGCAGCCGTTGAGTTTGCCCGAAAGCACAACCTGAAGATTTTGCCCCTTTGCCCGTTTGCTCATTCCGTTTTCGAAAAGACACCGGAGTTTGCCGATGTCTGGGATAACTGACCATGCCGCTGTTACCTGCCCCCCACTACCAGCGTCCGTTTTACCTGTTTAATGGTCATGCTGAAACCATTATTCCCAGCATGTTCCGCAGCGTACCCGATGTGCATTACACCCGCGAGCGGCTCGAACTTGCTGATGGCGACTTTCTGGATTTGGATTGGATCACCCAAAGGCAACCCCAATTGGTGATCATCAGCCACGGGCTGGAAGGAAGCAGCGAGCGGCATTACGTAAAAAGTATGGCGCGGTATTTTGCGCTCAACGGATGGGATGCCCTCGCCTGGAACTGCCGAAGCTGCTCGGGCGAAATGAATCGCCTGCCGCGCCTGTATCATCATGGCGCTACCGAAGATTTAGACGCGGTGGTGAAGCATGCGCTGGCCAAGCCGTACCGAAACGTGGTGCTGGTTGGTTTCAGCATGGGCGGCAGCCTTACGTTGAAATATCTTGGCGAACGCGATGAAGGTGTTACTGAACGGATTACCGGTGCCGTAGCGTTCTCAGTGCCTTGCCATCTCGGCTCCAGCGCCCGTGAACTGGACAAGCCTTCAAAAGCTTTTTATCGAAACCGCTTTTTGAAAAAGCTGAAAAAGAAAATGGTGGAGAAAGCGCAACGCTTTCCCGATTTGGTATCCACGCAGCATTTTAACGCCATTCGCACGTTTGCCGATTTCGACAATGCCTATACGGCACCGCTCCACGGTTTTGCCAATGCCGAAGATTTTTACGAACGTGCTTCCTCAGGTAACTACCTGGCCGGCATCCGCAAGCCAACGCTGATTGTCAATTCTCAAAATGATCCGTTCCTGCCGCCCGCGTGCTATCCAGTTGAACTAGCCTCGACACATGATTACGTTCATTTGGAGATGCCCCAACTCGGTGGGCACGTAGGATTTTCACTAGCCGGCAAGAGGCATAGCTGGATGGATGAGCGGGCGTGGGCGTTCTTATCAAATTCGTAGGTTAGTAAATGCAATTAGTTGGATTGCCCACATACTTATCCCCATCAAACACGAGAACAATTGACCAGATGATATCGCTTTCATTAGCCCCTGATCGAATCAAGATAACGGGCTTTTCTCTAACCTCAATTGGAAGTACATATGCTGCGACAATGACTTCCTCATAAGGGCTTTTGTAAACAGTCGTTGCATGGCTACCGACTTGAACGATAAACGAAGTCGTGTCGGAATAGGCAACAGAGTACATCACGCTGTCGGTTGTCTGATAATGACCGACAATAGTTACTGCACTATCAAGTGCGAGGTGGGATAGGAGTAAAGAATCGAGGGTGTAATTTTGAACATTTGTCACCTGGGTCGTAACCATTGGGCAGTCCCCTGCAATCAGCAAATAGGGTTTCGACTTGAGCTTTCCCAGCGGTCTGAGAAAACCGCAAAAACTGCTTGAAATGTTATCATCTAGGCATTCAATATGGTCAAACATTCCTCTACCTACCGGTTGAGCGGAAGCGTCTAAAAAGACAAACTCGCCTTTGATGATATCAAAATACTTATTTCTTGACTTTGCAATCATCCAACGCTTTTCATCTTCATCATAAATCAAGGAGTCTCGACCATCCCAGAGGTATTGGAATAGGTTTGGGTGACTTGCACGAAAATCTATCTCGAAATAGTACTCGCCCAAAGAAGCAAACTCCTCAACGAATTCAACACGGCAACAAAGCGTATCTTCGATCAAGCTATTCAGCCTAGTGTCAACGCTCTTCAACCAGGTTGTATCAATTTGCTCACTTGCTTTCTCTTCAGATTTGAGTTCACAAGAGAACAGGCAAAAAACTATAAAAACTATCGGTATCAAAAATCTCATCACCGTATCTTTTCAAACATCCATTTCAAAAAATCCAACTCTGCAAAGGCGTTGTCCCAACTATTGTGGTTCACACCGGGATACTCGGTGTACGTAACGTTTGCACCAAGCTCCTGCAAGCGCTTCACCATCGTACGCGATTCTTCCACGCCTACCACAGCATCGGCATCGCCATGAAACACCCAAAACGGTATGCGCTTCACCCGTCTATTGTAAGTAACCGCATCCCCTCCTCCGCAAATTGGCATGGCAGCCGCGAAAATTTTCGGGAACCGGTAAACAG
>JBKCJM010000098.1:0-49906 GCA_046301755.1 Cyclobacteriaceae bacterium
CGATGTCGCGTTCGAACTGGACGAGGTGCCGGTCCCGGATGTCGTTGGGTTTGATTTCGAGGAGTTGGGAGATGGCGGACGGGAGGAGAAGGACGGTGTCGCGGTCGGAGATTTTGCAATAGACCATTTCCTTGCTGGCATAAACCAACGCGCCCCCGCATGCACCTCGCGCCATACCCGCAAAGAAAACGCGCAATGGTCTTTCTCCCGGCTTTTTGTTGATCAAGGCCCCCAACCCTGAAACCAGTGAACCTGTGGCCACATTAAACACAGCCGCCTGGCCGCGGGTTTGCTGGGCCGATACCACACCTGAGACAGACAGAATCGAAAAAAAAAGGAAAGGCTTGATCATTTGTTGAAGAACGTATCGATCAGTCTAACAAAAAAGGGGCCGAATTACGTTCACTTAAACATTACTATGCAGGAAATCGCATCAAGGTAGTGGCGTACCATCTGAATAGGCAATCGCTTATCACTTTCCGAGAACGCGATAGCCAACGGAAATCATCCACGTTTCCAGTTTGCCCGGCAAGGCGAACGAATTTCCACGATATTCAAACGGCTTAGTCTCGTTAGCGAGCGATCGCTGATACTGCATAGAAATCGAAAATCGTTTCCAGTGCACCCGGCCGCCTAGTTGGTATTGGGCGATTACAGTTTTATAGATATCGGACAGGGAATTGGCAATGTCCAGAAAGCGTCCGGGATTATTACCAATGAATGGCTCTTTGGTCTGTACATTGGTAGCAAAGCCAATACCTCCGAAGGTTTCAAGGTGCTTTGAAACTAAATAGGTACCACCGAGAAACAGATTGATCCTGACAAATGAGTAGCTGACGCCCCAGGTCTCGTTAACAATCACCGGGCCAGAGTTGGTGTTCAGAGTCCGACCCATATTAATATCAATTGTTGGATTAATCAGGAATATATTCAGCTGGCTATATCCAAATAACCTGCGACTGATTTGCCTTTTGAAATCAAGTGCAAGAAAAAGATCAGGATCGTCCAATATGGATAGTGAAGCAGATGTTGAATCATTCATGCTTTCAAAACGGCCTTCGGGTACGAACTTTGGATTGTACAACCCCAATTCAACACGGAAATCAAAAGCCCCTTTCTGACCATACAGTTGTTGGACATCACAAAGCAGGACGAAAAGAATAAAACAAAACATTGAATTCCCATTTTTAGAGCCCATGGCTGTCTTCAATATGTCTTACTTGCCCTACCGCCTGGTACCCAGAAACAAGGACTTGGTTATTTTCTCGGGGCGCGTGACCAATGCCATGCGGTGCCGAGGTTAAGTTGGAAGAACCAGTAGTTGAACGAATCGGCCGGTGCGTCACTGAACGTATTGAATGATGATTCCCAGGGATAGGCGCTTTCGGGAGACATTCGGTATCCTATCCGAATCGACTCAAAAACGGAGTTCTCCCTCTTCTGATCTTGAAGATCAATACCGAACCCAAACAGGAACCCACCGGAGAAATGATTCAACTGCACAGTGTTTCCGGGAGTTGCAAGTAAGCCGGAAAGCGAAGATGACCCTGTTGGTTTTGAAACGAAAAGCCGGGTATCGGTGGCCGATAACGCCAGGTAAGGGTAAAGCGACAAACCCGGCCTGCGGTAGACATAGAAGGCTGAATACAGATTGGATGTTACGGCCATTCGCACTAACTCAGAACCAATATCCGAGCGCTGTCTGTTTTGATGGGAGACCATGGCTTCGATGCCCAAGACAAAACGATTCCACCGGTAGTGGGCTCCCAAACCCCAGCTGAAACTGCCTCGTGGCAGTTGCGGATATCCGTTGGCAACCAAAACGCCATTTAACGCACTTGGCGCACTTGTGGCAAAAGCCGGTACTACCGCATAAAGTGAAAAACTGCGGTCACTTGCTGCGTCCTGCAAAGATGAATCTGCCTGAGCCAGCACACCAAAGCTTAAACTACACATAAACAAGAATATGGCAAGCGAAACACGCTTCATAACTCAAATTTCAAAAAACCAAAAATAAAACCAAGTTAAGTGAGACCAAATTGTCACAACTGGTTTGACTGTGTAAGTATCGCAGCTTACAATTGAATCGAAGTACCGATCACCACCAGCCAAATCATTCTCTCCCCTCCCGCTTGGTATTCAGGGTCATTTTGCTTTGGCTGCGCGATCGGGAAACTATCCGGCTTTAGCGAGTGTGCCTTGCCGAAGTTCATACACCTGATCGCAAAAAGCAGCCGTATCATTCCTATGGGTGACAAAAATGACAGCCATTTCAGCCTTGAACTTGGTGAGCAAGTCTAGCACGAATTGCTCGGTCCTTCGGTCCATAGCCGAAGTCGCTTCATCCAGCAATAGCACTTGGGGGCGCTTATACAAGGTGCGTGCAAGGGCAACAAGTTGTTTCTGACCGCCTGAGATATTTACACCTTCCTCCCCCAACAAGGTGAGGTAGCTTTGCGGAAAGGCTTCAAAAAATTTTTCAAATCCGAAATCACGACAGAACGTTATCGCTGCCTCGACTTCTTTCAGGTCATCGCTCAGCGTAATGTTAAATGCCAGATTCCCGTTGAAGATTTTAACCTCCTGTGGCACATAGCCCACTACCGAGCGCCAGACGGTGGTATTGATCCCTGCCAAGTCTGTTCCGTTTATTTCAATTTGCCCGGATTCGGGTGAATAAAACTTCTGAATGATCTGCATCAGGGTGCTTTTGCCGCCTCCGCTCTCCCCTTTGATCGCCACCATTTGCCCTCGGCTCACCGAAAAAGAAACATCGGTAAGAATTTGTCTGCGACCGAGGAACCGGAACGATAGACTTTTGATGTGTAGGTGTGTAACGGGCTGGTTCAAAGGCAACCCTTCCATCGGCTCTTTATCCATGGAGGCAAACTCGAACATACGGTCGAAAGCGACCAGGGCCTCTTGTACCTGAATATTTGAGACAATTAGCCGGTTCAGGGATGGAACAATTCCGCCCGCCATACCCAGGAGCGCAACCATTTCACCCAACAGCAGCTCCTTTTTCAATACCAACCACGAGGAGACCCCAAAGACCGTGATCAAGAAAATCACGCCTGTAACCTCACTCACCCAGCCAAACCTGTTCTGCAGCTTTCCCAGGTTCGAGATGCGGCTTTGAAACTCGCCATAAATCGTAGCGTTAAGTTTCTCGAAAAAGGACTGACGGTTGGTGAGTTTGATTTCGCCCACACCCTGCATGGTATCCACGAAGTTGCTCTCCGTAAGGGCATAGCCCGCCATTGCACTTTTTTGCGCAGAAATGATCGGCTTATTGAAGCGGTATAAAATCAGCACGTACACGGGCAGGCAACCCAGCATGAACAGACCCACCACATAAGAATACGCAAAGAGGAAAGCCAGCGAAGTAATAACCACGAGCATATCAATCACCACACTGCCAGCAACCACCGAAAGCACCGTTTGGATACGCCTGGTGTCGTTCATTCGGGCAATCAGCTCGCCAATTTTCCGGGTATCAAAAAATACCTTTGGCAGACCCAGCAGATTATTGTAGAAAGATTGTATGATGCGATTATTGAAATCCATACTCTGCCGAATGATAAACAGGCCCCGCAGATAACCCAGCCCACTTCGCGCCAGCAGGAGCAAAGCCACCAGCACCAGGCTTAGCCACAATTTTTCGGTGTTTTCTTTCGGCAGGATATCATCGATCAGCTTTTGCGAAAAAATGGCAGTAGAAATACCAAGCGCTGAAATGGCAATACCGAGAACCAGGGATATCAGCAGGAGAGGCGCATCCGGTTTGATCAGCTCCAGCAACCAGGTTCGCTTTTGTATTTTCTTGGCAATTTCCTTTTTAAACGAGCTATTTGGAACCAACTTGAGCAGCGCTTTTGATTGCCAAATATCATTTAGCGATGTAGCCGTTAACGAAACCATGCCCCTGGCGGGGTCAAATATCTGGAATTCGCCATTTGAAGATTGCTCCGGAAAGTACACGACATAGTGCTGCAGCCGTTGCTCCACCACCACGTGCAGAATGGCAGGCTCACTTAACTCACTTAAGTTGCTTACACTCTCTGCTTCCAACCCCTCGGCATCAAAGCCGAGTTGCCGGGCTGCCTGGTAAAGGCCCAGCAAAGTTGTTCCTTGCCGGGATGTGCCACTCAACTTGCGCAATTGCTCGAGATTGCCGCTACCGCCATTATTCTTAATAATGGTAAGTAAGCAGGCAACTCCGCAATCGGATTGGTCTTGTTGGAGAATAAAAGTGCTCTGCATGCGATGAAAATCTACGCTCTGCATTAGTTGTCTCGTAAATACTTTGCAATCAATTCTGCACTCGTCTCTCCCTTATACTCTTTAACAAGCTGACCGTTCGCACCATAAATTAATATGTATGGCAGGGCAACTGAGCCAAACGCTTCAAGTGCATCGTTGGCATCAATCTTGGCAAAGTTTGCGAAATCCGCGTCCGTTAAACCGTAGTCTTGCGCTACTTTCTTGATGGTTCGGATTGATAGAGTTGAAAGCAAAACAACCTTCTTGTTTTTAAAAAGCATCTCGTTTTCCTTTAAATCCTGCAGTTCATATTTACAAGACTCGCAATCAGGGTCAAAAAAAATAATCGCATGTGGGGTTTTCGGCAGTTCATATCTACTGCTGTCCAAGTCTAACAAAGCGCAATTAATCATTGTCGCTTTATTACTTTCATTCTTTACCCGCACTTGATTATACACCGAGTACCCAAAAACCAAAATGGCAACTGCAAATCCTAAAAATAAAAACAACTTAAGATGTCGACCTATTCCCATTTAACTGTTAACAACAAGTAAAAAAGTTGCCAATAGCAGCCACAATAGCATTATTGACGCATATGCCGTTGCCGCTACCCGAAGCGCAGCAGACAGTGTACTGCCCAAATGCTCTCTTAAGACAACTGCAATCAAAACCACATAGCCAATTTCAAAAAAACTAAAAACGGATAATGGATAAGCCTGCCATGGCTCAAGTTCGCCAGTATTCATTAGACCCAAGACCGACAAGGGGTGAAAATTGATCACATCATTATAGTTATAGCTTGTGTCAAGCATGGAAAACCAAACTATTTTGATAAATACTCTTACGAGAAACACCGACTCCGCCAAAACACATGCAGTGAAAACATCTTTAAAATCGACCAGTTTATTCCATGCAAAAAATGCAGCCGAAAATGCCAAGGCCAAAAACAATATCCTAACGGAATAGACAACCAAAAAAACACCTGCCGACAACCATTTTTGTTCATGTTTCTTTTGGAGTTTTTGTGCAATTCGATCGTAAGAAAGCCGGTCAATATAGAATTCAAAATACACATCATCGCTAAGCACTAGCCATTCAAAGGTCGAATGCAAAAAAAGGAACGATATTAATAATGCCCCTAGCAGAACTAGCGGGTTTAATTTTTTCATGGCAAGCACCTCAATCGATTATCACGCAAAACTGACAAACTTGCACCCTGTTTCACAGATGGTGGGGGCTAATTTGCGTCCAGTGCCTTGCTAATAGCTTGCAGAGCAATAAACTCATCCGGTAAGGGAGGAATAAATAGCTTGATAGCTCTATTTTTATCAATCAAAATATACCAAGGATATCCCTCGAATTCATTGAATGAATGTGGCATCGCTGAATAAGTATTGGAATAATTTTTCTTGAACTTTAGAAACAGAGCGGCCTCCGAGTCTGTAGATTGATCTCGATCGCAAAAAATAAAATTGACAGCGGGATGGCGTTGGATCAACTGCTCCAATTGACCTGCGATATTTGGCTCAAGAAACCGTGACTTATGTCGTATAACAAGTAAGGATGTTTTGTTGTTTAAGCTCTCAATTTCCTGAGAGTTCTTATTTTTATCCCGGATTGCAAATGTTGCGAGAGTATCACCCAAGCGAACTTTCATTTTGTTGGGAGACAGCCCGGTCGTAGAGATGACTATATCTCTGCTTGTATACGTTTTGTATCTCTCTCCATCTTCCTTGTTCGGTTTTCGAATTACTCGTTCAACCTGCATCATACTATTTAGCGTAGGCACAGAAATGTACTTTCCTGTTTTAAGTAAGTCCATAGCTTGTTGCCGTGTGAGCAGGTTGCCAAGAGAATCCCTTGTGATAATGTCCTCTGCGTGGTCAATTGTTACATCTTGACAAATGGCACCTCTCATTGGGAGAATCAGGCAAATAACTAACAATCCAAGAGTTTTCATTTGGTGCTTCTTGAAATCAATCACCGATGTAAATATGAGATATGTACAGAACGCAAGGTCAAGAGTAAAGCAGCATTAAAGTAAAATTTGGCAAAGCCCAACGGAGCTTTGCCAAATCTTTTCGCTCACCATTTAAGGATAAAACACACAGTTGGATACCGAATAATATCCATAAAAAAAGTCTCTGCCCCAAATCTCAAATCCCCAATTTAGGTCACAAACCAGTTCCCAGCCACCGGCTGTTTCTTCCATTGCTTGAAAAGACAACTTTTTCATATTTCAGTAACAATTAAGAATAAACTTTTCCGGCAAACCCTGCTGCCGGATGCAGTTGTTTTGCAAAACATTTTAAACTAGCAGGTAAGAAATCGTTCTTTCAATACTAACCCCTAAAAATAGGGGTACATAAACCCATCGAAAATAGGGATATTTAGCAAAAAACCAAGGATGAGTGGCTGTGCGTGGCAGGTTTTGGTGGTAGATGACCACCGTATGGTGTGCGAGCTAATGGCGGCCACATTGGAAAACTGGGCCCCGGTTAAGCGGGTATTTTGCGCGCTCTCGCCCAAGGACGCTCTTTTACTCGCCAGGCAGCACCGCCTGGATGTTGCCCTGATTGATGCACGAATGCCGGGCACCAGTGGCATAGAATTCATGAAGCAGCTAAAAGCAAAATACCCGCACGTCAAATGCGTGGGCATGACCAGCTTCGAAGAGGACGAAACACTGGCTGAAATGCTGCAAACGGGTGTACACGGCCTGCTGCTCAAACGGGGAACCAGCCGGCAGGAAATTCGGCATTGTGTGCAAGAGGTGATGGAAGGCCGAAGTTACTTTTCGTCCCAGGTTAGCCAAAAAATTACAGCCTCAACCAGTTTATTACAGCCACCACCGCATCTTACAAAGCGTGAGTTTCAAATACTTCAACTCATTTGCCAGGGGCACTCCACCAAACAAATTGCCGATCTCGTGCAATTGAAGGAAATGACAGTCGATGACTATCGTAAAAAAATGCTCTTGAAAACCCACACCAAAAATGCTGCCGAACTGGTGGCGTTTGCTCATCGCAACGGGCTAGTTTGAAAACCGGTTGGGCAGGCGTATAACCACGTGAAGTCCGACTGTGATCGTGATGAAGTCAATTTGTGCCCCTATCCGGTCTGCCCGCTCCTGCATGCTTTGCATGCCCAGTCCATAGCCCCGACTTGTCGCCATTCCCTGGCCGTTATCCTCCATATTGATTCTCAAAAGTTCACGACTCCAACTGAGGGTGCATGTAAGTTGAAAACCCATTGAACTCTTCAGAAAATTATGACATACTTCGTGCATAATGTAGTACAAATCCTGCTTGACAGAGGCTGGCATGGCGAACTCTAACGGCTCATTCACCACCTGATAGTTAACCTTAAGATGATGCATGACCCCGAGGGAGCAGATGAGTTCCCGGCTTATATGTGCAAACGAAAACTTTTCGAACTTCGGCTGCGTGAGGCCTTTGATCAAATACCTAACCGTACCAATTATGTCATCAAGTTCCGAACGTAAAGCCTCCACTTGCTTCTCAATGTACACGGGGGAATTTGAATACAGAATCTCCTCAAGCTTAAACCTGACGGCCACTATGCGCTGCACCGTGTCATCGTGCAATTCACCAGCAATGCGTTTCTGCTCATGCTGTAGTAAACTCCCGTTCCGCAGAATCTCGTACTGGAGTTGCTCATGAAGCTCGGCCAGCTCCTCCTGGCTTCGTTGCTGCATTAACGTCATTCGTGCTAGCTCTTTTTGCAACTCACCCTCACGGTTTCGGTACTTTCGGGTAATCCGATAACCGCCAAGAAAAAACGCAACTGCGGCCAACAAAAGCACACCGATGACAAGCGTCCAAATCATGGTTTACTTCCCCTCGCGCTTAATACTCAATGTCATCTTGTACTTCGCTGCGCGATCGGGATAATCAGTAATAAAGCCATCCACACCCATACCCTTGATGGCCAGCATGTCCTTTTCTTCGTTCACCGTCCAGGGTATCACGCGCATCTTGAGGCTTTTGAGGTACTTCACTTTGTCGCGATCCAGCAATTTGTAATCGGGACTGTAAATAGCCGGGGTGAAACCCAGATCGGCCAGGTTCTCGTCAATCGACTTTTTGTTTTCCACCAATGCGGCCAGCCGCACGTCCGGGCATTTTTCGTGCCAATATTGCAGCACCCGAAAGTCGAACGACTGAATCACCACGCGCTCCCACGGTAGGTACTGGTCGATCAACTGGTAAACGAGGTCCGAAAACTCTTGAGGTGCCGGGTGAAAAAGGTTATCGCCCTGCGGCAAACTCTTGATTTCAATATTATAATCCACCTCGTAGCGCGTGAAGCTTTTAATATGATCTTCCACGGCCGCAATCACATCGCGCAGCAGCGGCTTGGCAGCGGCCATCTTCTGCTGTTCGGGAAATCGCTCGTTGCCCCGGCTGCCGCAATCAAATTGTTTTACCTGATCGTAAGTCATCTGGTAAATGTTAAAGCCCATTTCCTTCTTCGGGTCAATGGATGAACCATCGGGTTGGGTGCAGATGGCGGCTGACATCCAGGGCTCATGAGATACGATTACCCTTTTATCACCTGTAACGGCCAGGTCGAGTTCAACAGTGGTGACCCCATACTCGAGGGCAGTGAGAAAGGCCGGAATCGTATTCTCCGGCTTCAGGCCACGAGCCCCACGGTGGCCCTGCACATCAAACTTAGGATGATGGATCTGCGAAAACACCGGTAGGGTTGCTGCCATGAAAAAAATGAAAAGCTTCATGGCGCAAGATAACGAGCGGGTATGGTTTTTTCCGGATTTACAAACCGCCTGCCTCCCGCAGCCCTTGCTGTCAATCGGCTATGAGCGATGCAACCGCCTAATTGCGGATCATCATCCGCATTCCGCCTCCGCCCGGTCTGCGCATGCCCATGGGGTTTAGTTGCTTGTTGAGCGCATACGTGAAACTGAGCATAAAATAGCGGCCCAGATTATTGGTTACCTGCTGCTGGTAGTAGTTGGACGTGGCGGTTTGGCTTACACTTTGACTTTGATCCAACAGATTGACAACACCCAACTTCAACTCACCGGTCTTGTTTTTCAGGATGAAGCGGGAAATCGAAACATCCAGCAGCGGAATGATTTCCTCGAAATCGGTGGTCTGGCTGTTATAAATGAAATAATTGAAGCTGGAGTTGAGCGCGTAGTTTTTCAAAAAATTCAGGTTGAACTCGGCTGAATACGTTTTGTTGAAGAAAACCTGATCCTGCTGATTCGCGAAATCATACAGCGTTTGCTGGTGGCTCAGGTTGGCACTCAAATCGAGCGTCAGGATTTCCTTATAGGTGAAGTTGTAGCGCACGGTGCCGCCTGCTGTTTGCTGACGGATAACGTTCTCCTGTCCGTTTAACAAGTTTACGCTGCGGCTGCGGTTAGCGGTGGGCCCGATATTGATGCGGCTTTTCAGTTTTTTAATGGGGAACCCAAAGTTTACATTTCCGGTGAGCACCATAGCGTAGTCAGTGTTGACGGGCTGAGTAAGGCTTTGCAACGTCTGGGGGTCCACCGTTTGCGAATTGGTGATGGCGTCTTTGTTGTAGGTGGCCGTAAGGAACGCGAAGAGATTGACAAACTTGCCAGGATCGAATGTGGTGAAGTTGGCCGTCATGCGGTGCTGGTAAGAAGGCGATAACTCCGGGTTGCCCACATACAGGTTGAGCGGATCGCTGTTGTCGACCACCGGCTGCAACTGGCGAATGGTTGGCTCCTGCATGGATGTCTCATAATCCAGCCGCAGGTGCTTGAAGCTGCTGAAATCATAGTTGAAACGTGCTGAAGGAAGGAAATTCTCAAACGTGCGATCAATCTGAACATTCTGAAGCTCCAGGTCGCCTGTGAGACTGGTCATTTGGTAACTGCCGCCTACCGTTAGGTTGAACTTCTGGCGGTTAAGCCGGAAATTAAGCCCGGGCCGGTTGAACAGAAAGTTGCTGGTGTAGATGTTACTCAACTGCGGATTAAAAATGAGATTGCCTCCCTGCTCATCGTACACCTGCCGGTCGAAATCATTTATGTTTGACCGGAAGGTGTAGTTGGCTTCGAGGTACTTCCGGTTTCCCAGCGGCTCGGTATAGGTAACGGTGGCTGCATACGTGTAATTGGTGTTTTCCTGCGTGTTGGTTTGCAGAATATCCACCTGTTCGGGCTGGTTGCCGAAAAATGCGTTGGCCGATTGCTGGTTTCCGTCACTGTCGGTGAGACCGAGCCCAAACGTAAGATTAGTGGTGAGGAATCTTCCTTTTTTTGCGAACCGATACCGCCAGAGCAAATTGCTGTTGAGAACGGTGGCAGCCGATTGCTGAAACGTGGCGCGGTCGCTTGTGTTTTGCAAGCTGCCATCGGGCAGGCGCGACTCGCTGCGGCTGGCCAGCGTCTGCTCCGACTCGTTGTAGCTGATGTTGGCCGTGAGCTTAAGCGAATTGGACGAATCAAGCTTATGGTCGAGCACCAGGTTGGCGCGGTGGTTATTGTTCAGGTTTAGTTGCCGGGTTTGCTGGCTGAATCCATAGTTGCCGGCCGGCAGGTAGTTCACGCGGGTGAGATCAGTGCTGAGGTCCTGATCGACATGACTGTAGAAATAGCTGGTGCTCAGTTGCGTTTTGGTGTTGATGTCCTTGTTGAAATTAACACCGCCTGCATAGTTCGTTACGATTCCATTCTGACGGCCGCCAAAATTCAGCGGCACCCCCTGGTTGTCGCCACCGAAGTTGAGCGTGAAACGGCCACCACCTCCACCACCCATCAACTGCTGCGATCCTCCGGAGAAATTCATGTAGTCGTCCACTGAAAATCCCTGTTCGTTTACGTTGTTGCCCATTCCCAGAAACGACAGTTGCTTTCCCTTACCAAACTTGTTGACGCTGGCCCTGGCCTGAAAGCGATCCTCGGTACCGGCACCCGCCATGAGCGTGCCGAATGCTCCCTTACGTTTCTCTTCTTTCAGTTCGAGGTTAATTGTTTTCTCCCGTTGGCCATCTTCGATTCCGGTAAACACAGCCTGATCCGATTTCTTGTCGTACACCTGTACCTTGTCCACAGCATCGGCCGGCAGGTTGCGGGTGGCCAGCTTGGGGTCGCGGCCAAAAAATTCACGGCCATCCACCATCACGCGCTGCACTTGCTCGCCCTGCGCCTTAATGCTTCCGTCTGTTTCCACTTCCACGCCTGGTAACTTCTTCAACAAATCTTCTACCGTGGCATTGGTTTTCACTTTAAAGGAGTCTGCGTTAAACTCAATGGTGTCTTTTTTCACCGTCACCGGATTTTTCTCGCCCTGCACCATCAGTTCCGCGAGTTGTTGAGTCAGCGGCAGCATGGCAATCGGGCCGAGATCAAGGTCGGGTTCACCGTTTGTTTCCACCGAACGGAAAAAGGGGCTATACCCGACAAACGTAATCTTCAGCAAATAGCGCCCCCGGCTGATCCCCTTGACTTCAAAAAATCCTTTTGAATTGCTGACCCCAAAATTGACCAGCGAGGAATCGGCAGGTGCCAGCAGCATTACCGTAGCTGAGGGCAACGCTACCATGGCTGTGTCCAGCACCTGGCCACGCAGATTTGTTTTTTGGGCAAAAGCCGCTGCCGAAAGCAGGCACAGCAACACCGGAAGAATTTTCTTCATGGGTATTATTTAAAGCAGGGTTTGTTGAATTCTTAATTGCGAATCATGAAGCCGCCATTCGCGCGCATCTCTTTCATGCGTTCCTCCACCATCTTTCGGTATTCCGCCTGGGTAGTCCTGGTGCCTTTTGTGGGCTTAACCAACTCGTTCTTCTTCAGGGGGCGTGCCTCCACATTCCGTGCAACGATTACGCGCTCACCACTGTTGATATCCAGAGCCAGCACGGTGCCCGGCAGCGTGTTGAAACGCTCGGGGCCAAGAAAAGGACGCAACTGGTTTGTAAACCATGCTGTTATTTCTCTCTTCTCCGTGATCTCTTCACCATTTCGGTTGAGTTTAACTTCATCCGTGTAGTAGGCCTGCTGGCATACGTATCCCAGAATTTCGCGGGTTTCGGTGCCAAACTTCCAGGGCGCCATCCTTACTGAATCTTCAATCAGGTAATCCTTTCCCATAAACTCCTGCTTAGAGGTGATCAGCCCGGCTTCGCGGTTGAGGTACAACTCGTTGTTGGGCGCTTGAAACCGCATGACTACGCCACCGGAGCTGGCCATTGCTTCATCGTCATCTTCGATCACCGGCTTGTATAAAGATTCGTTGCCATTGAAAAAGAGGTTGTCTTTTGTTGTGCGAAACTGCGGCACCATTGCCTTCATGTCGGCCCGCTCGGCTGGCATGCGCTTATGGAGATCCACTTTGGTCTCGTAATGAATGACGCCCTCAGTAGGTTGGGCCCACGTTACCCGGGCCGCCAGTAACGAAACCAGCACGCCCGCCAGAATAATTATCTTTTTCATGTGTTTGTTGATTGTCATGGTTTGATTTCCATGCAAACTTACGGGCGCTGCGGCCCCGGGCCGGTTAATGGTTCTGAAAGGAATGTTAATTAAGGTTAACCGCCTGCCGGCCACAGTCGAAAGGGCGTACTTTTGCACTGTGATATGAAGAAGCACCGGCATTCGCTTACCCTGGGCCTGATCATCAGCAGCATAGTATTGCTGGTGGCGCTTCAGGTTTTTTGGATCCGGTCCAGCTACACAAACCAGGTTAACGACCTGCGCAGGGAGAGCAGCGCCATGCTTCGGGGAACGGTCTTTCAGCTTCGCGACTCTCTGCTCTTTAGTGATCTGAAGCCAGCCGTTGACAGCCTCGTTACCCGCAGCACGCCCGGCACCATCATGTTCAACACCACCAAAATCACGGACACCGTTCTGGTGCGCAAACGGTCAGCCTCGGTTCAGATTTTCTTATCTGATTTCCAGTCCAACGATTCGCTCGCGAAGGCGATCAAACCGTTCACTCAAAAACTGAAGCGGCTGCAGGCCGATGAGGGAAACAACTTCAGTATTCGAATTGTGGCTGATTCAATCCGCGTGGATACCCTTCAGCTTTACTATGCCCGCAACCTGCAGGAGGCAGGTCTTCGTGTAATGCCACGCGTGAATGAGTTGAACTTCACTGCCTGGCGCACCCGCGAGTGGCCGAAAAAATTACCCCCACTTGCTCCGTTTGAACACTTCAGTGACATGCAGGCACCACCACATCCACCGAGGTTGTTCAGCGACACGCTGTTTACAGAGCCCGCCCGGCTTAACCCTTCGCACATCTATATGGCCACACTCACCGGTGTGCGAAGCGAGGTGCTGACCAGAATTGCTCCACAACTGTTGTTCTCCGCGTTTCTTACCTCCATTACCATTCTCGCCTTTGTGGTTGTCTTCCGCACACTGCGCGAGCAGCAACGGCTGGTGGCACTCAAGGATGACTTCATCCGCAATATGACACACGAACTGAAGACGCCCGTGGCAACGGTTAGTGTCGCCCTCGAATCGCTAAAAAATTTCAACGCGCTCAACGACCCCCAGCGTACGCAAGAGTACATTGCCATCGCCCAGGGCGAACTCACCCGGCTCAATCAGTTGACGGACAAAATTCTGAAGACCACCGCTGTGGCAGACACGGGGCATAAAGCAACACATGAGGCGGTGAATCTGGATCAGCTCGCGCAAGACACTGCTCACGCGCTGCGTCTGGTGGCCGGGAAGGCCAATCTTGAAATCCGGCAGGAAAAAACCGGCACCCAATGGCTGGTGGCGGGGGCGGCCGATCAACTTGCTACCTCATTATTCAACCTGCTGGACAACGCTATCAAATACAGCCCGAACGGAGGCACCGTGACAATTTCCCTTGTGGAAAAAGGTGATTGGGTAGAACTGACTGTGGCCGACCAGGGCATCGGCATTGCCGCGGAGTTTCAGAACAAGATTTTCGATCAGTTCTTTCGCGTGCCCACGGGCGATGTTCATACGATCAAAGGCTACGGGTTGGGACTGCATTACGTTAAGAAAGTGATTGAGCAGCATCGCGGCACGATCAAGGTTGTAAGTGAACCCGGTCGCGGAAGTCGTTTCATCATTCAATTGCCAACCCTTCGCACGTGAGCACCCGTGTTTTATATGTGGAAGATGAGCCGTTCCTGGCACGCATTGTAAAAGAAAGCCTCGAAAGCCGGCAGTATTCGGTGCACCTGGTTACCGAGGGCAGAGTGGCGGTAGATGCTTTTGAGCAGGTTAAGCCCGACATCTGTGTGCTGGACGTTATGCTGCCGCATAAGGACGGGTTCGAAATTGCAGCCGAGATCCGGCAGCGAAATCCGGAGGTGCCCATTATTTTTCTCACGGCTAAAAGTCAAACTGAAGATGTGCTCAAAGGCTTTGGGGCTGGCGGAAATGACTACCTCCGCAAGCCGTTCAGCATGGAAGAACTGATTGGGCGGATTAATAATCTGATGACCCTTAGCCGCAAACACACAGCCGGGAGTGCCGATCAGGTAAAGCTCGGTGACTTTGTGTTCCACCCCAACCGGTATGAACTTCAGCTCGGTGATCAGGTTCGGAAGTTGTCGCACCGCGAGGCCACGCTGCTCCAGTTGCTCGGAGCGAATCAAAACAAAATCATCAACCGGAAAGACATTTTGTTACAACTCTGGGGCGATGACTCTTTTTTCAACTCCCGCAACCTGGATGTGTACATCACCAAGCTCCGCGATTATCTGAAAGAAGACCCATCGCTGGAAATCATTACCATCAAGGGGGTGGGTTATCATTTTCGTGTAGGCTAGAAATTTCACTTTCGCTACATTCGTAGAATGATGCGGTTGATTTCGGTAACTTTTTTTCTCCTTCTGACTTTTGGCGTGCAGGCACAAACCGGCTTCTTCTTTGTGTTAACCAGCAAAAAGAACTGCCCGCAAATCGTAAACTCAATCAGCGGCCGCACACAATACTGTACAGCTGCCGAACCGATTATCCGCGCCACCGAGTTTCAGTCGGTCAGCGAACTAAAATCGGACAACCGAAATCACCTCTACCTGGAGCTTATGCTCACCGAAGAGGGTGTGGTTAACCTGCGCACACTCTCGGCTAAACTTCCGGATAGCAAACTGGTATTGATCGTAGACGGAAAAGCCGTGGGGGAATTTGAAAGCCTCGGTCGCATTGTGAACCGTACTATACCGATCAGCGACAAGAATAACTCCGGAAAGATGGCGTGGGTTCGGGAACGGCTGCGGGCCGCAATCGGGAATTAAAAGGAGCTAACTTTCTAGGTAGTGCTCTGAACCTCCCGATCTGCAGGATCGGGATGAGCTAAATGGATTTGTGGGATGTGGGGGATTCGAATGCTGGCGCTTCGGCCAGCACCGAGATAGTCGCCTCATAGGCGCATCGTCTCGGCCCTCGACCCCTACCCTGTCAAGGTAGTGCTCTGAACCTCCCGATCGAACACCGGGAATTATTACTGAAAGTGGGTATTACAGGACTCGAACCTGTGACCCCTACCCTGTCAAGGTAGTGCTCTGAACCTCCCGATCCGCAGGATCGGGATGAGCTAAATGGATTTGTGGGATGTGGGGGATTCGAACCCTCGACCCCTACCCTGTCAAGGTAGTGCTCTAAACCAGCTGAGCTAACACCCCATTAATGGAACCAAAGGTAATGCGTTACTCTTCGAGTACAAAAATGCGCACATCGGGCAAATGCAGGTTAAAAAAACCAAGTCCACCAATTACGTTGGTGGGATAGTTCAAAGGCTCACTGGCCAGTTCGGCAAAGGCATAGCGGTTGTCCTTGCGTAGTTTGAGGTAGTCATAGTAATTCTTTTCTACGTTCGTCAGAAAAACCGCAACAGAGTCCCCCGCAGAAAAATCACGAAAGAAAACCCTAAACTGATCGTCAAAACGCTGGCCGTCAAACGCACGGTCATCGTTGAGGTGAAGGAATATATCGGGATTGAGTAATGAACCCAATTGCTGGTTGGCCGAAAACTCCTGAAACGCAACCACGTAATAGTTAGCACCGGGAGGATCCAGTAAGCTGTAAGAAACCTCAGCCAATGAATCAAACTCGGTGATGAATAGCCGGGCATCAGCCGTTTGAAAAGGCACGCGGGCTAAGGGACGTGCAAACGAATGGACATAACCAAACTCAGGCGAGTTGACCCTCAATTCATACACTTCGCTGCTCTGCCAGTCGATATCTAATCCACCATACAAACCACTACCCAGCAGTACAAGCGTGTCAGGGCCACCGGTATGATGAAGCGTTACCAGGGCATCATTGATCACAATCTGATTTAGCAACACCTGCGTATCGGTGCCCTCACCCGCATCAAGCGCGCCCAGGCTTCGCGACAGAAATACTACGAGCCCCTGACCAGGTATAATCTGCGAAGACACAACAATCTTTTGATCCAGTTTTGGCAGATCATCAACCGCCAACGGGTCAGGTAAACAGCCCCAGAAAATCAAGGCCACTCCGGCTGCGAAAAAAGTGGAAACACGTGTGATCATGTGCATCTTTTACTGAAACTTAAATCCATAACTGATAAATGGAAGCAAGCCAAAAAGTCCGGGTTGCTGATACCGAAATGATCCGTCTTCGTTCGGTTCAATAGCAATGCCGATGGGCGCGGCCCGGTTGTACACGTTGTAAACACCGGCAAACCATTCGCCCTGCCACCTCTTTCGTTCGCGACCTCGCAACTTCACGCCAAGGTCCAGGCGGTGCGTATCGGCCAGCTTGACTGAATTTATTGGAGCGAATACGGGTATCAGGTCGATACCCGCTAGTGTAGGTGAGGGTAAGGCGTACTGCCCGATCACCGGAGTGAACCGCGACCCGGAAATAAACTCGAACACACCCGATACCGATAATCGCTTACTGAGTTGGTAGTTCGCTACAATAGCTCCGTTGTGCCTGCGGTCGTAGCGGGCCAAAAACCAATCGCCCTGATTGACCTCGTCAAACTGCCGGGTAGAGCGCGACAGGGTGTAGCTGACCCAGCCGGTGAGTTTACCCGACTCCTTTTTTAACAGAAGCTCAATTCCGTAAGCGCGACCGCGGCCCTGTATCAACTGATTTTCAAACTCCGTGTTCAGAAACAAATTGGTGCCCTCGCGATAGCCAATCAGTTGACTCATGTCTTTATAATAGGTTTCAAGACTCACAAACAAGCTCCTCTCCGGCACAACATGTTGCCAGGCGAGGGTTGCCTGGTTGGCGGTCTGTGGCCTTACAGTATTGGTAACCGGGTACCAGATATCAGTAGGAAATGCAATGGCAGCGCTTGACACACGATGCAAGTATTGCGCCATGCGCGAGTAGCTGAGTTTCAGCGCAGAGCGTTCACTCAACTGGTAACGAACCGCCAAGCGCGGTTCGGGCTCGGTGTACAGTTCATCGGTGACCAGCGCGGAGGAAAGACGGAATCCTACACTCCAGGCCCAACGTGTGCGCCAACTTCCGTCCGCCTGCACGAATGCGGCCGTTTCCAAGCTCGTTTGCGAACGTGTTGCCGTGCTTTGCAACAACTCCGCTATTTCTCCGGACGTGTTGATAACATTGGGGCTCACCCGATGATGCGCTGACTCGACACCGCCCGTCAATGACACCGGGCCAACGGAGTCCCATTGCAACTTCCACTTGCCGCCCCAATCCTGAATGCTGGAGCTTACAAACAGGCGGCTGTCCTCAAACGTGTTTTGAATAGTGTAGTTAAAGCGCGTGCCGTATAAATTAAGTTCGCTGTTTACGTTCCTCCGCAGATTCTTTCGCCACAGCAAGGTTTGTGTACGGTTGCCAATGATGAAATCAGAATTGATGTTCCTACGTTCACTGCGCTGAAAGTCGAGCACATCCTGACCGGAATAGTACGTGAACTCCAGGTAGTCGCGCGAAGTGGGTCGGTAGCTCACTTTGGTGTTCAGGTCGTAGAAATAATAAGGCAGCGATTCGCCCACGGCCCGCACCACCTGATCAATGTATGTTCTTCGACCAGCCACCCAAACATCCAGTTTGCTTTTGACAATCGGCTGCGCCACCATCAGGCGCGAAGCCAGCAAACCCACGTTGCCCTGCATGCGAAAGCCATCGAGTGGTCGCGACTGACTTCGAACATTAAGTATGGAAGACAACCTGCCGCCATACGAGGCCGGGAATGCTCCGTTCATAGCTTCCACACCCTCCAATATGTCAGGATTAAAAACAGAGAGGAAACCAAACAAATGCCCGGTATTATAAACCGGTGCACCGTCCAACAAAACAAGATTTTGGTCAGCTGCCCCTCCGCGCACAAATAAGTCGCTGGTGCCCTCAACACCTTTGGATACACCCGGCAGCAACTGAATGGTTTTAATGAGATCAGCCTCACCTCCGAGCACAGGAATCGAGTTAATCTCCTTGCCACTGAGTGTGTAGGTGCTGGCACGCGATTCTTTAAATTGATTGGACTGTAGCAACCGATCGGCTGACACCACCACCTCTTCAAGCTGCTCGCTCACACTCTCCATGAAAAAAGTAAGCAGCGTATCTCGACTAAGGGTGAATCGGGTTACGAGCTTTCGATAACCCGTGTGCGAAAGTGTGAGGGTAACCTCACCGGTTGGAAGCGTCAGCGCAAAATCACCCTGCGTTCCAGTTACTGTTGACCGCTGGATAGGAGTAGCCTGCACATTTGCGCTTGGCAAAGGTTGGCCTTGCGTGTCGTACACGCGGCCTTGTACGGTTGACTGGGCCATCGCCTGCAAAGCGAAATACCAAAAAGTCACCGCTATTGTCACCCCGCGTTTCATGCTTCCGCTCCAAAAAAGTTGCCCGGCCACGATTTGTTTAACAACAAAATAGGCAAATTTATTTTGTGGAGCTATAAATTATGGAAAAAGGTGCGCAGTTGCGTAAACTTGAGATATGAAATCAATCGTTTGCCTGGCTCTTTGCGCCATTATTTGCGGTTGTCAGCCGCAAACAAAGGAATTTCGTTTTACCCTTCAACCCACCGAAAAGTTCGTCTTCAACTCCTTCGTGGATTGCAACATGGCCGAGGCCTGGGTGGGCGATACCCTGCGCATTTTCCCCGGCAAGTATGGCGAAGACCCTGTGTGGGGCGATGCACGCGAGTTAAAATATGCCAACGGCCTGCATGCTGACGAAGTGTTTCTTACCCCCCGCGAAGAATTCATCGACCCCCGGATGCCCGCAAATGCCCCGGTGGGCACACCGGGCTTGCACGGAGCCGTCTGGTTTGAAACCATGTACCAGGATGTGAACGACCCCAGCGGCCGCACGCTTTACGGCATCTACCACAACGAAAACTATCCGCAAACCCTTCGGTACGACTCCGTCACCGGCCTTGGCTACAAAAATGAAAACTGGCCCGAAGGTTTGCGCGGCCCGGAGTCCGCGGCTGCCGTGTGTCGCATCGGCATCATGAAATCAACGGATGGCGGTAAAAGCTGGGAGAACAAAGGAATCTTCATTGAAGACCTGCAGCCGAATATGATCCTTAAGCCCGACAACGTCTCCCTCACGTTTGCCGGAGGCGTGGGCGATCCATCGGCAGTGGCCAGTGGTGATTCACTCTATCTTTTTTATGGCGAGTACAGTTACCCTGATTCGTACTCGACTGCCAGCTACTCCGAAACCACCGAGTGGAGCGGCCAATGCATCAGCGTGGCGCGCATTGCGCTGACCGATCTTGATCAACCCGAAGGCAAAGCGAGGCGCTGGGATGGCCGGGGATTCAACGCAGCTCACACGCAAATCGGCAAACCGATTCCTGCGTTGCAAATACCCCGCGAAGCCGGAGGTGGGGCAGCCTCCAAAGCCGGGCAGTATCACTGGGGGCCATCTGTAAGCTGGAACTATTATCTCAACTGCTGGGTGATGCTGATGGGCAAGGTGGAAGAGCCAAAGTGGAAAGGTAGCAGCATCTACATTTCCTTCAACCGCAACCGCGAATTAGGGCCAGGCAGCAACGCCACGCAGTGGAGTAAGCCCCAACTGGTACTGACCAAACCCGGCCGCGTGTTGTGGTATCCTTCGCTCCAGCCGATGAACACGCCAGAAGACATTGCTAACAAAAACACGTGCCTGAAGCTCGGGCAGCGCGCCCGGCTATTCGTGAAAGACAGTGAGGCGAACGAGTATAGCTCGGAATACATTATTGAATTTGAGAAGTAAACTGATGAAGCGCGTAACGGTTCCCTATTTCTCAAAAGGCATGAAGTACTTTACACCCGTTCCAGTCGGTGGGGCTGCTTATCTTATTTTCATCGGCCATCCGATCTGGGCGGGCATTTTGATATTGCTGGCCGTTATGATCCTCACCACTCAATATGTCACTGAAATCGATCCCGACAAGAAAGAATACCGCGATTATTTCTCTTTTTTGAGTTTTAATCTGGACGAGGAAAAATCAAGTTTCACCACAATCGACAAGATCATCATAACGAAAGAAAATCATTCACACATGCTGAATTCGAGGTCGAGATCGCGACAACTCGACTGGTCGATGTTTACTGCATCGCTTGTGCTGGATGGTGATAAGAAACTTGACCTGCTAACCCGAAACGAGCGGGCCGACCTTTTGAAGGAGGTTAAGGGGTTTGCCGAGGCTTTAAAAACAGAAGTGGAAGATCAAACCACCAGCGAGCATTTCCCGATTGATGTTAGTAAGCTTTGACATCAAGTTGCATTTTCAAAACGCCCCGATCGTAGCATCCATCCACGCAGCACGTTGTTGCAGAAACTGGCGAAGGTCGGCCACCGATTGATCGTAGTTGACGCCAATGCCCTGATCCCACTTCTGGTAATTCCGCTGCACAGCCCCGTTTGCCCGCAGGTAGTCAGCGGTGGTATTGACCAACGCGCTGAGGCTGATGCTGCTGAGCGCGCCCGACCGCAGGGACTGCCACCGCTGCTTCACTTCCGCCCTGAACTGCGGATCTTCCATCAACCGCGGCCACCAGAAGGGCATCATCCAGGCATCATTGCTTACGTGCTGGTTATAATTAATAACCCAATCGTTCATGGGTATCCGCCCCCCGTTATCGAACCCGATGTCAAAATCCCACACCGGGCCCATAGCCAATTTGCCATCACGATCTTTCTGCAAATACGTGCTCAGCCGGTAGGCATCTACATTACGGCAGAGCTCGTTGATGATGAAATAATCGACAAAGCTGGCCCTGTCGATGAAGTTCGTGTAGGTTCGGGTGCTGGTCGCGAAATTGTCGGTGACCAGAGCCGTTTCAAATTGATCGATGTAACCGGCTATGTACTGCTTCTGCGCATCGGTCAACTCGTCCGCCTCCGGATACTCGTAAACGAAATAGGTCTCCAGGTATTTCTGCGCATGGTAAGGAGGGGCAAAAGGCGGGAACGAAATCACGTTTCGATTGATGTCATATCGGCTTCGAAAACTGTTGAGCGCGGTGTAGCGGGCATCGTCATCCCAGTTATTATCGAAGTAGGACAGCGGCTTCCCGATGGCGGCATCCCCCAAAGACACTTTATCAATAGCTAAAATGTAGCCACCCGTGATGTTAGTGGAACTGGCATTCAACGATCGAATGTTGATGCGGTTGCTGTCGCGTTTTGGCCGCTCTGTAAAAACATACACCCCCAGGTACTCCCCGTTCAACTCCAACTCAACAAACTTACATCGGCTGGCATACTTGCCGATGCTGCGCGAGAGCTCATAGGCCACATAGTTGTACATTAATGTTTTGTCGAAGATGTATTTGTCTGTGAGGTTCACCACATGGCCGATGAGCCTCCAGTCTTCTTCAGCCGGAAAACCAAAAAAGGAAACCTCGACATCCTGGCCGGCTTCATCGGTGGTCTCCATGTTGTATCCTTTCTTATTTGAAAGACGGTAAGAGGTTTTGCCGCGAAACTCAATGCCGATGTTTTGTTCCTGCACGAGCACCTTTCGTTCGTACACTTTTAGTGAAGCCGGTGTCCCCGGCTCAAACTGAATTTGGGTGCCTTGGGTATCAATAACGATGTAGGGAATTTCGCTGCTGCCGATGTCCACGGCAAAATCGCCTTGGTCCGGGTCAACTTCCCGGCAGCCCGGAATAAGTGATAGTAGTGAAAGAAGACCAACCAACCGCCCCGCCCGCAACAACCGCACCATACCGCTAAGATAGTATCAGGGGCGACTTTTTCAAAAAATGGCGGGGAAGCCAAAAAAGAAGGAAATAGCTAGCCCTGAAATTCAATTTTCTTATGGCTGCCATCACAATAGGGTTTATTTTGCGAGGCTCCGCACCGGCAGAATGCCGTTACGTTGTTCTTCTTCGTGAGGACGCCCTGGGCGTCTTTTACGGTTACGTTTCCATAAACAAGCAGCGGCCCGTTGGGCGAGGTTTCTACAATCGTTTCAGCCTCTACACTCACCTTGCTTTCTCCGGCATCGGCATTCATGAAATAGCTGAGTGCGCCAGAGGGACATTTCTTTACTTGCTCAACAATGCGCCCGGTGCTCGCACCTTCCGGTGTAATCCACGGCCGCTTCTGCGGGTCGAATACCTCACCCAATCCTTTAAAACAAATCGCGGAGTGAATGCAGACATCCGGCTTCCAGACAATGGTAACTTCTCCGTTGGTGTATTTTTTTGTGATGTCTCTCATATTCTTGATTCTGGTTACTGGATACTGGATACTCGATGCACACTACAACGCTAAACTAGTATTGATTTCGATTGGATTGCTGAGTGCCTTGTGAATGGGGCAGGCATTGGCAATTTGCAGCAGGCGTTGCCGTTGCTCTTCATCCAGCGCACCGTTCAACTGCACTTCGCGCTGAAAGATGGTTTTGCCCTCTTCCCTACGAAAGTCTACCTCCACGTGCACACTCTCCAGCGGCCACTTTTTGCGGTCGGCATACATGCGCAACGTGATGGCCGTGCATGAAGCGAGCGACATCATGAGAAACTGACCGGGCGATGGCCCCGCGTGGGTTCCGCCCACATCTTCAGGTTCATCGGCCAGCAACGTGTGACCAGTGGCGGTGAGCTCTGTGCGGTAGTGTTCGCGGCCCAATGTAGCCGACACCATTCGCTAAAAGGCGTTGTTCATGACGAAGAACTCCTGCTTATGGCGTTCACGGGGAGCGGTTTCGCGTGTCTTGAATGGCTCGGCCAGTTGCTCGGGCTTGCCAGGGTAGCCAATGGCTAAAACCACAACGGGGTCATGTGTATCGGGTACATTAAGATTACGGATGATTTTCTCTTTTTCAAAGCCGCCCATCTGGTGCACGTTCAAACCCAGGTGGGTTGCCTGCAGGGAGAGAAACGCATTGGCTGCGCCAAGGTCGAACCGGGCCGAGCTATTCGGTTTGTCATTCTTCACAAAGTTTTTTCGAACCATTGACACCACTAATAGCGGGGCTTCCTTTGCCCAAAACTTGTTGCCTTCCGTTAGCGAATCAACGATTTTTTCCCATAGCCAGGACTGATCTTTGGTTGCGTACAGGTAGGCCCACGGTTGCTCGTTGCTGCTGCTGGGCGCCCAGCGGGCGGCCTCGAACAACGACTTAATTTTCTCTTCGGCTACAGGAGTGGGCAAATAAGCTCTGCGACTCCTCCGCTCGCGTATCTCCGCAAATACGGGGTACTCAATCTCGTGCGATTTCAAGTCAAGTGTTTGTGTTTCCATCTTTCTCTCGTTGATCGGGCTGGCTACTGGCAAGCCGCTGGTTGTCATAGATTCTTTAACACGAAAGCAGCCAAAGGGTTTACTTGCTCCACCGGGGGATACCCCATGTTGCGAGAACTCCTGAAATAATGTGCATGGGTGCGGCCAGCAATGGGAAAGTGCTGTCCAGTACCGTACCATCCGGCAATTGGGGTGTGTTGAATACCGGGAACAAACTGAGCAAACTAAAAACAACACCAATCACATACCAGACTGTCTTCCCCTTGGCCGTGTATTTCATTAATAAAAAGTAAATGATGCCGCCAATCAGCACCGGGAACAAAGACGACAGCGTTACGGCCAGGGCAAATCCGGGAGGGATCGTAGCGCCAAGTGCATTCGCAATCAGGCTCCAGATATTGTTGGCTCCGGCTCCGATAAGTCCGGCAATGCCGGCTGCTTTTACGGCTTTCAAAAAGGTTGTTTGAGTTTCCATGTATTTTGGTTTAGGTTATTTATATATCCAGAATCGAGTATCCAGCATCAGGTATCGAGCGCATTACTCTTCAATCAGCACGCCCATCTTACCCATCTGATAATCACGCATGGCTTCCATAATCTGAGTTTGCGTGTTCATCACAAACGGACCGTATGAAACTACCTTTTCGTTCAACGGCTCACCTGTCAAAAACAAGACGCGGGTATCATCGAGTGCAGCAAGCGAGATGGCATCACCATCGTTTTTAAAGTGTACAATGTGCAATCCCTCTACCATACCGAAGCCGCCCACGTTAAGTCTGCCGTCCAGCAAATAAATCAATGCGTTATGACTGGCCGGTATGGGGATCGTGATGCTTCCCTCCTTTTTGAACTCCAGCGTAGCTGCATTCACTTCAGCCTGCGAAGGAATGGGCCCTTTTACATCCAACACCTCGCCCGCAAAAACTTTTCCGGTAACACGACCATCGGCACTTACAATTTTGGGGGCTTCTTCTGCGCTTAGTGGAAAATACGCAGGTTGATCCATCTTATTCCTGGCAGGTGTATTGATCCACAATTGAATGATTTCCTGTCGCCCGCCATTATCATAGATGTCATGCGGGGGGGCGCTCACTGTGAATAATGCCCATGCCGGCATTCATCCACTGCGCACCACCGGCATAGATCACACTATCGTTTCCGCGGCTGTCGCGGTGATGCACGCCACCCTGAAAAATAAACGTGACAGGCGAAAATCCGCGGTGGGGGTGCGGCCCTACTCCGGCATCGTCCGGATCTACATGCTTTGGCGCCTTGATATTGGCATGATGCAACAAGAGAAAGGGGTCAATCTGTTCTACCTGCTGCGTAGGCAACGGCTGGCGAATGGGCATGCCACCCATATCAACCTGATGCGCATACAACAAACGGTCTACGGTTCTGGATTTCATAGCTCTGTTTCTCCTTTAACTGATTCCAGTGCCTGACGAATTTCGTTGAACAACAAACCGCTACCTCCACCATAGTGACGGATAATCCGGGTCTCAGGGCGAAGAGCCGCGAAGGTCTGCCTCAGTTTTCGCTCTGATTCCTCTTCCACGCCTCCACTGATCAGCACCAGATGGAAGGTAGCCGAGTAAAAAAGTTGCTGCGCATGATCATCCGTGAACGCGCCCTGTGCCTGCCAGTCCGGTTGCCCGTTAAGCAGGCGCAGCACCGTTTCCATTATCTGCGGGTGCCGCCCAATCACCAGGATGTTTACCGGTTTCATCAACTATTTGATCATCGGCACTTCCATCAGCAGCACTTCGGAATCAGACGTTGCCGACAAATCAAGCTTATCCACATCCCAGACTCCAAAGCCATCGCGCTGGCCAAGCGACTGACCATTGATCGAAACCTCACCTCTGATCACAAATGCGTATACGCCATTCTCCTTTTGATGGAGTGAATAGGACGTTGTAAAGCCCTTGGTAAAGTTGCCGAGGTTGAACCAGGCATCCTGGTTGATCCAAACCCCATCATCCTCATGGCTCGGGCTCACGATCTGTTGCAACTTGTTCACGCGTTCCTCCGGCTTGAATGTAAGTTGATCATAACGCGGCTCAATGTTGCGCTTCTTCGGGAACACCCAGATCTGAAGGAAGTTGACCTTCTTGTCTTTGTTTTTGTTGTACTCACTGTGGTAGATGCCGGTACCCGCACTCATAATCTGCACATCATTTTGCCGGATAACAGCCAGGTTGCCCATGCTGTCTTTGTGCTCAAGGTCGCCCGAGAGCGGAATGGAAATAATCTCCATGTTATCGTGAGGGTGAGTGCCGAAGCCCATGCCGCCCTCCACAATGTCGTCATTAAGTACCCGCAGCGCGCCAAAGTGGATGCGATTAGGATCGTAGTAATGGGCAAAGCTGAAGGTGTGGTGACTATCGAGCCAGCCGTGGTTCGCATGACCGCGGGTGTTGGCTTTGTGCAGTACGGTATTCATAGTTGTTGTGTTTACAGATGGAAGGTGATTAAAACAGAGGGGTTCGGGCGAGGTCGCTCCGGCCTTGATGGTAACGGTTGGCACGGTTAACGCGGCAGCCGCTGCCAGCCCCGTTCGCAAAAACTCGTTTCGTTTCATGGCAGTATAACGCTTGTATCCATAACAAAGTTATAGACAATTGTTGTATATACAACATTTAAATTCAACTTCTGTCCAACTGGTTGATTATCAGCTAATAACATTTCTTCGCCCTACTCGACCGATTGCCCGGAATACGTTAAAACACCATACTAAACAATGGTGTTACCGGCTGACCAGGAGGTCAAACAATTTCTTGTGCTCGTTTGCCTAAAGGCTAGTCCCATGTAATCAGCAACCAAGAGCGGACGTGCCAGCAAAACTCTCAAGGTGTTGCTGCCAGTGTTTCACTGGCACCGCGGTCTTGAAACATGATTGACTTGTCCGGCAGAATTCTGTTTAAACGGTATACCGTAAACGAGACGAAAGTTTAAACACAACTAAGCTAATCTGATTTGTTGAACCCCAATCGCTAAAACATCGGTAGAAAATGAAAACCTATTCAGGAGATTCATGTTTAACCTCTAAAAATCGAATACTTTATGAATACCACATTACTTGACATCGTGAATATTCCGGTGGATGATCCCATCGCATTCACATTCTTCACAGGATACATGGCTATGCTGGCAGCCTCCGTATTCTTCTTTGTTGAGCGCAGCAGCGTTGAGGGAAAATGGAAGTTGTCGCTGTTAGTATCCGGGCTGATCACTGGCATTGCAGCGGTCCATTACTACTACATGCGTGACTACTATTTGGCGACCGGATCAAATCCGACTGCTCTTCGGTACATCGACTGGACATTAACTGTTCCGCTGATGTGCGTGGAGTTTTACCTGTTAACAAAGGCAGCCGGTGCAAAACTGGGCTTGCTTTGGAAACTTATTCTTGCCTCTGTTTTCATGTTGGTAACCGGCTACATTGGTGAGGCATTCACAGATGGAACAACCATGCACTCCTTCATTTGGGGCGCGCTATCAACAATCGGCTACGTATATATTCTGTACACAGCATGGTTTGGCGAAGTAGCCCAACTGGCAGCTAAGTCAGGTAGTGCAACAGTTGTTCGGGGTGTGCGTATTCTGGCATGGTTTGTATTGGTCGGCTGGGCCATTTACCCCATCGGCTACATGTGCATGCCGGGCGGATGGTTGAACGTTGGATTGGGATGGAGTTCGGCTAATGTCGATTTGTTCTACAACATTGCGGATGCCATCAATAAAATTGGATTTGGTCTGGTGGTGTACAGCGTGGCTGTCTCCAACTCGTTCAAGACCGCCCAGGCGTAATGACAACGTTAACTACGCTTCCCGAAACTATTACCAGCAAGCCTTTCTTTGGCCTTACCCAGGAAATGCTGAATTGTGTTCGGGACTTTAACTTCGAACGGTTAGCCAACATCTGTGATGACGACTTTGGCATTGTGGATATTAACACCACGGGCGGGTCAGAAATTATTCGAGACCGCGCGGGGTGGGAAGCCTGGTTTACCGGGTTGTTCGCTAAACTTACAGAAATGAATGCCCGGACCTGGTCGGAAATAACCCATTACGAAGTAGTAACCGGTGAAGAAATGGCCTACAGCGTGGTTGACTTCGATCAAGTATTCGTTACACCCGAACAGCGACTTCGGTTTGGCGTCTTGGCAACCATCATCTGGAAAAAAACTACTGATGGGTGGAAAGAAGCCCGCTATCACAGTTCACTCAAGGGCGTGAAGCCGGAGTAAGAATTCGGGCAGAAGTAGTTAAGCAAAGTAGATCCGGCTTTCACCGGATCTATTTTTTTGCAGTATCGCAACTACCTGGTGGCACCGATCAAAAATCGCTTGGTGAGAAATCAAGTTAAAAAACGACAAATGAACCAACCCAAAAAGTGTGGCTCCGCCAAACAACCCCCAATTTTTTGATACCTGACGTACGTCATAGGAATTCTTCTGCACAGGTTTCACCTTATGCCAAGATTAACCCCTGAACGTATGGCACTGAATTTTGAAAAAATGGCCGCCAAGGGAAACGAGTTCGTGAACCGGCTGGCCGAACACCTGGGCGACCGCGAAAACCGCGACCGGGCCGCTCGCGTGCTACGTTGTGTTCTGCACGCTTTGCGCGATCGCCTCACGGTAGAGGAATCGCTTCAGCTGATGGCCCAATTGCCCATGGCCATTAAAGCCGTGTATGTCGATAGCTGGACATTGCGCCCCCGCGACAAGGTGCGCACCACGGAAGAATTCAGCCTGGCGGTAATGCAGGAAGACGGGCGCTCAGCCTGGCGCGATTTCGCCAGCATAGCCGAAGCGCAACTCGCCAGTCAGGCGGTGATGCGCACGTTGGCTGACTATGTCTCAGCTGGTGAACTTCATGATGTGATTGCGATTCTGCCGGAAGAGATGAAGCTCGACTTCATGACCTGGGTGCACACACCCTAGGAGCCATCTCAAAAACAGTACTGTCGTCACGACCTCCGTTTGCTGACGGCATCGGTATCTTGACTCTTCGAATTGCCGTTGGGGTATTGAACGGTTTTTGGCGTGATGGGAAGAATATCTCGCGGAGTTACCCGGCTTTATCAGCTGAGTGCTCCTTCACTACCCAATACACGCCCCGGACGTTCGTTCTCCAATCAGGTAACAGGTAGACGAGTATGATTTCCTCTATTAATTCCAATGAGGTAAGCCCCGCAGTCGCATAAAACAAAGGATACCACGGTGTCTCGAAAAAGAAAGCACTGCAGAGAAACACGGCCTGCAAGACTGCTGCCGCTTTCGCCAAAAAGGTGTGAAAGCTGGTGATTCGGCCATAGCGCCAAAAGGCACAGGCGGTTTGGATAAAAAAGAGCGACAGCGGAATCGAAAAGGCGATCCATTCAGCCTGGATAAACTCCCAACGCGTCAAGGCCAGGGCCACCAAGGCAGCCAGTACGGTGAGGTCATCCCCGATGGAATCGAGGCGCGAACCCAAAACACTGGTGACCTTGAACTTTCGGGATAAAAACCCATCGATCGAGTCTGTGAAAAAACTAACAGCCAATAACCATTTGAACCAATTCAACTGGTTCGTAAAGATCATCAGCATCAACACGGGAAAGGCCACCGTGCGATAAAGCGTAATCAGGTTGATCCAAAGCGCTGGTCCCCGCGCATTGCGCAAATCGGCCAGGCGCTTCAATTTTCTGCCTTCCTTCATCTCCGTACAAAATACGGAAATCAATGAGTACCTGCGAAAACCTAACGTTTAATCACTTTGAACGCGAGATTGCGGCCGTGGCCCTGCAGGATGGCCAGGTTGATCCAACTCAAGGCAAATTTTTCCAGCAGTTCGACTTTGTCATCGCCACCAAAATCCCAGCAGGCGCCAAACCCGATATCGGCCGCAAGTTGCTGTGCCACTTTCTTGGATTCAGCATCATTTCCGGCACAAAACATATCAATGCCGCCAAAGCCCGGATAGACCGGGTTGGCCATGTTCTCAAAGCCCGTGCTGTTGAAACACTTCACTACTTTTTCAGAGTGTGTGACGGCCTTCAGCGCATGAAAAGCCGTAGCATGCGGCTCGGGTCGGGTTCGAATTGAATTGGTCGCATCAATCAAGACTTTCTTCCTCACATCACCCAGCTCAGGGGCTAATGCCAACACGGCTTCGGGCGGAGTGGTGAGGATGATGACATCAGCACCCGCGCAGGCTTCGCGGACCGTTGAAAAAGCAACACCTGTGACAAGCGTGGCTGCTTTCTCCGACTTGGCCGAAGCCGGATTGCGCACGCCAAAGCTAACGGTATGCCCTGCCTTGTGAAGGCCTGATGCCAGGGCTGAACCCACATTTCCGGAACCGATTATAGCAATATTCATAGCAGCAAATTTTCGGAAATTAATGATTTACAAGAATTCATAACGGAGAAAAACCCCGGCATTGGTGGTGGTCGAATACTGGCTGCGGCCGGTCGATACCCAGTCGCATCCCAAACCTACTTGCACCGCGTTTCGCCTGACGCCTACGCGCGCCCGCTGAATGAAGCTGTAGTTATCTCCCCCAGCCGTTGGGAACGCGTTGACCAGTTCGAGTTGCGAAAACAATTTCAGCTTTTCGCTCAGCGGGGGCTCCCAGCGCGCCAATACAAACCAATCGACCAGCGGGTCACTGGCAAGTTCAACCACGGTCCACGTAAACAGAGTCACGTGCTCGGACCGATGAAAATACTGAAGGCCGGCTTTTGGGAAAACTCCGGTATTGAAAACTTGAACCGTTACCACAGGTGCCAGCCCTTTCAGCGTAGGGTGATTGTACGAAATCGCCTCCGTGAATCCGAAAGTCGGCAGGTAGGTTGTGCTGGTTTGCCGATAATCCACACTGGCGCGGTTGCGGTTAAAAAACAAGAAACGGGAATTCTCCTTCGCCTGATTCTTGACGTATTTAAAGAACAGCACATCCAGGGTAGTTCGCTCATGTCCGCCAAACACCTCCACCGGCACCTGGGCAAGAGCAACCTTGCCCAGGGCGAGGAGTAACAATCCGAGTAAGGTGAAACGCGGCACTATTTCAGCGAAGTCAGAATTTCAATGAACCGCTGGGGCTGCACCACAAAAGGCAAGTGCGAGGTTTCCATTACGGCTGTTTTCTTCACGGCACCATTGGCTTTCACCATCTGCTGTTGCAGGGCATACCCCACGGCCAGATCGCGACTGGTGTAGATGTAATACTTGGGTACGCTGCCGAATTTCGGATTTGTCAGCACAACTTTCTCACTGAGCGGTTTTGCCGGTTCGGCCCGATGATACTTCTCCAGTGCTTCCTTCATATAGTCGGGGCAATCCGCACACACCGCAGGAGCGATCATATCCTTTTTGATGGTGGCCGCTGAAAAATCTACATTAAACTCCAAGGCTGCTCCTACTTTGCTTTCCGCATCCTGTTTCGAAAGCGAGAGTAAATCTTCTCCGTTCCGCGGCAGATAGGCGGCCACATAAATCAACCGGTCAATCCTGGTTGGCACCTTTTCTGCCACTTGGGAAATAACCATGCCGGCCATGCTATGACCCACCAGCACCACTTTACCAGGCTGCTTGCTGATGACCGTAACGACCGCGTTAACGTAGTCGTTCATGGATACGGCATTTGCAGCCGCCAGATCAATGCCGTGAGCGGGCAAATTCACGACTTCGACATTTGTCCGCACCGCCAACGCGCTGCGCACAAAACCCCACGCACTCTCATCGGCCCAGGCCCCATGCACGAGTACGTACGTGGGATAGTTTTTTCGCTGCCTCTCCAACTCGGCAATCACCAATGCAGCGGCCGCAGCACCGGAGTTCTGCTGTTGCCCGGTGATGAGATTGCCATCTTGAACCGCAAAAGGCGCAAAGGGCGCACCCACCAAAAATTTGCTGTTGGGCATTTTGCGCGCTTCATCTTCGATTCGGAAGGGTTGAATCTGCATGCCCACGTAATTGTCGGCATATTGCTCCTCAGCGGAAGCGAAGCCTGTCCACTTCTTTCCGTCTACCAAAAATTTGCCATTGGGCAATTTCGTCTTTAGCAAAATGCTGGTACCATGACAAATAGCCGCAGTCGGCTTGCCGGTCAGGTAGAAGTCGACAAAGAACCTATGCAGTTCAGTGTTGTCGATAAACGTGTACATCGGGCCCTGCCCACCACAAACAAAAATGGCTTTATAATCGGCCGGATTCACGGTCGAAAGCTTCAGCGTATTTTTTACCTGCTCCATTCGGGCGGGGTCCTTTTTAAATCCGAGCGATACATAATCAAAGGCCGCATAGCGGCTCGGGTCTTCGGGGTCGCTGAATGCATCGAACTTGATTTCACCACCCTCCGGGCTGGCGATGTCCACGGTATACCCGGCTTCCGCAAACTCCCAATACGGGTGTGCCACTTCGGCAAACCACACGCCAATAGGCCATCCGGTTTGCTTGCTTACTGATGGGTTAGAGGCAATCAACAGTATTTTTCCATTGTGGCCCGCATTATGCTGAGCCAGGGCGACAAACCCGGATGTTATCGCCATCATAAGTAGTATGAGCTTCTTCATATTCATGTTTTTTGGTTTTGCATCTTGAACCAAAGATGCGACCGGTATGTGCCCCAACTCAATATATACGCTATGAAGTAGGTTACTCACTTTTTAGAAAGTATGGATAAAACCGTTTAATATTGGACAACATTTGAAAAACCAACCGCCATGCCTGACTTCATCTACGACAAGAAAGTGTACTACAACCCGGTTGAATTTGCCATGGACCGGATCGGGGGTACCTGGAAGATGCCGATTTTGTGGCGGCTGCGCGAGAAAACGCTTCGCTACTCCGATCTGAAAAAAGATCTGCCCCACATCACGCACAAGATGCTCTCGAGTGTGTTGCGCGAATTGGAAAAAGAGGGATTCATCACTCGGAAAGTCTATGCAGTAGTGCCTCCAAAAGTGGAATACACCATTACCAGGCGCGGGCTTAAATCGATTCCGGTAATCGAAACCATCCGGAAATACGGAGCCGATTTAATGAAGGAACTCGGTGTGAAGGTGAGCGAACGGTAAATCATGGTCGACTTCAGGAAACATGTCAGAAACGGAAAGCGTATTGATCTTAAAATTGACATGCTCAGGAATTTGCTTCCATTCGCCAGATCTGTGATCTGAAACCGTTGGCCTGACCTGCACATGAACACCATCCGTGGCGCGGCTGCTGGTGGTTCAAACGAATTTATATGCGCTTTCGTGCAACCCGAAAGCCGTTTTTGAGTATACTTGACAAAATTCTGTCATGAAAAAAACTACTCTCCTTCTCATGCTGATGGGTATCGCCTGTGTAGGCTTTGCCCAGCCAACCCTGATACCCCGTCTCGGCCTCACGCTTTCGAACACCAGTGCCGAAGAAGAAGCCGGCCTTAACAAAAAAATGACCGTGGGTTTTTCACTTGGCGTTGGCCTTGAATTCAATGTGCACCCCATGGTGTCCATTCAGCCTGAACTGAGCTATGTTCAGAAAGGTTTCGGACTTGAGTTTGGCCAGGCAATCCCCGACCCCGACCTTCCCTTTACACTTTCAGTTGATAACCAAACCCACATCAATTATTTGGAGCTTCCTGTTCTGGTTAAGTTTTACCCCAATCCCGAGACAAAATCAGTTTACCTGCTGGGTGGACCCTCTTTGGCCTTTGGTTTGGGCGGAAAAAACAAAGCCTCTATTTCAACCAGTGCGCTGGGTCAGTCTTTTAATGTTACGGTCTCAGGCGATGTAAAATTTGGCGACCCGCCTGCCTCCTACAATCCGCTGGAAGACACTGAAATCTACTTTGACAACCGCATCGATTTCGGGCTACAGGGCGGGCTTGGTGTACTAATTGCCAAGAAGATTGTGCTGGAAGCACGTTACAACCTGGGCTTCTCCAACTTGGTCGAGAACGAAAACTCAAAAAACCGCGTCATTCATTTTTCAGTGGGTGTACCCTTGAACGCGTTCGCGAAAAAGTAAGAACTTCACCCCTGCAGAAATGAAAGCGGGCCCTACCGGTCCGCTTTTGTATTTTTTAACCAACCCGCACATTCAAAATGGCGCATTCGACTTTAAAGCCGTAAGTTAAATGTCAGAAATCTGAAAGCGATGAAAAAAATCCTGGTTACCGGCTCGAACAAGGGAATTGGATTTGAAGTGGTGCGGCAATTGGCACAGGCTGGTCACCATGTATTGTTAGCCGCCCGCGATGCCACGAGGGGTTCTGAAGCAGCCGCACGACTCCGGGAAGAAAAAATAACGGTAACCTCGCTGGTGCTGGATGTTGCCGATCCCATCAGCATTGAGCAGGCCGCTGGTTACGTAAAGGCCGAGTGGGGCCGGCTCGATGTGCTGATCAACAACGCGGCTGTGCTGCTCAAGGAAGATCAATCGCTGGCCAGCGGAGCGGCTGACGTATTCCACAAAACGATGCGTACGAATGTCTTTGGCCCTGTGGCCGTAACGCGCGCGCTGCTGCCCCTGATGTCTGCCGGTGCGCGCATCATCATGACCAGCAGTGGCGGTGGCAGCATGACCGACCCCGTGGGCGGTTGGTCGCCCGTGTACTGCGTCAGCAAGTCATCATTGAATGCAGCTACCCGCCATCTCGCCTACGAATTGTCTTCTCGGAACATTTCGGTCAACGCTTATTGCCCCGGTTGGGTGCGCACCGACATGGGTGGAAAATCCGCGCCCCGCTCTGTTGAGCAGGGTGCTGACACAGCTGTGTGGTTGGCCACGGTCGATCTTGCCCCCACCGGCAAATTTTTCCGCGACCGGAGAGAAATTCCGTGGTAATCAGGGCGCGTGATCTGGCTAAAGAGTGAAAAAAGATATTCAGAACTCCTGCAACCGGAAGTACCTTCATTGGTTCATTTGGCTGTATAAATTTGTACACTAAAAAACAGGATCGTTGACGCACTCCAACTGTGAAGCTCCCATCCATTCTTCGGCAACATTACAGACCCATTCAACCAACTGTAAAGCAATCGGGTAAAAGTGTCTCGTATGAGGAATTTCTCCCCGATGTAAGGCTTCAAAACCTGATTTACTTTTATTGGGAACTTAAGACCAGCAACAGCCTGACTCAACCATTTCTATACCGCGTGGTTGCGGATGGCTGTATTGATCTGTTTTTCGAACTCAGTAACCCTGAGCAAAATTTTGTAATGGGTTTCTGTAAAAAGTTTACCGAGTTTCCGCTCGGTAATTCTTTTCACTATGTCGGGGTTCGCTTTTTTCCAACCATGTTTCCACAACTCTTTCGGATTAATGCGTCCGAGCTAAGTGATCGCTTTGAGGAACTTCAACGAGTTGCACCATCGGTTTCCGACTTTATAAAAGATAGTTTTAAACGGCAAAGAGGTATCGATGAAATCCGAACCATCTTCGACAATTACTTTCTCACGCTTCTTTCAGAAATAAAATTTTATGACGATGGTAGATTGTACCACGCTATCGAGATTATTCTGAAGCAATTTGGGATGGTGGATGTGGAGCGGGATTTGGACACGGGCATCAGTCCGCGGCAACTGCGCAGGCTTTTCGAATATTACATTGGTGATACGCCAAAGACCTTTGCCAAGGTCGTCCGGTTTCAAAACATTCTACGTTCCAAACCATCCTCTCAGAGTTTGCGGCATAACAAGCTATTTTTTGATTCGGGCTACTACGATCAGGCTCATTTCATTAGAGAATTCAAGAACTTCTATGGAGTCACGCCCAGCCGGGCGTTTGGCCGATAAGATTGTCCGTTTTTTACAATGTGCGTGGCGCGAATGGCGCCAACTTTGTCGCATCAAATAATTAAAAACGATATAAAACGACTCGTGATCGTTCTGGCATTGGTTTGCCTGACTGCAACTACCTATTCGCAAACAAATTCAACAACAAATCAAAACAAAATGAAACTAAACGCAGGAGTACTCACAACCAAGTTGGCGGAAAGCAAGGCTTTCTATACCAACAATCTGGGATTTGGGGTAACATTTGAAAACGAATTTTACCTCTTGATGCACACACCTAACCACGAGGCAGAAATAAGTTTCTTACTGCCCCATCATCCGAGCCAGCAGCCATTTTTCCACAAACCCTTTCAGGGGCAAGGCATGTATTTGACGATCGAAGTAGATGATGTGGATAAAATCTACAATGATCTTATCAAGAAAGGAGTAACGATAAAAGTTGAAATCCGAAATGAGCCGTGGGGCGATCGGCACTTCGCCATTGAAGATCCAAATGGAATCGGTATTGATATTGTGAAGTACTCGCCACCACAAGGGAACTGATAATGGTAACGCTATCATCCAACAGCCTAAACGGGGTCATGAACATGGGGGTAACGATTAGAAAGCGCCTACACAAAATAGGCGTTTTCACCCAATCAGCGCATTCAGAAGAAAGAACCGTTACAGCGACCGGCTGCTCTTGATCTGGGCGACAAAGTCCTTCACCAGCTTCAGATTATCATCTGTCAGAGCATTGAGATCAATAATCACGGTTTCACTGTTGGATTTAGTGAGGTGGATTTCAAACAGTTTTAGGTCGATCTTCTTCACATCGTCCCAATTGATGCTCTCTGGTTTGGAAAACCAGCCGCCCCTGCTTTGTTCCAGCCGATGTTCATTGATTTTTAGATAAGGTGCTCTCCGGCCTTTTAACCGGGCAATTAATGGGGGCTTCCCAAGCCCGTGCAAAATCTGGTCAAGGGTTATTGGGGCCATCCACGCCAGAACTAACAAAGGGCCCAGAGAACGGGAAAGGCTATCACTATTTGTCAGCATCCAAATGTAGAAAAGAACCACAAACGCGCCCGCAATGCCCGATACCAGCATCCACTTTCGGCTTAGCCCACTTTGTTGGGCAGCGAGATTGATATCAATTACCATATCGATCCTTTTGAATACCAAAGTTATTGGACACATTCCAAGAAAAACAAATCCAGCACTAATTGTTTTTTCAACGCCCCAGAAAACGGAACGCCCGAAGTACTACAGGCCTGCTTTATTCCGCGCCCAGGCTTTAATCGCATCGGGGAAATTTTCCGGATCCAGTCGCTGCAGCAACTTGCTGTAGTGCTCGGCCAAAGCCGCATGGCCCGCCTGAAAGTGTGCTTCGCCAAGCGTATCAATGTAATTAGGCTCGCCCGGCTGATACAACGCAAGCACCTCGGCCCACGCCACGGCTTGCTCCCATTGCTCGGCCTTCAGGCACTCGTACACCGCTGCGTTGATCAATGCCGGTGACACCTGTTGCCTCAGCAACTCGTTCAATACACTATCGCGGTGCAGGATGAGTTTGGTGAGCGGCACCTCGGTATACTTTTTCACCGCCACGTGCATGGGCATGCCTCGTTTAATAAACTCAGAAAAATAGGCACGAGACAAAACCGGCTCACGATATGTGCGGCTGTCCGCATTAAATTCAGCCGTGAGTTTAATGAAGTTATCCACCGGCACCTGCCGCACCCGGATGGCGCGGTCGAGATCGCTTACGCGGTCGTTGTAGACAAACTGGGGCCGCTGGGCAAAATCAATGTGACTCATTGCGCACATGCACGAAGCGTGTAACGATTTGCTTTTCGGGAAGTAGAAGAACAGGTAGTCTTTCGTAGGCTTGAACGTATACTGTTCATTCAGCCACCACACCTGAACGGGGTTGGCCGAGCGAGCCAGCAACAGCGTATCGCGGGTGACGGGAATTACCTGCGCGCGGTATTTCGCGGCTTGCTCCGGACTGAGCAACCCGTGTTGCAGGCTGTATTCCCAATTCGACTGCGCCACCACCAATTGCGCTCCCTGTTCGAAAAAAGGCGTGATGCCCGATAGACTGTGAAGATGCCAGTGGGTGCTCAGCACATACTTCACCGGCTTTTTGTATTCGGCCTGGAGGAAGCGCAAGTACTCCTGCGCTTTGGGGATGTCCTCCGTGAGATTATCGGCCCGGTTGGCACCGGCATCAATCATGGGTAGTTCAATCACGACCAGAAACTTTGGATACTCCACCACGGTGGAGCGGACCCCTTTGGCGGAATCCAGTTGCACGAACGAAATCTCGGGCGAGAGCGAAGTGCGTTGAAAGGAAAACCGCGGTTGGGCCAGGCTGCACAGTGGCAGCAGCAAAAGCAAAGCAAAACGACTCATGGGTATTGGGTTTTGCACAAATGTGCGCGCGCCCTGCCCTGCAGCTTGTTAAGCAGTTGGTAAAAGATGTTAAGGGGAAGTTAAGATTGCGCAGATGGCACCACTTCCATCACGACACTTCGGGGGTAACTATACCTTTGAGCCACTCCGCATCAACATTCAACTTCTGATTCAATCGGAGTTCCTGCGCCTTGTCGAGATCGCTCAGCATGTGGATGGAAAATCGTTTGCCGTCAGCCGTGAAACCGACCAGGTTGTTCACCGTGGCAGGGTCCTGAAATACACTGTACTGAATCGCATCGGAGCGAAAAACACCAACGCAATTTTTGAAACCAAACTCCCCGCACAAATGCTGTACAAATAGGTGGTAATCGTAAAACGTGATACCCGCAGGAAACCGGGCAATCTGCCGCTGGTTGTTGAGAGCGAATTCAAACTGAGTAAGCGCGTAGCGCGCTTCCAGCACCTCCAGGGAATCTCCGACTGCCCCACGCAGGTCCTTCCCTGATCCCAGCACATAAACAAACTTGTCGCCAGTAGCAAAATCAACTTTCAATTTGCTGGTGGCGGGATACGGCCGATCATCCGCATCGCCCGAAACCTCCAGCCAGCGCAGGCGGGGCCACTTAACGTTCCACCCCATGCTATTGGCGAACCAGGTTACAAGAAGTTCCACCGGTATCAACAGAAGTTGTAGGAAACCAGCCACATAACGAAAAGGAAATTTGATGATCTCCAACGGCAGCGTAACAAAAATCTGTTTCGGGTATCGGATGGCGGTTACCACCAAAATCACCCCAAGCAAAACGAACAAAGCTTCGATCAGGTAATAGCGCTGCATAAAGGCTAAGGCTGGGCGTTGGGCCAAGTCATCAATTCCTTTCCAGAATGTACTTGTATTGCCCCACCCCGTTCTTTCGTGAAAAAATAACCAGCCGGGCTCCGTCAAACGTGTAGCTGTATTGCCCGCTCAAGATCAGATTCCAGTCAAAGTCAGCGGTCCAGAAATTGCGGTCGTTAAACGTCAGATTGCCTTTATCAATTGAAAACGTGCCTGAACCACCGGCCGGTATCCGGTTTGCACTGCCCGTGCTGGTATAGTTGCCGTCTTTTAACACGAGTGTTACACTGCCCGTTTGAATGCCCGTAGCATTGCTGACGGTAAACTTGCCCGTATAGGTGCCATCCACAACTGTTACGTTATCCGGTTGGCATCCTGATAGCAAGGACGAGGCGATCACCATTGACAAAACCACAAGTGCTTTCATAATTTCTTTGTAATTACATACCAACGTTACTTTTGCAAGCAAATTGTGCGCGAACGTTCGTTTTTTGCGCAGTAACGGGTTAAAGCCGCGTAATATAACCGACACCAAACGTTGAATGAAGATAACACCTATAGCTTACTTCACCCCGCCATTGGGGAAACATTTTGTTGGCGGTTCGTGGCGTCACACTCTCTGTTTCTTTAAGAATGTCAACGGGTCGTCCAACTCTATAAAAAGGCCTTTGTTTTGTTCTATTAGTTCCCTTGTCAGTTTTCTAGGGTCGAACAGTAAGTGCTGCTTAATTTCTAATTCAAATTTGTTTGATAGAGCGAACTCAATTAAGTCGACTCGAAATTTTTCGTCTATGTCCGCCAAGTCGAAACGGAACATTATCTCAGTTACTTCTACTCCGCTCGTATTTATAAATACTTCGCAATTGTCGCCTCGTCTCCAGGTTTGGAGTTTTGTCCCATTGTCCCAAGTCGAAGAGGTATCGCGTGGTATGAAGCTGTCAATTTGCTTGAATATTTTTTCTTTGTCGATAGTGTCCTTTGTCAACAGTGAGATTGTGAATATTGACTTTACTGTCTGCATTAAATGGTCCTTAATTTTATAGTAGCCATCACTGCCAACGTTTGTGTTTCTGCAGTGGTGCCTTTGCGAAGCCGCCACTGTCCGCGTGGGCAAACGTTGAACGAAGATAACGCTTATAGCTTACACGTCACGCCACCATTGCGCAAACATTTTGTTGTGGGGAGTTGGGGTTTCTCGCCAATCATTTATCAAGTCCCTCAATTTTCCAATCATTTCGTATTGACTCAATTTTCGGTGCCAATGTCGATTTGGATTCATCTTGCCTGGATACAAATACCTTTATTGTGTCACCTTGTTTCTTTTCATTAATTATTGAGAAGTCTGTCGTTAGGGATTCATCAAGAATACTTTGTCCCGTGGATGTACGATATCTGTAGTTGACCAAAATTCTCTGCGCAAAGTTCCAAGGAAGGAACCCCGACTTTGGCGTCATTAAAACTAGTTCTGCGTCATAGACGTCTCCGAATTGATATAGCTTTAGGTCCTTTTTGAATTTTGTGAAACTTGGAATCAATAACACGAGGCCAATAAAAAGAAATGGAAGAGGGAAAAGTGCAAATAGTTCGGCAGGAAACGAGTAGGGTTCAAATTCTGCTAAAATTGATTGCTCTCCAAGATACTTGATTTCAATCTCTTCTCCGATTTCCATTTGAGTCACTTTGTCGGGTGCGAGAATCTGATATCTAGATTCAATTTCTTGTCCGTCTGCATTATACTTATAAGTAATTATAGCTGGATGTTCTCCATTGTCGGTAATATTTTCCTTAACGTCAATATTTGTTATTATTCCTGAGGTTGGCTTTCCTTCCTTGTTTACTTCATCGTAGTCAACATCTGGAACTGTTTTATCCTTTAACGAATTGGTCAGAATGAATGAAACGGTAATAAATAATAGTGTGAATACAATTAAGTAAATACCGATGAGAGATTGGAAGGGTCTGTGTTTTAATAATTCAAATTTTGTCTTGAATTTTACTTGCCTCGGTGGTTGATACATTTGTCAGTCGTCAAATTTTATTCTCAAATTATTTACTATTGGATTCTCTGTCCACGGAGCCACCCCAATTGCCCACAACGTCAGGCTACATGCACTGCTCATATCCCAACTTCACACACCCTAATTTACTGCGCCTGTTCTTACGCCCGACACGGAGGGGAGGATTCTTTTGTTTGCGTGATTAAACACGCCACCAAGTCCGATAGCTATCGGACACGAAGCCACCAAGGCGGTGTATCAAAAATTTGCCCGGTTCTGGAGATCACAAACCGCACATATATTTTTCCCTGCGACCCATTCTCCATTGCCTGAAACGTACGCATCCCGGATTATCTGGTAGTCCTGCGCAAATGACGGTTGAGGCAGGACAACTGCTAGAAGAAATACCGCCCACTTTGCGATCCGGCTCATTTCAGACTTTTGATAAAGGTCTCATCCAATGTATCGGCAACATGTATCACTATTCCGTCTCGATTCACCGTGTAATACTTCGGTATGGCTACAATGTTGAAGTACTCCCACAACTCCTTGTTCAGTTTCTCATCACCACCAAAGACAATAGGCCAGTCGAACTTCTTTTTATCCACAAACCGTTTCATAGTCTCCGAAGACTTATCCAGTGAAATAGAGTAGAACTCAACGTTTGGATTTGCTTCTCGCAACACCGGTATCTTCACCATTTCCTTAACACAAGGCGCACACCAGGTTGCCCACAATTCAATAACTACAATCTTATCGCTCAGCGATGCAAGGCTCACATACTTTCCGGTCTTATCAGCAAAATTTAAATCACGGATTTTTTTGTTCAGCAGGCGGTACTCCACTGCTTGCCGTGCCTCCAGGGCATTCGCTTTAATTTCCTCGTTCACTCCGTGCTGGCTCAGGGAGTCTATCAACGATTTCAATATCGCTTTGTCAACAATCTTAAAGTCATAAGCACCCCGATAGAACTTGATTAACTCCTTCTGCTCGTCCCGGGCGCCATAAGATGCGGCTATTTCATTAATAATTTGATTTGTGGCGGCTGAGGCATTCATGGCATTCTTCCTAACCCGACTCATGACAAAATCCCAATCATAGACTGACTCAACAGCTGATTGACCGAAGCTATCGGATACTGCCAAAATACACAGTAGCGCTATTCGCTTCATTATGCCTTGTTTTTGTTGCCCTGCCATCAAGGTAATAAATGTTGGTCGGGCGACCAAAGCAAAAACGATCGTTGATATGAGGTTTAGACCTACTGCTTCGAATAGCCATACCTTCGGGCTAACTCGAAACACTTCTCGGCATCTTCGGTGTTACTCTGCCGCGCAAATAGCTGTCCCAACAGGTAGTACGACTCGCCATTTTTCTTATCAAGCTCAATGCTCTGCTGCAAACTAGCAATCGCATCCTCCGGTCGGCTGTCCATAAGCTTCATTCCTTTTATCTTGTGGAACTGGCTCCAATCCTCGTCTGTCAGCGCATCGAGCCGGAAGTTGATGGGCAGCACGAATACAGTTGTACCGTCCGGCCTGCCTGGTTTTTTTGGCGCTTTCCAATCGGGTGCGTTGCGAACAACTTTTTCAGCAACAAGCTCAAGCCCGTCCATCACATTAAGCGCTTTCACGGAGTCGTCCAAAATTTGCCCGGTTCCGGAGATTACAAACCGCACGTATATTTTTCCCTGCGACCCGCTCTCCATTGCCTGAAACGTATACGCATCCCGGATTATCTGGTAGTCCTGCGCAGACGATATGTTAAACGAAACTAACAATAGCAGCAAAACCGACAATTTCATGACTCTGAGCAAAAATTGTGTATTTGGTTATCGGGAAATCAAAATGATAATAAAAATTGGCACTATGATAACTATGGCGGGCAACAACAAGTTCAGTATCGATTTTCCAACGTTTAGTTTTTGTACTTCCGAAATTCCGACCACACAAAGGACCATTGTCCAAATTCCCAAGACGAATTCTATTGCCATAGAACCATAAACAATCACATTTGCAAGTAGTCCACCGCTCGTGATGTCTCCCTCTGACTTAAAAACCTCATCGCCATAGATAACCAGTTGGGGAATTAGAAAAATTAAGGCGACCACAGAGGGGAGCATGCCATACGCCAAAATTCTCAAGATCGACTTTGTGTTTCCTTTACCCCCTAACCAACTTCCTGTCCAGCTCAGCATGGCAGCATATATGTAGTACGTCATCCAACCAAAAAGTCCGCCTGCAATGATGCATAGTACAATTATTGCCGTGAGTGAATTGCTATCTCCCATGTCGTTCAATGCCGCTCGATCAAATGCCCTAGAAATTCCGGAGAGCAGTAATAGAGTTACCACGTACTTGTCGTGGTGGCTCTCGTGTATATATTTGAAAATCTTTCGGGGGGAAATCCAAATCGTAGTGAATATCTCATCATCCGATGGAGCGAATACACTTTCTTCGTTTTCCGTCATATCTATGTAAATTTCAACCGCTAACACGCTAGTGCCTCAGTGCCCAATCAACGGCCCTCACTTTTGGCGGTTGGTCGAGCAACCCACACTTACATTAGTAATGAGGAGCTATCACAAATGTCAGATCAATAAAACCATTGAGCTACTCCGCAAATCAATCTCTATTTCTTGGGACTTTGCGGTCGTACAGGAGGCGTGATGACTGGCGATCCCTTTTCCTCTCGTGGTGGTGGCGGTGTTGGCCTTGCTGGTTTCGGTTTACTGTCGCTCATTTTGCTACATTTGAAAGTGTACCTTACTTACTAATAGAACAAAGATGACAACAATACTGATAATCAGCCATAATTTTGACTTTTGAAAATAGCTCATTCGCTTGTCATTAACTTCACAATTTACTTTACTGCAGTCGCTATACCACTTTATCAAATCGTCCTGAAACGAAAGATGCACCTGTTCCGAGGGTTGATTTAATTCAGTATGGTACTGAATTAATCTCTCATAATGCTCATTAATATCATGAGCCTGAGGCAGCACATCGTAGTTTCGACTAGCCCCATAAAATACACGCACTAGGTAGTAAATAGAGACTGATATTGGAACCATTGAAGCTAGGACACTGTACTTGATAACATCACTAAGCGTCTCCCCCTGTGTTGCAATAGCAGCAAGGCCTCCAACTAACAGCGCAAGAATTGTAATGGGCAGATTTATGAGATTGTCATAGTTGTTTCTTCGAAACTGTTCGTAATCATACCGTTCCTTTAAGATATCAACTAAGTATGACCTATCAGTTTTCATTTTTTTTCAATGACTGCGAAATTACAGGATATTGATTCTCGCTTTAGGATGTTTTTCGGTTGTTTAGGATATTTTTTGGAATCTGCTATCGAAAACTGCCGGTACCCAACCTTCCAATCCACAATTTAGCGCATCATTGAATACGCCTGACACGGGGCGCGGGATTTTTTTATTTGCGTGATTAAACACGCCACCAGGACACTAAGCCACCAAGGCGGTGTATTCAAAATTGGCGGAATTTCGCTGGAGGGCGCCCGCTGCTGTCATGCATCGTCTCCCGCCAGGGGACGATGCCCTGCAAAAAAGTACAAACAAACACCGCGATGGTCCCCGGCCCGGCACAACCCCACGCGCACGGGAGACGATCTGAACACGGTTACCGCCACCGTAAGATATAGCCGCATTTTTGCCGTGCCTTGTCACGCATCGTCTCCCGCCAGGGGACGATGCCTCGCCAAAAAAAGTTTGGCACGCTACACTCCAATCCGCGATGGCATCAATCCCGCTTTTGGGAACTGGCTTTTCCACGCCCCTCGATCATTTGTCCAACAAGTAGCACCATGAAACTCATGATCCAAAGATAAAATCCCACGCCAACAGTCACAGATGCCTTTTGTCCACCTTCATCAATCAAAATCTCGGTAATCCCAATAGTGAAGAGCCCCAATGATATAGTAGCCAGTGAAATGAGTATTTTGTTCCTATTTCGAACATTAGGAACAAACAAGTTGAAAAAGTAAAAGATGTTGGCGATCCAGGGTAGTCCCTGATAAGGGTCAAACTGGAGCAACCCCATCCAGCCTAACATCAGTCCGGAAAGTCCGTTGTAGTCAGATCCAACGAAAATTGGTGAAAACAAGGCAATCAAATAGATTACTATTGAGAGAAATCGGGTTTTAATTTGTTTATTTTTTTGTCGTCAAATTTGCGGAAAAGCTTGCGGCTAACGTGAGTATTTGCGTTCGAGCGGGGCTTCCGAAGCCACGCGCTGTCCCCGACAGCGAACACACTAAAGATACGAAAACGTTGGATTACGCGTCAACCCCGCTTGACGCAAATACATTGTTGTGCACCGTGGCAACTTAATACTTGTCAGTGTTCATAAGCATTATATTCACATAAATGATGATAGGAATGCCGGTCAAGATAATTAGTCCTAGGGTTGTCCACTTTGAAGGTTCAAGGTCCGGTGAGTAATTAGCATTGTGCTTAACTATTTGTGTCCTGATAAATTTTGTCATGTCATGTTCTTCTAGAATTTTGAACTTGAACATCTCAGAGGTCGTACTTGGCATAACTAAAATTTTCCTTGATTCTCCAGTTCTGCGGTCGTGATATTTGAGAGAAATTAGGTCTGGTCGTACCATAGCTATCTGTGAAACATATTCTATGTCTTGGTAATCAAGCACCTTTTTTCCATTCAAAGAATTAATAATGATTTGAGATTCATTTGCCTCGATACTTCTAAGTCGTATCATTAGAATTATTAACCAAATGAGTCCCCAGCCAACCATTAGTGCTGCACCTCTGGACCAGTCATGTGAGAATTGGTCCCCCTTGTCCCACGTAGTTATTATTCCAATAAGAAATACTCCTCCCCATATTGGGGTAAAGAGGTATTTATAAACAAAAGTCAGATTTGAACTCTTATACATATAATATGATTACGTCTTATTGTCCAGCGATGGTGCACAACGTCAGGCTATATGCACTGCACATATCCCGACTTTGCACAACTAATTTACTGCTCCTGTTCATACGCCCGACACAAAGGGCTGGATTTTTTTGTTTGCGTGATTAAACACGCCACGAAGTCCGATAGCTATCGGACACTAAGCCACCAAGGCGGTGTATCCAAAATTGGCGGAATTTCGCTGGAAGGCGCCCGCTGCTGTCATGCATCGTCTCCCGTAAGGGGACGATGCCCTGCAAAAAAGTACAAACAAACACCGCGATCGTCCCCGGCCCGGCACAACCCAACGCGCACGGGAGACGATCTGGACACGGGCACCGCCACCGTAGGAATACCCGCATTTTTACCGTGCCTTGTCATGCATCGTCTCCCGTAAGGGGACGATGCCCTGCAAAAAAGCAAATACAAACAATCCGATCGTCCCCTGCGCTGCACAGCCCAACGCGCACGGGAGACGATCTGGACACGGGTACCGCCACCGTAGGATATAGCCGCATTTTCTGCCGTGCCTCGTCAAGCATCGTCTCCCGTAAGGGGACGATGCCCCGCAAAAAAAGTATAAACAAACACCGCGATCGTCCCCGGCCCGCCACAACCCAACGCGCACGGGAGACGATCTGGACACGGGTACCGCCAACCGTAAGATATAGCCGCATTTTTGCCGTGCCTTGTCACGCATCGTCTCCCGTAAGGGGACGATGCCCCGCAAAAAAAGTATAAACAAACACCGCGATCGTCCCCGGCCCGGCACAACCCAACGCGCACGGGAGACGATCGGGGCTAAAGGAAAAAACAAATGCCTGAACAGACACACCAACCTTCGCCTGTCGGCTTCGGTTGGCAAGTCGGCCAGGGATTGCAGTGGAAAGCCCGCAGCCTGCGTTGGGATGTGCGGGGGTGCGAGGACTTGGAACGAAAAGCCCGGTGGCGCGCCTCGCGCCAGGCCGCCAAAAAAGTAAACATCAACACAATTAATAACCCGCTACACACACGTAGGATATAGCCGCATTTTTGCCTTTCTTTCACCTTGCGATGACGGCCGAACAACAACGATTGCTGAACGACCGCGACCGGTCGGAAAACTGGCGCCTCTGGGGCCCCTACCTGAGCGACCGCCAGTGGGGTACCGTGCGCGAAGACTACAGCGCCAATGGCGATGCCTGGGGTTACATCAGCCACGACATGGCCCGCAGCAAAGCCTACCGCTGGGGCGAAGAGGGCATTGGCGGCATCAGCGATGACCAGCAACGCCTCTGCTTTGCCGTGGCCCTGTGGAACACCCACGACCCCATTATTAAAGAGCGCTACTTTGGCGTAACCAACCCCGAGGGCAACCATGGCGAAGATGTAAAAGAACTTTACTTCTACCTGGACAACACACCTACGCACTCGTGGATGCGCATGCTGTACAAATATCCGCAGGGCGAATTTCCGTACGCTGCGCTGGTGAACGAAAGCCGCAGGCGCACCAAGCACGACCGCGAATACGAGCTCACCGACACGGGCATCTTTGAGGGCAACCGCTACTTCGATGTGCACGTGGAGTACGCCAAAGCCGGCACGGATGATGTGCTGATTCAACTGCGCGTAACCAACCGCGGCATGGAAGAAGCCCCGCTGGTGCTGATGCCCACGCTGTGGTTTCGCAACACCTGGGCCTGGGGCGGCACGGCCCGCCCCGAGATTTACCTGGACGACCCGCACACCATGAAGGCACACCACGCTACGCTGGGTGATTGCTACCTGTGGTGTGAAGAAAAAAGCGAGGCGCTCTTCTGCGAAAATGAAACGAACACCGGCCGCCTCTACAACCACCCGGGCACGGGCACGTTCAAAGACGGCATCAACAACTTCATCGTGCAGGGCGACCGCACGGCCCTGAACCACATACCCCGTGGCACCAAAGCCTGCTTTGCGCTGAACTGGCGCGTGCCGGCCGGCAAAACCAAAACGGTGCGCCTGCGCCTGAGCAAACACTACCACACACAACCTTTTGCCGACTTCGCCACCGCTTGGGCGCAACGGCAGTCCGAAGCTGATGCGTTTTACGGTTCGTTGCAGCGCCAGGTGCCCGATGCTGATGAGCGCCTCATCCACCGGCAGGCGCTGGCCGGTCTGCTGTGGAGCAAACAATTTTATTACTACGACATTGATGTGTGGCTAAATGGTGACCCCAACCAGCCGCCTCCACCGGCCGAGCGCAAGCATAGCCGCAACAAAGACTGGAAGCACCTCAACAATGCCGACATCATTTCGATGCCGGACAAGTGGGAGTACCCGTGGTATGCCGCGTGGGATCTCGCTTTCCATGCGGTGCCCTTTGCGATGGTCGATCCGGAGTTTGCCAAACACCAGTTGCTGCTGCTCACCAAAGAATGGTACATGCACCCCAACGGGCAGATACCGGCTTACGAGTGGGCCTTCGGTGATGTTAATCCGCCCGTGCACGCGTGGGCCGCGTGGCGCGTGTACAAAACGGAAACGTTCATGGAAGACCCTGAGCGCGACCGTCAGTTTCTGGAAGAAGTGTTTCACAAGCTGCTGCTCAACTTCACCTGGTGGGTGAACAAGAAAGACGAGAACGGCAACAGCGTGTTCGAGGGCGGCGTCCTGGGGATGGACAATATTGGCGTATTCGACCGCACCAGCGCACACCTGCCCAACGGCTGGGTGATCGAGCAATCGGACGGCACCAGCTGGATGGCCATGTTCACGCTCAACATGATGCGCATATCGCTGGAGCTGGCCAAGAAAAATCCCACGTACCAAAGCCTGGCCACAAAATTCTTCGAGCACTTTCTCTACATCGCAGGCGCCATGTACAACGTAAATAACGAAGGCATCGACCTGTGGGACAGTGAGGATGAATTTTTCTACGATGTGCTCAGCCTGCCCGACAATGGCAAGGTGATCATGAAGTTGCGTTCGATGGTGGGGCTCATTCCGCTTTTTGCCGTTGAAGTGCTGGACGAAGAAATTTTCCAAACCATGCCGGAGTTTACGCAGCGGCTCGATTGGTTCCTGCAAAACCGCCCTGACCTGGCCAGTCTGATCTCGCGATGGGGCGAGCGCGGCAAAAATCAAACGCACCTGCTTTCGCTGCTGCGCGGCCACCGGATGAAGAGCCTGCTTAAGCGCATGCTCGATACGAATGAGTTTCTCTCCGACTTCGGTATTCGCGCACTCTCGCGCGTGCACCTGAACGAGCCGTACCGCCTGCAGGCCAATGGCAGCGAGTTTGTGGTGCGCTACCAGCCGGGCGAAAGCGACTCGTACATGTTTGGCGGCAACTCAAACTGGCGCGGGCCGGTGTGGTTCCCCGTCAATTACATGATCATCAAATCGCTGCACCGGTTTCATAATTATTATGGCGAAGATTTTCGCATCGAGTATCCCACGGGCTCGGGCAAGCAGCTAACGTTACAAGAAATTGCCGATGACCTGGCGAAGCGATTGATCAATGTTTTCAAAAAAGATGAAAGCGGAACGCGCCCGATCTATGGCACCGATGTGCTGTTGCAATCAGATGAGCACTTTGACGATCTGCTGCTCTTCCACGAATATTTTGATGGCGACACCGGTCGCGGGCTGGGGGCCAACCACCAAACCGGCTGGACGGCCCTCGTGGCGAAGTTGATACAGCCCACGCTGGCAAAGAATGGTGATTGATTAGAAAATCGTTCGACTGGTGAGTGCGTCTGGCATTGTCTCCCGTAAGGGGAGGATGCCCTGCAAAAAAGCAGAACAAACAATCCGATCGTCCCCTGCCCGGCACAGCCTCACCCGCGCGGGAGGCAATCTGGACACAGAATAAACTACACCAAGGCTGTCAAGCATCGTCTTCCGTAAGGGGACGATGCCCTGCAAAAAAGCAGAACAAACAATCCGATCGTCCCCTGCCCGGCACAGCCCACCCGCGCGGGAGACGATCTGGACTGGATGTATAAAATCGCCCAATACTGTCAAGGATCGTTACTGCCAAGCATCGTCTCCCGTAAGGGGACGATGCCCTGC
>JBKCJM010000099.1:0-45320 GCA_046301755.1 Cyclobacteriaceae bacterium
ACCAAATACGAGTGCCTTCCGAATGGCGGCCGCGCGCGTTTGATCGTCCCTCAGAAAGAACGTTACCGTCATGGGGATCATCGGGAAGACACAAGGGGTGATCAAGGAGGTAAGCCCGAGCACAAATGCAAAAACGAGATAAGCCCAGAATGAATCCTTTTCAACTTCCGACTGGCCTTCGAGAATGGCGGCATCCAGTCGGGGACCCTCCACGCTGACAGCAGCGGCCGAGGGCGGAGGCATTTGACTTGCCGCGGTGTCCGGCTTTACGGGAGCGGCAGGCTCTTCCTTCGGCTTTTGTTCTTTCGGTGTCTCTTTAGGAGGCTGGCCCGTCACCGTAAACGCATCTAAAACAAAATCATGCTCGCCCGGCACGCACTGGCCGTTGACTTCCGTGCAAGTCTGGAATTCGATGTTGCCGGCAATCCTGAGATTGGCGGAGAGTACTTTTATTTTTTGCCGGAACTCGCCCGTGCTCTTAAATATCTTTACATCACATTCAAAAATGTCGTCATGTTTGTCAATCGGGTTGACCGGTACCACCGCCCCCACAAGCTGATAGGAGTCATTGGGTTCGAATGTGAAAGTCGTTTTCAGCGGTCCGTCTTCGCAGGGGAACTCCGTGGAATACAGGTACCACTTTTTTTCAATTCTTGCCTTGAACACCAACTCAATCTCCTGGCCGATCGCCACTTGCTTCGGTGCTGTTTGAGTGAATTTCGTTGGTGTGAGAATTTGCCCGTGCGCGGGTGCTGCCAGAACAAAAAGAAGGAAAACAAAAAGGCGTTGAATCATACGCTGCAAAGGTAACGATACCAGCTACAAAACAGGAAAATTTGGTGAGTCGTTGCCGCGACCAACTGGGTTTGGGAAATTGTTAACAAATCCTCCTGCGCTTCGCCTATGCCGATGGGTTGTACGGCAAAGATGGAGACGGGCACTTTGCTTGCCGCAGCAAGCAATTGATTTGCCTACTTGCCAAAATGTTTGTAGAAGGCAACGATTGTTTCGATTCCGATGAGGAAGTTTTTGATCCCATAGCTTTCGTTGGGGGAGTGGAGCGCATCGCTGTCCAGCCCGAAACCCATCAGCACGGTGTCCAATCCGAGTTCATTTTTAAAGAGCGCAACAATGGGGATGCTGCCGCCATCGCGCGTAGGGATGGGTGTTTTGCCCCATACTTCTTCAAAAGCCTTCTCGGCAGCCTTGTAGGCTTTTGATGTGGTGGGCGTCACGGCTGGGAACCCGCCATGATGTGGCGTCACTTTTACCGTTACCGTTTTGGGCGCAATGGAAATAAAATGTTTCCGGAACATCTCGGTGATTTCGTCCGGAGTTTGGTTAGGTACCAGGCGCATGGAAATTTTGGCCGAAGCTTTTGAGGGCAGCACGGTTTTAGCCCCCTCACCGGTGTAGCCGCCCCAGATGCCGTTGCAATCCAACGTGGGCCGGATGCCGGTGCGCTCCAGCGTAGTGTAGCCTTTTTCGCCCGTTACGTCTGCAATGCCCAACTCGTTTTTATATTCAGTCAGGTCGAACGGAGCTTTATTCAACGCTTCGCGCTCGGCCGCACTGAGCTCCATCACCTTATCGTAGAAGCCTGGAATAGTCACGCGGCCGTTGGCATCGTGCAGCGAGGCAATCGTACGGGCCAGCACATTGATGGGGTTGGCCACGGCACCACCATACACACCGCTGTGTAAATCACGGTTGGCGCTGGTCACTTCTACCTCTACATAGCTGAGGCCCCGCAGGCCGACTGTAATGGAAGGTTGATCGAGCGAGATCAGCGCAGTATCTGAAATGAGAATGGTGTCGGCCTTAAGTTTGTCGCGGTACTGCTTCACGAATGCGGGCAGGTTGTCGGAACCCACTTCTTCCTCTCCTTCAATCATGAATTTGACATTACAACTGAGGAGGTTGTGTTTCATCAGGATTTCAAACGCCTTAATGTGCATGTAGAACTGGCCCTTGTCATCGCACGAGCCGCGGGCGTAGATTTTTCCATCACGTACCGTGGGCTCAAAGGCGGGGCTCTTCCACAACTCCAGCGGATCGGGTGGCTGCACATCGTAGTGGCCGTACACCAATACGGTAGGCTTCGCGGGGTCAACCGTTTTCTGCCCGAAAACAATCGGGTGGCCTTTGGTTTCCACCAGTTCCACGTGGTCGGCCCCGGCCTCCTGGATTCGGTGCATCACCAGCTCGGCTGTTTTTCGCACATCGGCCTTGTGTCGGCTGTCGGCACTTACACTGGGCAGGCGCAGCAGTTCAAAAAGTTCGTTCAAAAAACGCTGTTTGTTCGATTCGATGTAGGCGTTGATCATATCGTAGGAAATCTGTTTGCAAAATTATGATGAAACTAGAGAATGCTTTGATAATCGCGGGCTCCGTGAAGTATTAGCAAAATAATAACCCGGCCGCCCCTGAATTGATAAAAAATGAGGTAGTGATCGATGATCAGGTAGCGATACTGCAGCATGCGGAGTCTAGACTCGCGCGCTCGGGTGCCTGCCATGGGATTCTTGCTCAAAAGTGCAAACCCACTTTCAAATCGGGTGGCCATTTTCTCTGCCGCCCCGGGGTTATCTTGACTAATGTAGTCAATGATATCCAGCAGGTCCTCCTCAGCCTGGGGAAGAAGTCTAACCTCGCAACTTCTTTTCATTGATCATTTTCCGTGCTTTCACCAGCACAGCCTGATACGGTGTACCCTTCGCTCCCGCATCAACCTGCGCCTGGCTAATGGCCAGTTTTTCAAATAACTCAAGCTTGCGCTGAAGTCTGCGATATTCCTGAATACTCATCACCACCATATCGCCCTCTCCGTTCCGGGTAATGTACACGGGCTCCTGGGAATCGTGCACCAGGGCAGAAATTTCACTTGATTTGTTTCGTAAGTCGGATATCGGTTTGATAATTGCCATGTATCAAAATAATATCACACTATTGATATATCCAAACCGGGCCGAGTGCTACCCGCTCATCAAAAAGGCATTGGATACCGGTATACCCGGCATTATCTTTAACTGCATTCAAACTTCACACCATGAAAACGCTACTTGCTGTTTTGCTCATTTCCAGTTATGCCTTCGCCCAAACCGGCTGGACGCCCGAAGTAATGATCAAATTCAAACGCGTGGGCGGCACGGATCTCTCGCGTGATGGCCGGCTGGTGGCCTACACGGTGGCCACTCCGCAACTGGAGGGTGAAAAATCGGAGTTTCTTACCCACATCTGGGTAGCCGCCACAGACGGAAGCTGGAATCGCCAGTTCACGCAGGGCGATAAAAGTTGCAGCAACCCCCGGTTTTCTCCCGATGGGCAGTACCTCGCCTTTACCTCCACCCGCGGAGACGGCAAAAGCCAGGTGTGGATAATGCGCGTGAACGGAGGAGAGGCAGAAATGATCACCAAATCGAAAACCGGGGTGGAGCAATTTGCGTGGGGCCCCCACAGCAAGCGCATTGTTACTGTGCAGCGCGATGCCGATACCGAACAGGAGGAAAAAATGAAAAAAGAAAAACGCGACTGGACCATTCAGGACGTCTGGAAGCACTCGCACCTGTACGTAACGAATCTCGAAAAAAACAGTAAAGGCGAACGCACTTCAAAACGATTAACCAAAGGTGATTTTCACGTAACCGGCTTCGACATCAGCCCCGATGGCTCCACAATTGCCTTCTCGCATCAGGCCAACCCTTCGGCCGATGTTTGGCCCAGCACCGACATCAGCTCGGTGCCCACCGACAGTGGTGCGGTGAAGACGCTCGTAAGCGGCAAGGGAATTGATGCCTCTCCGCTGTATTCACCCGATGGCAAATGGCTCGCCTACACCTCCGATGGCGGTGACATCAAGTGGGCCTTTGTCAACGATGTGTACATCATGCCGGCCGCGGGCGGCACGGCCCGCAAGCTTGCGGAAACGGCTGACCGTCAACCCAACATCTTTCGCTGGTCACCCGATGGCAAAGAGATCTATTTCACGGAAACCGACCGCACCAGTAATCGGGTGTTCGCACTTCCGGCAGCCGGTGGCGCACCTCGCGCGCTGACCACTGGCACAGGAACATTTGGCGGGGCCGCATTCAGTGCCGATGGCAAAACGATGACGTTCATCCATCAGTCAACCGAAGTCGCTCCTGAAGTTTTTGTCAGCGCCACTGTTCCTTTTGCCCCTCGCAAACTATCCGATGTTCATAAAGATTTTCCCAAGCTGGCCATGGGGAAGACGGAAGTGATTCGCTGGAAGTCGAAAGACGGAAAGGAAATTGAAGGATTGCTGACCTATCCGGTCAACTACAAGGCCGGCCGCAAGTATCCGCTCATTCTCAACATTCATGGCGGCCCTACGGGCGTGTTCGTTCAAAATTTCACCGCGGCCAGCGGCATTTATCCCATTCAAGCGTTTGCGCAGCAGGGCTATGCAGTGCTGCGGCCCAATCCGCGTGGTAGCAGCGGCTATGGAAAAGACTTCCGTTTTGCGAATTACAACGACTGGGGTTTTGGCGATTATGAAGATGATCAAACCGGAGTGGACAACCTGATCGGCATGGGCATTGTTCATGCCGACAGCCTGGTGATCTGCGGCTGGAGCTACGGAGGTTACATGACGTCTTTCACCGTGACAAAAACCGATCGCTTCAAAGCGGCCAGCGTTGGGGCAGGCGTCACCAACCTGATGAGCTTCAACGGCACTGCCGACATTCCCGGCTTCATTCCGGATTACTTCGGGGGCGAGTTCTGGAATCGGGCGGATGTCTATGCCAAACATTCGGCCATGTTCAACATCAAGAACGTGAAGACACCCTCTCAGGTCATTCACGGTGAGCGCGACATTCGCGTGCCGCCCTCGCAAGGCTTTGAGTTTTATGCAGCCATGAAGCGGCTGGGTGTGCCTACCGAAATGATTACCTATCCGCGTACACCACACGGCCCGCAGGAACCGAAGTTCATCCAGGATATTGGCGAGCGCATGATCGCCTGGTTCAACCGGCATGTGAAAGGCAAATAACCCCAAATCGGTGCGTGGCGAAAATTTCAGCACGGTAGATGCATACATCTCAGCACAGCCGGCTGAGTTGCGCGAGAAACTGGAAACCATCCGTCACATCATTTTGAAAACGGTGCGCGGTGTGGAGGAAAAGATCAGCTACGGCATGCCGGGTTATAAATACCATGGTGTGCTGCTCTACTTTGCTGCAGCGCAAAAACACATTGGGTTGTACGCCATGCCCTCCGCTATTGCGCATTTCAGAAAAGAGCTAAAACCCTACGACACTGCGAAAGGGACGATTCGCTTCCCGCTCAATGAGCCTTTGCCGAAGAGGTTGATTGCGGACATCGTCCGCTTTCGGAAAACGCAAAACGAGGAGCTCCATAGAGCAAAGCAATCTGTCGCTAAAAAATAGGTTCACACAACCCCACGCTCTGCCGCACATTTTTGCTTTCTTTGCTTATGTCCATTACACTCGATCGCCTGCTGGGAATCGACTACCCGGTGATTGTGGCACCCATGTTCCTGATCTCGAACACGAAGATGGTGAAAGCCGCACTCGACAGCGGTGTTACCGCAGCTTTTCCCGCCCTTAACTACCGAACGGACGCTGAACTGCGCGCGGCCATTGCCGACATCCGCGCCCACAGCAGCAAGCCGTTTGGCGTAAACCTCATTGTCAACAAATCGAATCCCAAATACAAATCCCAACTCAAAACGTTGCTGGAGCTGAAGGTGGCCTTCATCATTACCTCATTGGGCAGTCCTAAAGAAGTGATCGACCAATGCAAGCCGCTGGGGATAAAGGTGTTTTGCGATGTGGTGGATCTCGCCTACGCGAAAAAAGTGGAAAGCATGGGTGCCGATGCCCTGATTGCGGTAAACTCCCGGGCGGGCGGCCACGCGGGCAACATCTCGCCTCGCGAGCTCATCAACACGCTAAAGGAGAATTGTTCGCTGCCGATTATTTCTGCTGGCGGCATTGCCACCGGCCAGCAACTTAGTGAAGTGGTTGGCTGGGGCGCAGCCGGAGCTTCGGTGGGCACCATCTTCATTGCCTGCGAAGAAGCTGACATCTCGCCCGAGTATAAACAGGCCATGATCGACTACGGAGAAAAAGACATCGTGCGCACCACCAAGCTATCGGGTTCTGCACTCACGGTGATCAACACGCCCTACGTGCAGGAGCTCGGCACCAAGGCCAACTGGCTGGAGTGGATTCTCAACAACAACAAGACCTTAAAGAAATACGCCAAAATGCTGTTGGCATTCCGCGGAATGAAAGCCGTGGAGAAAGCAGCCTTCGGGGCTACCTACAAAACAGTATGGTGTGCAGGCCCGGCTATCGAACACGTCCACAGCATTCGACCGCTGCGCGACATCGTGAACGACCTGGTGAGCGGCTACAAGCCTCCGCGCTAATCTTCAATCCATACCAGGAAGGAAATCATCACCAGCTGATCGCTCAGGTATTGCACAATCGGATCCTCCGGATCGAACTGGTTGCCGTACTTCTCGCGAATCATCCTGAGTTCATCGTCCGTAACGTACTCGGTGGCGATGAGTTTATGAGAAGGATCTACCTTCTTTTTGATCGTTACCAGCAGGCGTTTCATGGTTCTTGGCTTTTTGGGTAAAGCAAGACTACCACTGCTGGCCGGTCCGTCAAATGATAATGGTCAGCTTATAGGATTGGCTGGCGCGAACGCGTCTCCATATCCAGAATCATCTTCTTTTCGCGCTCGGTAAAGCCTGTTTGGAGGTCATGATCGACATGCTCAATGGCCGCAGAAAACCGCAGCCGGTATTTCCAAACCAAATCAGGCCCAATTGCCTCTTTAAACGCGCGCAAGGTTACCGAATCACTTATCCAGTACAGGCAGTTGCCGGTTCCCGCAGATCCATTCATCACGGCAATATCAGCCCGGTCGAGCTTGCGTTGCACCTCGCGTTCAAATCCAGGTTTGCCTGAAATATATATTGTAGTCCAGCTCATAAAAAAGTTGTTGACCAAACAAGCTTTGGTGATCAACTCATCTCACAAAAGAATTGCCCAGGTAATTGGCCCGGCTAAAAATTTTCTGCACGGGCTACTGACAACACGTGTCAGCTACTGATTGGCTAACGAAAAACGGGGAGAGAAAGTTGCCCGCAACGTCAATTCGCCTGCAGTCCGTATAGTTGTTTGGATGTCACATAGCCTTTAGCTTTTGCTACATACACATCCACTAACGAATAGGAAACGGTAACCGATTTTCCAATCAGTATTTTAGGATCACCCACGTACGCATCCGATCCGGGGAAGTAATGAATCCACAACAAGCGGTGCTCTTTTCCTGAAGGCTCTTGCACGACCAGTGTCATATAATCACCGGACTCCACCGACTTTACCTTTCCGCTGACCTCCACGTAATCGGGCTCTGCACTGGGTGCTTTGGCTTCTTCGCTCACGAAAGCCTCGAACACAGATGGACACAGGCCGGCCATCCGCACGCCCACCTTCTGTCCCAGCTCTTCCATCGCCTTTCCATCCGTCATGTTCAGCTTAACTCCGGCCGTTTGCGCAGCATCAAGCATGCATAAGCCCAACGCCATCTCCACTTCCGATTTGTTACCGAAGTTTGGGTTCTTCTTGGTGATACAGTCGCAGGTTGTCTGCGCAATTTTGTCGAGTTCAGCTTCTGTCTGGCCATAGGCCACCACGCTGATCAGGCTCAGGAGTAGGATGGGGAGGCAACGCATGGGGCGAAGGTAGGAGAAAATACAATCGTTTCCGCTACTAACTGTTAGTTGGGTTTGAAAGAATTTTTGAAGAAAGTGAAGCCGGAATTCGCAGAACGCTCTGTTGTTCGATAAATTTTGGATTCGCTTCTCAATTACGTGACAACTTCGGCCGGACTTTACCACCCTTCTTTCGAACACGACTCGTGCGGAGTGGGGTTCATTGCCAACATCAAAGGGCACAAGTCGCACCAGTTAGTGAGTGATGCCCTGACGATGCTCGAGCGCATGGCTCACCGGGGTGCCTGTGGATGTGAGCCTAACACGGGCGATGGTGCCGGCATTCTTATTCAAATTCCTCATGAGTTTTTTACGGACGAGTGTCACAAGCTGGGGTTCAAACTCCCAGCGGTTGGTCAGTATGGTGTCGGCCTGATTTTTTTCCCGCGTGATGCACGCGTGCGCGAAGAGTGCCGCACCGTGCTCAACCGCCAGATGCGCAAGATGAACATGAAGCTGCTGGGCTACCGCGTTGTGCCCGTTGAATCTCACGACCTGGGCGATACCGCGCGGCTGGCTGAGCCAGTGATGGAACAAGTGTTCATTCAGCGCCCGGCCAATATCACCGATCTCGCGGAATTCGAACGAAAGTTATTTGTTCTGCGCAAATACACCACGCGCATTATTACCGAGTCGGTGAAGGATGTGAATCACGAGTTTTATTTCTCGTCTCTCTCGTATAAGACGATTATCTACAAGGGGATGCTCACCTCGGGGCAGTTGCGGCCATATTTTGCTGATCTTGAACACGAGGAAGTGGTAAGCGCGCTGGCCGTCATCCATTCCCGGTTCTCCACCAACACCTTCCCTTCGTGGCGCCTGGCACAACCCTTCCGGTTTATTGCCCACAATGGGGAAATCAACACGGTGCGCGGCAACATCAACTGGCTGAAATCCAAGGAGGCATTTTTTGCATCACCCCACTTCACGCGAGAGGAGCTGGATATGATTCTGCCGATTTGCAATCCGATTCAGTCCGACTCTTCGAACCTGGACAACGCGATTGAATTGCTCGTGCATGCCGGCCGCTCTCTGCCGCACGTGATGATGATGCTGATACCGGAAGCATGGGATGGCAACGAACAGATGAGCCAGGAGAAGCGCGACTTCTACGAATACCACGCCAACCTGATGGAGCCGTGGGACGGCCCTGCTTCTATTACGTTCACCGATGGCACGCTGGTGGGGGCCACTCTCGACCGCAACGGGCTTCGGCCGTCACGCTACGTCATTACCGATGACGACCGCGTAATCATGGCGAGCGAAGCGGGTGTGCTGGATGTTGCCCCCGAAAAAATTGTAGCCAAGGGGCGCTTACAGCCAGGCAAAATGTTTTTGGTTGACCTCGAAGAAGGCAGGCTGATACAAGACGAAGAGCTGAAGAAAAAAATCTGCACCCGCCAGCCTTACGGCCAATGGCTGCGCGAAAACAAAGTGCGGCTGCAAGATCTTCCCGAGCCGGGCGGCAGTTTCCACAAGTACGATCCTTCCACATTTCTGAAGCGACAGATCTCATTCGGCTATACAACGGATGACATTCGCATCATTTTGGCGCAGATGTGCGACACCGGCAAGGAGGCGCTTGGATCAATGGGCAACGACACACCGCTGGCTGTTTTGTCGCGGCAGGCACAGCACCTGTCGGGCTACTTCAAGCAATTGTTCGCCCAGGTCACCAATCCCCCGATTGACCCGATACGCGAGCGGATGATTATGTCGCTGGCATCACACGTGGGCGGCTCGCTTAACCTGCTGGAGGAAACTGCAGAGCATTGCGTGATGCTGGAACTTCCCACCCCGGTGCTTTCGAACAGTGAGTTGGAAAAAATCCGCTACATCGACCACCGGCATCTGCAAACCAAAACCATTTACACGTACTTCCGGGCCGATGGTCAGCCAGGCTCACTGGAAAAAGGCCTTCAGCGCGTATGCCAGTACGTAAGTGATGCCATCGAAGACGGCTTCACCATCATCATCCTCTCCGATCGCAGCTTCGACAGCGGTCATGCGCAGATTCCTTCGCTCCTGGCATTAGGTGCCGTTCATCATGATCTCATTCGAAAAGGATTGCGGGGTAAAGTTGGCTTGCTGGTAGAAGCGGGCGATGTGTGGGAAACGCATCATTTTGCAACGCTGCTGGGGTATGGTGCCTCTGGCGTAAATCCCTACCTCGTGTACCAGACGATACACGACATGAAAAAGCGCAACCTGCTGCGCGAGGAGTTAACTGAAGAAGAAGCGATCTACAATTACAAAAAGGCCGTGGCGGGTGAGTTGCTCAAGATCATGGCGAAAATGGGCATCAGCACACTGCAGTCGTACCACGGAGCCCAGATATTTGAAGCAGTCGGAATCCATCAGACGGTTGTCAATCAATACTTCACGGGCACGGTATCGCGTATTGGGGGATTAATGTTGGACGATATTGCCGGGGAAGCATTGGCAAAACACCAAAAGGCTTTTCCAAAAGTTGCCAACACGCTGCCGCGACTACCCAGCGGTGGTGTGTACCAATGGAAAAACGATGGCGAGGCACACCTGTTTAATCCGCAAACCATTCACCTGCTGCAACACAGCACGCGCACCAACGATTATCAGCTGTATAAGAAATACTCTGCCCTCATCGATGAGCAAAGTGAACAGGCCATAACGCTGCGCAGCTTGCTGAAATTCAAACGCAACACCCCGGTACCGCTGGCGGAAGTAGAGCCGATTGAGTCCATCTTCAAACGTTTTGCCACAGGGGCCATGTCATTCGGCTCCATCTCACACGAAGCCCACAGCACCCTGGCCATAGCGATGAACCGCATTGGCGGCAAAAGCAACTGTGGTGAAGGGGGCGAAGATGATGCCCGCTTTGCGCGCAAATCCAATGGCGATTGGGAGAACTCGGCCATCAAGCAGGTAGCCTCAGGGCGCTTTGGAGTAACGATTGAATACCTCGCCCACGCGCAGGAAATTCAGATCAAAATGGCACAAGGCGCCAAGCCCGGTGAGGGCGGCCAGTTGCCGGGCCACAAAGTAGACGAGTGGATCGGCCGGGTGCGCCACTCAACTCCCGGTGTTGGACTCATCTCGCCTCCGCCCCATCACGACATCTATTCCATTGAAGATCTCGCGCAGCTCATCTTCGATCTGAAAAACGCCAACCCGCAAGCGCGCATCAGCGTAAAGCTGGTTTCAGAAGCAGGCGTGGGCACCGTGGCTTCGGGCGTGGCCAAAGCCCATGCCGATGTCATTCTCATTTCCGGTCATGACGGTGGCACGGGAGCATCGCCTCTCAGTTCAATCCGCCATGCGGGATTGCCGTGGGAACTGGGCCTTGCCGAAACGCATCAGACCCTGGTGCGCAATAAACTCAGAGGCCGCGTGGTGCTGCAAACGGATGGACAAATTCGTACCGGCCGCGATCTGGCAGTTGCCGCTCTGCTGGGTGCCGAGGAGTGGGGCGTAGCAACAGCAGCATTGGTTTCGGTAGGCTGCATTATGATGCGCAAGTGCCACCTGAACACCTGCCCGGTAGGCGTAGCCACGCAAAATAAAGAGCTGCGTGCGCTGTTCACGGGCTCGCCCGAACATGTTGTGAGCTTGTTCACCTTCCTGGCGATGGAGCTGCGCGAAGTGATGGCCCAACTGGGCTTTCGCACGGTGAACGAAATGGTGGGGCAAAGCGATCGGCTGGCCGTGCGCGATCTGAGCCATCAGGCAAAATTCCGAAACCTTGATCTGTCTCCGATTCTCCACAAAGAACCGATGCGCCTGGATGTAGCCTTATTCAAACAAGAGGAACAGGCGCACGGACTTGAATCTGTACTTGATCATCACTTGCTTCAGGCCGCACAACCCGCGCTGACGGGTCAGCAGTCGGTTTCAGCTTCCTTTTCCATTTCCAATCAGGATCGCGCCACCGGCACGATGCTGTCGCATCGGTTAGTGCCGTACCACGAACGCAGCAGTATCCATTTTAAGTTTACCGGTACGGCCGGGCAAAGTTTTGGTGCATTTGGCATTCATGGACTTACACTCGAACTGGAGGGCGATGCCAACGACTACTTCGGTAAAGGCTTATCGGGTGCACAGCTCGTTCTGTATCCTCCCCAGAAAGCGCAGTTCAATCCGGCAAAAAACATAATTGTGGGGAATGTCGCCTTCTTTGGCGCCACCAGCGGCACTGCCTTTATTCGTGGCATGGCCGGTGAACGGTTTGCTGTGCGCAACTCCGGTGCCACAGTAGTAGTGGAGGGCGTGGGCGACCACGGCTGTGAGTATATGACAGGCGGCCGGGTGATCATTCTTGGAGACACCGGGCGAAATTTTGCGGCCGGCATGAGTGGCGGCATTGCATATGTGTGGGATGTGAACAACAGCTTTCTGAAAAACTGTAACCTGGAGATGGTACTGCCGGATGCCCTTGATCCGGATGACGAGAAATTCCTGCACGCCATGCTGCTGCAACACCAGAAGGCCACCCGAAGCGATGTGGCTGCGCACGTGCTCAGCTACTGGCCGCGGGCAGTCAAGCAATTCATTAAAGTAATGCCGGTTGATTATAAGGCAGTACTGGAGAAAAAGAAGTTGTTGAATCAACAACTAACAACCAGCAACTAACCATGGGAAAGCCCACAGGATTTTTGGAAGTACCCCGGCAACTACCAGGCAGGCGCGATGTGCAGGAACGCGTGCGCGACTATTTCGAAGTAGAGGGCACAATCGACCGGGACGTTACCCGCCAGCAGGCGGCACGATGCATGGATTGCGGAGTTCCGTTTTGTCACCACGGCTGCCCGCTTGGCAACATCATTCCCGAATTCAACGATGCCGTGTACCAGGGCAATTGGAAACAGGCGTATGAAATTCTGATTGCCACCAACAACTTCCCTGAATTTACAGGGCGCATTTGCCCGGCCCCGTGCGAAACCTCCTGCGTGCTGGGCATCAACAAACCGGCTGTAGCCATCGAGTACATCGAAAAGTCGATTATCGAAAAAGCGTTTGAAGAAGGTTGGGTGCAGCCGCGGGTTCCTTCGCATCGCACGGGAAAACGAGTAGCGGTCGTGGGCTCAGGGCCGGCAGGCCTGGCGGCTGCTGCCGAGTTGAATTATGCCGGCCATGAGGTAACAGTTGCAGAACGGGCTGACGAGATTGGCGGACTGCTGCGTTATGGCATTCCGGATTTCAAGTTGGATAAGCAGGTGCTTAACCGCAGACTGGATTTACTGGCACGGGAGGGGGTAAAATTCAAAACGGGCGTATCGGTTGGCGATCAAATCAGCGCAGGGCAATTGCGTGAAGATTTTGATGCCGTGGTACTATGCACTGGCTCCACAATACCCCGGGATTTGCCAATTGCTGGCCGCGCGCTGCCGGGCATTCATTTCGCCATGGATTTTTTAACTCAGCAAAACCGGAGGGTCAATGGCCGTCCGATTGGTGAGGAGGAAATCATTGCCACCGGCAAGCACGTGGTGTTGATTGGCGGGGGCGACACCGGTTCAGACTGCGTAGGTACCAGCAACCGACACGGTGCACGCTCGGTTACTCAACTGGAAATATTACCGAAACCACCGGGTGATCGAACAACGAACATGCCGTGGCCCAACTGGCCCATGATTCTGCGCACTTCCACTTCGCATGAAGAAGGTTGCGAAAGACGCTGGAGCGTTGTCACGAAAGAGTTTACCAGCGATGCGAGTGGCCATGTCAGCGGTTTGCGCCTCATTGACGTGGAGTGGCCCGTTGGTCAAAATACGTTTCGCGAAGTGCCGGGTACCGAGCGGGTAATTCCGTGCGACCTTGCCTTGCTGGCCATGGGCTTTCTGCATCCGCAGCAATCGTTGTTGGAGCAGTTTGGAATTGAGCGCGATGAGCGTGGCAATGCCCGCACGCAGCGTTTTCAGACTTCAGTTCCGGGTGTCTTTGCAGCCGGTGATGCCCGAAGAGGTCAGTCGCTGGTGGTATGGGCCATCCGCGAAGGCCGCGATGTGGCAAAGGCGGTGGATGCCTTTCTGCAGTGAAAATACCAAACTTGTCGGTCTGAGCTTGCCTGGCGGTACACAGGCTTGTCGAAGACCGCCTTGACAAAGAACCTGGCGCTGTCAGTCTGAGCTTGTCGAAGAACGCCTTGACAAACAACCTAGCGCTGTCAGTCTGAGCTTGTCGAAGACTGACGCCATGAATTCTTAGGGTGACTAAAACTGGCTATCTTTAATTGCGCATAAGTACTAGTCATCCGACCTTTAAATAATGAGCCGCGACCATCGCTACTTCGTTTACATTGTCGAATGTGCTGACGGCCTTTACTACACTGGAGTAACGAATAATCTCGATCGCAGAATACAAGAACATAATGAGGGAGTCGATCCCAAATCATTTACATTCAAACGCAGGCCTGTGAAGCTTCGCTACTGGCTCGAGTTTTCAGACGTTCGTCAGGCGATCGAATGGGAGAAACAAATCAAAGGCTGGAGCCGAAAAAAGAAGGCGGCTCTTTTCAACGAAGATTGGGAGAAAATAAAATTGTTAGCGAAGAGCAAACAATCCAATCACCCTTCGACAGGCTCAGGGTGACAGTTCTCCCAGGCTCAGGGTGACAGTTCTCCCAGGCTCAGGGTGACAGCACGTATGCATAAGCACTAGTTTACTATCAAGGCTAACTGTTCATCGATTTTACTTGAGTCGACTTTAGCGTAACATGACCTCTACTTCAGCAAAAACCTGTCAGTCTGAGCTTGTCGAAGACTGACATAAGCAACGGCACCCTTCGACATCCCGATACTTCGGAATCAGGGTGACAGTTCTCCCAGGCTCAGGGTGACAGCACGTATGCATAAGCAGTAGTTTACTATTAAGGCTAACTGTTCATCGATTTTACTAGAGTCGACTATAGCGTAACATGACTTCTACTTCTGCAAAAAACCTGTCAGTCTGAGCTAGTCGAAGACTGACATTAATTGGGGTGACTCGGTCCTCCAAAGTCAAACCCGATCAAACTTAGCGCCACAATGCTTACATGCATATTTATACTTCGCAAGCGAGCTCACTGCCACAATCAGGGATAAAAAATAGAGCAGCTTCTGTGCCCAACTCAAATCTAAAAAGACATCAAGGTCACCTGATCCACACCTTGGGCATTTCACTTTCGTGTTAGCAAGCCAATCGTTCAAGATTGCCAGCGCCTGGTCGGCATCTGTCCGATGAACCATAATTTGAATCCCCGCGCCTTCAAATCCAATTCGATTTGGCGTCAGATTGGTAATGTGCTCATTTGTTAGAAAACAAATTATGCCGGCTCGTTCTAGCTGCGCCTTTATGAAGTTGGCGTCAAATGCCGAGTCGACCGTGCACAAGGTGACATATTTCATCGCAGGCTAATGTAGTCACTTCGGAAAAATCTTGGAATCCAATCCGGGAATAATCTTCAGCGCATTTTTGTAATACAACTTCTTCAGGATGTCATCCGGTAAGCCGATGCCATACATGCGCCAAAACGCATGGTACCGCTTGTGATAGGGGAAATATTCATCCTCGGTCTCCAGCACACGGAAGTACGTTTCATACTCGTCCGGCTGCCAGCTGTCCTTGCCGAAAAGCACACGATCCTGGTACTTAGTCAGAAATGCTTTGGCAGCGCGCGGCTGACGGCCGAGCTCGGCAATCACCGCTCCGATCTCGGTGTACATGTTCGGCATTTCATCCATCAGCGATCCCAGCTTTTTCAAATCACTGCCATACCAGCCCAGGTGAGCATTTATGAAGATTGTTTTCTTGTGTTTGCGAAACACGTTGTGCTGCTCCGCGATCAGCGTTTCCCACTTCACCGGGTCGGTGTCGTGCCTGCGGCCGGGGTGCAGCTTCAACTCCAGCCATCGTTCATTCTTTTCGTCAATTGGCTCCCAAAACTGTTTCGGATCGGCCGAGTGGATCAGCACCGGAATACCCAACTCACCGCACTTGGCCCACACCGGGTCAATGCGCGGATCGTCAATTGAAATGCGGTTGCCGTTGGCATCCTTCATCATACCCAGGCTCTTGTAAATCTTTAGTCCTTTTGCCCCGGCCTTTACATCTTCTTCCAACTGCCGGGCCGAACGCGCCCCCCAATCGGCTTCATGTATGCTGCGAAAATCAACATTCGTGAAAACCACAAACCGCGCAGGGAAATTTTTCTGCACGTTGGCCATCGACTTCTCCAAATGCTCGCGGGTGCCCATGCCGCGGCCGCTCAGGTTCACCATCACCGCCATGTTTAGGGCATCCATCTTCTTCACCAACTCGCCCAGTTCCATAGTGGGCATGCTGAACTGATGGTTATGAATATCGATGAACGGAAATTTCGCTTTCGTCACACGGTGCTCCTCCACTACCAGCGATGATGGAGGATCATACTGCTCAAAATCCATCTTCATTTCCAGCGGCTTTTCTTGGCCATAAGCCACACCTGCCAATACCAGCACAAACACAATGATCATTTTCATGGATGGGAGATTAAAAAACTTGTCAAAAGTCGGGCGCCCGGCCATACACTGAACGATTAAAATTGGCAAACGGTATTAAACCCTGACCAGCGCGAAGACTCTAACCCGCAAACAAGCAAATAATACGGTGAAGAAGGTAATCTCATTTTCAGTATTCCTGATGCTGCTGTTGCTTCTGGTGCTGGGGCCACGCGCCCACGCCCAGCGCGTGCGCGCTGTAGAAAGCCCTCTGCCGGCTACCCAGGTGTGGATACCGGGGCATTGGAAATGGAACGTGAGGTGGAAACAATATGTATGGGTGCCGGGCCGCGTGCTCGTACGGCCGGCTCCAGTGCGGGTCATGAGGGTTCGGGGGCTTCGGTAGTTGGGCACGGGGCTGCAACACGCAGCCCTTTGCTTTTTATCCCCGCCTGAAATCTTCCTAACTTGGCCGAGTAAAACCCCTTCGCATGCGATCGCTTCTTCTGTCGTGCTTTCTGTCCATAACCCTGATGTCATTCGGCCAGACGGACCCGCTGCTAGAAGCGGCCCGCAAGAAGCTGGAGGCTAAAGATTATAAAGGGGCTAAAACCGATGCCACCAAGGTGATTGATGCCACCCCGAAAAACAAGCTCGCCTATGTGTTGCGCGGGCGCGCGCGCATCGGTTTACAAGATGATTACGGAGCCATCAGCGACTTTACGTTTGCACTTGAAATCGATTCGCTGTTTGCCGAAGCGCTGAACCTCCGCGGAGAAGCCAAAATAAACCTGGGTGATGATGACGGGGCCATCACGGACCTGGACAAAGCCATACGCCTGCGGCCCAATTACACCGATGCGTACACCAACCGCGGCTTCGCCAAGTATAACATCGAGGACCTGCAGGGCGCATACTTCGACTTTTCAAAAGCACTTGAACTGGGCCCACCCGATGCCGACAAATATTTTAACCGCGGCCTGGTGAAGGCTGAGTTGGGCGAGTTTGTAAGCGCCATCGATGACTACAGCAAAGCCATTGAACTGGACAAAACCGATGCATCGCTTTTCAACTTTCGTGGAGTTGCCTTTTACAGCACAGCCAATTTTGACAAGGCCATTGCCGACTACGATCAGGCCATTCAGATGGATCCCAAAGACCCCACCAAGTTTGAAAACCGCGCGCTGGCAAAAAGCGCCAAAGAAGATTTCAAAGGATCGTTGGACGACTACAACAAAGCCATTGAACTGGACGGCCAGGACCCCGAAACCTATAACCTGCGCGGTGTGCTGAAACACAACACCGAGGATTACCTGGGCGCCATTGCCGACTACACCAAAGCGATCGCGTTAGACAACACCAACCCTACGTACTACGACAACCGTGCGCTAAGCAAAACCGAGAAGGAAGATTATGCCGGAGCCATTGAAGATTATACGTACTCCATTGAACTTTTCCCCAGCGACCCCGAAACCTACTTTCAACGCGGGCTCGTCAAAATCCTGGCCAACAACAATTACGATGGTTGCCTGGACCTCAAACATGCCGAAGAACTCGGCAGTCCGGATGCCAAGGCTGCGATAAAAAAGAATTGCAAGTGACCCGCAGCTCGGGACGGTGAAAATTGACATCCTCCTCAACGGCATCAGCCCCGCGAAAAAGAAATTTTATCGCGAGCTGTTGCCTCCGTTGCAGCAGGCTTTCGATTTGCACGTGCACGAAACACAGTTTGGCGGCCACGCGCGTCAATTGGCTCGGGAGGCTGACAGCGATATCATTCTCGCGGCCGGTGGTGATGGCACGTTGCACGAAGTGATCAATGGCGTGATGGAGCGGCAGCAGCAGCCGGTGGTGGGCATCATTCCGCTCGGCTCGGGCAACGATTTCGCCCGCACCTGCGGCCTGCGCGCAGATGCCAATCAACTGATCGAACTCATTCGCGCACAAAGTTTTCAGCCAACCGATGTGGGTTGCCTGCATCTTCACGATCGGGAAGGGAAGCCCCAGACGCGCTACTTCATTAATGCCTGCAGCGTGGGTATGGGCCCGCATGTGCTCAACGTATTGCAGAAGAAATCAAAACGCTGGGGTGCCGGGTTCAACTACTTCACGGCCATCGTACAAACTTTTGTTACGTACCGCTACCAGCAGGTTACGTGCAAAGCCGATGACGAGGAATGGCAAGGAGCGGTGCGGGTGTTGGCGCTCGCCAATGGGCGGTCGTTTGGCAACCGGCTGACGATTGCGCCCATGGCCGATCTGCAGGATGGCCTGCTCAACATATTCGTTGCAGCCCGTGTGTCGTTATTTGATTTTCTGCGCTTTCAGGGTCAATTGAAAAAGGGAGCTACGCTGAACCATCCGCAGGTACGCTACGGCACATGCAAACAAGCCACAGTCCGTTGTGAGCAGCCTGCTGCCGCAGAAGCCGATGGTGAATGGGCCGGTATGCTGCCCGCCAAAGTGGAAATGTTGCCCGGAGCCATCTCGTTCTGCCGGTAAATGAAAAAGGCCTGCCTGTTGGCAAGCCTTTGTTGTTAGAAGCCATCTCAAAAATCCACGATCACGGGAGTCTGTCATGCCGGACTGGTTCCGGCATCCCACTCGGTGTGGCAAAAAGGGGATGCCTCCCGATCGCGATCGGGAACGTAGGCCGGGACGACAGTACTATTTTTGAGATGGCTTCTAAATAAGCCTGGTTATTTATTCACCACCAGCGTGCCAGCAATGATGTCGTGCAGACCTTGCTTCTTCTCTGTGAAAGCAGCCATGATGTATCCTATGAACAGGATCATGGTGGATACAATCTTGCTCAAATTCCGAATGAGGGCTTTAACAAAATCCAACTTGGCGCCATTTACATCGGTGACTTTAATACTGAGCGCCATTTTGCCCACCGTTGCCTGCATTTTTGATGATTCCATCAGCGTATGGTACAGCACCCAAACTACCGTGACGATCACATTGACGGCACCAAATATTGCGGTAATAGCGCCCATCATCGCGGCCGGGTCGTCACCCATGTTTTCCATGTTACTTGCAGCACCAATACCCATGGCAGCCAGAATCGGGACTAAAATCACCCATTGAACAATGCCAATGAGAATCCCATCGATGATAGCGGCCAAAAGCCTTTTCCAAAATCCTGCGTAGTTTGTCATAAGTTTTGAAGGTTAGGTGATTTAAAGGTAAAAAAGGAAATTGAAACCATTCGTATCCGGTATATTAAACATTCTTTACCCCGATAGCCCATGCATGATTCCCTGAAGGCCGTTTTTGAGCAAATTGAGCAGCAACGCCAGCGCGTTCTTGACTCCGTGAAGGAACTGCCCAGCGAGCAGCTTACCCAACCGCCCGCCCCCGGCAAGTGGACGGTGATGCAGATTCTGGCCCACGTGGTAACGGCCGAAAAACTGTCGGTGGGCTACCTGAATAAAAAAATACTGGGCATGGAGGAAGCGGGCGACACAGGCCGGCAGGAAGACCTCCGCATAGTGTTGTTGAAAGCAAGCCAGCGGCTGCCACTTAAATTCAAGGCGCCCGGCCGCGTGGTGGAAAGCACGCCCACGTATCCCTCGCTCGAAGAGTTGGTGCACGATTGGGACAATGTGCGCGCACAACTGGCGCAGGTGCTGGAACGCATCCCGGAAAATCGCCTGAAACGAAAAGTTTACAAACATCCTTTTGTCGGCATGCTGAACGTAAACCAAATGCTGATCATCTTCCGCGAACATCTGGGCCACCACCGGCCGCAGATACAGCGGGCGCTTAAGGCGGGCTAGTTCCCTCAATGTAAGTGATACACACTGCGCCCTGATGCCATCCTTTCAGCGGGTATACGGACGATCATGGGCGCGTGCGGAACAGTTCGGTTTCGTTTATTTACTGGCGGGTTATCTTCAAATCAGAAAAATAGCCTTCGGTGCCAACGTCAACCCACAGTCCTATGCCGCCTGAGCTATTTTCTCCGTGTTTTAAGTCCTGAACAACCAGGGCTGGCTGCTTGCTGTCGTTTAGAAACAACCTGGCTTGTTTGCCCTTAACCTCGATTTTGATTTTTATCCATTCGTTCAGCCCCATGTCAGCATACGACTCGTACTCTCCGGGGAACTCTTTTCTCAATCGGTCAAATTTGAAGTCAGGGAAGGAAAAGTATTGAGTCGAACGATTTCGCCTTAGTTGGTTGTCGGCACGCCCGTTTGTCGGACGAAGGTAAATGCACTCAAATTTGGAATTGTCGTCATTGATCCTAAAAGCAATTCCAATAAAGCCGCGCGCAAGATCCGGAGCGTCCTTTAAAAGTCGGCTTTTCACATTTACTTCAATTGTTCCGTCTTTGAAGTCCGTACCTTTTACTTTTACAAAAGTCGGCTCGTCAAACTCCCGTATAGTTGAGTCCTTGATAACTTTTACTGTCTCTCTTCCCTTGAGCCGCTCCAGTGTCATGGATACGTTAACGGGCTCGAGCCTTTCCCTATCAAACGCAATCCTCTGCGAAAAAAGAACCGTGGTGGTGAATAATGTTGTCAGCGTTAATATGTATCGGCCTGCTCTTTGCATTTGCTAGACTTAATTGTGTTTAGGTATTCACCAACACGCAATGAAAATCCCAGGTGTTTAATCGATAGTCTACTCACCAGGCCTTAGCGAGCCACCTTTTTGCCTTGGTGGAAACTCGGCCAGTGACTTAAACAGTATTCCAAGTGCATCCTGCACCTGGCCGCCCCAGGCAACACCAAGTTTCATCGCCACTTCCCGTGATTTCCACTGATCGTGCTTTTCAAACGGATCTTGCCTCAGATTGAACAACAGTGCACTTGGTTTATTGTAATCAAAAAAGCCCTCACGTTGCTGGAAGTGAGATTTCCAGTTACCAATGCGGATGCCCGTGAGATCCATTTCGTTGTAGTAATAATAAATAGCACGGGTGGATGCTGTATTGGAAACCCAGTGTGCGAGATTGTTAACACCATCGATATGAACACGGTGGCTTTGCTTCAACTTATCAGCCACATTCTCAACTCCACCGGCAGCGGCCAGTGTGGTGAAGATGTCGGTATGATCCTGAATGCCGTTGGAAACGGAACCTGCCTTAATTTTTGCAGGCCAACGAATTAACATGGGTACTCGCACGCCACCCTCCCAGGTTGTTGCTTTCTCACCCCGGAAAGGAGTGGTGCCTCCATCCGGAAACCAATCTGCCATCGCACCATTATCCGTAGTAAATACCACAATCGTATTTTCAGCCACACCTAAGTCTTCCAGTTTTTTAAGAAGTGCACCAATCATCATATCCAATTCCATCATGCCACTCCCATAAAGATCAAATTCAGATGAATATGACGTTGCCAGATTTCTGCGCTCTGGCCGTAAGTGCGTGTAGATATGCATGCGGGTTGGATTGTGCCACACAAAGAATGGCTCTCCTGCCTTTACTGCGCGTTCCATGAAGTCCATGGTGCGTGAATTAAATTCGTCATCCACTGTTTCCATCCGCTTGGGGTCAAGCGGACCAGTGTCTTTAATGGTTTGCTTTCCTACTTTGCCGAAGCGGCCATCTACAGTAGGGTCATCCACATTAGTAGCTTTGCAATCGAGCACACCTCTGGGTTTATAACGTTGATCAAAACCCGGGTCTTTAGGCCACGCTGCAAGAAAGGGCTCTTCTTCCGTGTTGAGGTGATAGAGGTTGCCATAAAATTCATCGAAGCCATGCACCGTAGGCAAGTGTTCATTGCGATCACCCAAATGATTTTTACCAAACTGCCCCGTGCGATAGCCTTGTGCTTTCAATACTTCTGCCAGTGTGGGATCTTTTTCGCTGAGTCCTATCGGTGAGCCGGCCATTCCTACTGTTGTCAACCCGGTGCGAATGGGTAGCTGCCCGGTTATGAGCATAGCACGCCCGGGCGTGCAGGTGGGCGCTGCATAGTGATCCGTGAATAACATCCCTTCTTTGGCAAGCCGGTCGATGTTAGGGGTGGGCACCATCATGCCGTGGCTGTAGGCACCCACATTCCACACACCCACATCATCGGTACAGATAAGGAGAATATTCGGTTTGGTGGGGGTTGCTTTTACAGCTTTCTTTTGTGCCTGTGTCGTAAACCCGGCAAGGCATAAGACAAGGAGTAGTGACCTGATCATACTGATTTAAATTAAATTCGCGTTTAGAAATTATGACTAAATCTAACTAGTATCTAAATTCAAAACAAAATTTTGTTTTCATTTTAATGGGCAACTATAAAAAGGGCATCGAAATGCGCCATAACATCGTGCAGGAGGCGCGCAGAATTTTTAACAAAGACGGGCTGCATCAAACGTTGGATCAGATCGCGGAAAAACTGGGTATTACAAAGGGCAGAATAACCAACTACTTCCCCACTAAGGATAACCTGTTTGTGGCGCTGTCTCAGGAGTATGACCTCCGCTTTCAGGAACTAATGGCCTCCTTTGGCGAGAGTCAGGCAATAAGTTTTGACTGGTTAGCAACTGTTTATTCTGCCATTATGGATTTGCAGTATGAACACAGAAGTACGGTCATTTTCGCGGCAACCACCAGCAGCGGACAGAAGGAAATGCACGAGCAGGTTACCCATAGTTACAAAACGAACAGTAAACAGGTTAGGCAAATGGTGAACGTGTTGGTGGATGCGGGCTTAATAAAACCCGAATTGCAGCAATCTGAGAATTTTGACGTGTTCTGTTTCCAGCATGTAAACCTGTTTACAACCTGGATAATCAGTAAGGAGATTTACTACAGTACCAGTTCCTATAAAAAAATGAAACCGGTCTACCTCAAAGGTATTTTCGGCTGTTACTACCCTTACCTTACAAAAAAAGGCCTTAGCCAATTCAAAAAAGTTACTCGCTGATTATTTCTGAAGCAACGTTTGTGCTTATGCAGTGCCGGGAATAGGAGCGTTAAAAAACCTAGTGCAGCGGAATGTAAAGCCCGCCTTGCTCCGCAACTGTCCGCCTACAGCGGACTAAATTAATAAACAAAACGTAATTGGCACACCGACCCCGCAATTAGATAAACACGGTGTTGGCGGGCGTTATTCAGTTCTGCACCAATCAATAATCAACGGGTATAGGTCAATAATACTTTGGTCAGGTTTTCTATTCTTGTAAAGTTCAATCAGTTTTTGATTGAATTCCTTGAATTTTGAGAACCCTCTCCAGTCCGTCATTTGAATTTCCACTCTTTCGTTGATTGTTTTAAAATCATTCTCGTCAAATGTGTCCAGCGCGTACAGATTAAATACAGACCATGTCATGTATTCATTGAAAACTGAAATTGCGCTCCCATAGCTTTTTGAATCCTTTCCAGAAGTCCATTTTGTCCGGTCGCTAAAGATGTTTTCGATTGCATTTTTATACTTGTCACTTATTGGATTTACATAATTGTGGTCTATCTCGGTGAAAACAACTCTTGTCATTAAACCCTCTTTAATTTTATCTGTCCAGTTGGGATTTGTAATTGGTCCGCATATGAACATAACGGTCTGCTTGAAATTGTCCGTCTCAAACCGATTTGTTGAATGAGAACCGTTTACCAATTGTGAGAATGTAATTCTGTAGTTGTCGTACTTATTGGGGAATCTATCCTCGAGCCATTTCCATTGCTTTTCAATGGGCATTTGGATTTTCAAGAGTTCAATTAATTCCTGATAATACCCCTGACTGCTTCTATAGAATTCACGAAATCCTGTTTTGCTTGAAAAGTCTTCTAAATCTGAGATAATGGGTTCGATATAGTTTCGATTGCTCCAATTTAACTGCCTATACGTTTTGTCCCTAATAATTTTATCCGCCTTGTTGAAGTAGAATCCACATGCATCCATTTTCATGTGTGCATACTTACCTTTTTTAAGTTCCTGGTCTATTTTCTTTACTACTTTATCGGTTTCAAATTTCTCAAAGTGTTGAATGACTTGTTCATAATACTTTGTATTGTGCATCACCATGTTCTTATCACCTTTTCCGGTAGGGGAAATGGCAATTATGATATGAACCAGCTCTTGAACTTCTGGAACTTCAATCGTCCATTTGCCTTTACTTTTCGTTATATAATCACCCGTTGGTGAAAACTGTCCGTAACTTTGAATGATAAATATTGTTAGAAAAATACCAATCAGTCCTTTTGTCATTTGCGAAAATCTTTTTGAGTAATGACCGCCAAGGTTTGTATTTCTGCAGTGCGGGGAATAGGAGCGTTAAAAAATGAAGCGCAGCGAAATGTAAAGCCCGACTTGCTCCGCAACTGTCCCTCGTGACCGCACTACATTGTGAAACATATGCTACAATTTAACACCGCACCCCGCAATTGCAAATGGCTGCTGTTTCCAGCCGTTTTCAATACACCTCAAGTTTTTCAGAGTCCTGCGTCAGTCGAATTAAAAATAAACAAATATCCTTAAAGCTCTGCTCTTTTTTTCCGGGGCTGTGTCGGTATAGCATTTTGTATCCCTTCTCTCTGTCGTTAACCTCTAATAACCATCCTGCACCGTCATGAACTGTAAAAAGATTCCATGAGTTAGTCATTTCCCAAAAACCTTTGTCATGAATCACTTTTTGAAAATCGGCAATTATGTTATGCCCGATACTCAATGAGTCGATTCGGTATTTTAGTTTGCTGCTAACCGGCAGTTTTTTTGTTTTGCTCTCTTTTTGAGTTGGCGCTCTAATCTCAGTTTTTGTTAGTAGGGTACCTGAGTCTCCTGACAAGGTTAATCGAATAATGACTATTTCATGAAACGAACGGGTCCATGTGAATCGATACACGGATTTCGTTTGTTGTGAAAACAACTTTGGCTCATGAAAGTCCGCTAGCAATTTTGAACGCCAGATAAAAGACATCGAGTCAATCTTATTGCCAACTTCCGAATACAAGGTTCTTGGAAAGAAACTTACACTGTCGAGAAGTTTTTCATTTTGACCCGAAGCTTGAAGTGTCGAACAGAAAAGTGTTATTAAAATGATCAGCTGTCGCATTGCTTAATCGTCTTTTTTATCCTCCCGGTCAGTGTCATCTATCTCACCCTAGAAATTTCTGGCAACATTTGTATTTATGCAGTGGCGGGAATGGGAGGGTTTAAAAACGCAGCGTAGCGAAATGTTAAGCCTGACTTGCTCCGCAACTGTCCGCCTACAGCGGACTAAATTAAGAAACCAATTTAAATTTAAACACAAAACCCCGCAATTACTTAAACATGGTGTTAGCGCGCGTATCTTCTCCTGTTCTCTTTGCTGAAAAAAATTGGCATCACCCATCCCTCGTTAATTGGTTGTCCACGTGAATAGAAAACCTGAATTGTCGGGAAAGTCTTTAGTACTGATTCAATTTCGGTTTTATACTCCTTCTCAATCTCTCCATTTATTTCAGTTTCACTAATCTTACCTTCTCCGTCAAACTCTAATGTCAAGAATAGTTTCTTGTCTTTAGAAAGTTTGGGCAATCTGTGCCAATTAATTCTTTTATAAATTTCTTCTTGCATGTCTTTTGGGTCACGTGAAAACCTGTTGTCACCTGGTTCAACTCCGTTTTTGTATTCCTTTTCGTTTTCAATGACTCCTCCGTTAACATTGGCAACAATCTCCATTTCGTGATACCGGTCGTATCCGGAATGGTTGTATTTAATAACCTTTCCCTTCTCAATAAACAAGTCTCCTGTAAACCAATCAGCTATTATCTCAGAGTCTTGTCCTTTAAAGATTTTGTCTCTGATGCTCCGCTTCTTGTCACCACAAACATAGACGTCAACGAGGAAAAGTCGGTTATTTTCAATCCGCCAAAGTCCAACATACCCCCGCCAAAGAGCTGTCGAGCATCCGCTTTCTAATGATGGGTGAAATCTTTGTCGTGGTTCGTTCTTTTGTAAGTAAATCTCCAATGGTTCACACAACATTGTCAACGTATCACCTCTGTAAATTACTCGTTCACCTTCTTGCCCAGTTGCATAGCATATGGCTGTCCAAATAAAGAATATAATTGTCGAAATGTATTTCACTGCTGATCGTTCAAAGGTATGCACGCAACGTTTGTGTATGCGCAGTTTAAATTTCCTTTTAAAATAATTAAAAAATTTAAATTGCCCATACACTTTGTTGCCGGCTTGCCCACTCCTACTGTCAATTTACTTTTGTCAAGTATTTATAGCTTTTCCCCAACCTTAATAGGACATAATTGTCCCAGAAATTCCTGTCATCCAAGGTGTCAAATGAAAAATTCCACTTAGTTATTTTATTCAATTGTTCATTTACCTCCAGTCCGTACATTGAGCTGTACTTTGGTTTAATTGGCTTAAAGTAGTTCCATTTAAAAATATTAAATGACTTCTCAGTATTTGGAATTAGGACAAAGAAATTCAATTCCTTTCTATCGTTACCATAGTCGAATACAATTGGTGATAAGATTACTGATTTGTCACTAGGAAAAATTAGTTGAATTTCCTTTCCATTCAATTTTATGAAACCGTTTATGCTATTTTTAACGCAGTAGCCTTTATAGAATCTTGGTAAAAGGTCTTTCGTTATTGATTCAGAAAATTGTTCATCTAATCTTCTCTTTTCTTGTCTAATTTGATTAGCTACTATTTCATAAAGTCCAAAGTATTCTTTGTTTTTTAAATCCTTCTCGTAATAGTCATCAATCATCTCCTGATATGATTCCTTGTCCTCTGCTGAGGATTTATCAAGTTGAGATTTAAGTTCTTGTATTTCCTTACTATTCTTAACAACTGAACTTTCGACTTTTTCAAAAAAGTATGTCTCCCAAAACTCAGGGTCAAATTCCGTTGAGTTTTCTTTGAAAAATTTCCACTTAGCTAAGCTGCCAAAGTAGTTTTGCTTGCCATCTTCTATCGACTTTGCTTCAAAGTAAGTTACATTGGACTTTTCATAGTACCATTTGTCATTGTATTTGACGCCATTTACTATATAGGCGTAGGTTTGCGGGATTTCATTGAGAAGTCCAGCATCTTTAATGTCTTTACTTGAAATGATTTTTATATTCTTATCTTTTTTGTTGTCTTTCAAGGTCTTGAAATCTTGAGCTGAAATTTGCTCTATGAAGAAAGCAACAAACTTTGTTTTAGTTGGGTCAACTAGTAGTTGATACTGGTTTGCCAATACAATATTGCTGTCTGGTTGTTGAATAATTGATCTTAGAAATTCTTTGTTATCCGGTATTGAATAGTAGTTGGAGATCAATTCATTGAATCTTAATTGTGCAAGTTCTTTATCTCTTTTGATTGTAGGGTTATTTGAGGCCACTTGATAAATCACATTTCCAAGCGCTTTTGATAATGCGTTGTTTATTGTGCAGTTAATGGACTTGTCGCTACAAGCGAATTCAAAACCTGGGTTAGTCCAATCTCCTTCATATTCAGAATTAATTAGAAAGGTCTGGGAAACGTTGTCATATAACTGAACTGACAATCTAGCATAGCTAATTCCGCCTTTTTTGAAGAGTTCTATTGTAGAAAAATTTAGAACATACTGCATTTTATCTACATCTGCTATTTTCTTTAAATCTGTCAAGCTGCCATTTGATTTCTTGTCCGAGAGTAGAATTAACAAGTTTGAAAAACGCTCATAAAAGCGATATGATAGATATTGTTGGGCTATAAGACTTGTCTGCTTTGAAAAGTCAATGGTCTCAAGAAACTTAATTTCAGACAGTGTTATTCTTTGGATATTTTCGGGTTGCCGCTTGAATTCCTCAGACTGTAAATAATCTGCTTGGTCTGAATTTTTTGGTCTATTGGAAAGCTCTTTATTTATTCCCCTTACTTCAGTTTCAAGTGATTTTTCGACCTTCAATTCATTTGGACTCAAAACCAAAATTTCAGGTTCATAAGACTGTCCAAATGATGCAAGGGAAATAAATAATGTAAATATTAATGTCGCTAGTCTATTCATTGTCGTGTTGTCTTCTTGGGCTTGCCGGCAACATTTGGCTACATGCCATTGCACATATTTCCCACCTGCATCGCTAATTTACCTCACCCACCGTTACGCCTGACACGGAGGCCCTGATTTTTTTGCCCCGCACCGCCAACGGCCGCAATTCCGTATTTTCACCACATTTTACGCCTATGCTTAAGTACATCCTCCTCGCCCTGCTGCCGCTTACGGCCTGGGGCCAACTGCAAACCCCCGATCAGTTTCTCGGCTACCCGCTGGGCGAACGCTTCACCCGCCACCACCAGGTGGTCAACTATTTTCAGCATGTCGATGCGCAATCCAGCCTGGTTACGGTAACGCCCTTTGGCGAAACGTACGAACACCGCCCGCTGCTCTATGCCGTGGTGGCCTCGCCCGAGAACTTCGCCCGCCTGGAGCAAATCCGCCAGGATAATTTAAAGCGCGCGGGCCTGCTGCCCGGCTCGCCCGCCACCAACGTGGCGCTGGTGTGGCTCAGCTACAACGTGCACGGCAACGAAGCCAGCAGCACGGAAGCGGCTATGAAAACCATTTACGAACTGGCCAACACCGCCAATGCGCAAACACAGGAGTGGCCGAAGAACACCGTGGTGATCATGGACCCCTGCCTGAACCCGGATGGGCGCGACCGCTACGTGAACTTCTACTACCAAAACGGCAACCTGCCGGCCCAGCCCGATCCGCAGGCGCGCGAGCACCGCGAGCCCTGGGCTACCGGCCGCCCGAACCACTACCTCTTTGACATGAACCGCGACTGGGCGTGGCTGACACAACAGGAGTCGCGCGCACGCATAAAACTCTACAACGAATGGATGCCGCACGTGCACGTTGACTTCCACGAGCAGGGCTACAACAGCCCCTACTACTTTGCCCCCGCTGCCGAACCGTATCACGAAGTGATCAGCAACTGGCAGCGCGAGTTTCAGCAGATGCTGGGAAAAAATCACGCGAAGTATTTTGATCAAAACGGCTGGCTGTATTTCTCGCGCGAACGCTTCGACCTCTACTACCCGAGCTATGGCGATACGTACCCCACCTACAGCGGAGCCATCGGCATGACGTACGAACAGGGCGGCATTGGCGCGGGCCTCACCGTAACGACTACCGAGGGCGACCCGATCACGCTGAAAGACCGCATTGCGCATCACTACACCACGGGCATGTCCACCATCGAAGTGGCTTCGAAAAATGCGGCACGTCTGGTGGATGAGTTTGAAAAATTTTTCCGCGAAAACCTGAATGCGCCCTGGCCCTACAAGGCGTATGTGATCAAAGCCAGCAACCAGCCCGATAACCTACAAACCCTGTTGCGCTGGATGGATCAGCACAAGATTCAATACGGCCATGCCGGAACAGGAAAACCCATGCGCGGGTTCGATTACCAGACACAAGTGGTCGGCCCCGTTACACTTGCCACCGATGACATCGTGATTCCGGTGCAACAACCGAAAGGCCGGCTGATCACCACGCTGTTTGAGCCGCAAACAAAACTGGCCGACTCGCTCACGTACGATATCACGGCCTGGAACCTCATGTATGCGTACAGCCTCAAAGGATTTGCCGCCACGGAAAAAATTGCCGTTGCAAAACCGTTCCAGCCGAAAGCCGGTGCACCGGTTTCGGTGGGTGAAAAGCCGTATGCGTATGTGTTTACCTACCAAAGCCTTGCCGACTCAAAGTTTCTGGCTGCGCTCCACCAAACGGGCATCAAGAGCCGTGTGGCACTCAAGCCCTTTACCGTAAACGGAAAGAGTTTTGATGCCGGCACACTGATTGTGCCGCAGCGCAACAATGAAAACATCAAGGATTTTGACGCCACCGTGCGTAACCTGGCCAACGCCTTTGGCCGCACTCCGTTTGCCGCCACCACCGGCCTGGTGGATAAGGGCTATGACTTTGGTTCGGGCGAAGTGGATTTTCTGAAAGCGCCCCGCGTGGCGCTGCTCGGTGGCGACCAAACCTCCACACTGAGCCACGGCACCGTGTGGCACTTTTTTGAACAGGAGTTGAAATATCCGCTCACGATCCTGGGCACCGACTACTTCCGCAATGTGGATTTATGGAAGTACGATGTGTTCATTGTGCCCGATGGCAACTACCGGTTGTTTGACGAAGCCACGCTGGAGATGGTGCAGCGGTGGGTGAGCGATGGCGGCCGGCTGATTTTGATGGGCAACGCGTTGAACATCGCAGCCGATAAAAAAGGATTTGCTTTAAAAGCATTTGCCACCGATGATGAAAAGAAAAAAATGGAGCAGGCCGATGATGCGTTGGTTGACAAAGAAGGCACACCGGTGTTTGCCGAAGCCGAACGCAGGGAGATTTCAAATGAAATAATCGGTGCGATTTATAAAACCAACCTGGACAAAACGCACCCGCTCGCCTTTGGGCTGACGGACGGCTACTTTACGCTGAAGACCTCAGCCCGCAGGTATGCCATGCTGGAAGGCGCGTGGAATGTAGCTTACCTGAAGGGCATGCAGAAGCCGCTCATTGGTTTTGCCGGCTACCGCGCCAATCAGAAACTCACCAACTCGCTGGTGTTTGGCGTGGAGAATAAAGGCAGGGGCAGCATTGTGTACCTGGCCGATGATCCGATGTTCCGCTCGTTCTGGGCGAATGGTAAACTGGTGTTTGCTAATGCGGTGTTGATGAGATGATGGTTTGCAATGTGGCGATCCATCAATCCATTCGCTGTGTTTGCCATTGGAGTGATCGTTTTGTTCGCCCTGATTTGGAATCATTATCAATTGCCCACCATTCTTTGGGGGAAAACGGCCACTGCGGACGGCATCGTGTTAGACACCTATCCAATTCGAATAAAGCACGGTTTTCTACAAGACATCACCTACGGCTATCAGGTATCCGGCCAATACCACATTGCGAAAAGGCGAATCGGAAAATCTTTTCCCTACCAATTTGCGGGCAATCGGGTGCGCGTAGAGTATCAACTTGATCAACCGAATCGGCATAACCTGATTGGTTTCTTTTCTGACTATTCCAGAAGAACATCCACCCGGGAATCCTATAAAGACTCCGTGGGAACCCTCATTACGCTGCGAAATGGTATCGTCTCATTTCGTCATACTTCAACGGGATCATTGGATAGTGTGTGGTATGGATTTGGCGAATGGGCGAATGACACGCTGCAGGTTCATTTGTTGAATGAAAAAGAGCGGTTAGTTGCTATCCCAAGAAACACTCTTCGTAAACAGCCAAAGCTGTAGCCTTGCGGCCAGTAATCTTTCAGATCAACACGAAATCTTCTCCACTCTGCGCAAGTGGCGGCCGCCTTCAAAAGGAGTAGCCAGGAATTTCATCAGGATTCGTTCGGCCAGAGCTTCATCAACAAAACGGGCCGGCAGGCACAACACGTTGGCATTATTATGTTCGCGGGCGAGCGAGCCGAGTTCTTCCGTCCAGCAGATGGCCGCGCGTATACCGGCATGTTTATTGGCCGTCATAGCCACACCGTTGGCGCTGCCGCAAATGAGCAGGCCCAGGTCGAACTCTTTTTTCTCCACCACATCCGCCACCGGGTGTGCAAAATCCGGGTAGTCTACGGAGTCGGCACTGTGTGTACCGAAGTCGCGCACGTGATAACCGTGCTGCTCCAGTTTTTTCTTCAGCACTTCTTTCAGGGCATACCCGGCATGGTCGGCCCCCAGGGCTACAGTCGGTTTCACATCGTTCATAAGCGCTCTGCTTTAAGTTCCTCCTCCTCGCGTTTGCGGTTTTGCCGCACCACGTAGGCCGAGATGAAGATACTGATTTCGTAGAGAATGACCAGCGGCAACGAGATGAGAACCTGGCTGAGCGGGTCGGGTGGCGTTACAATGGCACCAATGATCAGGATGACAATAATGGCATGCTTGCGGTAGGTACGCATGAATTGCGGGGTAAGCAGCCCGATGCGCGTAAGGAAATACACCACCACGGGCAACTGGAACAGCAAGCCACTGCCAAACACGAGGGCCACAAACGTGGAAACATATGAGGTGATGTCGAACTCGTTCACGATCATGTCGCTGATGCTGTAAGACGCAAAGAACCAGGTCATGAGCGGGCACAGCACGAAGTAGCCAAACGCGGAGCCCATAAAAAACAGCACCGAAATGGCCGACACTGCACCGCGCGAGTTGTTTCGCTCATGCGAATGCAGGCCGGGCTTTATAAAGCGCCAGAGCTCCCACACCACATACGGAAAGGCAATGATAAACCCGATGACGAATGAGGCCATGATCTGCATGGTGAACTGGCCCGTCATGTAGCGGCTTTGAACTTTGAAGGGAATTTCCTGTACGCACAACGCGGGGTTTCCAATGGCTTCGCCCAGGACGCATAAAGCGTGAAAGGTCGGGAAGTCGGTGCGGGCAGGCGCAAAAATGATGTTTTGGAAAATCCAGCCGGAAAAGATGAACGCCACCACCATGCCCACCGCAATGGCCACCAGGCTGCGCACCATGTGCCAGCGCAGCTCCTCGAGGTGATCGAGGAATGACATTTCGGCTTCTTCGTGCGGTTGGTCTAAGGGCATGGTGACTCAGGAATTACTCTGCAAGCTGGATAACATTGATTTCTTTTACAACCGATAACTGCTGATCATTCGTCAAAAACGCAGTACAACCAGAGGAGATTGCAGTAGCCAGTTGAATCGCATCGGGCGTCTGTAATCCGTAGGCCGCTCTCAGATCCGCTGCTTTTCGGGCAATAGCCACATCCAAGGGTACCACAAAAATGAAAGGTGAGTTTGAAATGATCTCCTGATACTCGCTCGCCAGTTGCCAGGCGCCTTGTCTTAGTGGTAGCGTGAGAACCTCGATAAGCGTAACAGTCGATGTTAGAATCTGAAAGTCTCCGCGGTCGTTTCTATCAAAAAGTTCGGTGAGCTTTTCCAAATAGGGCTGTCGCTCTTCACAGAAATAAATAAAGGCGGGAGTATCAAAAAATACTTTACTACCGGGCAAAATCACGTTTCCAATTGCGCTCATTCTTCAAATAGGCTTCCACGCTTACTTGCTGCCAAACAGACTTGCCAAGTCCACGGAGTTCGGAAATCTTTCGGGGTCTTGTCTTCCCGGAATACTTTACCTGAAGTTCGGCCAGGAATGCCGAACGCTCCGCGGGGCTCATTTGCGCAATCGCTCGAAGTATTTCCGGCTTGCTCATTCTCAAAGGTAGTAAAACCCGTTAATACAGAGGGAACTTCTTCATCATGCCGTTCACCTTGCGCTTCACATTTTTCAGGTGCTTGTCATCAGCCGGCTTCTTCAGCGCTTCGTCAATCAGGTCAACCACTTTCATCACATCTTTTTCGGTTAGGCCGCGCGAGGTAATGGCCGGTGTGCCGATGCGCATGCCCGAAGTAACCATGGGAGACTGCGTATCGAACGGAACCATGTTTTTATTAATCGTGATGTCGGCCTTGATCAGTGCTTCCTCCGCCATCTTACCGGTGAGGCTCTTGCTGCGCAAGTCAATTAACATCAAATGATTGTCGGTGCCGCCCGAAATGATCTTGTAGCCGCGCCTGACAAATTCGGCCGCCATGGTCTTGGCATTTTTTGCCACCTGAATGATATAATCCATGTAGTCATCGCTGAGAGCTTCACCGAAGGCGATGGCCTTGGCGGCAATCACATGCTCCAGCGGGCCGCCCTGCGTGCCCGGGAAAACCCCGGAATCAATGACAGAGCCGAGCTTGCGAATCTCACCTTTCGGTGTCTTGAGCCCGAACGGGTTGTCGATGTTTTTGCCGATCAGGATAACACCTCCGCGCGGTCCGCGAAGCGTTTTGTGTGTAGTGGACGTCACGATATGGCAATGCTCCATGGGGTCGTTGAGCAGGCCGCGGGCAATGAGGCCGGCCGGGTGCGAAATGTCGGCCAGTAAAACAGCGCCAACGGCATCGGCTGCCGCGCGCAGTTTAGCATAATCCCAGTCGCGGCTGTAAGCGCTGGCACCGCAAATGATCATCTTCGGCTTTTCGCGCAGCGCAATGTCCATCACTTTGTCGAAGTCGATCAGGCCGGTCTCCTGCTCTACGCCATAGAAGGAGGGCTGATATAACTTGCCCGAAAAATTCACGGGCGAACCGTGGGTCAGGTGGCCGCCATGCGAAAGATCGAAGCCGAGAATCTTGTCGCCCGGTTTTAAACAAGCGAGCATCACGGCCGCATTGGCCTGTGCGCCCGAATGCGGTTGCACGTTTGCCCACTCTGCGCCAAAGAGGGCCTTCACCCGATCAATGGCCAATTGCTCAACTTCATCCACCACTTCGCAGCCGCCATAGTAGCGTTTGCCCGGCAAGCCTTCGGCATATTTGTTGGTGAGCACCGAGCCCTGCGCCTTCATCACCTGTGCCGAGGTAAAATTTTCGGAGGCAATCAGTTCGATGCCGCTTTGCTGGCGGTGGAGTTCTTTGCCGATCAGGTCAAAGACAAGTTTATCGCGCTTCATGTGTTGGATTTGAAGTGCCAAAAATAGCCCAGCGGGCTGCCATTGCCAAAAAATGATTAATATGTGTCTTGTGTTTAATTTTCAGTTCGATTGCCCGGGCAATGACTGGCGAAACTGATGAGGATTTCGTACACTTGAACAAAAAGACTTTATGAAATTATCTCTCACGTTTTTGCTCTTGATTTCCTCGATTTTGTCGTGTGCCGGTCAGGATGGCGAATCGCTCAAGCCGATTGCGAAAGGGATCACAGCCGAAGTCAACCTTAACGTATTCTCTTCAACTCCAATATCGATCAACTACTTGCGCCTTCGAAGATTCGTCAATGATCGGCAAGCGGTTCGAATGGGTTTTTCGTTAGGCTATCAGCAGCAAAAACCGCAGGATGAAATAAAAACATCTACCACTGAAATCAGCCTTCGGCCGGGATACGAATGGCATTTTGCGGGTACCAATAGATTGTCACCTTATATGGGATTTGAAATTGACCTGACGTTAAAGAGTTCTACTTATACAAATAGCTCGCAAACGGTTAGCCCGATAAAAGAAATCAAGGGGGCTTGGGATACAACTGGAACCGAACAGGGGTTCACTCGGATTGGTGCCAACGCATTGATTGGAGCCGATTATTACATTGCCCGTTGGCTTTACATGGGCCTTGAAATTGGTTATGGCTTTGAGTCTGTCTCATTTTCAGATATCGAAATAACATCCTTTAATGCAGGTCAATCAACTCCGCCAGTCCAGGGGGGCAGTTCTCTTTTGTTTGGCCCGAATTTTAATAGTTCTGTTCGTCTGGGTTTTGTATTGAAGTAGTTATGTCGAGGTTTCTGCTGATTCTTTCGGTCGCCATTCTAATTGGTTGCGACAATGGTGGAGAGTTAGGTAGCGCCAAGTTGCAATCGGTAAGTTGGGTTATCAATCAAAGCATTGCCAAAACATTTGCGTCTGGCGCAGGTTCGAGCAATTTTTCCAAGCCTGGCAGCAACTCTTTTAGTTCTGCCGTGGGATCATTTTCCTTTGACCTTAGGGGGCCTTCATTTGGTTGCTCGGACGAGATAAGGCAGGTGAAATTTGACCAGAGGTCTGTGACATTTGATGATGTTTGGTGCGGCAATGGCACCTTTCGTGGTACACCAGGCTTTAGCGGCCCATATTTTTACATGACGACTTTGAGGCGGAACGGAGCGTTTTTAGAGATAATTTCATTCACCTTCTCTGGGCAGCGGCCTACGTCCGGCATTTATGATATCAAGTATCGCTTTGTGGAGGCTACCTATTCTATCTTCATTCGCGTCTCTGAAAACCTCTTTGAGGGCGTGGGTGATTATCAAGCGGTTAACGGAACATTATCGATCGAATCAACGCCTACTTCGTTTAGTCTGACCTCAAGCAGTATCCTGTTCTTGAATTTGGGCAATTCACTTAGGCTTGGTGTCGATCTTAGGTGTTGCGACTAATTTGTCGGGAGGTTGGATTTCCATATAATGACTTGATTCCGGTACATCTTGCGATCGAAGGATGTACCGATCACCTCGCGGTCAACACGCTCACCGGTGCCCACACGGCCACCTACCGGCCCACCGGTAATCTGCACCAGTGCTTTGTTCAGCATTGACTCGCGCACATCACCCAGCGGGTAAACGGCCAGGCTGTTGTCAGGATCTTCAATATTGGGTTCAAATCCATTGTCATAATCCGATTGGCCCTGGCTATTGAACAACTTCAGCACAATGGGCAGCATGCCCCACGTGTTGGCCGGGTTGTTATCTTCATTCACCAGTATGGAGCCCACGTTCTTTCCCACGGTAGTCTGTCCAATAATCACCACGTCCATAAATGGCTTCAGGCCATTGATGATTAATTCGCTGGCAGAGGCTGTGCGCGAACCGGTAAGGATGTAGACACGGTTCAACTGACCGCCCACATTCTGGCTTTTCTCAACGAAACGATCCACCAGAAAAGAGGGCCCGAGTTGCGAATCATTCACAATTTCATTGGTTACCCGAAGGTTGTATTGCCGCTGCACAAAAACAGTACTGGCATTTACATTTTTACCGATGAGGCTGGCCAGATTGATGGCCGCGCTGATGGCGCCCCCGCTGTTGTATCGAAGATCGAGTACGAGATCAGTTATCCCCTGGCTTTTGAATCCCGCAAAAATGGCATCCATCTGGTTGTTGTACTCGCTGCTTGCGGATGTACTGCCGGTGCTGAACAAATTGTACATCAGGTAGCCCACCTTTTTGTTCGCGGCTGGAAAATCATACACCTGGCTGAAGTAATTCGGATTCTCGGCATACTCAACGGTAGTTAGCGACAGCGTAACCGGTGTAGTGCCCAATGTGCGATTGACAACATCGAAAGGGCGGTAGGTGATCGTGTGGTTCTCGTTAATCTGACCCAGCAAGGCAGAATAGGATGTGGTTGTGAGTTGTTGTCCGTTGATGTGGGTGATCACATCACCGCGCTTAAGGCCAGCCGCAGTAGCCGGTGAGTTGGGCTTCGTGTATACAATCTGTCCAATCACATTCTCGCTTCCCGATGACTCGAGGTAAAGCACCACTTCATAGCCTGCCTCTTTGGTTACCCCTTGCAGCGCACTTTCCAACTCCCGGTAGTCGTCTACGATAATCGAGAAGCGGTCTTGCGGAGATAACAGAGACTCAAAAAAGGCATCCGGTTCCTGATTGCGGTTGGGGTTGGCCGGAATTTCATCCGTCCAGTAATACAGGTAGCGCATGTTGGCCAAAATCCAGTCGTTGACGTAGCGGTCCGGACCGGGCTCATCCTTATCGCAGGAAAAAGCAACAAATGTCAACACGGCCACCAACGCCAGGGCCAAACTATTTTTCCATCGTCTCATCGTGCGCATTTATTTCCCTTTATCCAAAACGAGCGAATCAGGTAAGTTGTTATCACCAACTTCCGCTGCTGCCACCGCCTCCAAAGCTGCCGCCTCCGCCACTCCAGCTTGAGCCACCGCCCGAAGACCAGCCGCCACCACCGCCATACCAACCTCCGCCCGATGACCAGCCACCGCCACGCGAGCGGTTATTTTTCTGGTTCTCTTCCATTTTCTTAATCATCGCCTTACCCCACGGTGTGTTTTGAATAAGCAAACGCAGAATGGGGAACGCAATGAGAAATCCCCAGAAGATGCCGTTGCCTAATGTGGCGCCAAATCCAAGGGGCGGAAAGAAATAGTAAAAGGGTATCTGAAAGACATACATGAACCACGAAACACCGCCCTTGCTGAACAGGGAGTTCCAGGTGAGGCTGCCGATGACGAACAGGAAAATCGCTGCAATGAAGAAGTTGGGGCCGTCACTCCCGCTGTTGTTCACGTTAACATCGGATTCATCAGCAACGTACTCTCCTTTGATCGACTGAATGATGGCGTTGACGGCTGCCTGTACGCCTCCGTCAAAATCGCCCTGCCGGAAGCGCGGTGCCATTTCGTTGCGGATGATGCGGTTGCAGAGTGCATCCGGCAACGGACCCTCCAGCCCCATGCCCACCTCAATGCGCATCTTGCGGTCATCTTTGGCAATCAGCAACAAAACGCCATTATCTTTTTGTGCTTGCCCGAGTTTCCATTTCTCGGCAACGCGCAGTGCATATTCTTCAATGGGATCGCCATCCAGGGATGTTACGGTTAGGATCGCAATCTGGTTGGACGTGGAGTCCTCAAAAACTTTCAATTGGTTTTCGAGGCTGGCGATGGTGGAGGGTTGAAGAATACCCGCATCATCGTGAATGCGTGTGTTCCACAATTCCGGCACCGCCTTTTGACCTTGTGCGGCCAGCGAAAGGCCGATGAAGACAAGGAAAACAACAAATGAACGAACCTTCATGATCAGTCCACGCGCAAATCGTCACGGAGTTCGTTTACGTCATCGGCTGTTTTGTGGAAGCCGTGCTCCAGTAAGATTTCACCGCAGCGGGCAATCGCTGCCTCCAGGCCTCCGATCACATCGCCTCCGCGGATTTTTTCTACCAGCCGGTTAACCACCTGGTCCCAGTCCTTCTGGTCGACTACTTTACTGATGCCTTTATCGGCCATCACAATCACTTCATGCTCAAAAAAGGAAATGAAGATCATGATGCCTGTGCGCTGCCGCGTGTTGAAGATTTCTTCCTCAAGAAACGCACTCTCTGCCCTTCGTTGGGTGGCCTGATCGAGATAGGCCTGCTCCATCAGCAGCTTTTTCACCGGGTCGAGGAAATGGGCAATAGCTGCGCCCGCCACACCTCCAACCACCACCACCAGAAAGATGAAGATCGGGTCGTACAGCAACGCGTTGGAATCACTTTGAAGCAGGTAACGATCCAGCACGATCATGAATACGAACGCAACAACCGCCATAACAATAGCCCCGCGGTACACGGCTATGGAGTAATGACCGCTTTTGGCCACCATCACCGGCACAATTTCACCTGAAATTTTGTCCTCGGCCTGGCGCACGGCCTCTTTCACGCGCTCAAGTTGCTGATGGGTGAATTTATTCTGGAGTGACATACCGTGAGTATTATAACCGGTCGGGCTGGCAGCCCTGCGAACGCTGCCTCCGGACTCCGATCGGTTTTACCATTTACGTAAAGGTACAAATGATTTATCCCGGGCCAATCATCACCAAAGCAGTTTGATTTCCTTAAATAATCCGCCATCTTTTCGCATTACACGCGCTTTATGAAAATACTTTCGATTCTTGGATTTGTTCTGATCTCCCTTCTGTCGTTCGGACAAAAAACAAAAACACCGGCACCGGTCGGTCCCGCTCAGCCGGAAATGAATGCCCTTTTCTCGCATTTGAAATACCGCAACATCGGGCCGGCCCGCGGTGGCCGCTCAACAGCAGTAGCGGGAATTCCGCAAAAACCGTTCACCTTCTTAATGGGTGCCACCGGTGGTGGTGTATGGCGCACCGATGATGGCGGCTGGAACTGGACGAACATCACCGATGGCTTTATCTCAGTGGGTTCAATCGGTTCCATTCGTGTAGCCCCGAGCGACCCCAACGTGATTTATGTGGGCACCGGCTCGGCCGATCCGCGTGGCAATGTGTCGATCGGGAAAGGCATGTACAAATCTACCGATGGTGGAAAAACCTGGGCGCTCGTTGGCCTGGAAAAAGGCGGACAAATCGGGCGCATTGAAATCCACCCACAAAATCCTGACCTCGTGTATGCAGCCGTTTTGGGCAACCCGTTTGCGCCCAACCCCGAGCGCGGAGTTTACCGCAGCAAGGACGGTGGAAAAAATTGGGAGCGCGTTCATTACGTGAATGAAAAAACAGGCGCCATGGATCTGGTTATGGATCCCAACAATCCGCGCATCCTGTATGCGGGCATGTGGCAGGTGCAGCGCAAACCCTGGACGTTGATTGATGGCGGCCCTGATGGGGGCGTGTTTCAATCCAAAGACGGTGGCGACACCTGGAAGAAATTAGAAGGAGGGCTGCCCACCGGTGTGCTCGGTAAAATCGGTATTGCCGTCTCACCTGCGAAATCGGATCGCGTGTGGATTTTAGTGGAGACTCCGGATGATGCCAAGGGCGGATTGTTTCGCTCAGATGATGGCGCCAAAACGTTTACGCGCATCAGTGGCGACCGCGAGCTGCGCACCCGCCATTGGTACTACACGCATGTGTTTGCCGATCCGAAAGATGTTGAAACGGTGTATGTGAACAACGTCAGCTTCTGGAAGTCGGTAGATGGCGGAAAGAATTTTTCGCGCATTCGTGTGCCGCATGGCGATTGTCACGATCTGTGGATCAACCCGAACGACCCGAACATCATGATTCACAGCAATGATGGCGGGGCCTGTGTAAGTTATAACGGTGGCGCTACGTGGTCTACGCAATTCAATCAACCCACCGCAGAAATGTATCGCGTAGAAACAGACAACGCTTTTCCTTATCGCGTCTACGGTTGTCAGCAGGACAATTCCTCTATTGCGGTTTCCAGTGCAGTAACAGGCGGCAGCAGCTACCTGCAGGATTGGATCACCTGGGGTGGCGAAAGCGGGCATGTGGCCGTGGACCCCACCAACCCGAACATCATTTACTCGGGTAACTACACGGGTATACTCTACCGGCTTGATGTCTCCAAAGGGCATTCGCGCGTTGTTACCCACTATCCGCAACTGCACGATGGATTGCCGTTATACAAAGTGAAGTATCGCTACCAGTGGAATGCACCCACGCATTTCTCGCCCCATAACCCCAAGGTGCTGTACCACACTTCGCAGTTTGTGCACCGCACACAGGATGAGGGACAAACATGGGAGGTGATCAGCCCGGACCTGACACTCAACAAAAAGGAAACGCAGGAACTTCCCGGTGGACCCGTACAATACGATGTAACCGGTGTGGAAAACTACAACACCATTTTTGCTTTTGAGGAGTCTCCGCTGGAAGCAGGTGTGTTGTGGGCCGGCAGCGATGACGGGCTCGTGCACGTGAGCCGCGATAATGGTAAGACCTGGAATAATGTAACTCCGCCAGGGCTACCCGCCATGGCCACCGTTAACACCATCGATGCGTCCGCTTTCCAGAAGGGGAAGGCAATCGTGGCCGTGCAGAACTACCGCCTTGGAGATTTCAAACCGTATGTCTTTATCACGCGCGATTACGGAGCTACGTGGACATCCAACATAAGCGGCATTCCAGCCGATCACTTTGTGCGGGTCGTGCGTGAAGATCCCAACCGCGAGGGACTCCTCTACGCAGGCACCGAGTTCGGCATGTTTGTGTCAGTTGATGACGGGAAAAACTGGCAATCGTTTCAACTCAATCTGCCGCGCGTACCCATCACCGATCTTACCATCAAAAATAAGGACATGGTGGTTGCCACGCAGGGGCGTTCGTTCTGGATTCTTGATAACCTCTCATCGCTGCATCAATGGAAGAGCGACCTGACCGCAGAGAAAGCAACGTTGTTTGCCCCGGCCAGCGCGTACCGCACACAATTGGGCGGATTCTTCGGACCCGGTGCACCGGAAGCTGCACCGCGTGGAGCACTCATTCAATTCTACCTTCCTAAAGAAGACACCGTGAATGCAACACGGCTCGAGATCGTTGATGCAAAAGGCACCGTTTGCAAAGTGTTTTCGACAAAAGCAGATGAAAGCAAGCACGAGCTGAAGCTGAACGTAAAAAAGGGAATGAATCAGCAACGGTGGGATCTTACGTACGCAGCGCCCAACATCACGCCCGGCACCATACTGGCATATGGCTATACCAGTGGTCCTGCTGCTCCGGCCGGTTCCTATACGGCTCGGTTGACATATGCCGGGCAAACGCTTTCGCAAAACTTTGATGTAAAAATTGACCCCCGGTGGACAGCCACTGCTGCCGATCTTCAGGCGCAATTTGATCTGGCCGTTCAGGCACGCGATGAGTTAAACCGTGTTCACCAGGCCATTCGCAAGATTCGGAGTGTGCGTTCGCAAACCAACGACCTGCTCGGCCGCGCAGAACGGGCCGGCAAAGGAGCCGACCTCAAAAAGCTGACAAGCGAATTGATGCGAAAGCTTACCGAACTGGAGGATCAACTGATCCAAACCAAAAACAAAGCCGGGCAGGATCCTATCAATTATCCTCCGCGGTTGGATGACCAGATCGACTATGCCTACTCGGTGATCAACGAACAGGACGCCAGGCCTACGCAAGGATGTTACGACTTGTTTGCCGATCTGAAAAAACAAAGCGATGCCATCAATGCAGAGGTTGAAGCCACGCTGGCCAGCCAGATCAAGCTGATCAACGATTTTGTACAGAAGGAAAATCTGGGAGGCGTGGTGCTGGAAGGAATCAAGTAAATGGAAAATCAAAGCCCAATACGCTGTCCCTGGTGCCTGAAGTTTGAGAAGTACATCCGCTACCACGATGAGGAGTGGGGCGTTCCGGTGCACGATGACCGCGTCCACTTTGAGTTTCTGATTTTAGAGGGCGCCCAGGCAGGTCTCAGCTGGTCGACTATATTGAACAAGCGCGAAGGCTACCGCAAGAACTTTGCAGACTTTGACGTGGAGAAGGTAGCGCGGTTTACACCCGCGCGTATTGATAAGATCCTGAAAGATCCGGGTGTGGTGCGCAATCGCCTGAAGGTGCAGGCCGCGGTTAATAATGCGAAGAGGTTTAAAGAAGTTCAGCGGGAATTCGGATCGTTTGATGCGTACATCTGGCAATTTGTTCAGGGCAAACCCATCGTAAATGCGTGGAAGAACATGAAACAGGTGCCGGCTACCACCAGGGAGTCGGATGCATTAAGCAAAGACCTTCTTAAGCGCGGATTCAAATTCGTGGGCAGCACGGTGATGTATGCCCACATGCAGGCGTGTGGGCTGGTCAACGACCACCTGGTCGAATGCTTCCGGCATCGTCCGCTTGCGAAAGCGGTACGCGCCACGCCTACCCCGCGGAAGTAAACGGCAGAATGAAGTAGGCCATCATACTCAGCATGATGAGGGTGCCATACAGCTTGATCACTTTCAATCGGTTCTGCCGGTCCTCCCACCACAGTACAATCCACGGCTTGTAAAGCCCAACTGCCAGCAGCAGCGCGGACGTAACAGCAAAGTAGAGCACAACCGTGCGGGTAAATTCCATTTCCGCAAAAATACGCGAAGTCGCCCGCAAACCGGCTGTGCAGTTGGCATTTCAGCAGGTTCGTCTATTTTTGCGCTCCGTTTTGGTGTGAAGGCGCAGGATTTGGTTGCACTCTATCGCGCGGACAGCCTGGTGAAGACCCTGACCGAAGGGATTCGTACGCCCGCACCACACGCCTTCCACCTTGCACAAGTTCATGGCAGCCTCGATGCTCTGCTGTTGGCTGCCGTCTCCAAAAGTTTTCGCAGCACCCACATGGTGGTACTGCCCGACAAAGAGGATGCCGCTTACTTCCTGAACGATCTTCAGCACCTGTGTGGCAATAAAGACGTGTTGTTTTTCCCGATGTCGTACAAGCGGCCGTACGAGTATGACGAAACAGAAAATGCCAACATCCTGATGCGGGCCGAGGTGCTGGCCGAGTTGAGTGCTCACCCGGAAGGGCGGCTGGTTGTCACCTATCCCGAAGCGCTGTCCGAAAAAGTAATCACGAAAAAGTCACTTGCCGCCAACACGTTCGTTGTAAAAAAAGGAGAAAAGCTCGACACGCAGTTTCTCGAAGAATTTTTTCACGAGTACGACTTTGAAAAGACCGACTTCGTTTACGAGGCCGGCCAGTTTGCCGTTCGCGGAGGTATCATCGATGTTTTCTCGTACGCGCACGAACTCCCCTTTCGCATCGAGTTGTTTGGCCAGGAGGTTGACAGCATTCGCAGTTTCGACCCCGGCTCGCAGTTATCGGTAGAAACGCTGAACGTAGTAAGCCTGATGCCGAATGTACAAACCCGGCTCGTGCAGGAGGAGCGCCAGTCGCTGCTGGAGTTCGTCAGCCCCCACACGCGCCTGTGGCTGCGCGACACACTCCACATCCTGGATGTGGTGGGCCGTTGTTTTGAAAAGGTTACGGACAGTTTCGACCGGATTTTGCGGGAGAGCGGCACCCGGCTGGCATTGCAACCCGATCAGCTTTTTGTAACGCGCGACAGTCTGCTTGAACAACTCGGGCGTTTCCAGCGGATGGAGTTTGGCGCTCGGCCGTATTTTCCCCCACAGCAAACCTTTTCATTCCCTTCCTCCGTGCAGCCTGCGTTCAACAAAAATTTCGAGCTGCTGGCAAAAGATCTGATGGAAAGGCAGATGCAAGGTTACTCCAGTTTTATTGCGGCCGAGCAACCGCGCCAGCTGGAGCGGCTGCAGGGCATCTTTGCGGAGATTCAACCGGAGCTTTCCTTCCAGGCGCTGGAATTCCCGTTGCGCCAGGGGTTTGTTGATCACACGCTGAAAGTGGTTTGCTACACCGATCACCAGATCTTCGAGCGTTATCATCGCTCGCGGGGAAAAGAAAAATTTTCAAAGAGCAAATCGCTCACCTTTCGCGAACTGCAAACCCTGCAACCCGGTGATTTCATCGTGCATATCGATTATGGTATCGGCAAGTTTGCCGGGCTGGAAAAGAAACAGGTGAACGGCCGGGAGCAGGAGGCCATTCGCCTCGTGTTTCGCGATGACGATATTCTCTACATCAACATTCACGCGTTGCACAAGATATCGCGCTACTCAGGGCGCGAGGGCACGCCACCCCTGGTGAGCAAACTCGGTAGCGGTGAATGGGAAAGCAGGAAGAGCAAGGTCAAAAAGAAAGTAAAAGACATTGCCAAGGAACTGATCTCGCTGTATGCCAAACGAAAAACTGCGCCCGGCTTTGCGTACGCACAAGACAGTTTTCTGCAGGCCGAGCTGGAGACTTCATTTATCTACGAAGACACGCCCGACCAGGCCCGCGCCACCGAAGATGTAAAACGCGACATGGAGCAGGCCCACCCGATGGACCGCCTTGTGTGTGGTGATGTTGGCTTTGGTAAAACCGAAGTAGCCATCCGGGCCGCCTTCAAAGCTACGGCCGATGGCAAACAAGTAGCCGTATTGGTGCCCACCACCATTTTAGCCATGCAGCACTTCCGCACCTTTTCTGAACGACTGGCGAACTTCCCCGTGAAAATTGAATACGTATCGCGTTTCAAAACAGAAAAGGAAATCAAGGAAATACTGAAAGGCGTAAAAGACGGGTCGGTTAACATCATCATCGGTAC
>JBKCJM010000100.1:0-3395 GCA_046301755.1 Cyclobacteriaceae bacterium
CTTCCGGAACGGCCACCGGCTTGTCCGCTACTTTTGCATCGGGTATCGGCACCTACAGCGCCATTAACTTCTCCACCATCGGCACAGGTTTAACGCTGACCACCAACTCCTCGCTGCCCCCGGCCGGTGAAGCAACCAGCACGGCCTTCACAGTGAACAGTTCAGCCAACTCAGACATTACCGCTACTTTTAATCCGCCCGACAATATCCTTTACAGAGACTTTCAGGCTACCGACATTACGGCTGTAAACAGTGTGGAAGTAGCCCAGTTCACGATCCGAGATGGGGCAGGAACTGATCCAGATCCGTTAGGCACCACGCTAACCGCAATTCAATTCAATGTTACAGGTTCCAGCCTGCTACGCAGGATAGCCATCTATGATGGAACCACGGAATTAGCCGAGGTGGCCGCGGGCTCCACGGCCTTTTTCAGTGCACTCACATTGGCTGCACCTGATGACGGCTCAAAAACGTTCAGTATACGCGTTACGTTTCAAAGCACCGTAACCGATAACTCCAATTTCAGATTTACCGTTAACAGCGCCACAGCAGCGGCCTCGGGTTCTCTTTTTGCAACTGCCGATGCCGGAGGCGCACAGTCTTCCATTGCAGGAGATGATAACCGAATTGAAGTACAGGCGGACCGACTCATTATTACTACGCAGCCAACCGCCACAGCATTTGTGCTCACCAACCTCAGCGTTACACCGGTGGTTCAGGCTCGCGATGTTAACGGCAATACCGATTTGGACTACGTAACCAATATTGTAGTGTCGAACGCAGCAAGCATACCCATGGACGCTTTGGGCGGAGGTAATACCCTTACTCCCGTGGCCGGGGTAGCCACCTTCCCGGCTGCGTTTCAGTACCGCGATCGGGGGAATGGCACGCTTACACTCACATCGGGTTCGCTGATCAATGCCGTCAGTACAGCCGTTGCCGTTAGCTACGACAACAACAACCGCATTGACCCCGGTGTACTGGTTGAACCGGCCACCCTTTCATCACTTTCAACTTCTGCTCCGGGAACGGATGTCTTTGATTTTGTCATCGTAGATGATAACGGCAGTGGGGGCGATGGCTCACCTACCCGCTTTACTGCGCTCACCATTACCCAAGGCACCGGAAATGACATTGGCTCCTGGACAGACGCGCTGGCTGGCGCTACCTTAACGGTTGGAGGATCCACCTTAACGGGCGCCATCGCTGGTAACACAATCACTTTTTCCGGTCTGGCCAATTCAGTTGCTACCGACCCTGGCTTCATTGCCGATAATGGCAACAAGACCTACACGCTGCGCGTGTGGCTCAGGACAGCTTTGGGAGGAACCTTGCGAACAACTATCGATAACCAGAATCTTGTTTTTGATATCGCAGAAGCGGGTGTGGCCCTGGTAACGGTGGGCACACCTGCCAGTTCAGACTTTACGGCAGCAGGCACGCAGTTGCAGACTTCCGGCAATACCAACAACGCGGTATCGGTGGTCGCCACCGCGCTAGATTTCACCGCCATTCCGGCAACGACCAGCATCAATGTGAATTTTGGGCCCGTGGTGGTGGAAGCACGTGATACGTTCCAGAACCGCGACCTTGATTTCACCAGTGCGGTTACCGCCTTTGGTAACACGCGCTCACTGACGGTTATCAACGGACCATTCACACCATCCCCGATCTTGAGTTTCAATACACCCAGCCCGGGTGTACTCACGTTCCCGGCCAACTTCCAATTTACGTCAGCACCCGATCCGCCAGCACCGGCCGCGCAGTTACAGATTAGTGCCGGTGGCCTTAATGGCAGCTCCTCTGGCATTGGGGTAGTGTCTTCCACGGAGTCATTGCTTTCGTACGTTCCGGCCTCATTCCAAAACCGGATACCGTACATCAACTTCCAGTCGAACCCCATTCCGAACTCGGCCAGCAGCTTCCCGCTGGCTACCTTCCTGTTACGAGACGGAAATGGTGTGACGCCAGATGTGGATGGTGCAGCGACCAACATCGCTACAATCCAGTTTGAGATCACCACTACCGACAATCTTGGCGCTACTGTATTGGGCTCCAACGACATTCAGCAACTGGCGATTTACGATGCTGTGGGAACCGAGTTAGGCGAAGTAACGCTCAGCGGTTCAACGGCTTCGTTTACGCTCTCCAGTAACATTGTAGCGCCCGATAACGGTTCTACCCAGTTTACATTGCGTGCTACCTTTAAAAACTCGGCAGCTAACGTGCGCGACCTCGATAATATCCGCGTTCGGGTGGTCAATGTAACTCAGACGGCTGGCTCCGAGTTTAATACGGCTCCGGGCAGCGTTACCGGAGGCTCCTGGACAAAAGCCACCGGCAACGTGGCTACAGGTACCCAAACGCCTACTACGGCCAATATCATAAATGTTGTCGCAGACAGGCTTGCCTTTACCACACAACCGCCCGCTATCGTGGGACGGTTAGAGCCTTATGGGTCAACAGCAAACCCCACAATACCCATTGTTCAGGCGCGCGATCAGTTTGCGGTTGTTGATCTTGAGTTCAATAACCCCGGTTCCATTTCGGCATCGGCACCGGTTAGTCCAAATTCGATCAATTTTAACCAGGGTGTATTGTCACTTGCCGGCCTGCAGTATCTCAGCGCAGGTAATGGAACGCTCACCGTCAGCACCACCGGGCCTGTATTGAACACAAGTACTCCACCATCTTTGGCCTGCACGAATGTTGAGGTGTTTGATGTTTACTCGACCGCGATTGCGTCCGGAACAGGTGGCGTTGAATCGGCTGCCAACCTGGGTGGAGGCTCTGTAAACAAAGTGATTTTTGGGGTTAGCTTCAATGTTCCCTACAAAGTAGGCGGAGACCCTAAACTGAACGGCTTTACGATTTCTTTTGGGAACCCGGAAGGCCCAGGTGGAGTCGAAGCAAATCCCACAGCTAATGTGACGGCCATCCTGAAAAACATCAAAATTTTTGAAACTGCCGGGCCCAACTTCGCACTCAGTCCGGTAGACATCACCTCCATCACGGGGTCAATTACCCCGGTGGGAGGCGATAAGTTGGCGATCAGTTTTGGTACGCCCAGAAATTTGAGCACCGGCTTACCAACTTCTTATTTCCTGGTGGTTGATATCGACCCTTCGGCAAATGGGAGTACACCAAAAATGCAACCCTTCATTATCGATCGCGGGTACACCAGTTCCGCAACTAATGGCAACATTCTGACCAACTTCGGTAGTTCATACTCAGCAAATACTTCAGCCACACCCGGCACCCTGAGCGAAGGCCCGATTTATTCATTTGCTGCATTGTTCCCCCCCATCTTGGCTCGTACTTACCCTACCAACGGGCAGTTAAACGTTTCTAAGAATCAACCGAACGTCATGCTGGCATTTAATGTCCCGGTTTGG
>JBKCJM010000101.1:0-24285 GCA_046301755.1 Cyclobacteriaceae bacterium
CTTGGGAGGACACTCACAAGGAGGCTATATGGTAACTAGGCTTAACACAATGCATCAGACAAATGGAGTAATAGCAAATGCACCGGGTCCATTAAATCTAGTTTATAGATGTCAATTAGAGGAAAATGGGCAAATTCAACCAAGTGCTGTATGCACAAAATTGAAAAACGTATATGGGACTACATCTAGCAACCCTAATCCATACTTTCAAAGGTCGTTACTTAATTTTACTACTGGGTTTAAGTCTGACATTTTATTTGTTCAAGGATTAAGTGACTCTCCGATTCAACTATACACTTGGCCAACTTTTAAACAAGATGTACTAAGTTGTTCCAATTGCCAAAACAGCCAGTTTATTGAGATTACAGGTGGTGAACACGGCTCTTTATTTGAAAGCCCGATTGGAAAGTCTGAATTTAATAACTTTATAAATAACCATTGATGATAAAACCTACCGCTAACAGCACCTACCCAAAATGCTGGCTTTTTGGTCAGGAAGTTTCGTTCTCCCAATGTAGTTTTGTCTTCAATCAACGCTTGTTGGCTTCGAGGGCCGCACTTCGGGTAGCTGCGGGCCGTTCTGCATGGCCAGCCTTCCCCCGATTTTCACCGCCCATCTTTTTTCTCCTCTGGACGAAAAGCTTATCGCACTGCTGCGCTCGTTGCCACCGCACGACTGGAGCAAGCCAACTGTGGCGCGCCTGTGGACGGTGAAAGATATCGCGGCCCATTTGCTGGATGTCAATATCCGGGCAGCTTCCTTTCTGCTCGATGACCACTCGACCACCACAGAGCCCATATCAAACTATGCAGACCTGGTTGGTTTTCTTAACCGGTTGAATGCCGAATGGGTGCTCGCAATGAAACGAGTAAGTCCCCGTGTGCTTACCGATTTGCTGGAGCAAACCGGGAAATGGCACAGCGAAGTAATGAACACGCTGCCTCCTTTTGAGCAGGCAAAATTTGCCGTTGCCTGGGCAGGTGAGGAGAAATCGCCAAACTGGTTTCATGTGGCGCGCGAGTACACCGAGAAATGGCACCACCAGCAGCAAATCCGCGTGGCCGTTGGTGCCGATGGCGTGTTGCTTACACGTGATTTCTATTTTCCCTTTTTAGAGACTTGCTTCCGCGCATTGCCCTACCATTACCGGAATACCACAGCCGAAACCGGAGCCTCAATTAAGTTTGTGGTGGAAGGAACAGGAGGGGGAAGTTGGCTGCTGCTGAAGGTGGAAAACCAATGGCAACTGGTACCCGAAGCAGGGCACCCGCCCGACACTCGGGTAATTATACCGTCAGCCATGGCCTGGCGGATTTTCACGAAAGGAATTGCCTGGCAAGAGGCCGCTGAGTTGGTGACAATTGAAGGAGACCGCACGTTGGGCGAGCCCATTCTTAGCATGCTGACAGTAATGGCCTAATCGAAAATCAACCACTTATACCTTCAACTAAAACTTCGCGAGAGCAATTACGTAACTTTCCTTACCCATAACTGAAATGCTATGCGACTACTTGTAGCCCTCCTCGTCTTGCTGTCATACACCAGCTTTGCACAAAATCCTCTCTGGCTCCGCTATCCGGCCATTTCACCCGATGGCACCCAGGTGGCCTTCACCTATCAGGGTGACATCTATGTTGTGAGTACTTCGGGGGGCCGGGCGCTGCCCGTTACCGCCCACCCGGCCCACGATTTTATGCCCGTGTGGCTGCCCGATAACAAGACCCTTGCCTTTGCATCCGATCGCTTTGGCAATTTGGATGTCTTCAGCATTCCGGCTGCAGGTGGAGTCGCCACGCGCCTCACGTTCCATTCGGCCAATGACTACCCGGTGTCTGTATCTCCGGACGGCCGAAGTATCTTGTTCAACTCGCGCAGAACGGACAGCGACCGGTATGCGGATTTCCCCAACGGTGCGAGGCCGCGTTTCTTTATCTGATGCTGAAATATGGATAACTCCAAAAGTAAAATCAACCCCATTGCGGTAATCTCGTTGGAATTACCCACATTAAAACATCAGTCATTATAACAACTGACACAGTTTAATTTACAGACCCGAGACAGCTCACTAAATACATCTTCATCCAACCAAGAAAAAGAAAGTTATGAACATCATTCTGGTCTCACTCCTGATCGTCATTCCAATCCTCTATTATTGCATTTTGAGTTTAGTTACCCCATCTCGTGTTGCGGTTGCCACAGCAACCATCAATATCGAAGCCTCGATAGATTGGTTGTTTCAAGTGATTGCAATAGATCGCAGACAAGCTTTTCGAAGTGATCTAAAGGACGTTATCGTAACATCAAATAAGCGGTGGCGTGAACTGGCATATGACTCCCCACCAGTCGACTATGAAGAGGTACGCTCGGTTGTTAACCATCTGTTCGAGGCTCATTTTAATGGATTTGGGTTTCGGGGTATTTGGCTGGTGCGTTTTGCCAAGGCCACAGACAAAACGACAACACTATATATCTATGAGGAAGTGCAGGTAAGACAGCCACTTCTTCGGCCAATTGTGAAGATCACCTATCCCCTCCAGGATGCCGTAAATCGATTCGTAGCCGACCTATTGGATGCCGTTGATAAATCTAATCGTAACACCGTATGAACAATGTAAAGCCAGTGGTTCTCATAACAGGAGTTTCCTCCGGCATCGGCAAGGCAACTGCAGGTTACCTGGCCTCGAAGGGGATGAAAGTTTTCGGCACAGTAATCGAGCATGTCGATGGCATTCAGCCGCATTCTGATGGTTATTCTACAATTTGGATGGACGTACGAGATACCGAATCTGTGAGGATTGCCGTTGACAGGGTGTTAAAGGTAGAGCAAGGCATCGATGTTCTGGTCAACAATGCTGGAGTCAGTTTTTCAAGGTCACTGGAAGAAACAGATATCAAAGATGCTCTGCAGGTACTTGAAGTAAACACGCTAGGGCCATTAAGAGTGATACAGTCAGTACTACCCTCGATGCGCAAGAATAAGCGTGGCCTCATTATCAACATAACTTCAATAGGCGGACAGATTGCCATTCCATTCGATGGGATGTATAGTGCCTCTAAGTTCGCACTTGAGGGAATGTCTGAAGCACTCAGCCTCGAATTAATTCCTTTTGGCATTAAAGTTGTCATACTTGAACCTGGGGACATCAATACGGGTATGTCTGCAAGAACGAAATCAAACCCGATGATTGATGAGAATTCACCCTATTTTAAATACCAGACGACAGCTCATAATGCAGCAATAGAGAATGAACGAACCGGCTCAAGTCCATTGATTATTGCCAAAAAGATTGAACATATCATCGCTGAGAGTCGCCCCTTACTTCGGTATGTTGGCGGTACTTTTTTGGAGCGGTTGATGATACCCCTGAAACACTTATTGCCGGCCCGTTTTTTTGAGTATCTGGTTACCAAGCAATATAAATTAAATCGGAAATGATCTGGGGTTTACGGTTATAAACAGCCACCAAGCGCGGTATTTTTTTTCGAAGTGGCAGCAGCTTTAGATACATGTATTGAGAAAATTCCAGCTTTCTGGCAGAAGTAACAATTTTGTGGCGCCATAAATCATGGCATCTTTTTTCCAAGGACTTTTCAGAGCCTTAGTGGAGGATAATTATGTACTGTGTGTAATGCTCCGCAGACAGTTTTGCGGTTTTTCGGATATAGAAAGTTCAGTTCTTCGAATGAAGTTACACCAATACGGTTTTCTACTGTACCCTTTTCTTGAGATGTAAATGGATGAGTGAAGAATGATCTGGTTTTGAGTTCTTCATATACTGTTGTATGCAAAGCGAAAGCCAAATCATTGTCATAGGTCATTGTTTTTATCCATTGTGTACACGGCTTCATTTTACGTGAAGCAGTTTCAACTTAATCTGACAGTTGGGTTAGCTTAGAGTAACAACAAACGAAGTTAAACCCATTAAACTGTCAGAAAATGAGAACTGAGACGAAGTTTATCAAAACCAAATTGGGGCTAATTAATTTGGCCGAGCAATTTGGCAACGTAAGCCAGGCATGTCGTGTGAGGGGCTATTCGCGCGACAGCTTTTACCAAATCAAAGACCTGTACGATACAGGAGGAGAATTGGCCCTTCAGGAAGTCAGCCGCAGGAAAGGAATCCCCAAAAACAGGGTTGAGCCACAGTTTAAATGGACCAAGCCTTCGGCTGTGCTGGTAGGCGAGAGCAACTACTCCGATGCGCACATGTTCCCGTTCGCCTACCACGCGAAAGACCTGGGCATCACAGTGGGTATGCCGATACCGGGCACGGGCACGGCAGTATGGTGGGAAACGCAGATCGATCCTACGTTGGTGTTTGGCATTCCGCAGGTGGGCATGGTTGGCGTGGATGGCAAGTATCTTGAAAACACACAGATGGAGCCCACGTACACGGTGAAGAACAAGTACGAAAACCTGGTGAAGGGCCGCGATGAGCAACTGGAGAAAGCGGTAGAGATCCTGATGAAGCAGATGACCGAGAAACCCGCACCCGATAAAGTGAAGTCGCTGGAGAACAAGAAGAACTAGCGGCTGCAGTGAAGCTCTCGGAATCAGCTTTAAGCACTCCGGCAAGCGATCATTTGGGCTATTTGTGATCAACCTGGTGACGGGCCAGGCTAACGGTTGCCGGTATTGTCAGGCGGCCCACACCGTGTTGGGCAAAATGAATGGATTCAGCTATTACATTCACCGCCTCACCCGCTTTGCCATTGACTTTCCGTTGGCCGTGGAGTTGGACACAGTACCGGCCTGAAATCGGCTATACTAAATCTTGCAGCGGATCGTTACAGGAATATGCAGGGCGATTTTGGTTAACCAGTCGCGCGGCACATCAAAGGGCACCACCCCAAAGGGAAGGGAAATCGTTAGTTTGGTTTGGATCGGGGTGGTGGCCCTTTTTTATTGAGCTTCGTCATGGCGATCCCGCGCCCCACGTCATTGCGATCCCGCGCATGCGGGAGAAGCAATCTCTACAAACTGAGTTAACCTTGTGTCTTTGTAAACATGAACAACAGAGATTCCTTCTCCCGCTCCGCGGACGCATCCCCGGCCCTCGGATGTCGTTCCTCGGAATGACAGAACTAGTACACCCCCAGATCTTTTCCCGACACCACCCGCCCGGCATAGCGCGAGCGGATTTCCTCCAGCAGCTTTTCCTCCGAAGAATCCCAGATCAACTGGTGGGTGAGCACTAGCAGCTTCGGCTTTGCCCGGTTCGCAATCTCCGCCAGTTGCGTGGTGGAGGTATGAAAATCCGCGTGGTACGTTTTCCACTTCGGTGGCCTGCGCGAGTAGCCGTCCTCGCTGAACACTTCGTGCACCAGCACATCGCAGCCGTTGCACTGCCTGATCACTTCTTCGCTGAAGGTGCAATCGCCCGACACCACAATGGTGCGGTCGGGTGTAATGAACGTATACCCATACGCATAGGTCCACGAGCCGTGCTTTACCGGAAACGCAATCACCCGCACGCGTTCATCGCGGTAAACTTCTCCCTCGCTGACTTCATTCACCGCCACGCGGTAGGCGAGCGAGTCGCCTTTCTCCAGCCCGAAGATGCGAATGTTGTAATCCTCGCGGTAGGCCTGCTCAATGTGCTGGCTGAACGCGCGTGTGCCGGGCGGCCCAAACACCTGTAGCGGTTCGGTGCGCTCCAGTACGGCTGGCGTAAAAACAAAATCCGGGTAGCCGGTGGTATGGTCGCTGTGGAGGTGCGTGATGAAAAGCCGGTTGAGCCGGGCGGCATCCAGGCCGGCCGCGGTGGCCCTGCGCACCACCCCCGGCCCGCAGTCCACGATGTAGGGAATGCTATCGACTACAATGGCCGTGGCCGGACCGAAGCGTTCGGGGTCGGCATTGGGTGTGCCCGTGCCCAGCAGAACAACCTGCGTGCGCAGCGGTGGTGCAGGCGGGGTGGTGGTACACCGGGCGAACAGTAAAACGGCAAAACAAATGAGCAGGCGCATAGAGGAGTTTAGCGGACTAAAGGTACGCAACGCGGCCCGTGTTAGCCTCCGCGCGTGGTAGTGAAAAAAATACGGCCATCGGTGTTAGGCGTATTGCCAAGCGCGGTAAATTAGTAACGCGATTTAATGGAATATGTGGAATTGCATGTAGCCAAACGTTATGCACAATGCCGCGCGGACAGACTACTGGCCTCCGAGCAGTGCAGACAAAAAGCAAGGATTAACAAATTAAAATTAATATAAGCAATCATTTATTATGAGATTAATTTGTTGCCTTGCAATGCTATTAACAATAAACATTTACAGCTGGTCTCAAGGACTCATAGATACACTTGTAACTGATGTGGAGAATGGTCTAACCATGCAAACTATTGTTCCTAATGGTGCAATGGCGAGTAAAGGACATATCCTTAATAAAATGGAGCAGTACAAAATACCGGGAATAAGCGCTGCTGTGATTCATAATGGAAACATTCGTTGGTCTAGAAGTTATGGCATTGCCGACCTCAAAACCAAAGATTCAGTGACAAATGAGACTCTCTTTCAATTAGCTTCGATAGGGAAAGTGATAACGGCATTGGCAGCCTTGTATTTAGTGAAACAAGGACAATTGACTTTGGATGAAAATGTGAATGACAAATTGAAACGGTGGAAGATTCCTGAGAATGAATTAACAGTAAAAAACAAAGTGACAGTGAGGCACTTGTTGTCTCATTCATCCGGTCTTGCTGACGACTACGGATTTCAGGGCTATGCACCGGACGAAAAAATTCCTGATCTTTTGCAAATAATCAACTGTCAACGACCTGCAAATACCAAGAAGCAGTTAACAATTAAAACTAAGCCAGGCCATAAGGAGCGATATTCGGGTGGCGGATATCTTATACTTCAATTATTAATTGAGGACGTGACCGGCAGTGATTTTTCAGAATTTGTTAGTAAACGCATTTTCGAACCCCTAGAGATGACTAACACAACATATGATTATCGCCCCGATGTAACGCTGGGAGCGAGGATAGCGTCAGGGCATAAAGGGAGTGGAGGACCACTACGAAATAAGCGCTATCACATTTATCCCGAGAGAGGCGCAGCCGGACCGTGGTCCACAGCTTCCGATATAGCAAAGCTTATCGTTGAATTGCAAAAAGAATATCATAATGAATCAGAATTGATCTTAAACAAAACTTTAATCTCTGAGATGTTCTCTCCGCAAATTAATAATAAAGGTCTTGGGGTGAACCTAAAGGGGGTGGATAAGCCTGATGCGTTTTGGCATGCTGGACAAAATCTCGGATACACTGGGTTATTTTATGGACTAATCAATCAAAGGGACGGTGCAGTTATATTATTGAATTCGGACGGAGGAACCAAGCTTATGCAAGAGTTTATCACAAGTGTAGCTCATGCTTATGACTGGCCTGTGATGAAATCTGCCCAGTCCTTACCGGTATCCGATGAACTACAGCTAAAACTCATTGGAAACTATCATGATCCAGCAACTAATAAAGTACTTATTGTTGAAAGCATAAAAAATCGGCTCAAGCTGAAGACTTTAGATTCCAAGACAACATATGACCTTTTTAGAATAGATGATAACATCTATACGTTTAAAGATGCTCAAGACTATTACCGAATCAGTTTCAATTTGACAGGTGAAAAGGTTGATGGCTTAATTTACACTCAAAGTATTGGCAAGGAGATTAGAATGAGTAAAACGGTTGACTAACTAACTGCATAATTTTTATTGAATAGTACTAACCTCAGCATCAATGAAATAGTATTCAATGGGCGGCACTGTGCATAACAAAATGTTTATGCAATGTGGGGGCTTGGTGGTAAATTAAAGTTTATGTTTCTTAATGTAGTTTGGTCACGGGGGAAAATTCGGAGCAGGTCGGGCTTAACATTCCGCTGCGCTTCATTTTTAAGCCCTCCTATTCCCCACACTGCATAAACACAAACGTTATGCGAAAGCAATTAACTGAGGATGAACTTTAGACTATTTGGAGAAAAACTATTTGAAGTAATCCTATTACTAATAGGTCTTAGTTTTTTCAATATTGCATTGTATGCACTTACTCCATCAATGGACTTAGGAGAATGGATGATTCCTTTCGTAACAAATAGCTACTGGATTGGTAATTCAATTTTCGGATTCATTATTTACCGACTGACTGGACAAAATAGAAAAATATCAATTTCAGTAGGGTTACTTGCGACAATGTTACCCGTTTTCGGGGGACTATTTTGCTTATTGACACTAACAGCAAAGACGTCAAATAAATGAAAGACAATATCTTCGGACTAATTGCAAAATACTCGCTATTACTTTCGGGTTTCTATATTCTTTCATTTGTATTCACTCGGACTATAATTCAAATTGAATTGACTGCTGAAACAATGGACAATGTTCTTATTCGACAGACAGCACCGTTTGCATTTAGTTTCATGCTCAATTTGATAACTGCTTACATCGTTCGACAAGACATCAAAAAGAATAGCGTAAAGACAAAATATGTAATGTTGGGAACTATTGTTTACCGACCGCTTGGAGTATTTGCGTTTCTTCTATTTTTGCTCTTTCAGGATAGATTCAAAGAAGAAAAGATGTAGTGTGGACTAATTTGCCTGCGCATAGCAAAAATGTCTATGCAATGCGGGGGTTTGGTGTTGGTATTGGTATTAAAAGTAATTTCTTAGTTTAGTTCGCTGTCGGGGGACAGAGACGTGCAGGTCGGGCTTAACATTTTGCTAACGCTACATTTTTTAGCGCTCCTACTCCCGCCACTGCATAAGCACAAACGTTGGCAACAATGAGCAAGAAAGATTTAACATGATAAAAACTGGACCGACATCTATTTTACTACTATTACTACTGACTGGTTGCAATTCCGACAAGTATCAGCTGACAGTAACGTATCCAAAGGCTGACGGCCTGACAAATTATTCAACGGTAACAATTAACGGACTTCAAGTTGGACATATTGAATCAATAAAACTTGGAGAGGCCAACGAAATTCTAGCGACAATCATTTTTGACGACATCAAACAACTTTCGACCGACTCGAAATTTATATTGGTTAAAGACTTTCTAGGAACAGCATCAATTAGCATTGACAAGGGGGCAACCAATGACTACTTTCAAAGTGGACAAAAAGTTACGGGACAATTTGCCGAGCGTGACGACAAAACGACTGGAACTAGTTTTAATATACTGGAGTCCTTTTTAGGCAACCCAACAAAACAGGACTCTATATTAATTGAGTTAAGGCGACTTAATAGCAACCTCGAAAAACTACTAGAAAAAAAGTAATTCGTGGCGGACAGTTGCGGAGCAAGTCGGCCTACCATTTTGCTAACGCTACATTTTTTAGCGCTCCTATACCCTGCACAAGCACAAACGTTGTGGCAAAACCGATTTTAACAATAGTTATAATGAGACAACTTTGCTTACTAATATTTGCTTCGATTTCACTGACTGCCCTTGGACAACGTAACTTGGATAACAAAGTGATTGACTCACTAACGACTAAGTTATGGGTAGCAAGTTCAATAGCAAAACATGAAAAAGAACGGGCAGATAGATTGGAATATCTTCTGACAGCGAAAGAAATGGCATTGCGTTCGACAGAGTTGAAAGACTCCACATTACAGGCATTGGTTGCCGTCCAGGGATACAATTTTTGGACTTCCAATAAAGGAAAGTATTCTGACATTGATATTTACCGTGGACTATATGCTGCATTAAAGAGCTTCAACGACCCAATAATTAATACACTTCCTATTGAGATTGGTAAAAGAGACAATACAGATTACACGATAACACAAGTTATGGCCGACAAATTATGTTCAAGATTAAAACGTAATATGCTCGCTTCGGAGTGGGACATGTTTGCAAGTCAACTTCCTTATGAGAAGACTTGTACTTCGACTAAGTAATGATTAAAAGTAACGGTGGGCGTGCCTGCGCGTTAGTTACTAGCAACAAGTTAATACCTCAAGAATGATTGAGATTTTACGCAAGCACCTAACCGACCGACTGAATGACCACACCGCGAACTTAGACACAGTCCTTGCTTCATTCAGGCATATTTCGAAAAAGCGAAACGAGCAGGTTTTACGACAAGGTGAGATTTGTAGGCATGTCTATTTCATAGCAAAGGGTTGCTTACAAGTTTATACGTATGACAATGAATCGAATGAAACAACGAGAGACATTATTGTTGAAGACAATTGGTGCTCAGAACTCATTAGTTTTGGTAGCGGACAACCTGCAACAGAAAATATAAGGTCAGTTGAGAATTCAGAACTCCTTGCAATCGACAGAAATGGTTTCCAAAAAATGATGGAAACTGTTCCTCAATTTGACAAAGTGTATAGGGAAATTTTAGAAGCCTCTTATGCCAACTCCGTTTACCGGATAAACACCTTTGTTTCACTTTCAGCTTTAGAAAGGATAAAATGGCTGATGAAACACCGGCCATCGCTCATGACAAGACTTTCAAGTAAACTTCTAGCGTCCTACCTGGGAATAAATAAAGATGTTTTCAGCCGACTGAAAGCTAAATTGTGAAAACATCGACTTTTGTCATCGCTGACGGAATTTTAGTTTTTGACCTTTATGCCAGTATTAAAAACTAAAATTTATAGTTATGACAGAGTACCTATTATTATTTCGAAATGCTAGTGCCGACAATGGGTACCTAGCAACCTCGCAAGATATGGCTGAAGACATGCCTAAATGGCAATCATGGATTGGTCATATCGCAATGCAAGGAAAATTAGTCCATACTGCCCCGGTTCGTTATGATGCAACAATTGTGAGCAACAACGGTATCCAGATTGGACCACATAAAGAAATTGACAGCGTTTTAGTTTCAGGCTTTTTAACATGCAAGTCTGACAATTTGGATGATGTTCAGGAGTGGAGCAAAACCTGCCCAATTCTTAAATATCCGAGCAGCTCGGTAGAAATCAGACCTTTAATTCCATTCCCAACAAACTAAATGCCTACGGCTATGGACAAAATATTAAACATCGGAAGATATCTTTTTCCGTTTTCATTTTTGCTTTATGTTGGATTGCATTTGGGTAAACCGGAAGTGGGGGCTTCATTCGTTCCTGATTACATCCCATTTCCATATTTCTGGAATTACTTTACATTGGTTTGTATCCTATTGTTCATCTTAAGTGCAGTTATAAGCAAATATGATAAATTAGCATACTCCCTTATGGCGCTATATGTGATTTTAATGGCCCTTCTGGTTCATTTGCCAAGAGCAATGGGACACGAAATCGGAATAGAAAATATGACAGCCGACATCGCACGAGAAAGGGAACTTGAAATGGTAAACGTTTTTAGAAACTTGATGGTGACCGGTGCTTTATTGGGGTTTGCAAAGTTTGTAGCCAAAGACAAAAGGGTAATCGGTTAAACACCACCTTATCAATAACATCTAGCCGGGGCGGCAACCGTTCCGGCTGTTGACCTGACTGCTTGACTTTGGTCAGCTCAGCGCCACCAAATAGTAATTTTAACTGGTCATTATGCGGTGGCAATCATGGCGAGGGTGGCATGCCAGGCTGGCCAAACCGCTCGAAGCCGGGTTCATTTAAAAAAAATATTACCTAATATTTTGATATATCATTATTTGAGGTATAAATTTGAGCATGTTTTCAAAAGAACTCCTCAAGGGCACGCTATCCGCCATTATCCTAAAAATGCTGGCGGAAAAAGGCAGAATGTATGGCTATGAAATGGTGCAGTACGTGCGGGAAAAATCGGGAGATAAAATCCTGATTAAAGACGGGTCGCTCTACCCCGCCCTTCAAAAGATGACGGAAGACGGACTGCTTACCTTCAAAGAAGAATTGGTGGGAGGCAGAACCCGCAAATACTATCAGCTCACGCCACGCGGCAAGAAAGAGACCGTGGCTCACCTTCAGGAGCTCGCTGAGTTTATGAATACGCTGTCGGTTGTGGTATTTCCAGGATCAAAATCAAAACTGGTATGACGCTCTCCCTCGAACAGATTGATCAGATCAAAATTCTGGTTACCCGCAGCGAAATCACGCGTACCGATATGAAAGATGATCTCGTTGACCATTTGTGCTGTTCGGTGGAAGAGAAATTGCAGACCGGGGTTTTGTTTCAACAGGCGTTAGACCGCGCCTTGCACGAACTTGTCCCAAATGGATTTACCGAATTGGAGATTGAAACCTACTTCTTGTTAAACCAAAAAACGATAACCATGAAAAAGCTTACGTACAGCCTTGGCCTTGTCTTCAGTGTGTTAGCCTCCATCGGGTTCCTGTTCAAAATACTTCACTGGACGGGGGCAAACGAAATGTTGATTTTGGGATTGGGAGGACTTGTCATCTTCTTTTTGCCCCTGCTGGTGGTAACTCGCGGAAAAACGGGCGCCCAGGAAAAGCTAGCGTTGAGCAGCCTGGCACTGGTGAGCATCGGTGGCGTTCTCAAAGTATTTCGTGTGGTGGCCGCAAATGAGTTCCTGTTGCTGGGCGTAGCTGTTTTTGCCCTCGCTTACCTGCCTGTCGCTTTCCTGGCTATGTACCGAAAGTCCATCGCAAATTCGTAATCAACCTCGGGGCACTCCTTTGCAAGAGCCCCTAAAAAAATTAGTTACTGAATTCTGAGCGGGTGGTCGCTCGTTCAGCTTACTTAAATCCGGGAACCGTACGAAGCTGCGGGCAATGGTCGGGGGCACTGAAGCGAAGAATCCCCCCGATGGGTGACCTGTCAGCGTCATTGCGAGGAGCGACATCCGAGGAACGAGGATGGCGGACGAAGCAATCCCTGGGGCCCAACGTCTAACAACGGCTAATGGGTATGGCGGGGCCTAGAGATTGCTTCGTCATCCCGCACTTGCGGGATTTCTCGCAATGACGGGAAGATGCATTCGTCATTGCGAGGAGCGACATCCGAGGAAATGAGGATGGAGGACGAAGCAATCCCTGGTGTCAACGTTTAACAATGCGTAAGGCGGGACTGTAGAGATTGCTTCTCCCGCATGCGCGGGATCGCAATGACGAAGCGAGAATGCACGGGATCGCAATAACCGAGAAGCTCGGTCGGACGAAGCGTGGAGAAAGACTTGACAAACTGTGGACAATGACCGAAGCCGCCCCGAAAAGGCTACGCGCCATTAACGAAAACCACACCCGTCTCTTTCCCAAACCCGCAACAACCTCTCGCTTTTCTTCGTTACCTTTAGCACCATGCACCCGGTGTTGCAATCGCTTCATCAACGCCTTTCGTCTTTCAGGCGCAAGTACTACTGGAACAACTTCCTGCGCGGAAGCCTGCTCACCCTCTCGCTCCTGCTCACCTACCTGCTGGTGGCCGCGTTGCTGGAATACAACCTGTGGATGGGCTCGGCCGCGCGGCTGGCCATTCTCCTGTTGTTTGTGGCCACTGCCGTGTACTGCATCTACCGGTTTCTGCGGGCACCCCTCGCCTTTTGGCTGGCCAAACGCGGACTGGGCGATGAAGACAGCGCCCGCCTGATCGGCCGGCATTTCCCCGAAGTGCGCGACCGCCTCGTAAACGTGCTGCAACTGTCGGCCTTATCACAAAGCCCGCTGGCCGAAGCCGGCATCGCACAGAAATCGCGCGTGCTGCAAAACGTGCCGTTCGAAAATGCGGTAGACCTCCGCGAAAATCTCAAATACCTCCGCTACCTGCTGCTGCCGGTGGGCGTTATCGTAGTGCTGTCGCTGGTCAACTCTGGCATCTTCACCCAAAGCACTCAGCGCATTGTGCAGTTCAACCGCGAGTTCAGCCCGGCCATGCCGTTCCGCTTTGTGATGCCGGACCAGGCCCGCGCTTTTGTCAATGAAGACTTCACGCTTATCGTGCGCACCGAAGGCGAAGCCCTGCCGGCCGAAGTGTACATCAACAATGGTGCGCTAAAGTTAAAAATGGAGAACACGGGCAGCAGCACGTTTCAATACGTATTTGAAAAAGTGCAAGGCGACCTCAGTTTTCAACTGGAGGCCTCCGGCTTTTTCTCCGACCCACACACAATCCCCGTCATCAGCCGGCCGGAGTTGTTGCAGTTGGGAATCACACTCGAGTTTCCAGGCTACCTGAGGCGCAACCCCGAGCAATTAAGCAACCCCGGGGCGCTGGAAGTGCCCGAAGGCACGCGAATCAACTGGAAAGTAAAAACGGCTCACGCGCAAAAGGCCTTCATTGAATTTCGGTCGGTGCCCGGTCCGCAGGGCATGCAATCATCTGATAATCAATTTTTTATATTCAATAAGGGCTTCCGCCAACCAGATGAATATTCACTTGTGCTCGAAAACGAGCACAGCAAGAATCGCGACCGCATCACGTATCCCATTCAGGTAATCAAGGACCAACATCCGGAGATTGTGGTTGAAAACCTGCGCGACTCGGTTCTGTACAAGGCCGTGATTCTGGGCGGCTCGCTGGCCGATGATTACGGCTTAACCGAGCTGCAACTGCATTACCAGGTAATCCGCGGCACGCAAGTGATGGGGCAGGCCGTGGCTCCTATCGAACTGAAGGGCACCCAAAATACACAGAGTTTTTTCATCACCTGGCCGGTGGATTCTCTTCAGCTTCAGCCGGGCGATCAGCTGAATTATTACCTCGAGGTGTGGGACAACGATGGCGTAAACGGTCGAAAGTCTACGCGCTCGGCTTCGTATGTATTCGCCATGCCGGGCCAGGAAGAGCTGAAGGCGGAGATTTCGCGCTCGGAAAACGCAGCCGAAAACAAACTCGACCGCAGCCTGCAGCAGGCCAAGTCGCTGCAGAAATCCATTGAAGAAGCACAGCAGAAATTGCGTGGCAAACAAACCCTTAGCTGGGAGGACAAGCAGATGCTGCAGGAGCTGGTGGACCAGAAGCAAAAACTGGATGAGATGATCGAGCGCCTGGTGGAAGAGAAGAAATCGCTGAACGAAAAGAAGGAAGCTTTTACCGAGCAGAGCGACCGGGTGAAAGAAAAGGCCGAGCAACTGCAGAAGTTGATTGACGAACTCAAGCAGGATGATGAGATGCGCAAGCTGTTTGAAGAGTTGGAAAAAATGCTGAAAGAGAATACATCACCCAATGACATTCAGAAAATGCTGGAGAAAATGAACCGGCAGGAAATGAACCTGGAAAAAGAACTGGAGCGGGCAATGGAATTGCTCAAGCAGGAGATGTTCGACTTCAAGCTGGACCAGGCCATTCAGCAAATCAAACAGCAAACAGAAGAACAAAAGCAGTTACTGGAAAAAACACAGGAAGCAGCCGGTGAGAAAAAGCCCGAGGGCGCAAAATCCGGTGACGAGAAAAAAGAAGGTGACGACAGCAAAGGCAAAGAGGCGGGCGAGAAACCAAAATCGGGCGAAGAGAAATCCGGGCAGGACCAGGTGAAAGAAAAAGCAGAAAAGCCCGACAGCGAGAAGCTGGCCGAAGAGCAGCAAAAATTAAAAAGCGAGTTCGAAAAGTTTGAAGAGACGCTGAACGAATTGGAGAAGATGGGTGAGGAGATAAACGAACCAACCGACACCCCGGGTGAACAAGAGCGCGAACAGCTAAAGCAAAAGCAACAGGAAAGCGAACAACAGCTAAAGGAAAATAAGCCGCGCAAGTCGATGGACTCGCAGAAGAAAGCCATTGAAAAAATGCAGCAGATGCAGCAACAACTGGAAGGCATGCAGAACTCCATGGAGATGGAGATGAATATGGAGAACCTCGAGTCGATGCGGCAGATCCTTCACGGCCTGATCAAGTTATCGTTCGACCAGGAGACGCTGATGAAAGATTTCAACGAAGTGCAGCAGAGCGACCCCCGCTACATTGCCCTGTCGCAGCAGCAATTAAAGCTTCAGGATGATGCTAAGGTTCTGGAAGACAGCCTGTTAGCACTGGCCAAGCGCGATGTGATGATGGGGGCGGCCATCACGCGCGAGGTAACGGAGCTCAACGGCCATATTGATAAAGCCGTGGAGCAGATTAAGGAACGCAGGAAAGCCAATGCTTCTGCCGAGATGCAATCGTCTATGACCAGCATCAACAACCTGGCGCTGATGCTCAATGATCATTTCGAGATGATGATGGACATGATGGCAAACGCCAAACCTGGCAAGGGCAAAAAGAAACAGGGTCAGCCCAGCCTCGGACAGATGCAAATGAAACTGAATCAGCAAATGCAGGAGTTGAAGAAAGGCGGCAAGGGCGGGCGCGAGCTTTCGGAAGAACTGGCGAAGCTGGCGGCTGAACAACAACGTATCCGGCAGGCGCTCCAGGAGATGCAGGAGAAACTGGAACAACAGGGCGGCAAAGCTCCCGGTGGAGATTTGCCGGGAAAGATGGAACAAACCGAGATGGACTTAGTTAATAAGCAGATCACGGAGCAAACCATCCGCAGGCAGGAGGAAATCCTGACGCGACTGCTGGAAGCCGAGAAGTCGATGCGCGAGCAGAACCTGGACGAGGAGCGGAAAGGGGAGACGGCCAAGGACTACGAAAAGCTGCTGCCACGTTCATTCGAGGAATATTTACGTTTAAAGGAAAAAGAAGTAGAATTGCTCAAGACGATACCCCCGAAGTTTTACCCCTTCTACAAAAAAGAAGTGAACGAGTACTTTAAGCGCATGGGCAACCCCCGGTAAGGCATGAACAAGATCCAGATTGAAATCCCTTCGCTCTCGGAGAACATCCGCATGATTGAGAGCTTCATTGACAATGCCAAGGAGCGCTTTCACCTCAATGACGATATCTATGGCAATATCATGATTGCCGTGACTGAGGCCGTAAACAATGCGATCCGCCACGGCAACCGAAACGACCCGAAACTCAATGTGGCACTCTCGCTGATGCTGGAAAATGACCTGATCAAATTCCGGGTTGAAGATGAGGGCCAGGGTTTCGACTACCACCACCTGCCTGACCCAACTTCGCCTGAAAACCTGGAAAAACCGGGTGGGCGAGGTATTTTCCTCATGAAGCACCTTTCGGACGAGGTGGAATTTCAGGACAATGGCCGCGTGGTAGAGCTAAGCTTCTACATGAACTGATGGCCGTAGTCGAGTTTTTGTCGGCCGACCTTACCTTCAAACTCCCTGAAATCAAGAAGACCCGCGAGTGGCTGGTGGCCTGCGCCAGGCGCCAGAAGTGTGACATTGAGCTAATCCAGTACGTCTTCTGCTCCGACCACTACCTGCTTGCTATCAACCGCGACTATCTGAAGCACGACACGCTAACCGACATCATCACGTTCGACTACTCAAACGGGCGGCACCTGGAGGGTGAGATTTACATCAGCATTGATCGGGTGCGTGAAAATGCCCGTCTCTTTGAAGTTCCGTTCTCCGAGGAGCTAAAGCGGGTGATGGTACACGGGGTGTTGCACCTGGCAGGCCATTCGGACAAGTCGGCCCGGGAAAAGGCCCAAATGCGCAAAAGAGAGGATGCCTGCCTATCTTTGTGGAAAAAATAGGTTCCACGTGAAACAATAGCCCGGACCCGACTACCCGGTTTAAGCTTGTTCCACGTGAAACATCAAAATCCCATGTTTCCGGAATACGATGTAATTGTGGTGGGGGCCGGCCATGCTGGCTGTGAGGCAGCAGCCGCGGCTGCCAATATGGGCTCAAGGGTCCTGTTGGTGACCATGAACATGCAGACCATCGGCCAGATGTCGTGCAACCCGGCCATGGGTGGTGTGGCCAAAGGCCAGATTGTGCGTGAAATTGATGCCCTTGGTGGTTACTCCGGTCTCATTTCTGATCGGTCAATGATCCAGTTCCGGATGCTGAACCGATCGAAAGGCCCCGCCATGTGGAGCCCAAGGACCCAAAACGACCGCCTTAGGTTTGCCGAAGAGTGGCGTCTGGCTCTGGAGCGTACCCCCAATGTCGACTTCTGGCAGGAGATGGTTTCCGGCCTGATTGTGAAAGACGGCCAGGTGGCCGGGGTAAAAACCGCGATGGGTCTGGAGATCAATGCCAGAGCGGTGGTCCTAACAAACGGAACATTCCTGAACGGGAAGATTCACATAGGTGAGAAAAACTTTGGCGGAGGCCGGACGGGGGAGAAGGCAGCAACTGGAATTACCGAGCAGCTAATCAGCCTCGGTTTTGAATCGGGCCGCATGAAGACCGGGACTCCACCTCGCGTGGATGGCCGCAGCCTTGACTACTCAAAAATGGAAGAGCAGCCAGGCGATGACCAACCAGGCAAGTTCTCATACAAAGGTGAAACCCAGCCACTGGCCAAACAGATGAGCTGCTGGATCACCTACACCAATCCGGATGTTCACGAGCAACTGGCAAAAGGTTTCGATCACTCGCCCATGTTCAGTGGGCGAATCCAGGGCTTGGGCCCCCGCTACTGCCCGTCCATAGAAGACAAAATCAACAGATTCAGCGAGCGCGATCGACACCAGATCTTCGTTGAACCCGAAGGATGGAACACGATCGAAATTTACGTTAACGGCTTTTCAACTTCCCTTCCAGAAGATGTTCAATATCAAGCGCTTAGACTGATACCAGGGTTCGAAAACGTGCGGATGTTCCGCCCGGGCTATGCCATTGAGTATGACTATTTTCCCCCCACACAACTTAAGTTGTCACTTGAAACACAACTGATTGATAATCTGTACTTTGCAGGGCAAATCAACGGTACCACCGGCTATGAAGAAGCTGCTTGCCAGGGCCTGATGGCCGGCATTAATGCCCATCTCAAAATCAACGAACAGGAACCCCTCGTACTCAAAAGGTCAGAAGCCTACATCGGAGTGTTGATTGACGACCTGGTAAACAAAGGCACAATCGAACCGTACCGCATGTTCACATCACGTGCCGAATACCGGATCCTGCTGCGGCAGGATAATGCCGACCTCCGGCTCACACCCACCGGCCATCGCATTGGCCTGGCTGATGACGAACGCCTGCAGGCGGTGCACGAGAAGACCGAAAACATCCGCAAGCTGGCCGTGGAATTGGCGAAGACGAAAGTAGATCCCGATCAGGTGAATGCAAAACTCACCGAACTCAGCTCCGCGAACATCCGCGAAAAAGTTTCGGTAACACATCTGTTAAAGAGACCCGAGATTACGCTGAATGAAATTCGTCAGCTGCACCCTTCCCTTGCGCAGCTCATCAACTCATACCCGCCCGAAGTAGCCGAACAGGTCGAGATCAGCGTAAAGTACGACACCTATATTGATCGCGAACAAAAGATGGCGGAGAAAATCGAAAGCCTGGAACATTACAAGATTCGTCCCGACTTCGACTACGACCGCGTGAAGGCACTCTCATCAGAAGCTCGCGAAAAACTGAAGAAGATTCGCCCGGAAACGTTAGGCCAGGTGTCGCGCATCAGTGGGGTGTCGCCTGCGGATGTTTCCGTTCTTACTGTATATCTTGGCAAATAAATGACGGAGACATTTCGTTGCCCTGTTTGCCACCACGACCACTGGCAGCCCTGGTTGGTTTGCCGCGACTACACCACGTCACATGAGGACTTTCAGTTGCAGCGCTGCTCCCGATGTGGTTTGGTAGCCACTCACCCAGCCCCGCCTCAAAACGAGTTGCCGCGTTATTATCAATCGGAAGATTACATTTCTCACACAGGCGGATCGAACAGCCTGATCGATGTCGCTTACCGTTGGGTGCGCAACCGAAACATTCGCTGGAAAGAAAAAGTCCTTCGCCAATACAGCCCGGGCACCTCACTGCTCGATTACGGCTGCGGCACGGGCGAAGTGATTGACTACTGCAGCCGAAATGGCTGGCAGGTGCATGGTGTTGAGCCGAGTGAAAACGCCCGTGAACGTGCACAGCTGCATGGTATTCCGGTAACAGCCGCATTGCCTCCCAGCACCAGGCACTTCTCGGCCATCTCGCTGTGGCATGTGCTCGAGCATGTTCCCGACCCCGCACAAACACTTGCCGACTTGATGGACCGGCTGGCCGAGGATGGCACAATTTTTGTCGCAGTACCCAACTGCGCCAGTGCCGATGCACAGCACTACGGATCAGCCTGGGCTGGTTACGATGTGCCGCGGCATCTTTGGCACTTTCGCCAACCCGTGATGAACGAACTCTTAAACAATGCCGGCTTGCAGATGATCAACACCATACCCATGCAATGGGATGCTTTTTACGTGTCGATGCTCAGTGAAAAATATCTCGGTCACAGCCTTGCCCCTGTTCGCGGATTATGGCGAGGGTGGCAATCGAACCAACATGCAGCCGGCACCGGAGAATACAGCAGCCTGCTTTATATCGCAAAAAGATGAAACTGCTCTGGCTTATCGTCACCGCTCTCCTGCTCTGGGCCTGTGCAAGCCAGACATCGCCCACCGGAGGGCCACGCGATAAAACTCCCCCAAAACTAATTTCGTCCACTCCGGCATCGAATCAAAAAAACTTCCGCGGTCAATCCATCGAATTAACCTTCGATGAGTTTGTAAAACTTAAAGACCCCAAGGAAGAAATTCTGATTTCGCCCTCCATGGGAAAGGATGTCAATTATGTGGCGCGGAAAAACAAAGTGATCATAACACCCAAGCGCCCGTGGCTCGACAGCACCACTTACAGCATCAGCTTCCGCGAAGGTATACAGGACATTACCGAAAGTAATCCCGCTGAAAATCTTCGTCTGGCCTTCAGCACCGGCAACACGATTGACTCACTGCGCGTCACCGGCAAACTCAAAGACGCGCTGCGCCCAACCGTGCCGGCTGGGTACACCGTGGCCGTATACCAAACCGACACATTCAATATCTTCCGCCATACGCCCGACTACTTCACCCGTAGCTCAAAAAAGGGAACGTTCGCCATCGAAAATCTCAAACCGGGGCACTACTATATATATGCCTTTGAAGACCGAAACAAGAACCTTCGGGTCGACAGCCGCAATGAGGCCTTCGGTTTTCTGTTGGACCCCGTACACGTCACTGACAAAACCGACTCCGTCACGATCTATCAGGTGCGCGTGGATTCGCGGCCACTTGCCATCAACTCCATACGCCATTACCAGGATCGAAGTGTCGTCCGGTTTTCCCGCTACCTGCAATCCTATGAGATTCGCAACAAGCCCGATACGCTCCTGCACGCATTCGGTGAACAGAGCGATGTACTCGAAATCTTTCACACCATCACGCCACCGGACAGCATTCCCCTTACCTTTCATGCCTCCGACAGTGTAGGCCAAAGCCTGGATTCTACTTTCTACATCAAACCCGGCAAGTCGCGATTTCCTTCCACATCTATCAAACTCACCACTGAAATCGTTAACCTCCCCGCAGAAACGCGCGACCTGACTATTGTTCTTAAATCAAACTCAATCATCCGCCATCTACGCCTCGACAGCGTTGGCATAAAACGCGACACAACGATGTTCATGGCACTCGCAGCCGCGAACATCCAAGCCGACCCGGATCATAAAACAATAACTTTTCGAGCCAAGCTCGACACCTCACTCATGAAAAAGAATCGCTCAAAACTCTTACTCTACCTGCCCAAAGGATTCATCGAAACAGGCGACCGGGAGAAAAGCGCAAAGTTTGAAGTTCCGATTAATCCAATCGATGCAGAATCAACCGGAACCCTACTCGTGGAAATCAAGACCAAAGAAAAAAATTACTTTGTTCAGCTGCTCTCTGCAGATGGCAAGATCGTTCAAACAATACCAGGAATCACCCGCTACACATTCCGAAACCTGCCGGCAGCCGACTACCAGCTTCGTGTGCTAATCGATTCCAATGAAAACGGAAGGTGGGACCCAGGAAGTTTCCAAAAGCGCCAACCAACCGAACGGGCAGTGTATTATTACAACCTGGACGGCCGCACAAACTTCCCGATCCGAGCAGCCTGGGAAGTGGGTCCTTTTGTGGTTTCTTTCTGAATGAGTGTGCATAACAAGCAAAACCATCCATCAAACACACCGGACAAAACCCCGATGTCCTAAATCACCCCCTCTTGCGTAGACAACCCAACAGTTATCGACAAACTACCCTTCCACAATTATACTGAGACACTATACCCACACCTACACTTCCACGTTAATAACATACCGAAATTAGCCCGCCCGCTTAAAACAACGTATTTTTAATCCACAGAAAAACCAACAATCTGAAACCATAGAAAAGCAATAGCAGGATTTCCACAAATGCACAGCGATAACTACAATTACATAAATACATTATTTAATAAAGTATTATTAGTCATGTGCATTCTGGTGTCAGCCCATTCTGCTGCCGATGCTCAGGACCAGAAGGAAATTGCCATTGCCAACGACTACCTGCAGTCGGGCCAGAAAGATAAAGCACTTGCGCTTTTTCAGGATCTCGCAAAGCAGCCCGCTAACATTCCGTTTATCCACACACCTTACTTAGAGTTGCTACTCGAACTTGGCAAGTACAAACAGGCCGAGGAATATGTTGACCGGCTGGTGAAGCGCGACAACACCATCGCGTACCGGTTGGATGTGGGCTATGTGTATTACCGTTCGGGAGACGTAAACCGGGCCGACAAGTACTGGCGACAAGTGATTCAGCAGAACATGGCCGACACGTACCGGGCCCGCCAGATGGTGGACTATTTTACTGCCCACGCGCTGATTGACTACGGAGTAGAAGTCTACGAGCAACTGCGGGTAAAGATGAACAATCCGCGCATGTATGTTCTGGAGTTGGCGAATCTGTACCGGCTTCAGGGCAAGCGCGAGCAGATGGTGAATGAATATCTGAATTATGTTACGCAAACACCATCGAATCTCAGCTACATCAAGAACCTGTTGCAGATTTTGCTGAGCAAGCCTGAGGAATACGAAGCGTTGCAACGTGTGCTGATCGACCGCAGTCAGCGAAACCCGGAGTCGGAGGTGTTTCTGGATTTGCTGGTTTGGGTAAACCTTCAGGAGAAAAACTTTTACGGGGCATTTATCCAGGCGAGGGCCTACGACAGGCGCTTCAAGAAGGAACAATCGAAAACATTTGAGATCGCCCAGATTGCGCTTGACAATCTTGATTTCACCAATGCCGAAAAGGCATTTGCCTTTGTCGCCCGCGAGTATCCGTCCGGAGACCTTCACCTGCAGGGGCAGCTCGGGCTGATCCGCACGCAGGAAGCTCGCCTGAAACGCGCCTACCCGATCAACCGGGATTCTGTGCGCATCCTTGTGGGTTCGTACCATGCGTTTGCCCGCAAGTTCGAACCGCTGCCCGCGGCCTTTGAAGCCCGCCAGAGCGAGGCGCTGCTGCACGGCTACTACCTCGATGAAAAGGACTCGGCCATTGTAAAACTCCAGCAGGTAATCGGCCACAGCGCCACGCCTCCGCTGGTCAAAGCACGTTGCAAGATGGATCTGGGTGACATGCACTTGCTGAAAGACGAACCGTGGGAAGCCACGCTGCTGTATTCGCAGGTGGAGAAGTCGCAACGCGAGACTACGCTCGGCTATGAGGCCAAGTTGAAAAACGCCAAGCTCTCCTACTACAAAGGCGATTTCCGGTTGGCACAGGAGCACCTTGACATTTTGAAGGAAGCCACCACGCGCGAGATTGCCAACGATGCGATGGAGCTTAGTCTGCGCATCAAGGAAAACTCCCTCACCGACACCACCGGCCAGGCATTGAAACTCTATGCCGGCATTGAGTTGCTGCTTTACCAGAACAAGAAAGACCAGGCCCTTCAGTGGCTGCAGCAGATGACACGGAAAAGCAAGGTGCAAATGACGTTGCCAGAAGCCATGAGCAAAAACTTCTGGCCGCCTGCAAATCTTTCACCACAACAGCTCGATAGTTTGAAAAAGCGGGTTGAGAAAGAGTCAGAAGAAGTTCGTGCCCGCAGGCCAGGTGAAGCACCGGATTCTGTTTGGGTAGAAATCACCACCGACTTTTTTCCTCTTCGCGATGACTTGTACTGGCTCGAGGCAAAAATTCGGACGCAGCTGGGGGAGTTCGTGCAAGCTGCTGCATTATGCCAGCAGGTAGTCGATGAATTTCCGGATGATGTGCTGGCCGATGACGCGTATTTTCTGCTGGGCGAGTTGTACGAGCTGCGCCTGCAGGACCGAACAAAGGCGATGGAGGTGTATCGCAACTTCCTCGACCGGTTTCCTGGCAGTGTTTATGCGGCCGAGGCCCGCAAGCGGTTCCGCACGCTGCGCGGAGATTTTGATGAGAAGAAGGTGAACTGAAAAAACGATTTGCTACGGGTATCGTGCAACGTCATAGTTTTCTCACCAAAGGATAAACAACATCCAGTTTCGTTTTTTTCTGAATCAAGAGGCGTTCGCGGGTAGCGGCCGACAACCCGCGTGA
>JBKCJM010000102.1:0-67997 GCA_046301755.1 Cyclobacteriaceae bacterium
CGATTATGCTGCTACCACGTGTTCGGAGAGTGGCATCGCGGGCAACGCGACCACTGGCTCTTCCATGGCGCGGCTGCCAAAAACAGCAGTGGGTTTCTCCCGGGTGGCTACCTGCCACAACGCCTGCCGCCTGTCGTGCAGCAACGAACGAAAGGCATCGGCATCGGCCAGTTTTTCCAGGGTGGCCTCTCCTACTTCCAGCGCATGCAACTGTTGAATTGAAGTAAACCCGCTACCGCGCGCACGAATCAATCGCTGAGCGTCTTCTTCTTTCAGGCCTTTCACCTGCCGAAAGCCCAATCGCACCGCGCAGTACTTGCCCGATTTTTCCTCCAGCTTGTAATCCCAATCCGAATAATTCACATCCACGGGCCGAACCTCTACGCCATGTTTTTGTGCATCGATCACCAGCTGCGCAGGCTGGTAGAAACCCATCGGCAAACTGTTGAGCAACGCACACGCAAACACATCGGGGTAATAGCACTTCAGCCAGGCCGACACATACACCAGCAGCGCAAAACTCACCGCATGACTCTCCGGGAAACCATAGCTACCAAACCCTTCAAGCTGCCGGAACACTCGTCTGGCGTATTCTTCTGTGTATCCGTTTTTTACCATGCCACTGATCAACTTCTTTTCGAAGTGCGAGACCATGCCCTTCGCTTTGAAAGTGGCCATGCTTCTGCGCAGTTCATCGGCTTCCGTTGGCGAAAAGCCGGCCGCTACAATGGCGATCTTCATGGCTTGCTCCTGAAACAACGGCACGCCCAGGGTTCGTCCTAAAATTTCTTTAAGCTCAGGTGACGGATACTCAACGGGCTCCTGTCCGTTGCGCCTGCGCAAGTACGGATGCACCATGTCGCCCTGAATGGGCCCCGGCCGCACAATGGCTACTTCAATCACCAGGTCGTAAAAACAGTTGGGTTTCAGGCGCGGTAACATCGACTGTTGCGCGCGGCTCTCGATCTGAAACACGCCAATGGTATCGGCATGGCTTACCATGTCGTACACAGCCGGGTCGTCTTGCGGAATGTTGGCCAGCGTTAACTCTAGTCCATAATGCTGCCGGGCCAGATCAAACGCTTTGCGGATGCACGTAAGCATGCCCAGCGCCAGCACATCGATCTTCAAAAACTTCAGCGTCTCAATGTCGTCTTTGTTCCACTCAATGTTGGTGCGGTTCGCCATGCGCGCATTCAGGATCGGGCATAAGTCGGACAGCCGCCCTTGCGTGATCACAAACCCACCCGTGTGCTGACCCAACTGCCGTGGGAAACCCATGTACTGGGCCGTAAGCTCCAGCACTTTTCTGATCAGCGGGTCATCGGGGTTAATACCTTGCGAACGGATGCGATCGCGGTCGAATCCATCTTCCGAAAAACTCCAGATTAACCCCGACAATCGCGTGATGGTATCGGCCGAAAGGCCCATCACTTTGCCCACATCGCGGATGGCCCCTTTGTGGTGCAGCTCGGTAACGGTGGCAACTACCGCGGCCCGGTCGCGCCCGTATTTGGTGTAGATATACTGCATCACCTCTTCGCGCCTTTCGTGTTCAAAGTCCACGTCAATGTCGGGCGGCTCGTTGCGCGCAGCAGAAATGAAGCGCTCGAAGAGCAGATCAAACTTCGCGGGATCTACGGAAGTAATGCCCAGACAATAACACACGGTGGAGTTCGCAGCGGAGCCCCGGCCCTGGCATAGAATTTTCTGCTCCCGGGCGTAGCGCACGATGTCGTACACGGTCAGAAAGTACTCCGCATAGTTCATCTGCTCAATAAAATTCAGTTCGTACTGAATCGTAGCTTTTACCTTGTCGGGAATGCGGTCGCCAAAGCGCTCGCGCGCGCCCTGCCAGGTTAAATGCACTAGCTCTTCTTGCGGAGTGCGGCCTTCGCTGGTGATCTCTTTGGGATATTGATACTTCAGTTCATCCAACGAAAAGCGACACGCTTCGCTGATCACCTGCGTTTGCACGAGTGCCTGCGGGTACTGCCGGAACAGTCGCTGCATTTCGTCCACCGGCTTTAAATACCGCTCCGCATTGGCCAGCAGCCGGAAGCCTGCTGTCTGAATCGTGCACTTCTCGCGCACGCACGTCACTACATCTTGTAGCTGCCTGCGCGCAGCATCGTGGTAATGCACATCGTTGGTAGCTACAACCGGTATGCTCAGTGAGGTACCTAACTCGTGGATGCGGTGCAGCAGCTTTGCGTCCTGTCCGTTGTACAGTCGACAGGCCGCGATAAAAAGTGTGTTTAGATGATTGCGATACTCGGTTACGGCTTGTACAAACGAGGGCTCGAACTGAAAATTGTCCATCAACGCATCCGGAGGAATTACCACCCACTGCATGCCCTCAGCATGCTCGTACACATCGGCCTTGTACAATTCGCACTTGCCCTTTTCTGCACGCAGGTTTCCAACCGTAAGCAAATGCGACAACTGTGCGTATGCATGTATGTCCGTGGGGTACGCCAGCAGACTGGGTCCATCCAGCACATCCACCCGACAAGCAGGAATAAAACGAATGCCGTACTTCTTCGCTGCTCCATGCGCCCGTACAATACCCGCCAGCGTGTTGCGATCGGTGATGGCGATGGCCGCATAGCCCAACCCTGCAGCGTGGCGCACCAACTCTTCCGGGTGGGAAGCCCCGCGCAGAAAGGAAAAGTTAGAGGTAACCTGGAGTTCGGAGTACATGGGAGTTGATAGTACTTAGTTGATTGTTGGTAGCTGGTTACTGGATTCTAGTTTCTGGCTGCTCGTGGGCGTGTCCGGGGCTGATTACTTACTCTAAAATGTCAGCCTGAGCCTGTCGAAGGCGATTGGGTACGCACAGGTTTCGACAAGCTCAACCTGACATGCAGTAAGTTTCCGTAGCCCCGGCCGGGCTGCTCCGGGGTACGCTTCGCTCCCGTGGCCCCCAAGACTCGGGGCCACCCAGCCCAACGCATCCCACACGCAGATTAGTTGCCATTTTGAATTTGTTAGTGAGCGATTGCTGTAGCTGGATGCTGGTCTCTGGACTAGTTGCTCGTGCTACGATGTCCCCCGATTCATAGGGGCTTAGACCTTCGTGCCCTGATAGCCTTTCAACATCCAACGTACGCTACAGACTTTTCCCCCGCGCAATTCTGGTGACACCGTACTACCTACCAGCGCCAACAAATCGGTTATGCAACGTCAATCAATAAATCAATTGTCTTTCAACCAATTCTCATTAATATTTACAGTAAATATGGTTTCACCTGTCGTTCGATCTATGTCAATGTATTAGCCTACGAAATCAAAAAAATCATGGAGAAAACTGCTTTATCTATAACTCGAACATTTCCACAAGGGCATCTTTAATGTTCTCAATTTCCTCTTGCTTTAGCCGCCCTACGGGTTGTTTGCTTAATCTACTTTCGTCAACGGATCTCATTTGATCCAGGCACACCTCTCCACTTTTATTTTGGAAACGAATTTCCACTCTTGATGGATAACCACGTATCGTGGAAGTCATAGGAGCAATTATGACTGTTCCCAGCACGGAGTTCATTTTACTTGGAGACAGCACAACACACGGCCTACTTTTTTTGATCTCCATACCTACCGTAGGATCCAGATTAACGATGTGGACGTTGAATTCTTTTACCATACCCACTCCTCTGAGTCAAACTTGTTTACAATAAAGTCAGCCTTTACTTTCTTCGCCTTCTTAAAATCAGCCCACGTCTTTTTTTTCGTTCCTTCCGCAGAACTGATCATAATGACTTTGTTTTTCACAGTTATTTTCACGGTTCCCGTAATCCCACTTTCATCAAGGACTGTTTTTGGCAACAAGATACCTTTCGAGTTTCCAATTCGTCTTACCTTAGTCAGTGTCATAGCCATACTTATATGTTATAACGTAAAGTTATAATATTTGATTCCCAATTCCAATCCCGACCTGCGTGAGGGATGTGCAGGGCTTGGTGGCCCCGAGTCATCGGGGCCACGGGAGCGAAGCGAACCCCGGAGCAGCCCGGCCCGACCCTGCGTTTCGCGGGGCAGGGCACGCCCAAGCAACTATCAACCACGAACCATCAACTAAAATACCCATGCAAAAACCATTGATACGTTTTATCATGATAGTGGCCCAGGCGAAACAGCCAATACCGATGACCTTCCTCATCTTCCACGCGGTAGTAGTCGCGGTGCTGGCCCTGCTGCAGCCACCACTCCTGCTCAATGCGCTCGGGGCCATCGGCTTTGGTAATGGTGTGTACGTGGCCCTTGTGCCGAAACAGTAAAGGCGGGTAATCCGGAATCGGGGCCGTTACCTCGATGTGTTCGGGTACAGGCAGCACGTGCAGCGGGCGGTGTACATCCGTGCGCCACCCGGTCATCGCTTCTTCCTGCAGCGAAGTGGCCTTGCGAAACGATCGCTCCGGCCAGTGGTGTTCATCGGGCAGGTAGCGGTAAATGCGCTCGCCTATTCTATTCGACAGCCGATCGACCAATTCCGCCAGCCGCACATCGTCTAAGCCGCCACCGGCTTCCCACATCTTTTCCTGCTGCGGCAGATGCGGTTCAATCTTCGGGGCTTCAAGCACAAAAAGTTCGATGCCCAAGGCGGGCTCAATAGTGGCCAGCTTGATTTCGAACAACTTGAACAGATGACTCACCTGGTGCGAAGCGCGGCTGGTGGCAATGGAAATCTGTTCCACTTTTCCATCTACGCGGTGGCCTTTGAACACGGCTGCACGCACACCTTTTTGTTCCTGCTGTAACCGCAGGCACAACATTTCCAGTAACTGCTTCAGCGCAATCTCAATGCCGGTGGCGGTAACAATCGGCTCAAGACACGGCAGCCGCTCGTGGTACGGTTCCAGCGGTTGAATGGGTTGCAGCGCCTCCAACTCCTGCCCTACGGCTTTATCCATCTGCTGCAGAAAGCCCACACCAAAACGTTTGCGCAATGCCGCACGCGGCAAGTGTATAAACTGTTTGATGTGGTGCAAGCCCAACTTGTGCAGGCGCTCCACCGCTTCTGTGTCTAGTCGCAGTGCCTCAGGTGGCAGCGGCAGCAGCGCTTCGATGTGCCGGCCTGCGGGCACCACGCCCGGATTTTTTCCGTAGTGCGCCACGGCCCAGGCGGCCCCGGGTGTATCGGCCATGGCCACGCGCACGGTGTAGCCGCGGGCGGTGAGTTTCTTTGTCATCTCTTCCACATACTTTTCCTCACCGCCCCACAGGTGGGCACAGCCGGTAACATCCAGCAACAAGCCGTCTGGCGGATCCAGTGCCACCCACGGAGTAAAGCGAATGCACCACTCGGCCAGCTTGTACAACACGCGCTGAATTTTGTCGGGTTCATCATCCAGCACGTACAAGTCGGGCAGCAGGGCACGCGCATCGGCCAACGCCATACCACACGAAATGCCGCTGCGTACGGCTGCTGCATTTACGGCACTCACAATCATGCGGCCGTGCGAAGGCTGCCGCAGCACAAACGGTATTTTTTTGTATTCCGGGTTCGGGATACTGAACCAGTCGGTAGCCAGATACCGAAACCAAATGGAGACGAACCGTGGCATGGTTAACCTGCTTTTGGTAGTGGATAGTTCTTAGTTATTAGTTGTTGGTCGGGATCCATGTAATGGAACTGACCTTTACGCCACTGTACATTCCAAACGCCTGGCCGCCCGTTGCGGATGCGCATCAACTCCACGCGCCACTGCGGATAGCCGATGCCGGGCAAGTCATCTATCGACTCGCTGGGTAATGAAGTGATTTTCCAACGCGACACACAGGCTGTGGTGCCGGGTTTCTTATGACTATTAATCACAAAGCCCGTCACCTGGCTTTGCTCTACCGCCAGTTGCAGCCGCCTGGAGGCGGTGAAGCTGATGTCGTGCAACTCGCCCACCACGGCCGTCAGCGCGGGCGACTTCAGTGCTTCTTCCATGGCCCACAGTGCTTCGCGCTCGCGGGGTACTTCCACAAACAACACGCGGTCGGGTTTGATGCCGAAGGCCTTCAGTGCAGGGGGAAACACGGTGCGCTTCGTGCTGATCCACACCGCCACACCGCGTGGGCGCATGAGGGCAGCCATCAGGCCGGTCATGAAACCACTGGTGGCGGCTACCGCTTCGGGCGCAGGTGCCCACAGTTCGTGCACGGCAGCCAGGGGAAAAGTACGGTTAGGAAAGGCCTCATCGATTACACCCAGCGAGTGCGCACCCAATCCACTGGCGGCCGGCTTAAAGCCTTGCAGACGGAGGATATCCGATTGGAGTTGAGCCAGCATTTCAGCCTTTGCAGAGGGCATGCAGCGTAACTTGTTAAGAAGTGGTCTTTAGGCAGTACGAGCCAGGGCATGGAGGCGCGGGGTTCGTTTCAGCGAAGTGCGAAAATTGATTTCGGTCTGGACTAACCCCTGGCGCAGGCGCTCGTCAATTTGACGATAAAAGGGCTCGCTGGGCAAGGCATAGAAGTCAAACTTGCGGATGCCGTTAACCACTTCGGGGAATTCGCCCGGCAATAAGGCCGAATGGGCCAGCCCGGTGAGGCTTCGCTCCAGATCAGCCAGTAACTGGGGGCTGATGCGCTGGCGAAAGCGTAGCTCAATGTAGGTATCCAGCCCTGATGCCAGCAGGGCCTGGATCAGCCCGGCCCGGTAGCTCCGGATAACCGTAAAAACCTCATTTTCAACGTATTTTGGGTTATCCGCCAACTGAATCAGCTCCCGCCCTGCCTTAATCGTTTTCATAATGCTAAAATATTTAGTATTATGCTAATAAGCAAGAGGGGCAGTCAGATTTTTGCTTACCTACTACTTGATGGTTATGTTGTTTCGTTTTGCGCTACTCCACCACAACCCGATAGGTAATAGCTGGTTGCCCATTGATCAGCAGGTGAACTACTCGCGTGCCTTTAGTTTGAAAAACATATTCGGTCCGGTAATGATTACCGGTTTGTTGATAGGGCAAAGAAACTGGCTGCGACTCTCCAACTTTTACTGAAACATCGGCAATCGCAACCGTACTGTTGAACTGAAACTCTGTACGCTCACCTCGAACGACCAGGTGCGTAAATAACATTGGGCTTAGTTCCGAGATGCCGAAGCGATAAGCTGGAGCATACGAAATTGGTTGACGGTGAAATTCCGCAAGCGACCTTTTTTGCCGTATCAGGAGCCACGAAGTATCCACAGGATAATGATTATTCGCAAAAACATTCGGATCTACCAAAAAGTATACATCATCGTACATGGCAAGAAATTCTCCGGTAGTAGCATCGAGTCGCCCGCTTGACCAGGTCGGATCACACAACTTCCAACTACCGTTCAGCCAAACAGCATTCCACGTGTGGTTGGGCTGATTGGTCAGCACTTGTGCTGAATTGGCCGTGCGGGCATAGCCATTTACCATTTCGCACTGAATGCCGGCCAGCCGACTGAGTTCGCACACCAGATAGGCATACCCCGTACATACCGTCTTATGTTGCGTGAGCAATGTCCGAAAGACATCCGAGGTAAACTCCTGATTCCACATCCTAATCTTTTGTGGGTCACTTTCAGGGTTTGGACGTTTATACTTGCTTTTACGGTAGCTTGAGTAATCAGTAGCGATGTTGGTGCACACCCAAGTATAAATCGCTCTGAATTTATCAGTATCGGCCGAGAAAGGTGTGGTGAGTTTGTCGGCTAATGCCTTTAGCTGATACAAGGAATGCCCGGAATACAAAGCAGCGACACTATCGGCTCTCCGAGAAAGAGAGGCATCAGCCTGCTGGGCTCGCAGGCTGATGCTGAGTATGATCAATAGAATAACAATTGCTAATTGTCGCACGGTTAGAAAATGCCCTTAAGTTTTCCCCAGAATCTTCGAAAGGCACTTGGTTGTTCTGCATACACCTGACCTACTACAACTTCGCCAAGAATAATGGTCGTGTCATATTTCATCAGTACTGAAATCTCAAGGACATCGGGTGCATCATCAGGCACAACAAATTCGACCCGCTCCATTCCGATAAAGCTGAACACAAGAACATCCCCGCCCGACAATTTCTGCGGAAATTCAAACCGGCCTTCAGCATCAGAGGTTGTTCCAATACGTGTGTTCTTTAGCAGGATGTTGACGCCTGGCAGAGCGGCTTGATCTTCTTCCGAACGTATGATGCCCCGTAAGAGGGTGCGGTCTATAGCAATATTCGTTAAGGTAGCATGCTCGGTCGATTGATCACCAGTCAAGCTTTGCGCGTTTAGCGGAAATGCGGCCAGTGTGACCAATAAACCAAATACACCAGCTCGGATGAATGCCAAGGACGGAAGTGCGAGCGGATCATACGGCACCGGGGGTGTAAGTTGGTCAGCCCGGAATCTACCGCACGTTTTATGGCGTACAGTTTCATAGTAACGGCTTATGTCGCTGGCCGACATCGTGGTGAAATCAACAACCTGGGTTTGGCACACAGAACAGAACGAGCCCAATTGGCTGGCTGTCATGTTTTCCCATTTCTCAGCACACGGCTGGGGGATACGGAGTAGAGTTTTGTTTTTCATAGGCTTTTTTGCCTATGAGATGCCCCCGGTTACACAATTCCATAAGGACTTAACAAATTTTTCGCCCAACAATGAGCCAGCTACATGATGACTATACCTGACGGGGGCTGACCAGAGTCGCTAAAATCGCCCTGATTACCGCCTCCGGGAAGGTCATCAGCATAAAATGATCGCCCGGTACTTCGGCAAAGGGTTCATCGGGTATGCGAACGAGAGTATCTCCGCGGGCATGCACCCGCAGGTCGGGCGCCACGGTGAGCGGATGACCGGTGGGGTTCAACAAGATGTGCAACTGCGCTACCACGCGGCTGCGTTCTGAATTCATCAGGCGATTGAATGTAGAAATAAACAGATCGCGCGAGGGCTTGCCCCGGTATTGTTTCCGCTCAATTATGCCGCGAACAACAGTTGAAAAATAAAGGCCGTTGCGTGCCAGCCAAAGCGAAAGGGAATCCGGCAGGCCAAATGGACGAATGATTTTATGCGGATTAGTCCACGAAGCCAATTGAATAACGCGACAGCCCGAATGCTGCTTCATGTGAATGCCTACCCAGCCACCCAGCGAATGCCCAATCACAACATCATCGGGTTTTACGGCATACCGCTGCACCAGCGACTGCGCGTATTGCCAGGCATTATCTTCTGCGCCAATTTCTTTCCAGTTGTCGATAAAGATTTTCTCGCCCGGCAAGGCTGGTGCGATGGCATCAAAAATTCCAGGCTCCTCACCCAGCCCGTGAATAAAAATCAGTCTGCTCATGTGTTGCTCTGCTGTTGGTAGGTGGAAGTGCGATACTCGCCCAGGTTCACTTTTCGCGTTTGCCGCCTGAAGGCCGTGTTTGACCGGGGGAACAAGGTTGTGTTGCGGCCACGATCATTCAGGTACCAGCTCTTACAACCGGAGAGCCACACCGTGCCACGAAACTGCCGTTGCAATTTCTCATTGTACGCACGCTGCGCGCTCAACTCAACATCAAAGTAAGCGGCCCGGTTTACCTTCAGTTGATGCAGATAGTCCATGACGTAGTTCATCTGCGACTCCATAATATGCACTACCGAGTTGTGGCCCAGGCCGGTATTGGGCCCCAGCAGCAGCGCCAGGTTGGGATATCCGGACACCGTGCAGCCCCGATGTACCTCGGGACTGTTTCGTTGCCACTCCTCCAGCAGTTCGTGGCCCTCCAGTCCGTAAACTTTCAAATATAGATTTACTTCTGCTGCTTCGAATCCGGTGGCAAACACCACCACATCGGCATCAAATAGTTTACCACTTGCTGTTGCCCAGCCCATGGGCGTAAACCGGTCGAAGGGTTCATTCACCAGGGTGACATTCGGACGATTGAAAACGGGGTAATAGTCATCCGAACGCAGGATACGCTTGCAGCCCACCTGAAAAGTGGGACTCAGTTTCTTTCGCAGTTCAACATTTTTGATCTGGCTGCGAAGTTGCCAGCGGCCCAGCGTCTGCAAAATCTGCTGAATCAATTGGTTGCCCATAAACCCGCGGCCCACCAGCTCGTAATACCAAAATGTGGCTTCCCGTACAAGCCGTTGAGCCCCCGGCACTTGGCGAAAGAGGTGTTTCCAGAAATTTGTGGTGCGCGTGTCATGACGGAAGAAGACCCAGGGCGGTGTGCGTTGCACTACCGTGAGGTGCCTCACGCGGGGTGCTATGGCCGGAATGATCTGAATGGCACTAGCCCCCGTGCCGATGACCGCGACTTTCTTGCCGGTAAGGTCAACATCATGCCGCCACTGCGATGAGTGAAAATATACTCCCTGAAACTCGGATGCATTTTTCAGATCGGGCATGATCGGCCGGTTAAGCGGGCCGCTAGCCATGATAAGGAAGCGAACGCGGGTGCGGCCTCCCTGCCGATCGTGCAACGTCCATGTACCGTTCGGTGAAAAACGCGCTTCCGTAACATCCGTTCCAAAACGAATGTGGCGAATGAGGTCCCGTTTCTCAGCCACATGCTTAAGATAAGCGAGTATCTCGCCCTGTGGCGAATAGCGTTGACTCCAATCGGGGTTAGGTTCATCGGCAAATGAATACAGCTGGCTGGCCACATCGCAGGCACAACCCGGGTAGGTGTTATCGCGCCACGTGCCGCCCAACTCCAGCGCCCGCTCAAAAATCACAAACGAATACCCCTGTCGCTGCAGCCTCATGGCGGCCACCAGGCCGCCAAAGCCCGCGCCAATGATACCTACATGAAAGTCTGCGTCCTCGTGTGTCACTACCGGTGTAGCACAATCGGCTGAATGTTGTTCTTCGCCAGTAACTGAAGGAACTTGGGCAGATCATTCTTGCGAATAGTATCCCACTCCTTCTCAGCTTCGGTGAGTCGTGACTTTAGCATCACATACACTTCCGTATGCTGGTTCGCGGGCCGGAAATCGGCAGTAGCCACAGCCCCGGCCAGGTAACCCAACTTGCCAATCAGCATATCCGGATAGCGAACAGCATCCTGCCCTGTGCCAGTGTAGCGCAACTGAACCAACTTGCCTTCTACCGCCAGAATTGCACTATCCAGCTTGCTTACGGCAGCCACTACATTTTGATATGCGCTGCGCCCTTTGATCACCTCGCGCACGTCATACAATTGCCTGCGAATGAGCTCCGCCTCATTTACGATGTCAGCAGCCGAATTGACATCAGCATGGATGCGGGCCAACAATGTGGTTTGAAGTTCGATGTCTTCGAGCGTTCCTTCTGAATTCGGATCTTTCTTAATGATGAGCGCACTGGTAAATTTCTGATCACCGCATGTCATGTTAACGGTATACCTGCCCGGAGGCACCAAAAAGGTTTTGAACGGATTGCTGATGTAAGCCGTTCGCGTCCGGTTTTGATCCAGGGGCACCCATGAAGCAGTCGCGGGTTGCGTACGCAGTACAATATCCTTGGTAGGTTTACCCTGAAGATCCCACCACAGCCGATTGATGCCGGTTTTTGGTTTTTGTTTGAATGTTTTTACCGTGTCGCCTTTGCCGCTCGTGATGTAGATCTTTACGCTGTCCTTATCCGAGGACGCCCAATAGTTCAGTGAAGCACCATAGGGAGGGTCCTGTCCGGTGGACGGCTCCGGAAAGAATTGCATCGTGCTCGTTTTGGGTTGGAACCGGTACACCTCTTTCGGATTGAACAAGGTGGCTTTTACGGTTGTGGGGTTTGCCGGAAGTTGCTGTAACGGAGTGAGGTCGTCCAAGATCCATGCCCCACGACCATACGTCCCCAGCACAAGGTCGTTGAAATGCTCCTGAACATCAATCCAGTAGAAAGGAGTGTGAGGCAAATTGCTCATGAACACCTGCCAGGTTTCTCCGTCATCAAATGAAATGTAGAGGGTAGATTCAGTACCCAGGTAGAGTAAACCCTTGCGGATGGGATCCTCTTTGATACTTCGGCAATAATTGAGATTGCCACCCTCAATTCCTTTGGTAATTTTCTTCCACGTTTTACCGAAATCCGTAGTGCGATAAACATACGGCTGGAAGTTGCCCATTTCGTGTGCATCTACCACGAGGTAAGCTTTACCTTCACTCCACCTCGAGGCCTCAATGTTGCGTACGGCTCCATACGTTGGCATCTCCAGCATATTTTTCGTTACGTTCGTCCAGGTCTTGGAATTGTCCTGGCTAACGTGCACTTGACCATCGTTGGTGCCTGCCCAGAAGATCCCCTGCTTCACGGGCGATTCTTCGAAAGCATAAATTACGTTGGCGTATTCCACACCAATGTTATCGGGCGTAAGCCCGCCTGATTTTTGCTGCTTGGTCTTATCGTTGAACGTTAAATCCGGGCTGATTACCTCCCACGATTGACCACCGTTGGTCGTTCGATGAACTACCTGGCTGGTGACATAAAGCGTATTGTTATCGTGAGGTGAAATCAGGACCGGGAACGTCCACTGAAACCGGTAGCGAACATCGGCAGCCGGATGGCCGGCAGTATATTCGGGCCAGACTTCAACCTGTCGGTATTGCCGGGTTTTCTCGTTGTATCGAACCACTACACCACCTACGGCTCCGGTGCCTGAGGCGCTTGACCAAACGATGTCCGGATTCTTTGGGTCAGGCGTAGCAAAGCCACTCTCTCCTCCACCTACGTCATGCCACATGCCCGTGGCAATTCCCATCCCGAACCCGAAAAAACCGCCTATGTTGCTTCGGCTGGGGCCACGCATGGAAGGACCATCCTGGCGATTGGTCAGTACGTTGTAGGGGATGTGATTATCCGTGGTGATGTGATACAATTGGGCGATCGGCAAGATGTGCCGGTGCCAGGATTTACCCCGGTTTTGAGAAATCGATATTCCTCCATCACCGGCCACGACCATATGGCTGCCGTCTGTGGGGTCAATCCACATTTCATGATGATCCCAATTCGGCTGGGCTGCAAAATTGAGTGTTTCGATGCTTCGGCCACCATCAATGCTGCTGTGAAAAGAAGCCGAAATGAAATACACATCGTTGGGATGATCGGTGGATGCGGCCACCCGGGTGTAATAGGCTTGCCGGCCGGTGAGATTTCGGTTTGAATTGATCAGCCGCCAGGATTTTCCTTTATCATCACTGCGCCACAGCTCTCCGCTTTCTCCTTTTTCACCAATCTTCTCCTCACCATCTCCTGTCTCAATAAGGGCATAGACACGGTTAGGATCAGCCGCGGTCATCGATAAAGCAATTTTGCCAACCGCACCCTCAGGCAATCCATTACCTTTCAGCTTCGTCCAGGTGTCGCCTCCGTCTTTGGAGATGTACAAGCCGCTACCCGGCCCACCGCTCGTCCGGTTCCATGGCTTGAGTGATAACTGCCACATTCCAGCAAACAGTATTCGGGGATTAGTGGGATCGATCACGATATCGGATACACCTGTATTGTCGTCCACATACAGTACCTGCTTCCAGGTTTTGCCGCCATCAACCGTTTTATAAAGACCGCGCTCCTTTTGGGGCGCATAGGCATGCCCTAGTGCACCTACCCAAACGACATCCGGGTTGGTCGGATGGATAATGATGCGCGAAACACGGCCTGCATTTTCCAAACCCACAAGTTGCCAGGTTTCGCCACCGTCAGTTGATTTATAAATGCCATTACCAATGGAAATATTGGAGCGAATGGAGCTCTCGCCCGTTCCGGCATAGGCCACCTGCGAGTCGGATATGGAAATAGCGAGTGCTCCAATGGAATGAACGTTCTTATCGTCCAGCACGGGCCGCCAATTGAGGCCACCATCAGAAGTTTTCCAGATACCTCCGGAAGCCGCACCGGCCAGGTATACCTGATCATTGCCGGGAATAGCTGCCGCGCATGTCACCCGGTTGCCGACCGGTCCGATATGACGAAATTTAAGTTGATCAATCTCTTCCTTCTTAAGAGTCTGTGAAAAGGCCGATGCTGAGAAAATCATCAGCACCAGAGAAAGAACGTGATGTGTTTTCATGGATGGGGGTTAACGTTGAAAGGTAACAAAATGCGGGAATTGGCAAAACACAAGGGACAAGGAGTGGTCGTTCAGCGAGTTTAGTTTTGCCGACCTATGGCAAAGCGCTCAATTACCAGTCGAAGGAAAACGGTTAAAAGAAGAAAAACCGGAAACGCCAGCAAAAGCCAAACGCTAATGCCTCCCAATACAATTCCGCCCAGGTCGCCAAAAAAACCCACCCAGTCAGCCTTAAACCGAACCATTAATTGATCGGCATCAAGGGGTACCCCGGGGAGTTGAAACAGCCAGATTCCACCCTGCATAAAAGGAATCAACAAAATCAGTTGCAACGGTGTCAGCAGGTAGTTCACCGCCTGAATCACGACCACGTTTAACCTAAAGGCAAAGGCAGCCGCAAAACACAACAGCGTAGTGCTCCCGTACACCGGGAACACACCGATTACAACGCCCATGGCGCACGTCATCGCGAGCTTTCGGGGCGTCATCCCCTGCTGCAACGCCTGCGCAATGGTTTGCCAGAATCGGTTTAGTAACCGTCTCACCATGACATAATGGATATCTGTTTGTCAGTCTGCCCGACAAAAGTAAGTCAATCTAAACTTGAACACGAACTGCATGCGCATGGTCTGGGCCTGGCCACGTGCCTGAAGTACGCTGATTAGCTTATCTTCGTACCCATGCACAGTGCAGAGGTAATTATTCTGGGTGGGGGTTTTTCGGGATTGGCAGCCGCGAAGATTCTTCAACAAGCTGGCCGGTCATTTCTTCTTCTGGAAGCTCGTGAGCGTCTTGGCGGACGCACGCATACCCGTTGGATCAATTCAAATCAATACCTGGACCTGGGTGGCATGTGGATCGGGCCCACTCAGGATCGCATGTATGCATTAGCTCGCGAACACCGGATGGAATGGTACGAAACCTACAACGAAGGACGAAACATTCTTGATCTCAACACACGCATTCGCACCTACAAGGGTCTTATCCCCAAACTGGATGTGGTGTCGCTTTTGAATATTGACCGGGTGCTGAAGAAACTTGAACGGATGGCCGGTGAAGTAAACGTGCATCAGCCCTGGGCTTTGAAAACTGCCGAACGCCTTGACGGTAAAACGCTGTATGACTTTGTTCGTAACCATTGCTACACGGCCGACTGCTTCAAGGTGGTTAGGGCGGGATTAGAGACAGTATTTGCGTGTGAGCTCAATGAAGTCTCCTTGCTACATGCGTTGTTCTACATTCGGTCGGGTACGAGTCTCAATACGTTACTGAGTATTCAGAATGGTGCGCAGCAACACCGCCTGAACGGAGGCATGCAAACGCTGGCCGAAAAGATGGCCGATTCCTTTCGTGCAAGTCTAAGACTTAACCATCCGGTTACCCGGGTTGTGCAGCGCGATAATCAGGTCGAGGTTAGTGGTACTGGATTTTCCTACACAGCCCGGAAGGTTATCATTGCCATTCCCCCACCTTTGATATCTCAAATCAGCTTTGAGCCAGGTTTACCCTTGGCAAAGGCGCAATTGCTTCAGCGAATATCCATGGGTATTGTTGGCAAAATTATGCTGGTGTACGAAAAACCATTCTGGCGTGAGACCGGCTATAGCGGCCAGGTAGTAGCCGATGAACATCAGCCCTTTCAAACGTTCTTTGATGCATCACCAGCAGGTGCCGAGTACGGCATTTTGCTGGCCTTCTGCATCGCCAACCGGGCGCGCGATTTCTTTGCCCAACCGGAACAACAACGCCAGACGCTTGCCCTCACCACTGCTTCGCGTTACTTTGGCACACCAGCAAATAAAGTCCAGTATTATGCAGATCACTGTTGGGCGGATGAGCCCTGGAGCCGGGGATGTTATGCGGGGCTTTATCCGACTGGTGCATGGACCAACTTCCGGGGCGCACTAACCCAACGTACGGAACGCATTCATTGGGCCGGCACTGAAACTTCTGATATTTGGTACGGATACATTGAAGGTGCTGTTCGCGCGGGTGAGCGTGAAGCACGAGCTATCATTGAATCAATATGAAACTCAAAAATTTTCTATTCCTGGTATTCATGTTGGCCGCGTGGGCCTGGTGGTCAAACACCAATCGCAGCCCGGACTGGACCAGCAGTGATGCACACCTGGATGTGTACCAGGAAATTCGTGCGGATACCTCCTGCAGCCGAAACATTGTGGCCATACAACCCTACATGGTGCCGCAAGACTACCTGACGGAGCAACATTTTTCTGAGAAAATCAGGTTGTACCTGAAGAGCGCGCAACAGAAAGGCTATCTGAAAGAGCGTACCGTGGTTGTACTGCCGGAATACCTGGGCACCTGGCTCGTACTGGAAAATGAAAAGGAATGGGCAAGTGAGGTGAGTAAACTCAATTACGCTATGGCCATCCTTATTCTCAGCAATCCGGTCGACTTTGCAAAGTGGTGGATGCGCAGCAAACGGGAGGAAGACCGTGTGGCGGCCGCTATTTTTCGGATGAAGGCAACGCGTATGGCGCGCAGCTACAGCCGGGTTTTTAAGGAACTCGCAAAAGATTATAAGGTCACCATCAATGCCGGCTCCATCCTCTTGCCCGGGCCTACGGTGGAGGGAGGCCAGATTCGAGTTGACCTCAGTGAGTCGTTGTACAACACAAGTTTCTTCTTCATGCCCGATGGGTCGATTTACCCGAGCGCAGTGAGAAAATCTTTCCCCACCTCTGATGAATTGCCATTTGTGGCGGCAGCACCCATTAACGAGCTGCCCGTATTCGATTTATCCATTGGCAAAACAGCTGCCCTGGTGTGTGCCGACTCGTGGTACCCGGAAAGCTACACAAAGATCAAAGAGTTGGGGGCAGAAGTAGTGCTGGTTAATTCCTATTGCTCCACGTCAGGTGCGATGAGCAAATTCTGGGGCGGCTATGATGGCGCGCCCGCTCCACCGGATGTCGACCTTAGCACGGTGGGTAAGATTACGGAAGGTGAAGCGTGGGTGCGCTATGCTCTGCCCGGTCGGTTGGAGAGTTCAGGGGCGCTGGTAGGAGTTAACGTTTTTCTCCGTGGCGAACTTTGGGATCTGGGTACAGACGGCCAGCCCTTTTTAATACGTAATGGCGAGCGACTTAACGTGGCAAGCAGCAGCAACGCGGGAATATGGAGTTTATGCTGGTAAATCATGAAAAGCTTTGATGTAATTGTTGTCGGGGTCGGTAGTATGGGTTCAGCAGCCTGTTACTACTTGAGCAAAGCGGGCGCTAAGGTTCTGGGCCTTGAGCAGTTTTCAATTCCCCACGACCACGGCTCGCACGCGGGGCAGAGCCGCATTATCCGAAAAGCGTATTTTGAACATGCGGATTATGTTCCGCTGCTCCACCGCGCTTACGAAAACTGGGCCCAACTGGAAAAACTTACTGGTCATCAGGTATTCTACCCAACCGGTTTGCTTTATGCCGGACCTCGTCACCATCCTCTGATTGATGGAACGATCAGCTCGGCTCAGTTGCATGGCATCGCACTCGAAACGTTAACTCCGCAGGATCAGCAGCGGGATTTTCCACAGTTTAGTCTTCCGGATGATACCACCACCCTACTCGAAAAAAAAGCCGGGTTCATCACACCCGAGCGTGCTATTCTTCTGTATGCGGAACAAGCCATCCGGCAGGGCGCTACAATAAAGACTCAGCAAGGTGTTACCGGTTGGCGGGATGCCGGCACTCACGTGGAAGTGACCACGCCAGAGGACACCTACCGGTGCGACAAGCTTGTGGTGACGGCCGGTCCATGGGCGCCTTCCCAGTTGCCTGGCCTGCGCCCGCATTTGCACGTTACGCGGCAAGTTGTTGCCTGGATGAAGCCCAGGAAATGGGAGCCGTTTGAGCTTGATTCCTTTCCGTGCTGGCTTGTAGCCGAAGACGGAGTGCCGGGAGCATTTTACGGATTCCCTGTTCTGCCTGTGGCTTCGTTTGGTGCACCGGTCGGGTTGAAGGTGGCTTATCATCATCCGGGCACGACTACCAACCCCGATGCAGTCGACCGAGTCAATACACAACATGAAGTTGAGGTACTGGTGCAAGCCGTGAAACGCTTTTTACCGCAGGGATTTGATGAAGTGCTATCGGTGAAGACGTGTCTGTACACAAACTCGACAGACGAAAATTTTATTGTTGATTTTTTGCCGGACACCGATAAACGGGTAGTCGTTGCGGCTGGGTTCAGCGGCCACGGATTTAAGTTTTGTTCGGTGGTGGGCGAAATCATGACCGATCTGGCCTTGACGGGAAAAACCAATTTACCCATCAGCTTCTTGCACCTGGACCGTTTGACGTAGCGTATGTGCGATACCGTGATCATTCCCGCAGCATTTACCCAGCATGGGAATACCCTATTTGCGAAGAATTCAGATCGTGAGCCCAGCGAGGCGCAGCCGTTGTTACATGTCCCCCGGACGAAACCCGGTTCGCGGACGGTGCGCTGTACGTTCATTGATATTCCCCAGGTGGACGAAACCTATGAAGTAATTCTATCGAAGCCGTTTCAAATGTGGGGCGCGGAGATGGGAGCCAATGAATTTGGCGTAGTCATTGGCAATGAAGCTGTGTTTACAAAGGCACGGTTCAAAAAAGACAACAGCGGGCTTACCGGAATGGACATGCTGCGGTTGGCTCTGGAGCGTAGTTCGAGTGCTGCTGAAGCGCGCGACTGCATCATTAGTCTGTTGGGGACACACGGCCAGGATGCCTGTGGCGGATACAAGAACAGGAAATTCTTTTACCATAATAGTTTTTTGATATCCGATGCTCGAGAAGCCTTTGTGCTGGAAACGGTGGACCGTGAGTGGGCTTTTGAAAGAGTGAGCAGTATCCGCAGCATTTCAAACCGGCTTACCATCCAGCAAGGTGAATTCAGCCCACGGGCACAATCGCTGGCGACCGACAAAGGTTGGTGGAGGCGTAGCCAGCAGCCGCTCTCGTTTGAGAAGGCTTACTCCGACCTGCTTTTCACCTGGGCTGGCCAGGGTAAATACCGGCAAAAGTGCACCTCGCAATATTGCTTGTCGCACAGTGGCCGTATGACCGCGCAGTTGGGAATGGAGTTACTGCAAACCCATCACCGACCACACCCCCAGTTCAAGCCCTCCCGCGCCAACACACGCTGTGTCTGTATGCATGCTACCGGCTTACTTAATCCCAGCTCGACCACCGGAAGTATGGTGGCGGAGATTCGTTCAAGCCAGCCATCAACGTTTTGGTTTACCGGCACCCCCCATCCCTGCCTGTCAATCTACATGCCGTTTTTCACAGCCACAACGGCCTTGCAGGAGTACAATGGATCCGTCAGCAAGCCGAACCCGCTGCTTTGGGTGCGTGCTAAACGGCTTCACCGGTGGATCGCTGATGACTACCCGAACCGAAGGCAAGCACTAGAGCCTGAGCGACAAGAATTGCAAAGTTTGTTTATTGAGCGCGAACGGCAACTGATTCAACAGGGGGCGAGCCTGCAGATACTGAATCAGTTTAGCCTCGATTGCCTGCATCAGGTAGAGAGTTTTGTTCAGCGGCATGCGGAGCAAGCCGAGCGTTCCAAAATCAATTTTCCCGCTATCTTGCCCGAACAATCCTAAACAACATGACTGATGCACGATTTCATCTCTACGATCTGAAAGTAGAGGTTATTGAAAGTGACAAGCCTTTTGTATGTAGTCACCAGGTAGGCGATGCCTTCGAGGTTCGTGGTGAAAATCTCCATTTCAAACCCGAGCGCCCTTTCTCCCTCTATGCGCTGGCAGCTCTCCTGCCGTTGCTCACGCCTAAGCAACGTCCATTAAATGCGTTCGATTGGATGGCCACCGACCACATTATCGCATGTCCGGATCCCCACTGCGGTGCCCGGTTTAAGGTCAGCCGCATTGGCAAACGCGAGTATAAACGGAGCGACACCACGGTAGTTCCCCTTCCGGAAAACAATCCCTGGGCAGAGCAATGAGTGTGCCGCGTGTTTCGATTGAAAGCGATTTCTCTATCTCGCGAATTATTAAAGGCGGGTGGCAACTCTCGCAAGGACACAGCGAAGGCAATACACTCACTGCGCTCCATGACATGCAAGCATTTGTGGATGCGGGGATCACAACTTTTGATTGTGCGGATATCTACACGGGGGTAGAAGAACTCATCGGACGTTTCCTGAGTGACTACCGGAGGCGCTTTGGCAAACGTGCCCCCGTTGAGATTTTTACCAAGTTTGTTCCGGACTACGATGTCCTGCCCCAGATCAGCAAAACGTATGTAGAGCAGGTGATTGACCGGTCGCTGAAGCGCCTCGGGGTTGATGAACTGGACATGGTCCAATTCAGCTGGTGGAACTATGCGATGCCCAGGTGGATGGAAACTGCCCTCTGGCTTGTCGAGTTGCAACGCGCGGGAAAAATTAAGCACCTGGGAGGCACCAACTTCAACACCTCGTCCGTGCAGGCAATGACGGCCAGCGGTGTGCGCTTGACAACTCTTCAGGTGCAGTTTTCCTTACTTGACCACCGACCCGAAAAAGAACTCATTGCACTGTGTCAGCAAAACCGAATACACCTGGTATGCTACGGTACCGTTGCCGGAGGATTTCTAAGTGAACGCTGGCTCGGTCAGCCGGAGCCACAACCGCCTTTCGAAAACCGGTCGTTGGTGAAATATAAGCTGATGATTGATGAGTTTGGCGGCTGGACGTTATTTCAGGAGTTGCTGACCGTCCTTAACACCATCGCCAAAAAGCATCACGTAAGCCTCACCAACGTGGCCACCCGGTACGTGCTGGAGAAACCAATGGTGGCTGCCGCCATCATTGGTGCCCGAAACGCACAGCATCTTGATGAGAACCTGAACGCTTTTTCTTTTGCGCTTGACGGTGATGATTACGCATCTATTGAGAAGGTCCTCGCGCAGCGCACCGGGCAGGTTGGTGATGTGTTTGATCTGGAGCGAATTAAGGACGGACCGCACGGCCGCATTATGCGCTATAACTTGAACCAACAATCGATTAACTAAATGGCGGGCACAAAAACCTGGTCGTCCAACTATGTCTTTCTGCTCGCGTCCATCGGAAGCACGGTGGGGCTTTCAAACATCTGGAAGTTCACCTACCTGGCTGGCGAGAACGGTGGCGGGGCTTTTGTACTGGTCTACCTCGTTGCCTTAATCGTGTTGGGCATTCCGATTCTCGCTGCGGAAATGGTCATTGGCAAGCGTGGAGGTAAAAGCATGGTAGGCACGTTGCTCGTCTTACACGAACGAGATGGCATCGCGAAGGGCTGGAAATGGTTTGGTTGGGTGGCGATGACCACCGTGTTCCTCATTCTGAGTTTCTACTGTGTGATTGCCGGTTGGACGCTCGACTATACCGTAACCTCACTCACAGGGCAACTTGACGAACTCACCCGGGAAACCGCTACGACTTTCTATAGTACTCTATTGGATAGCCCGGGTCGCATGATGATTGGTCAGGGAGTATTTGTTTTGGCAACCACCTGGATTGTCGCAAAGGGCATACAAGCAGGGCTGGAGCGATCTATCGGTTGGATGATGCCTACTCTGTTTGTGATTCTGCTCGGCCTTGTGGTGTACGGAATGATTTTCGGGGAGTTTACTATGGCCCTTCGGTTTCTATTCCAGCCTGACTTTTCCAAAATAACACCTGCTGTTTTCCTGGCCGCTTTCGGACAGGCATTCTTTTCGCTCGGTATTGGCGTGGGTGTTATGCTCACGTATGGCGCATATATGCCGGCCGGAACCAACGTACTGCGATCGGCAGCAATTATTGCGTTCTCGGATGGACTTGCCTCAATGCTGGCCGGGCTAGCCATTTTCCCAATCGTGTTCAAATACGGATTATCGCCAGCCGAAGGCCCCGGACTGATTTTCATGACGCTCCCCATCTCCTTTGGCGAAATTCCGGGCGGTGGCTTTATTGGCGCGCTGTTCTTCCTGCTGTTGTTCTTTGCGGCCCTTACGAGTTCGATCTCGTTGTTGGAGTCAATTATTTCGCACCTGGAAGAAACGATGCGGTTTACACGGGCGCGGATCACGTGGGTGGCAGGCGGAGTACTTTGGCTAATCGGACTAGCTACTGTGTTTTCGTTTAACCACTGGAAGTCCTTTCACCCGCTTAGTTTTGTAACTCCTTTGAGTCAGAAGACAATATTCGAAGTGATCGACTATTTCGGCTCAAACCTTTTGATGCCGCTGGGCGGTATCTTGATGGCTGTACTGGCGGGGTGGTTGCTACCGGGGCCAAGTATCAAAAGCGAGCTGCTTGGCAGTAACGCCCAATTTCAAATCTGGCGATTGATTGTACGTTGGCTCGCTCCACTGGCTGTCGCGTGGTTGATGGTGTATAGCTTATAGCGCTAGCGCTAAGGCTACTTAAAGATGTTACTCTCCGCTACCATCTTTTTATACTCGGGCATGATTTTTTCGTAGAGCGCCAGATCGACTTTCTTCAGAGTACTCATCAAACCGCCAATGCCGGAATCTCTCAGCGATACGCGTTGCTTTCGGATCTCGCCCATCTTGGTGCGGATGGTGGCCTCCAGTTTGATTAAATCACGCTCAGTCATTGCTCCTATTTTTTTGATTACCTACATTCTTAACCTTAGAGTGACAGTTGTGCCAGCTCCAAGCGTGCTATCCGCACTTACGCAAGAGACTGCTGTCCCCTTCAAATCAACGGTGATCTCATAGCCATGTCCAGCAAACTTCTGCACGATTACGGTGCCGGGCACACCCGATTTACTCCTACCCTTCCTGATAACAAGTTGCTCGGGTCGGATGATTGCCTTACCCGAACCGGCCCCGCCCATTGCACGATGTAATCGCTGGCTGATCACCGAGTAGCGCCCGAAAAGCCCTGCTACGTATTCGTTACGCGGCTCAAAGTAAATTTCCTCCGGGCTCCCCTGTTGCACCAACTTTCCGCCTTTCAAGATCAGGATGTGATCAGCCCACGGCAACGTTTCTTCCGGATCGTGCGACACCAGCAGCGTGGTGATGCCAAGTTGATGCGAAATGGACTGAATTACTTCTTTCAGCGTGCCTTTCACGATCATGTCCAGATTGGTGTACGGCTCGTCCAGAAGCAGCAACACGGGTTTACCAATCAATAATCGACAAAGCGCGATGCGTTGACGCTCACCACCGGAAAGTTCATCTGTTTTGCGATTGAGCAGCTGTCGGATTTTGCACAAACGGAAAATTCGATCTGCCTCCCGTGGGGTAATTTTGCTCGCATACTCCAGTACCTGCTCAACCCGAAGGAATTTGGGCAGATCAAAATACTGCGGCAGGTAAGCGATGGCGGGATGGCCTGGCACCAGCGTTTCACGTGGACCTTTCACCGGTTCGCCTTCAAAAAGAACGGAACCCGTTTGGGGCTGAGCTAAACCCGCAATAATCTTGAGCAGAGTGCTTTTTCCGGAACCGGTTTCACCGGCAATGACAACATGCTGACCCTGCTGCTGCGAAAAACTAATGTTGCGTAATGCAAACCCACGTTCGTCCGACAGCCCGACATTGCGCACCTGCAACAAGAACTCTTCAGTCATCGTAAGGACTGGTAGCGTTGCTTCATCTCTTCGGTCCGTTTAGCTAACCGCTCGACCGCATCCACCGTGGCCGTTGTGGGTCTCGCATCAGCACCTTGCATTAGCGCAAGTATGTGCAGGAGCTTATCCTGAAGGCCTATGATCGTTTCTCTGTCGAGGGGCACTTCGGAGGCTGAGCCGTAAAGCACATCTGGGTTCTCCGGCTGCCCGTCACCCCGTAGCGCAAGCCAAGCCTCCTTCTGTCCCTTCTTCCATTTTGCTTTTGCATCCCCCAGCCGGGCATCCACCGCCTCGCGAATTGCTTGCAATTCGTGATAAAGCCCATAGCACTGCAACGATTCCTTGCTTTGAATAGCAATATCATCCTGAGTAGCCGTAACGCGGGGATCCAATACCACTTCCAGCGGTTGCGTGAACTTTTGCCCGTCAACGACCAGCGTAACCTGATAGCGGCCGGGCGGCACAAAAATACCTTTCGGTGAGGTCGCTGTGTTTTTCAGATTCGCTGCGATTGACAATTCACGCCTGGCACCCCGGGGCGGTGCGTACGACAAATCCCACACGAACCGGTGATGGCCTTTAGCTTTTCCCAATGCCTGCGGTGAACGGAACCAATAGGTAGGATATGCCAGCGATGATGTATCGGGCTTTTCAGGCACATCGGCCGAGCTAAACACCCGAACTACTTCGCCCCCCTCGTTTCGGATCTCTACCTGCACAACTGCAGCAACCTTTGGCAGGTAGTAATCCAACAAGGCTCCATCCGGTGGATTCTGTCCAGCGGGCTCCTCGGGCGGCAACGGGGTATCGCTAAACATGTTGAATCGAACGCGAACCGCTTTTGCCGGAGGCGTTAAGCCAGCATTTCCGTTCGCGCTGGCGAGATGTCGCAATGGTGAAATGTCATCCAAAATCCAGATGGAGCGACCATGTGTACCCACCACAACATCGTGCCCGTGAATGACCAAATCACGAATAGACGTTGCCGGCATGTTTTGCCGCAGCGGATTCCAGCTTACCCCGCCATCGGGTGAGAAGTACACCGCCTTCTCCGTGCCAACAAACAGCAAGCCGCGTTGCACCGGATCTTCGCGCACTACATTCACCGGCTCCGATGGCAAGCCAGTCGAGATCCGTGCCCACGTGGTGCCGCCATCGGTTGTCTTGAAAATATGCGGGCGCAGATCATCCTTTCGCAGCGCATTAACCGAGACGTAGGCCGTGTTTATGTCATGTTGGCCCGCATCAATCTGAGAAATTTTGTCCCAGGCCGTAAGTTCACCGGGCGTTATGTCGCGCCAGTTTTTACCGCCATCCATGGTTACATGCACGCGTCCATCATCCGTTCCTGCCCAAACAACATCTTTACTAAACTTTGATCCCGCAACGGAATAGATCACTCCACGCTGGGCGATGGTTGGCTCCTTCCTGAAGTCGCCCACGCTCATGGGCACATCCGGATTTGGCCTTGATAGGTCTGGACTGATTACCTCCCACGTGTTTCCGCCACTATGCGACTTCCACAACACGTTGGTGGCGAACAGTAACATCGTATTGTCTGCCGGGTGGAACAATACCGGAAGTGTTCGCAGCAGGCGGTACTTTCCTGACCGCAATGCTTCGGGGGCCACATTTTGCGACTGACCGGTTCGTTTGTCAAAGCGAGTGAGCCGACCTCCGTACACAATATTCGCGTCTTTAGGATCGGCAACCACATAGGCGTATTCATCGGCACCCACGCCCATCCAGTCGCGAAATGAAATCTGGCCACCAGGTCCGCGACTGGCCACGCCAATGGCACCGCTCTCCTGTTGGCCGCCATACACCCAGTAGGGAAATTGGTTGTCGGTAGACACGTGATACAATTGCGCGGTTGGCTGGTTGTACCACGAACTCCACGTTTTGCCACCATTTACCGTTATCACCGCGCCTTGGTCAGCTGCGAAAATCATGATGTCGGGCTGATTGGGATTAATCCAGATTCGATGGTAATCATCGCCACCGGGAGCGCCTTTAAAACTAAACCAGGTCTTACCGCCATCCAGGGATTTATAAGAAGCTACGTTTGCCGAAAATACGACATCTGGATTTTGGGGATGCACTTTCAGTTCAGCAAAGTCGCTGCCCCTTCCGTACACGCGGCCGTCAGTCGATACACGCTGCCATGACTCTCCTGAGTCGTCACTGCGATAAATTCCGCTATGCTGACGCGCGTCCACGGTTGCATAAACCCTGCGCGAGTCACTGGGTGCGATGGCAATGCCAATGCGCCCGAGCCCCTGTTCGCCAGTAGGCAAGCCCTGTGTGAGCTTTCGCCAGGTGTTTCCTCCATCGGTTGATTTATACAGACCGCTGTTAGTCCCGCTGAACGATCCGTTTTCCCAGGGCCCTTCGCGGTGCTCCCATAGGTCCGCAAAAATGATATTGGAGTTATTAGGATCGAACTCGACCTGTATCGCACCTGTATTGTGATTCACAAACAAAACGTTCTGCCAACTCTTGCCGCCATCGGTCGTGCGAAAAACTCCCCGCTCTTCGTTGGGCCCATAAGGATGACCTAATCCGGCCACAAACACAATGTCAGGGTTTGTAGGGTGTACAACCAGGCGGCCAACTTGTTGAACATCTTTCAAACCCATGTGCTGCCACGTCTTGCCGGCATCGCTGGACTTGAATACACCCTCGCCAATAGCCAGGTCGGGGCGGTGTAATCCTTCGCCTGTGCCAACGTAAACCACGTGGGGATGGGAGGGTGAAACGGCTATATCGCCAATTGATCCCGTTGCCTCCCGATCAAAAATCGGGCGCCAGGTACGACCGTAATCTTCCGTCTTCCAGACCCCACCATTGTTCACGCCCATGTAGAATACATGCGGCTGCGAGGGAATTCCCACGGCTCCCACGGTGCGGCCGGCACGGAACGGCCCAATCATACGCCAGGTAAGCCCCTGGTAGTGGTCATGCATTACGGACTGCGCAAATGAAGGCACCACAAAAAAAGGGATAAGCAATCCGATGCTTATCCCCTTACCAAAAATTCTACTCATGTACAGATTAAAGGAGGTTATATACTTCGTCCGAGGTTCACGCCTTCCAGGTCAGGTTGTTTATTAAACGGCTGGTTGTACAGTCGCTTGCCGGTGGCTTTAAACAAGGCATTGGCAATGGCGCCACCCGTTGGCGGTAAAGCAGGCTCGCCAAGTCCGGTAGGATCGATTCCATTGTCGACAAAGTGAACGTCAATCTCAGGCACTTCCCTGAAGCGAATGAGCCGGAACGAATTGAAGTTTACTTGCTCGGCTGCTCCCTCTTTGAATGTGAGGTTGCCGAAAAAAGCATGCCCCATCCCATCGACAATGCCGCCACGCACTTGCTGCTCGGCTCCGGACTTATTCACAACAATACCACAATCGGCTGCCGCGTGGATTTTTTTGATCACCGGTTTGCCGTTAACCATCTCTACTTCCGCTACCTGCGCTACATACGAACGATGCGAGAAGTAAACGCTAAAGCCCTGTGCAAGATTTTTCTTCTTACCCCATTGAGCCTTTTCCGCAGCCAGCTCGATCACAGTCTTCATCCTGTCGATGTCATACCGAATTTCGCCAACCGGTGATTTTTTTGCCCGGTCCAACAACGTCAGGCGAAACTGAACCGGATCCTGCTTGGCTTCCGTAGCCACCTCATCCAAAAAAGCCTGCTCGGCAAATGCCAGGAAGTTTGTGATAGGCGCACGCCATGCACCGGTTGTAATGGGCGACTGGTGTTCAACTGAATCAATCAGCAGGTGATCGACTGCACCCGAGGGGAAGTTGTGTTCACGGGTAGGATTGCCGGAGTTTATCCCCACTCCGCGAAGTTTATAAGCCGTCATGTTTCCGGCCGAATCCAATGCAGCCTCGAAGCGATAACGCACCGCGGGCCGGTAGCTTCCACCTCCCATATCATCTTCGCGTGTCCAAATTACTTTCACAGGCGCTTTCAGTAAGCTCGATAACTCTGCGGCTTCCACAACATAATCCGCTTTGAGTCTGCGCCCAAACCCGCCTCCGAGGCGTGTAAGTTCCAGGGTAATCTTATCAGGCGCCATGCCCAACAGTTTGGCCACCTCGTTGCGTGCCATGTCGGGCGTTTGCGATGGGCCCACTAATTCAACTCCATCTGCTCTTACCTGAGCAAAGAAATTCATCGGTTCCATGGGATTGTGGGGCAGGAACGGGCACTGGTATTCTCTTTTGATCACTTTGGCTGCTCTTGAAAAGGCTGCGTCTACGTCTCCATCCTTTCTGCGGACCGTTGCTTCTTTTGCATCCAGCAACTTCTTAAACAGGGTATCGTGATCGGGCGTGCTTTCAATGGCGCCCTCCTTCTCATACTCAATCTTTAGCAGTTTGCGCGCCTTGATGATCGACCATGTATTTTTTCCCACCACGGCAACGTTATTCCTGAACTGAACAACATCGATTATACCCGGAACTGCTTTTGCTGCGGTGCCGTCAAATGACTTTATCTTCATGCCAAAAGCGCGAGGTCGTTGAATCATGGCCGTTAACATACCTTCCCGATAAAAATCAAGACCGTACAACGGCTTACCGGTGAGCATTTCACGGTTATCTACGTTTGGAATAGGCTGACCGATGATTTTGAAATCCTTGCGGTCTTTCAATTTTACTTCTGCCGGTAATGGAATTTGTGCCGCATCATTGGCCAACTCGCCAAAGGTGAGCGATCGGTTATTGGCTTTATCCCAAATCCTGCCACGTTCGGCAACCAGCGTTGATGAGGCCACGCCCCACCTCTTGGCCGCAGCTTCTTTGAGCAGGTACTGCGCAGTAGCCCCGGCTTTACGTAACCGCTCCCATGAATGTGGAATGGCTCCGCTGCCACCGGTGAGTTGCCGCTCGTACTTCTTCGTGTCAAGGGCTGCTTGGACCACTTTCACTTTACTCCAGTCAGCCTCCAGTTCCTCGGCCACAATCATTGGAAACGAGGTCTTGATATTTTGTCCTAACTCCGGATTAGGCGAGAAAATCGTGATCACATCATCGGGCGAAATGGACAGGTAGCTGTTGAAGTTTACTGTATCAGCTTCAGCGGGCGGTACCAGAAAAATGCCCGAAGCATTAGCATCACTCCAATTGAAGCCGAGTATAAGTCCGCCCCCGGCAGCTACGGACAACTTAATAAACTTGCGTCTGTTGGTTTTCATGGTTTCCATAGCTGCTTACTTTGAAATTTTAGATGAAGCTAACACCACAGCCGCCTGAATGCGGTGGTATGTACCACAGCGACAAAGATTCCCATTCATGGCATTATCAATTTCTTTTGTACTTGGTTTGGGATTCTTTGCCAATAGGGCTGCCGCTGTCATGATTTGGCCCGCCTGGCAATACCCGCACTGCGGGACATCTACTTCATTCCAGGCCTGCTGTACGGGGTGACTACCATCCTCCGACAGGCCCTCGATGGTGGTCACCTTTTTTGAACCAATGGCCGACACCGGCAACGAGCAGGCACGAACTGCCACACCGTTTACATGCACCGTACACACGCCACATTGTGCAATGCCACAGCCGTATTTCGTGCCGAGCAGCCCGAGGTTATCACGCAGTACCCATAAAATCGGAGTGTCGGGATCAGCCTCGGTTTGATAGGCCTTCCCGTTGATTTGCAGTTGATAGCTGGCCATAAAGTGTGAATTTGGAACGGAAGGTAGCAATTTTTTGATCGACTTCTCCTGCTTTTCCACCAGTGCTCAGGCAGCTACGATACGGCCGTCTTCCATGGTGATGACACGCTGGGTGCGATCGGCAAACGCCAGGTCATGCGTTACGATCAGCATGGTTTGGTTAAACTCCTCGGCCAGCTGGCGAAAAATCCCAAAAACAATCTCGCTGTTTCGAATATCCAGATTACCGGTGGGCTCATCGCCCATGATAATAAGCGGGTCGTTGATCAAGGCGCGGGCTATTGCAACGCGTTGCTTCTCCCCTCCTGATATCTGGTTGGCGGCTTTACGGGCGAGAGGCTCAATCTCCAGTTGCTTTAGCCGGTGCATGGCCCGCTCAGTGATTTCGCTGCGCGTGTGAATGCCCAGCTTTAGCGCAGGCAACATCACATTCTCCAAAACAGTAAACTCGTGTAGCAGGTAATGAAATTGAAAGACAAATCCGATTTTCTGATTGCGGACGTGGGCAAGCTCATGGTGGCTCTTTGCCTTCATGTTTTCGCCATCAATCCAGATCTCGCCTTCGTAGTCGGTATCCATCGTTGACAACACGTACAGCAGCGTGGATTTTCCACAACCCGACTTGCCCACAACCGAAACAAACTCACCCCGGTTAATGATAAAGTTCACGTCATTCAACACCTTCACATCTACCGGATCTCGGAAGTGTTTGGATACCTGCCGGGCTTCGAGTACAGGAGTCCCCATACTACTTCCCGCGTATGATGATTACCGGATCGACCTTGCTTGCCTTGACGGCTGGAAACAAGCCAGCCAAGTAGGTAGTTACCATCGAAAACACAATGCCGACCAAATAGAACCACGGATCATAGTTGATGGGATACGTTTTTACGGTCGGCAATGCCTCGGTAACAAATGGAATCTGATCGATGACCGAGGACAGAACAAAGCCGAGCAGTAAACCGGTAGTACCTCCAAAAGCGCCAATTCCCAGTGCAATAATCAGGAAAATCAGCCGAACATCGCGGCCTGAAAAGCCTGTCGCCTTGAGAATGGCGATGGAATCCATCTTTTCGTAGATCATCATATTAAGAATGTTGTAGATACCGAAACCCGCAACGATGAGCAGCGTAATGCCCACGGAGTATGCAATCAATGTTCGGATAAACGTACCAGTCTCAAACTGTGCATTTGCGGTTTGAATATCGACCGCCTCAATGCCAAACAGGCGTTGATATTCAAGGGCAACGGCTGGAGCGCTCTCAAGTTGATTGAGTTTCACCTGTATGTCCGTCATATATGATGGGCTCTTTCCCAGAATCTTCTGCACCGTGGCAAGCGAAGCAAAACTTTGCGTTTTGTCAAAATCCTGCAACCCCGATTGATACAACCCAACCACCTTCACCTGGTAGCGTTCTCCTTCGGGCGTAGCCAATTGAATCAGGTCGCCCGGCTCAACCATCAGTCGTGCTGCCAGCGGTTTACCCAGGATAATGGTGTTGGGTAAGTTGTGGATATCCAGAAGCGAGCCCGCAACTACATAATCGCCAAAGTGATAAAGCTCGGCCTCGGCCAGCACATCAATGCCGTTGACAACCCCGGTGATATCCACGTTTCCCGCATTAAAAAAGACTTGGGCTGAGGCCTTAGGGGACACACCAACCACCCGCTGGTCACCCCGTATCGCTCGGAGGATAGCCTGGCTATTGAGAATTTCTTCCCGGGCGGTGCTTGCTTTTACAGAATGAACAAAATGATAATGCTCTGCCAGCGTCTTCACCCGGTGAATTGGTAACACCTCAGAAGGTTTTATCTCATTATACAGTCTGACATGTGGTGTTCGGTTGAGGATGAGATTATCTAATAGCTGATTCAAACCGGTCATGAAGCTGAGCAGCGTGATGAACATGGTGATCGAGAATGTGACCCCAATCGCGGCCACCAGGGTTTGCTTCCAGCGCGCCAGCAACAGGGCCCGGGCAATCTCCAGTATGAGGTTTACGTTCATGATCCGGGCTTCACCAACACATCACCAGCAGCAAGTCCACTCTGAATTTCTGCGCGCTGATAGTCGCGCAGCCCAACCTTAACGGCCCTGATCTCGTTGTTCTCAAGCCGAACGGTGGAGTCTGTCTCCAGAAAGCTACGGGGTATCGTTATCACGTTCACGCGAACGGCAATGATGATATTGGCTTCTACCGTGAGGTTGGGATAGAGTGATGGTGGTGGCTCCTGCCATTCAGCTTCGACACTGAAGAGCTTCGAGCGTTCATTCATGATTGGATTTACATGCGTTATGCGCGCCTCCCAGACACGCTCCGGGTAGCTACTCAACGTCACCACCGTTCGCTGCCCCGGCTCAACCCGAATTACGTCTGTTTCGTCAATTTGAAGCTCCAGGAAAAAGTTGTCAGCCTCACCGATAACGGCTACGGGCGTCTGGGGAGTCACCAGTTCACCGGGCTCGCGAAGCAATGAGTAAATCCTTCCTTCTACTTTGCTCGTAACTATAAATTCTTCAGCCTGCTGCACGCTGATTTGATAACTAAGTTCCGACTGGCGCGAGGCAAGATCAAGCTGACGGCTCAGTTCCCGATAGCGAATCTCGGCCGACTCAAACGCGGTACGCGAATTCTGGTACGCAAGTTGGCGCTGTTCCCACTCCACGCGAGATCCAACATTCTGGCTGATGAGATTGCGCTGACGCGCCATCAGCAGAGAATCATTAACTAGTTTATTGCGAGCGAAGTCCCGGTTGAGTCTTGCTTCGTTCAGCTTGTCCTGATTGCGGCTCAACTCGGCAAAGTCCGCAGCCAACCGGGCATTGTCGGAGGTCAGCTTTGCAGCAGCATTTCGAAGGCGGATTACCGGTTGCCCCTTTTTGACCAGGTCACCTTCCCGCACCAATACCTGCTCAACAATTCCGGTAACTGTTGCAAAAGCCTGATACTGATTGCGGCTCTTCACGGTTCCTGATGCGTACACCGACTCGGTGATTGAGCCAACAGTTGGCGTAATTGTCTCTTTCCGCGGTCCGCAGGCGACCACCAGAACCACCAGACATCCGCACGCTATCCGTTGAGCCGACACAGTAACTAGTTAAGTCCTTTTAGTGGCAGGACTTGCAACAAATTCATCATTTGAAAGTAAAATGGCATCCAGGTCTTCTCCGGGTAAGGTTACGATTTTTTCAGCCACTGGATCCCATTCAATTCTACGTCCAAGTTTGTACGAGAGGCCTCCCATATGCGCTGTGATGGCTTCATCAAAACCCTCATCGATGCCGCAGCTCGGCTTACCTCCATTTCGTATACAGCTCAACCATTCGCGCAGGTGCAGGAAAGTGGAGTCGACCCGCTTGCCATCGCGGTATGTCCACAGCAAACCTTTGTTGGCAAAGTATTTCGCAGTTGCTGATGTAACGGCATCGGTGCCATTCGCAGCAGGATCGTATTGATAGACCGGGACGGTGGGATCTACTCGTCCCTCGTCAATCATTTTCTTAAATCGCGTTGACCCCCAATCCGGATAGATAGTTACCGCATTGCCCAGTTCCATTGAGGCATCGTGGCCCATCAACACTGTGCCTCGGTCAAACGTATTACCCAGCGTGGCACTGTAAACAAAAGTCATTCCTTTCTCTTTACCCGCTTCCTGGCTGCTTCCGGTTGAGAATTCCGGAAACTCCATGTTGATCTGCATGACATCGGGGACATTACGACCATCGCGGTGGGTATAAATACCCCCAGAGGCTGTAATGTACTTGGGAATGCCCATTTTCAAAATGCAGTTGATGCGATCGTAATCGTGCGTCATCAGGTCGCCCGAAAGCCCCGAACCGTATGCCCACCATTTGCGCCAGCGGAAAAAATGCTCTTTGTTAAACTCGGTTTTAGGGGCCGAGCCGAGGAATCGCTCCCAATCAATGCTTTGGGACGAAGCGTCCGGGTGGATATCATATTGCCAGGCTCCGTTATCATCGTTTCGGTTGGTGGCCGTTACAACCAGCGACACGTGACCCAGGATATTTTTCGCGATTGCATCCTGAGCCGTTAAAAAGCTTTGCGTTTGCCGATGCTGGTGCCCCACGGCCAAAACGGCTTTCGGATTGGCCCGAACAGCATCACGTAGTGCATACGTCTCGGCAATGTTGTGTGTCATCGGCTTTTCCACATATACGTGTACCCCGGCCTTGATGGCGTCAATCGAGATGGGGGCATGCCAATGATCGGGTGTGGCGATGATGATTGCATCAACTTCGCCACTGTTAATCAATTCTTCATGAGTGCGGTAGCGTTTGCAGACATTACCATCCGAATTGAACGAGCGCAGCGCGCGATCGGCCCGCACATCGAAAACATCGCATACCGCTGTCAATTTCACATTGAGGTTCTCCTGCGCCAGAAATTCTTTCAGTCGGGTATCGTTAGGGTTCTCGGCCGCATCTTTCTTGCGGGCATCCAGCCATTCATTCGTTGGGAAACCGAGTGCGCGCACCAAGTCCTCGCCCCTTCCGCCAAAGCCAATGATTCCTATGCGCAGCGGATCGCCACTCATCGGCCCGGTAGCCGGAGGCGGTGATGCCTTGATGTTCAACGTCTCCAACAACGCTTTCCGCTCGCGCTTGGCTTTGCCGGCAAAACTCGCCCCCGCAAACCAAATACTTCCCAAAATCGGAACCCCCGCCAGGCCTTTCAACCAATCGCGCCTCGAGAGTCTGCTGAATATGCTATCGTCTGCCATACGTTATGTCGTTTTAGTTTGTGGTTTTTGAAAAAGTCGGGCAATGCCGAAATGTGAATCTGTAGAAAACTGAGCCAGCACAAATAGAGCGGCTGCCTCAATCAGATTCTTGTTGACCAGCCAGTAACTTCCTTCGCTGGGCCCCTGCGGAAAACCCGGAAACGGTGGATGCGCCAGGTAGTAGAGCATCAACAGACCGATACCGATCCAGCACCCCCAGCTGGACTTAAAACCCAGTACCAACAGTATGCCAACCAGCATCAAGGCAACGATGTTGGCGGTATCTACAAATCCAATGAGCGAATCGCTGGCAAGCCAGCTAAACACGGGTTGAAGAAAACTGGCGCTCAACAAGTAGCCCTTAGCCGTCCAGGAAGAGCTGTACATTTTAATAACGCCTTCGTACAAAAAATGCCAGCCGATCAGCAGGCGGAGAAGCACCAGCCCTGTTCGGGCAGCTGGTGACAGACTTTGAATATTCATGAAGATTGCAGTTTGGTGTGCGATACTACGGCTCAAAGTAGTAAAAAAGAATGAAGTCAGTCATATGCTCCGGCTTACCCGAAACGGAATTCAGGCAGAGGCAAGCGCGCGTTTATTGGCTGGCAGCCGGAGGCAAAACCAAACTGTACCAACCGCGGATATTGCAAAGTAAGCAACCACTAACCCGGTCGATACAGATAAATACTTCGAAGCGCCAAACCAATCACCCATGGTGGCAATGATACCAACACCGAGCATGTTTTTCAGGAACTCCCACATCCAGGCGTTGGCATTGCCATCCATTAACTCGGTATAGGCATACACCGACAGAAACACGAAAAGTCCGTAGACAAAAATGCCGGGGCTGCCGATTTGCGCAATTGTAGCAAACAGGAAACTGATGAAAAACAGCAGCATGGTCATTTGGAACCAAGTCCATGCACCCAGGTACGGATGGTGGGCCGGGTTATACTTTTGGAAATGATAAACGTCCTGAATCTTATGCACCGGAAAGCGGGTGGCCACGTCAGGCGGGCGCCACCCGGTTGGCATCAGCCAGATGCGAAATTTGTCTTGCCATGTTGACGTTCGCCAGGCATCCTGAATCAACAGGATCAAGTGTTGAAAGTTGATTTTGATGGGATTCCAGGTAGCAGCCGGTCGGGTAATGCCGTACACCGGCCGCACCTGTGGCAATTCCTCCTGAAACGTGCCAAACAGTTTGTCCCAGATGATAAATATCTGCGAGTAGTTTTTGTCCAGATACTCGGGGTTGATCGCGTGATGAACCCGATGATGCGAGGGAGTTACGATGATTTTCTCCAGAAAGCCCATCCGACCGATGTGCTGGGTGTGATACCAGAATTGAGCAAACAGGTGTAAGGGGGCTACCACGGCAATTACAGAGCCGGGCACACCCAGCAGGGCGGCTGGCAAGAGGAAGATGGCGAAAATGCGTACGATGGATGAGATGCTTTGGCGAAGTGCACAAGCCAGGTTGAACTCTTCGCTACTATGATGAATAATGTGATTGTTCCAAAATAGGTTGTATTCGTGCGCAATTCGGTGTACCCAGTAACCGGCAAAATCAAGGGCAACAAAGGCCACTGCGTAAGTCCAAAAACCAGTTTCGATGTGGGTGATGGCAATACGCCTCACCAACCATTCGTAGGATATAATCGCCACGCTGAGGCCAAGCACATCCTTGGTAACATTAGTGATGCCCGAGCTAAGGCTGGAGATCATGTCCATATTGCGGACGGTGTCATTTCCACGCCACCAGCCGTACCACTTTTCGAACAACACCAGCAGGAGAAAAGCCGGCATCGCAATCAGCAATATTTTTCCGTAAGCCTCCATGTTTCGAAATCAAATTTACCTAACCAACCTTGCCCTGACAACATGCTATAGTGAATAGCGCACTGCCTGTGCTGCTGAAGTTGCCTTTTTTCGCGCATCGTCAACACTGCTTCCGCGGGCCAGCGCTACGCCCATCCTGCGCTCTCCGGCAACCTCAGGCTTGCCAAACAGCCGAAGTTGTGTATCGTGATCCTGAAGAGCATCTGCCAGCCCCGAAAAGCTGACATTCTTCGAATGGCCTTTCACCAGGACCACCGCAGATGCGGATGGTCCAAGTTGGCGGATGGCAGGAATCGGCAGACCGAGAATTGCCCTCACATGAAGAGCAAATTCCGATAAGTCCTGGGAAATCATGGTCACCATTCCCGTATCGTGTGGCCGGGGCGAAAGCTCACTGAAGTAAACTTTCTCACCTTTCACAAAAAATTCGACTCCAAAAATGCCAACTCCACCTAGTTCGTCCACAACCTGCCGGGCAATGTGCTGGGCTGCTGCCAGTGCCATGGGCGGCATCGGGTGGGGCTGCCATGACTCCTGATAGTCGCCATGTTCCTGCCGGTGGCCAATCGGCTCACAAAACATTACGCCATCCTTATGTCGTAGGGTGAGCAGCGTAATCTCATAATCAAAGTCGATGAACCCTTCCACAATCACCCGGCCTCCCCCGCTGCGCCCTCCCTCTTGGGCATACCGCCAGGCCTCCAGCAGGTCACTTTCCTGACGCACCACACTCTGGCCCTTACCCGATGAACTCATAATCGGTTTTACCACACAGGGAAGCCCGATGGCGCGAACGGCCTGTGCAAACTCCTCGTAGGTTCCTGCAAATCGATAAGGGGAAGTTTGCAGGCCTAACTTTTCTGCTGCCAGCGTGCGAATACCCTCGCGATTCATGGTCAGTCGGGTTGCCAGCGCGGTGGGAATAATGCGAAAGCCTTCCAGCTCCAACTTCACTAATGTATCAGTAGAAATGGCCTCCACTTCCGGCACGATGAACGTAGGATTCTCACTTCGGACAAGGCCGGCCAGGGCCTCACCATCAAGCATGTTGATCACGTGGCTGCGGTGTGCCACCTGCATGGCCGGTGCATGCGCATACCGATCTACGGCAATCACCTCAACTCCGTAACGTTGAAATTCAATCACAACTTCTTTGCCTAACTCGCCTGCACCCAACATCATCACTTTAATCGCTGACGAAGTAAGCGGGGTGCCGATTGAAAGTGGATACATATGAAAATGTGTAGATTCGGGTTTAATTAATGCGCAAGTAACAGGTTAGTCGCCAACAAATCCACGGTACCCCGAAAAAACCAGTATGACATCACTTCTCGCCTCATCGCAAATCAAGGAAAAACCTGATTTGTACGTTTTCCTTCCACTATTGTACACGGTGTGGTCCGACACGGTACTCACGCCCAGCGAAGTAGCTACGCTGGAGGGCCTTATTCGCAGCCAGGTGTGGCTTTCGGAAGATGACCGGTCACTGCTACTGGCGCAGATCGATCCTGCACATCCGCCCACCCCGGATGAGTTTCTTCAATGGCGCGAAGAAATCCGGAGAGTAGCAAGCGATCCGCGACCGAAGCAAAGCCTGGTAGACCTGGGCATTGCACTGGCGGCATTACATGATGACGGGACTATCAGCTCCCGTTTGATCGAGGCAAAGCCATCGCTCGAAAAAATCGAGGCTACACTCGGCTTCATCAGCCACGAAGCGGTGTCCAGTTTTCAGGATCACAGGACAACGCTAACTGCGCAGCAGAATACAACGCGCAGCTTTGACCCCGAAAAGCTGACATCCATTCTGGATGGAAGCCAGGCTGCCCTTATTCGGCAGGTAAAGACATTGCTCAATGATCCTGAATTTGCCTATGTGGATTCGGGAGATCTGGCGCGGTATCGGGCGCAGGTGCTGCGGTGGCTGAAGCACCTGGCCGATCAGGGCTATGGCGCGTGGGGCTACCCAACGGCCCATGGCGGACGCAACGATATGGCCGGGTACTTTACCATTATGGAAACACTCAGCTACCACGACCTGAGCCTGGTGGTAAAGTTCGGGGTGCAGTTTGGCCTGTGGGGAATGAGCGTCTATTTTCTCGGAACCGAAAAACATCACAAAAAGTATTTGCGGGATATCGGCTCGCTTGAGCTACCGGGATGTTTTGCCATGACGGAGACCCACCACGGCTCAAACGTTCGGGGTATCGAAACAACGGCAACCTACCATCATGCCGATAGGACATTCACCATCCACACCCCGCACGCTCATGCGCGCAAGGAGTATATTGGGAATGCCGCACTACACGGTCAAAAAGCAACCGTGTTTGCAAAACTGATACTGGATGGAAAAGATTATGGCGTAAGCGCTTTTGTTGTCCCCCTGCGCGATAAGTCGGGGAGAATTCACCCGGGAGTGACGATTGAGGATTGCGGCCGCAAAATGGGACTAAACGGAGTGGATAACGGATTGATACACTTCAACCATGTGGTAATTCCACGAGAGGATATGCTGGACCGGTATGCATCGGTAAATGATTTGGGTCAATTTGAAAGCCCGATTACTTCGGATAACCGTAGATTTTTCACGATGCTGGGTACACTGGTAGGTGGTCGGATTGGTATACCGCGCTCGGGCCTGTCGGCCGCCAAATCCGGACTTACCATCGCAATCCGATATGGTGACCAGCGCAGGCAGTTTGGGCCCGAAGGCGGAGCTGAGGTTCCCATTCTCAACTACCGAACGCACCAGCGCAGGTTGATGCCGCTGCTGGCCAACGCCTACGCGTTGCACTTCAGCTTACAATACCTCACCGAGAGATTCCTGAACCGAACAGAGGAGGAGATGCAGGAAATTGAGGCACTCGCAGCGGGACTTAAGGCATGGGCTACCTGGAACACAACAGCCACACTGCAGGAGTGCCGCGAAGCATGCGGAGGCAAAGGCTACCTGTCGGAAAACAGGATTGATGCCTTGAAGAATGACACTGACATTTACACCACGTTTGAAGGCGACAACACGGTTCTTCTTCAACTTGTGGCCAAGAGCAGGCTCACCGAGTTTAAACAGGAGTTCAGCAACATGAACATGTTTACCATTGTGAACTACCTGGCGGGTCAGGCCCGCACCTCCATTACTGAAATGAATCCCCTTACCGTTCGCAATACCGATGAGGAACACTTATTGGATCCCGACTTCCAGTTAAGCGCGTTCCGATACCGCGAGCGGGACATTTTAACTTCGGCCGCCAAGCGTCTAAAGCGGCATATTGACTCCGGGATGGATTCTTTTGATGCTTTTAACGTTTGCCAGCACCATCTGGTAATGGTTTCACAAGCCTATGTTGAGCGAATCATCCTGGAGCAGTTTATTGGCCAGATCGAAAAAGTGACTGACAAAGGATGCAAAGCGGGTTTGACCAGGCTCTGCAACCTATTTGCTCTTTCGCAGATTGACAAAAACAAGGGATGGTATCTGGAGCAGGGGTATATGGAAGGTGTTAAAACCAAAGCCATCCGAAAACTAGTCAATCAGCTGTGTTGGGATATTCGGCAGGATGCCGTGCCACTGGTGGATGCCTTCAATATCCCTGATCGGCTCCTTTCCGCCCCCATTGGTATACGATAATAAAAAAAGCCCCGCGATGGCGGGGCTTTTCTTTTTCTCTTTACTCATTCTCGTTAGTCTACTTCGAGACCCATTCCCTTCATCTTCTTTTTCAGGGTTTCCATCTTGGGGCCATAGGCTTCGTCATACGCGTAAAGGTCACCATACACGCTCAACAAGCCATACAACACGTTCTCGTCAGTACCTTTCAGCTGGTAGCACTTCTCCCAATAGGGTAGTGACTCGCGAAGTTTTTCGCCAATCTTTCCAAACAGGTCCTTGCGCTTTTTAAGATCAGCATCACTCGAACCCGTGATGGCACCGCGCTCTTTTCGCAACTCTCCTACCTCTTTGTAACTGATATCGGCCAGCATGGCATAAGAATCAAAATCCTCACCATCAAGTTTGATGGCATCCTTGAACGCCTTCTTGGCGCAATCCATGTCCTTCATTTTGTTGCAAATGAACCCGAGGTTATAATAGATTGAACGGTCAGCGCCTCCAGCGGCAATCTTCTTTTCAATTGAGGTTCTCGCTTCGGGCAACCGGCCCATATCATACAAAATGGCAATCTCCGACTGAGAAAATTCAGCTTCATCCGGGTATTTTTCTTTTGCCTTACGGATCACAGCCAACGCTTCCTCGCTTTTCTTTTGGGTGCTGTACAACGCAATCAATTGTTGGTAGGCTTCCTTCATTGTACCACCCGACTTCAGGTAGTTCTCAAGGAATCCAACTGACTTCTCGAACTCCTTCGCGGCAGGTCCGAAGTAAACGCCAGCAATACGCATCTTAAAGGTATCGGCCGGGGAAAAATACATGGCGTGATTGATATAGGTAAAGGCTTTACCATAATCGCGATCGTCCTCATAAAAGCGAAGCGACCGGTTGAAGTACGCATTACTAAGTGCGCTATTAACCTCCTCGAACGTATACTGACGCTCAAATCCACCAAGCGCAGCATCGGGTAGGTTTACAAATCCCTTTGACTTGCCCTGGTCAATTTCCTTTGATTTCTCAAATGCAGCCTTGGACTCATCGAAAGCATTAGCGCTCAGTGCCTGGAACTTCGGGTTTTTTGTAGAGTCCAGCGCAGCGTAAATCACGCCCTTCAGATACCACGCCTTAGCAGCATTTTTTGAGGGGACGCCCTTCTTCGCATCTACCATAAACTCCTGGCTTGCCACCGAAACATCGATTATTGCTTTGGCTTCATCCAGTTTATTTGCCTTCCATGCCCCTTCGGCTTTGGAGAGATTCGGCTTAATTTCCTTCTGGGCCATTGCCATGGCCGGCACCAGGAATACGAGTGCAACTAACTTTTTCATTACGTGTACTTGGTTAATTTAGGTTTGGTTTTCGTTTGTTTGATTTTCGCTTGGGGTTTGATCATCCATCTGCTGAATTTTTTCGACCGAACTGATGGTATCGTCTTCGTTCAACTTAATCAATCGCACACCCTGGGTAGCCCGGCCCATAACCCGCAATTCCTCTACTCGGATCCGGATGCTGATCCCCGACTTGTTAATAATCATCAGTTCATCCTGGTCTACAACTTCCTTGATTGCAACAAGCTTGCCAGTTTTTTCTGTGATATTGATTGTTTTTACGCCCTTTCCGCCCCTGCGGGTAATCCGGTAGTCATCAATGGCGGATCTCTTTCCGTAGCCTTTTTCGCTCACCACCAGCAGATTGGCATCCTCGCGCGTAATGCAAACCATGCCGATCACCTTATCGAGGTCAGATTCAAGGGTTACACCGCGTACCCCGGATGCCGTCCGGCCCATGGGACGCACATCGGACTCGTTGAAATGAACTGCCTTGCCCTCGCTCTTGGCAATCACAATGTGATTAGTTCCATTCGTTAAGGCGGCATCCAGCAGGCGGTCGCCTTCATTGATGGTAATGGCCGCAATGCCGTTGGCGCGCGGCCGCGAGTAGGCCTCCAGAGACGTCTTTTTTATAGTGCCTTTTTCGGTACACAGAATAACAAAATTGTTATTGATGTATTCCTCGTCCTCCAGGTTCTTTAGATTGATAACCGCCCGGATAGTATCTCCGGGTTGTATGTTCAATAGATTCTGAATAGCGCGGCCTTTTGATGTCTTCGAGCCTTCGGGGATCTCATACACTTTTTTCCAATACACCTGCCCAAACTCCGTAAAGATCAACAGGTAATTATGCGCTTGTGCGATGAATAAGTGCTCAGTGAAATCATCCTCCTTAGTGGTCACCGCCTTCGAACCAATGCCGCCCCTTCCCTGCGTGCGGTATTCCGAAAGGGATGTGCGCTTAATATATCCCTGGTTTGAGATGGTGATCACCATCTCTTCATTGGGAATCATGTCTTCAACCGTGATATCCTCATCACTGTGAACTACCTCTGTCCTGCGCTCATCACCGTATCGATCCTTCATTTCGGTGAGCTCGGCCTTGATAATTCCCATCCGTTTGTCTTCACTGCCGAGAATGGAATTTAACTCTTCGATAAGAGCCATCACTTCCTTATACTCGTTCTGAATCTTCTCGCGTTCCATGCCGGTGAGGCGTTGAAGCCGCAGTTCCAGAATGGCTTTTGCCTGGATCTCCGAAAGTCCAAACTGGCTCATCAATCCATCACGCGCGGTGTCAGGGTCACGCGAATTGCGAATCAACTGAATGACTTCATCGAGATGATCGAGCGCAATCAGGTAGCCCTGCAAAATGTGGGCACGTCTCTCTGCTTCGGCCAATTCAAATTTCGTTCTGCGCACCACCACTTCGTGCCGATGGTCAACAAAATGAACGATTAGATCCTTCAGGTTAAGGGTCTGGGGGCGGCCCTTTACCAGCGCCACGTTGTTAACCCCAAACGAGGACTGCAACTGAGTCTGTTTGAACAGATTGTTGAGTACGATATTCGGAATTGCGTCTTTCTTCAGGTCATACACGACCCGATATCCCTCGCGATCTGATTCATCCCGAATATCAGAAATACCTTCGATCTTTTTGTCGTTGATCAACGCAGCTGTCTTTTCAATCATCTGCGCCTTATTCACCTGATACGGAATCTCAGTCACAATAATCTGATCGCGCCCTGAAGGCGAAGTGACGATTTCCGCTTTCGCCCGAATGACAATCTTACCGCGACCTGTGAGGTAAGCCTCCTGCACACCCGATTGCCCATAGATGATACCTCCCGTTGGAAAATCTGGTGCCGTTACATACTTCATCAACTCCGGTATGGTAAGCTGCTTGTTATCGATGTAGGCGATTGTGGCATCCACAACCTCGCGAAGGTTGTGAGGCGCCATATTGGTAGCCATACCCACGGCAATGCCCGATGAGCCATTTACCAGCAAATTGGGGACCTTCCCCGGCAGCACCGTTGGCTCCGTGAATTGATCGTCATAGTTCGGCTGGAAGTCGACCGTATCCTTGTTGATATCGGTTAGCATTTCCTCGGCAATGCGCCTTAAACGCGCCTCGGTGTAGCGCATAGCTGCAGGCGGGTCACCATCAACCGAGCCAAAATTGCCTTGCCCATCCACCATGGGATAGCGCAACGACCAATCCTGGGCCATCCGAACCAGCGTATCGTAAATTGAGGCATCGCCATGCGGGTGGTACTTACCCATCACATCCCCGACAATACGGGCTGACTTTTTGTAGGGCTTATTGTAGTTCACTCCCAACTCCAGCATGCCATAGAGCACCCTGCGGTGCACTGGTTTCAGTCCATCGCGAACATCTGGCAGCGCGCGGGAAATGATAACCGACATCGAATAATCGATGTAGGCACCGCGCATTTCGTCTTCTATGTTGATCGGGATGATGCTTTGTCTTCCGGTCGGAAGTCCGCTTTCGTCTGCCACGTTTGGGAGGTGTTAAAAAAGTTAAAAATCGGGTCTAAAAAACCGGTCGGCAAGGTAGGTTTTTTACACTCAAAAACCTCGAAAATTTGACGGGAAAAACGCGTTTTTTAGTCGACCCGGCCGGCCAGCCAACCCGCTTGGCGCGACTGCTTAATACGGGTTAATCTTCCGCTTGTTCTTCCCCTTGTACTTGATCAGTTTGGGGTGGTTTTCGCCATACCCAGGGTTCTGCTTTTTCCAGAACGGGTGCATGCGGCTACGGTACTCGCGGTTGCCATGGGCATGGTTGATCTGGGCCTGGCAGTCGCGATGAAAGCACCTAGGCAACTCGGGTATGCGGTAAGTGACCCCGAAATTGAAATAGAATGCATTCAGGTTGTGCTTGAGCGACTGGCCGGTTTCCGGAAGAGACAAGCTGTAGTTCTTTATTTCAAATGATGGCCTCACGAAAACGCGGAAGTATTCACTCAGGTCGCGTTCCACCGTAACGCCAAGGTTGTAAAACAAGCCGCGTTGAATTAACGCTTTGTCAAAGTTCTTTCCGGGGTTAAACCCTCCCACCTGAAGATCAGCGGTGAACAAATAATCCTGAAAACGATAAAACGACCCGCCCGCCATGATAAAGTACTTGCTCATCATGCCGGAGCCATCGCTCAGGGTAAAGCTGCTGATTTGATCGGCATAATTCTGCGCTCTGAACTCACCAACGTTCATCAGCTCCACCGAGTAGCCACCGCCCAACCGGAAGCGCTTCAGAAACTCCACGTGCAAAGTTGCCTTCAACGGAATGTTCAGCGCTTTGGCCTTAAACCCTAACGTGGTTGTATCGGAACTTACCAAAAAAGGCGAGGGTGTTAGCGGGTCGGCATTCGTTTGAGATTGTGATATCCACTGGCTGTAACGCGTACCGGGGGTAACGCCAACCTGAAAGATCTGTGGAGGAATACCGGTGCCCTGGTAAATGCCAAAGCCTGGTAGCTCATGGGCAAAATAGGTTCGACCATACCCGAGACTTAAGCTCCAGTTCAGCCGCGATAGAATCTTTCGGAAAGGTGAAACACCCTGACGATCTACGTAAAAACGATCAAGCGGAATGGCATCTTGCTGTGCGCTTGCCAAGAACGGAAGCGTTAAAAGAGCAATCAGACAGATATTGGCTCGGGATAGTCTCAACTCGATCGGATCAACTTCAAAAATACGATAATGCCACTGAGTAAAGCTAGTAGTAAGCAGGAAACCGACTCTCCAACGAGCTAAACGTGTGAAATAGTATCTGACCAGGGCGACCTTCGTAGACAAAGTTATGAACCACCTCTCCCTGCATACCCGCCAGGGCGAGCGAAACATGGTTCTGACCTTCATTGAGCGGGATGCGCGTGAAGTAGATGCTGTGGGGCAACGTTTGCCAGTTTCGGGTGTCGGCACGCTCAGTCGCAGTGTTGATCGCATTCAGGATGGACCCTAGCATTTTGTCTTCTTTTCGCACCTGATACTCCGCTGCTTTCTTAACTGCCACCCGGATGAGAGCCTTGCTGAACTCCAGCCCCATGCGCTGCTCCAATCCTTTAAGTGCAATCTTATTGACATTCTCCAGCAACTGTAGTTGATGCTCACGATCGCCATGTTTTAGTTTGGCCCGGTTGAAAAACGTAGGGCGTTCGACATACCGGGGAAATGCCACGCGAAAGAACTCGAGTGAACTCAACCCTCGTCTGTCTTCCTCACTAAATCCGTCAAGACTGAACGGAAAGGTCAGCCCGAGTTCGGCATTGGAGATGTACGCCATGTTATCCCTGCGGGTGATCATGAACGTAACGCCCCATTCAGCCTTGATGGGCGCCAGCCCGTTGTGCCAGAAGAAAATCAATTCCCCGTGAGCCGGAGGAACATACGAATAATCCGGCAGGTTAAATTTTTCTTTGAAGAACTGCACCTCATCGTCAAACCCGCTTAGCGTTGCCGTGCGAAGTACATCGAGCTTAAGCTGGTCGGGCATGGATTGCTGAAAAAGAGCTTCATAATCCTGCTCATAAATCTCAACAGCCTGCCGATAGGCAATAAAGGCATTGTTGTAGTCGCGGTCTGTTTCGTACAAAATGCCCATCAGGGTGTGAACAAAAGCATCGCGTTGAAACTTTCGCTCGGAGCTGTAGCGATCGGCCAGCTGCTGGGCACGGATGTTCAGTCGCCTGCACTCAACCAGCGCTTGGTCTGTCTTCCCCATTTTGGCAAAATTCAACGCCTTGTAATAAAGCACGAACAGGTGCTCATGATCTTCACCCCGATACTGGGTTATCATTGGGTTGGTCAGGTACGAGGCGGCTTCGTTGAGATAATTCTTTCGATAGTCTTCCCCAAAAAGGTAGGCCCGCTCCAGAAACTCATTGCTCTCCTCGTACCGCCCCAAAAGTGAAAGCACCAGGCCTTTGTTTACAAAATAGAGAAACTCTCGCTTTCCACGTGCCTCGTGCGACTGCTCGCGGAGCGTGGCCAGCGCCTTCTCCAGGTCACCTGTTTCGAACTGCTGATTGAAAGTTTGGTTGGATTGGTAATACGTGGCGCAAGCCTGCAGCAAAAGGGTTACTCCCAGCCCGCATGTTACCTGTCGCCAGTTCATGGTGAGGCTAATTGCGGATCTTTTTCTTGATTTCCTGCTGACCGTACCAAACGCGCCTGTTCGTTTCCAGGTCGGTAAGAAACAACGTAGTGACGTAGTTAACCACCCGGTCTTTTTGGTACACGTCTGTTTCGGAGGTCATCTCTCCGAACAGCATCAGATCAGCCCCGGTTTCCTCACCCCAGCGTTTCATCGTTTCCGGGCTTGCAAAGTCCTGCTGGTTTGCCCGCTCAACCCTGAGCTTATCCCGAAACTCGCCCGACTCGACTAGCTCGGCAATTCCGGAATCGAAAATGGCGAGCTCCAGTTTTTTGATGTATGCGTTAGCGTCTATGTGCTCACTTGTTCGGTTGCGCACCTGGCCCACAATGATGGTGGGTTTGCGGCCCTTGGTCGCAGCATATTCTTTGAACCGCTCGTTGCCCAACAAATCGGCAATCAACTTATCAGCCACCAGGCGCGAGTCGCTGTCGTTCCAGCGGCCGCTCAAATCAACTTGTGTCTGGGGATCAACCCGGGCTACCGTGCGCTGGTTGCAGGCAGCCGAAAAACCGAACAGGAATAGAATGAGGAGGACGCGCATAAATTCGTATAAACAAATCTTTTGCCAGTTTACTGCTTTAAACGAGCAATGGTGTCGATCGGGTTTGCTGATGAAAACACAAAATTGCCCGCTACCAGCACGTCTGCGCCAGCATCGATCAGTTCTCGGGCATTTTCCTGATTTACGCCCCCGTCAATCTCAATGAGTGTATGGGCGTGACGTTCCTGAATCAACTTTCGCAACTCCCGTGTTTTGGCAAAGGTGTGGGGAATGAATTTCTGCCCACCAAACCCGGGATTCACACTCATCAGGCACACTAAATCAATTTCGGATATCAAATCGGCCAGCAGGTGTACGGAAGTATGGGGGTTAATGGCCACGCCAGCCCGGGCACCCAAACCTTTAATTTGCTGAATGGTACGGTGCAGATGGGGGCAGGCTTCATAATGAACTGAAATGACCTCGGCTCCCGCTTTCCGGAATGATTCAACATAACGTTCAGGTTGAACAATCATCAAATGCACATCGAGCGGCTTTTTTGCGTGGCGTTTGATGGCCTCTGTCACCGGTATTCCCAGCGAAATGTTGGGCACAAAAACCCCATCCATCACATCGATGTGAATCCAATCTGCCTGGCTTTGATTGATCATAGCCACCTCCCGCTCTAGGTTGGCAAAGTCGGCTGCAAGAATGGAAGGAGCGATTTTGACCATAGGAAATCTGTGGCCGGAAAGTTACAAACAAAGCACAACTTAGTTCTTGAGCAGTTTGAATACGACCGTCTCGCGGTTTGTCTGCACCTTAACCAGGTAAAGGCCGCTGACCAATTGCGCTACATCAAGTTGAAGCGGGTTAGAGCTTTGCCAATTGATTTCACGTTGGTACTCCAGGCAGGTACGCCCCGTCAAATCGGCAATTGTTACCCAAACAGGCTCTTCCGGAAGCTCCTTAAATGCAATCATCAGCGGAGTGTCCACCGGATTAGGATACAATGTGATATTATCTCGATTGTCTTGGGCTAATTGGTAGCGGACAGCCGCATAGAAATTTGGAATACCATACCCCATAAACTGGTCAGGACGGGCGGCCAGACTGGCCGAGCCTTTGATCGCGTGAACGACATCTGATGCCTTCCACGAGGGGTTATATTGAAGAAGTCCGCCCGCAAGCCCTGCCACCAGCGGACTCGCCAGCGAAGTTCCCGAAGCTGTTGTCACATTTCCTGACTGATTGATCACGGTCGTTCCCGACCCTAACGCCATGACATCCGGCTTGATTCGATTGTCGGCCGTTGGGCCTGTTGAACTGAAGCCCGTGCGCAAGCCCGAGCTATTCACGGCACCCACCGCCAGAATGCCGTCAGCATCTGCGGGTGGGGTGACCAACTTCCAGGCAATAGCACCTTCGTTGCCCGCAGAGCACACCACGATCATACCGCGGTCGCGCGCCATGGTCGCAGCCCGCGTCACCACCGCCCGATCGCCTGTCAGGTCGGCCTTGGCATAATTCATTGAAGGGTCATCAAAGTCGTAGTAGCCAAGCGAAGAGTTGATAACATCTACGCCCGCGCTGTCCGCCCGTTCTGCTGCAATCGTCCAATTATATTCTTCAATTCGGTATTCGCTTGCGACATCTTCGGTGAGAAACAGCAGGTAAGTTGCATTTGTAAGCGCCCCCGCAAAACTAGCTGTTTGGGCAGCCAGCACTGACATGACTTCTGTGCCGTGGTCATCACGTTCAAATACGGAAGCCCGGTTATTAACAAAATTGAAGGAGTACATCACGCGGTTGCCGGTAAACAGGTGCTGAAAGGGATTGGTTGTGTTCACTCCGATGAATCCGCTGTCGAAAATACCAACCCACACACCTTCGCCATGATAGCCGGAGACGTGCATTTGGTCAACTCCGATTTGTGTGAGTTGTACGCGTGTTGCGCTTCCAACTGCCGGATCTTCTGCAAACCGGTCACGCTTGCGTTGCCGACCCCAGGATGAGGATTTCGGTCCGGGGGCAATCAACTGCACTGATGCTACCATCGACAGCATTGCTACGGCCTGCCGCTGAGGCTCTGTAGCCTCGATAATCACTCCGTTTCGCCAACGCGAGGTAAAGAACACAACCGCCCCGGTCGATCGCACTTGCGAAACATAACCCGGTGTAACCGGCAAGTCATCAACCGTTACTGCGACACCATTGCGGCTACGCCTGGCAATGCTCCTCTCAGAAAGGTAATCACCGGGGGACGAAAGCGTGAAAGGTGTTCCCGTTTTATCGCGAAACGAAACGAAATAGCGATTGATCTGAGCGGCACTCTGAAATGCCACAGACAAGCAAACGAGTACACCGGCCAACCTACTCACGACCGTACTCAGTTAAAGTTTGCGTCCGCACAATCCCTTGCTTGACTACCTCTTTGCCCAATCGGGCAGGGTCTGTGTAGTATTCTAGCTGGATAACCTCGCGGGCTACCAGCCCGACATCCTCCGCGTACACCTCATGCCGCAGATCGCGAAACACGATCCGATCGTCTAGTTCAGACTGGTTGACGCGCACGGTACGCTGAAATGACAAACCCGTTGTTGTCTCAAACGGTTCATTGAAGTTCGTAACCCGGTAGTCCTCCGCTTCTTTTGAGTTAAATGCATTGCCATTCCTATCACGGCCTTCAAACAATTGAAAGCCAAGTTTCTCGTAGCTGACTCCGTCTTCCTGCGCCACCACTTCAAGTCGATTCTTGCGTATCAATCCACTGCCCTCGTTAGTCCACGGATCACCCGGCATTGCCCGGGTTGCGCGCTCAACCCGATACGAGTAACCGCCCTCGGAGTTCAATATTGAATCAGCAACGTGTAGTTTGAGTTCATACCGGGCTGACGAAACGCTTGTTGGAGTGGTAATGGTCTCCTCAACCGCGTACGTCCAAAAAAAGCCTTGTGTCAACGGGAAAAATTGGCTCCCCGTCTGAACAGGTTCAACCGGCTCCTCTCCGCAAGCCACCAGCAAAATCAACCCTGCACCTAACCACTTTTTCATCGGGACAGCAAAGTTATCGAAACAGCCCCATTGTTCTTACGGAATCCGAGCCCGTTTAACGAAATTTGGGGCAATAAGTGGTCGATTCGCATTATGGCGCTAAAAGTAACCGTCAAAGTTGGCAACATTGTAAACCTGAGTGATGCCCGGTACTGTGCCGGCATGGGTGTAGATCTGATTGGTTTTCCGTCAACGTTGGCGCTGACCACCTATCGCGACATTCGGGGTTGGGTAACAGGCCCTCGTGTGGTACTTGAACTCGACCCGGAATTCAATGGTGACGCTTCCGAACTGATCGATTCATTCGTGCCAGACTTTGTGATGGCTGTACCCGGCCAGGCCGCCCGGATTCCTTCATCGGTCCCGTTGATCTTGAGTTTCCATAGTGATGACCTTGCCGATCTGCCGGAAACGCTGCTGAAGCGGGCAGACTATTTTCAATTCAGGGTTGGTAACGCTTCTGACCTATTGGCCGTTGATCGGCTACGGCTCGTTGCTCCGGTACTCGTGGACTGCTCTGAGCCGAAGTACCGGCAAGCTGTGCTGATGAAAGAGAATTGCGGCATTGCGCTATACGGTTCGGCTGAGGAAAAACCGGGCCTGAAAGACTTCGACAACTTGAGCGAGATTCTTGAAGAGCTCGAAATTAGTGAGGAATGAACTTGTACTTATCCTCGCTCAGCCGCATAATCCAACCTACTCCCAATTTCTGCGATAGCTTCTCCAGATAAGTGTCCACAGAAAGAGAACTGGAATAAATTTCCGAACCCCAGATGTTGCCAACAAGATTGTCGCGGGTGATGACTTTTCGGGGGTTTTGCGCCAGAAAGAACAGCAGATCCAGTTCCGGGCGGGCCAGTGGTATTTTTTCACCCGATAAAACGGCCAGCGACTTTGCCCGATTCACCTGAAGTTCGCCCACCTGCACCTGACCCGAACTTTTTCGGATCACAAAGTGCCGCTTTAGAACCGACACAACGCGATTGGTGAGCACACGCAGGCCCACAATCTTCTCGATGAAATCATCAGCACCGGCATCAAGTGCAGGATCCTGAAGTTGCACCTCCGATCGGGCAGTGAGGAAGAAAATATAGGCGTCCTGAAATTTTTCAATTCTACGCAGCTGCCGGCAAAGCTCAAGCCCGTTGATGTGCGGCATCATGATGTCGAGAATAATCAAGTCGGGCGAAAAACTCAGAGCTTCGCGAATGGCCTCCCGGCTATCTTCCACCGTGCGTACCTTGAGGTCTTCCTTCTCTAAATTGTATTTCAACAACGCGAGGATATCTGCATCATCATCTACTACCAGTACCCGCGTTTTGCTCATGACCTTTACCCTGCTAAAGGTCGCAGTTATGTGTTACCCGAACTTTACAGCCATATTAAATGCTGGGGATATCTTTACCGAATATGCAGATGCAAATGCAGCTACACGATCACCCGGCTCATCAGGTGATCCACCGCGGGGCCGGCCACTTCGGGGAAGAAGATATCCAGAGGCTTAGCCGAATCGATCCACGCCTCAATTTTCCGGAGCTGCTTCCGCTTTACCTTCTTTAACACGGGAACCCCAAGCTTTTTCAACGCAGCCGCGTTGCAATGCTGCTCATATTGACTCTTCATGGGCACCACCATCAGTTTCTTATTGAGGTGAAGCACCTCGGCCGGAGTTTCAAATCCGGCACCGGTTAACACGCCTTCAGCCCCCACCAGGCTTTCAACAAACTCGGCTCCGCTCACCGGGTAAACCGAAATTCGACCAACGTGATAGGGCTGCCGGGTATGCTTGGAAAAGATATGCCAACGAACCCGGGGCCATGCAAGAAAGAGTTCCACCAGTTTTTTATCGTCATACGCAGGCAGGTAACACGTGTAGTGGCCTTTGTTGGAGGTTTTCGCTTCACGAATCACCTTGCGGATAACGGGCTGGAAGATATTCTTGTCGTACTCTTCAAAATGAAAACCCACGTACTTCTTTACAGGCGCATATTTCTTCAAAATCCACTCGCCAAACGGATCGCGCGTGCGCGGCCGGGGCGACTTTTTGGAAAGCAGGGCCGCCTGGTGACCCAATCCTACACAGGGAACGTTCTTTTTGCGACAGGCCCAGGCCGTGACAGGTTCAAAATCATTTACAACCAAATCGTATTGCTCAACGGGGAATCGGTTGATTTCACTAAGCAGGTCGCCTGAGCTGTTTTCAACAAACGTTTTATAGAAATTGATGCCTCCGCGCTTGCCGAAAAAGAAACTCAGGCCTTTTGAGGTAAACTTCACCGGGTAAGGAAGCTTTACTTCGGCCTGCACCCCGCTCACTAATAAATCAAGCTCACCATATCGCTTAAGTTCCGGAATGATATCAACCGCCCGCGACAAGTGTCCGTTACCCGTACCCTGGATGGCATAGAGAATTTTCATTTTGACTTTCCGGAGAGAAACTCCGAAACAAGGTCTTTAAAAATTTCATCATTATCCAGATCGCTCCTTACATTCTTGGGCAATTTTATGTTTTGGGCATAGAGGTCGTCCTGGTAGCGGTAAATACGCCACACGCCCTGATGATATTCGAGGGAAGTCAGGTTTTCTACCCAGTCACCGGAGTTCAGGTACACCACTTCACCCTTTGGTGTGGATATCTTCCGCATTTCAGGGTGATGGATGTGACCACAGACCACGAAGTCGTAGCCATTCGATATCGCAATGTCGGCCGCGGTCTCTTCGAAGTTGTTGATAAACGTTACGGCTTGCTTTACGCTGTCTTTCACTCGTTTTGAGAGCGAGATCCGGCCACGGCCCAATGACTTCGAAACGAAATTGGCGGCCGCATTCACTAAAATCAGTAGGTCGTAACCGATGGCCCCAAGCCGGGCAATCCATTTCGAGTAGCGCATCGTTACATCAAATACATCGCCATGGAAAATCCAGGCTCGCTTGCCATTCAGGGAAATGACTTTCTTGTTTTCAATCTGAAAGTTGCCAAGGCGAAAACCCGAAAATTTTCGCAGCATCTCATCGTGATTTCCGGTCAGGTAGGTGATCTTGGTATTTCCCTTGGCGATCAGCCCCGTCAGGTGCTTGATCACCAGCATGTGCGACTTGGGCCAGTAGCGCTTGCTGAATTGCCACATGTCGATGATATCGCCATTAAGCACCAGCCGTTTGGGTTTGATTGTCTTCAGATACCTCAGCAGCTCCTCCGAGTGGCAGCCATAGGTGCCGAGGTGAACATCTGATAAAACAACCAGTTCAACCTCGCGCTTGCGCTTTTTTGCCATGCGTCAACAAAGGTAAGGTGGGCTGGCGGGCTATCGCGCAAGCGCCATGTTATTAAACTGTTACGTAGGCATGAAGGCAAACCGAAGGTATTTTATTGTCTCGCCTTGCGCTGCAAACACTTCCTCATAGCGGGTTTTGATGTCAAAGCACTCTGCACGAAGAGTGGACGAATACAAGTCATGCGTCCATACGAGATCTTGCACATCCGTGCGCTCGCGAAGCACTTCGAGCGTGAAGTCAAACAGCTGGGTGTTGTCCGTTTTGAAACGTATCCACCCTCCCACCTTAACCAGGCGCTTGTACATATCGAGATAACGTGAGCTTGTGAGCCTGCGCTTGATATCGCGCTTCCTCGGTCGCGGGTCCGGAAAAGTAATCCAGAGCTCGTCAATTTCTCCTGGCTCAAAGAAGCTCTCAACAAACAAGATATCCGTCCTTAGGAAGCCCACATTAGGCAACTGCTGCTCCACAGCCCAGGTGCTTCCTTTCCACAGGCGATCGCCTTTTTTATCTACCCCGATGAAGTTACGCGTTGGAAACTGCCGGGCAAGATTCACCGTGTACTCCCCTCTTCCACAAGCCAACTCAACGGTGATCGGTTGGTGTAACGGGAAATAGCGTTGATTCCACCTACCTTTGATCTCCGTAAAAATCTCCTTTCCGGGCTCCAGAACATTATCGCGCTGCGCGACAATAGCAAAACGCTTGAGTTTTCCTTTCACAGCACCAATTATAATTCATTCAATTCAGCCACCACAAACGTGCTGCCACCAATAAAAATCAGGTCCTCTGCGTGGGCTGCTGAACGCGCGGCCGCGAGGGCCGTGTTAACATCTGGAATCACGCTTCCGTGAAGTCCGATATCATTTGCCTTTTGCGCGAGCTCACCAGCATCTAAGGCACGCGGAATAGATGCCTGACAAAAGTAATAGCACGCAGTAGGCGGCAACAATCTAAGAACATGGGTGATGTCTTTGTCCCTTACACAACCCCAAACGATGTGCAACTGCCGAAACTTTTGCTGTTGCAGCTGGGCTACCACTTCGCGCACGCCATCAAGGTTATGTGCCGTATCGCATATCGTTAGCGGGGCTTCGGCCAGGCGTTGCCATCGTCCTTTAAATCCGGTGAGGTCAACTACATGTTCAATACCCGACCGAATATCTTCAGGCTTAATTCGCCAGCCCTTTTCAGCCAGCACAATAGCCGAACAAACAACTCCTGCAATGTTCTTTAGCTGATAATCGCCTTTCAGCTGGGCCTTGGCTATAACCAAAGGCTTGCTATCCAGGTCAATCTGCAGGCCATTGGCTACACGGGTTACGCTAACCCGATCGGCAGCAAAGATGCACGCTGCGCCAACCTGGGCAGCACGCTGTATGAAAACCTGATCTGTTTCGCCCTGATGTTCACTGACTACAACTGGCGCCAGATGTTTAATGATACCGGCTTTCTCCCCGGCAATTTTCGGGAGTGTATCCCCCAACATATCCATGTGATCCCACCCGATATTGGTGATCAAGGACAACTCAGGTTGAATAATGTTGGTAGAATCCAGTCGTCCACCAAGCCCGACTTCGACAATAGCAATGTCAACGTGTTGCTCGTAGAAGTACTCAAATGCCATTGCCACGGTAAGCTCGAAAAACGAGGGTTGTATTTCGGAAATCCATGGCTTGGTGCGTTCGGTAAAACGCGCCACAAAATCTTCAGAAACCTCAACTCCATTTACTCGAATGCGCTCGGTAAAGGACTTGAGATGCGGGGATGTGTATAGGCCGGTGCGGTAGCCGGCCGATTGAAAAATTGCAGCAAGCATATGAGACGAACTTCCTTTGCCGTTGGTGCCCGCCACGTGGATCGATTTGAATCTAGAATGAGGATTACCCAGCCGGTCGCACAGGTTGAGGGTATTCGTCAGATCTTTTTTGAATGCCACCGCCCCCACCCGCTGGTACATGGGCAACCGGGCATACAAGAAATCAACCGCAGCTTGAAAGCGATCCATAACAAGAAAAGCCACCCGGGTTGGATGGCTTTAGAAAACAAATTTTAGTCAACGACTACTTACCTAGTTTAATTAATTTGAAACCCAGGGAAAGCTGAAACACCTGATTCTTGATTGCCTGGGCTTGAGCATCGTTTATTTCCGAGAGTCCGAGATTATAGCGGGCATCAATTGTCAATCCGAACGGGGCGTCAAAGCCGAGGCCAAGGCCGGCACTTATATCTGAGCTTTTCAGATCATCTTTAATGTCCTCAAAGTTCCCGGTTAAGGGATTTTCTTGCTCGGCACTCATAACAAAACCGAACTGCGGCCCCGCCTGTAGGTTCAACCCACCGATTAAATACAATTTTAATATGACCGGGATATTCATGTAGTTAACATTGCTTTGCAGACTCGAGCCGCTAAGCTCAACGGTAGTACCTTGTTGGGAAAAAATGACTTCAGGCTGAATGCCGATTTTTGTTAGCTTGATCAGTGCAAAGGCTCCGCCATGAAAACCAGTGCGGTTCTTGTAGTTTTCACCGACACTTGCATCCGTATTGATATTGGCAAAGTTTGGCCCGGCTTTGATACCGATCGAAAACTGAGCTTGCCCAAACGAGCTATTGGCCAACAAAGCACCAACAAGTACCAGACATCCAATAATTGATTTTTTCATAGAGGTTACAGTTGTTTTAGCAAAGTAACTGAAAATGACGTAAAAGAAAAAGGCTGCATGTGCAGCCTTTTTCAAAGATTCAATGATCAAGGATTACTCACCACCAAACAGGCGGTAACCAATGAACAACTGAATCGCATTATTTTTCCAAGAAGCATCGCCAGATGTATCCTCTAAATTTTTCGATAGTCCAAGATAGTACCGAGCACCAGCATTGAACTTCCCAAAATCGCCACCCAATCCAAAAGCAAGTCCAAAATCCATGCCCTTGAACTCGTCTTTAATGTCAAGGGAATTAGTACCATCATCAATTTTAGCTGACATTAGAAAACCTAACTGAGGCCCTGCCTGAATATTGATGTTCTCCGAAGCATAGTACTTCAGCATCACAGGGACGGATATGTAGTTAAAAGGCAGATCAACATCAAAGTCTTGATCACGAGACCCCATCGAGGAGAAAACCAATTCAGGCTGAAGTCCAATTCTCTCTGACAACTTTGCGTCTAGGTAAAGCCCGCCCAAGACTCCAATTTTCATGTCCCCGGACTCGGATTCTCCATCAATGCTGACTTTCTGATTTGCCAGGTTCATGCCTAAACGGATACCACCAGATAGCTGGGCAAAAGCGCTTGCTGAAAACAAAACGAACGCACATACTGCTAGTACTTTTTTCATAAATTTTTAGTTTGGTTTAAAAAAACTACCGACAAAGGTATAAAAATGCCGCTTAAAAGCAACAGCCTAACGGCTATAAGCCCAGTTTGGGATTGGCCCCCGTGATTCCCCTGTAGAACTTCAGCATGCCTGCCAGATCAGACTCCGTGTCACCGGACGGAAATACTGGCTGGGAAATAACTACTTCTTTCTTGGCGAAGTCAAAGCCGCAGGGAATAATCGGAATGCCTGCACCCTTGGCGATATAATAAAAGCCAGTTTTCAATTTCTCCACCTTTTTCCGGGTACCTTCCGGGGCGATAGCCAGAATGAACTCATCATGGGCGTTGATAATGTCGACTACTTGCTTCACCATGTCGGTGCTCTTCGAGCGATCAACCGGATAACCGCCCATCGCACGAAACAGCCAGCCTAAAGGCGGCTTGAACAAAGAACTCTTGCCGATGAATTTTGCGTGCTGAATCCGTAGAATACTGCGGGCCATTACCCCAATCGGAAAATCCCAATTGCTGGTATGTGGCGCAACGGCCACCACATATTTCTTTAGGTCAGGAGGAAAATGTCCTGTAATCTTCCACCCCATTAGTTTAAAAATCAGAAGGTAAAGCGGTCGCAGCATTACGCAATAAAATCAAGTGTTGAATCCCCGACAAGATAGGGCATTGTTACAGAAAGTTCTGCCTGTTTTTGCTGAGCGGTGGTAATGGCATTAATTGCTCCAGTATTTCGTGCCCACGACCTGCGGGCAATACCATTGTTTACATCAAAGAGCAACATATTCTTTAACCGCGCATCGGCATCAGCGCTTCCGTCCAACAGCATGCCAAAACCACCGTTGACTACTTCACCCCACCCTACTCCTCCACCATTGTGTATGGATACCCAAGTGGCTCCGCGAAACGAATCACCAATAACATTATGAATCGCCATGTCGGCCGTAAACTTCGAGCCGTCATAGATGTTCGATGTTTCCCGATAGGGACTATCGGTGCCTGACACATCGTGGTGATCGCGACCCAATACGACCGGTCCGATTTTTCCGTCACGGATAGCTTCATTAAAGGCCTGCGCAATACTGATTCTTCCATCCGCATCCGCGTACAGAATCCGGGCCTGAGATCCCACTACCAATTTGTTTCGTTTTGCGGCACGCACCCAATTCAGATTATCGGTAATTTGAGATTTGATTTCACTTGGAGCCGAAGCTAATTGCCGACTCAACACATCAGCCGCAATTTGATCCGTTATATCCAGATCGCGGGGATCGCCACTTGTACACACCCACCGGAATGGGCCAAAGCCGTAATCGAAGCATATGGGCCCCATGATGTCCTGCACGTAAGACGGGTAGCGAAACATTCCGTTCGAGCTCATAACATCAGCTCCCGCCCGCGAAGCCTCAAGGAGAAACGCATTGCCATAATCAAAAAAGTAGGTACCGCGTTCCGCATGCCGGTTGATCGCTGCTACCTGCCTCTTCAAGGAATTGTGCACCTCCAGCCTGAACTTCTCTGGCTGCTGCACCATCATTTCATTCGCTTCACTAACACTCAACCCGACCGGGTAATAGCCGCCCGCCCAAGGATTATGCAGGGACGTCTGGTCGGATCCCAAATCGATCATGATTTTTTCCTGATCAAATCTTTCCCACACATCTACCACATTTCCGGAATAAGCGATCGACACCACTTCTTTTTTTCGCTGTGCCTCGTGCGTGCGCAGCACTAGGTGATCGAGCGAGTCCGTCACTTCATCGACCCACCCCTGGGCATGACGTTTTTCGGTTGCTTTGGGGTTCACCTCCGCCACCACCGTAATGCAGCCGGCAATGCTGCCCGCTTTCGGTTGGGCGCCACTCATGCCACCCAAACCAGAGGTTAGGAAAAGCTTTCCTGCCAGGCCCTCACCCTTTTTTTCGATTTTCCGGCCGGCATTCAAAATGGTGATGTTGGTTCCGTGTACAATTCCCTGCGGACCGATGTACATGTAGGAACCGGCCGTCATTTGTCCGTACTGGGTTACACCCAGCGCATTGAATCGCTCCCAATCATCCGGCCTGGAATAATTCGGAATCATCATACCGTTGGTCACCACTACCCGCGGAGCTGGCCGTGATGAAGGAAAAAGCCCCATCGGGTGGCCGCTGTACATATGCAGCGTCTGCTCATCCGTCATCGTGGCGAGGTACTTCATTGTAAGAAGATACTGCGCCCAATTTTGAAACACGGCTCCGTTTCCCCCGTAGGTAATCAACTCGTGAGGATGCTGTGCCACAGCCGGATCCAGATTGTTCTGAATCATCAGCATAATTGCAGCTGCTTGCTTCGATTGATGCGGGTAATCGTTAATTGCACGGGCACGCATTTCATACACAGGCCGAAAGCGATACATATAGATGCGCCCGAACGACTGGAGTTCGCGATAGAACTCAAGGGCCAACGTAGCATGATGGCGGGGGTGAAAATAGCGAAGCGCATTTCGCACTGCCAGTCTCTTCTCGTCAGCCGTCAGGATATCTTTCCTTCGGGGAGCGTGATTAATCTGGTTATCCCACTCGGGCATGGGCGGTAGCTCAGCTGGAATGCCTTCTAAGATTTGCTTCTGAAAATCAGTCATGCGCGGGATTGAAAATCATCTCTGGATTCACGTTGTCTTTGGTATACCGGTAGCCGATCTCAAAAATCTCTTTCGCTTTACCAAACTCAAACGAGTTATACTTGTCAAGCCCGGGCGGCTCAATGACAAAATTGCACAAATGTTTATTAAACTGGGTACCAACACCAATGGCCATCAACATGCTGCGTTCGATAACGACCTTCATGTTGCGTGCATCGAAGTCCGGACTAATCGGATTACAGTGAAGGCCCACGAGCACCTCGCATTCATCGCGGATGGCTCGCGCGGGCAGGTTGTCGAAAATGCCACCATCTACAAACAAGCTATCGCCTATGGGCACCGGGCTAAAAACGCCCGGGATGCTGCAACTGGCTGTAATGCATGTGGCCAGATCTCCCTGGGTGAAGTAGCTCACTTTTCCGCGTTTCAAGTCGGTGGCAGCAACCGTTAGTGGCAATGCAAGCGCATTGAACGAGTTGTGTGGAACGTACTTCAGCAGCATCTCCCGCAGGCCATCCATCTTCAGCAAGCCTGTCCAACTCAGGGCCGGCCGCACGGAGCGTACCAGTGAAATCTGTTGCACAATACTCATGATTTCCGCAGGGCGATACCCTTGCGCGTACAATGCGCCAATTATAGATCCGGCACTCGTGCCAGCAACCACGTGAAACCGGATATTTTTCTCCTCCAGCGCCTGTAATACTCCGATGTGGGCAACTCCCCGCGCACCACCTCCCGAGAGAACCAGGCCCACTTTCATCATTTGTCAATTAGACCTCTCGAAGGGCAAACGCCTGGTCAAGTCGCACGCCCTTTTCTGTCGACTTCACCGTGCAACATTCGTTAATGGGGTCGTGTTCAAAAAACAACACCCATTGGTTTTGAGCAGCCGCATCAAGAAATCTCTTTTTCTCCTCTAGTGTCAGCAAAGGTCGGGTATCGTACCCCATCACATAGGGCAACGGAATGTGGCCGGTGGAGGGCAACAGATCGGCCATGAAACAAACCGTCTTACCACGGTAAGTAATCTGCGGGATCATCATGCTTTCGGTGTGGCCCGAGGCATAAAAAATATCAAATGGCAGCGACTGCTTGCCACCCGGTTTGATGAAAGCCAGCTGGCCGCTTTGCTGAATGGGCTCGATATTCTCCTTTAGAAAACTTGCTTTTTCCCGATCGTTTGGCTGGATCGCCCACTGCCAATGCGCTTCGTTACTCCAGTACGTGGCCCGCGGAAAAGCTGGGATCAATCGGTCGCCTTCCCTTCGGATGCTCCCGCCACAGTGATCAAAATGAAGATGAGTGAGAAAAACATCGGTGATGTCCGATTCCGAGAAACCCGCCTGCCGCAGGGAAGTATTCAGCGAAGCATCGCCATGCAGGTAATAGTGGCTCAGAAATTTTGCGTCCTGTTTATTTCCGATACCATTGTCGATCAGGATAAGGCGATCTCCGTCCTCAATAAGGAGACAACGCATGGCCCAGGAACACAGATTATTCTCATCTGCGGGGTTTGTCTTTTGCCAGATTACTTTGGGCACCACGCCAAACATAGCTCCTCCATCGAGTTTGAAAAAGCCGGTGTTGATCACATGGAGATTCAATGCTGTTCAGTTACGTACTCCGGGAAACAAACCAGTCGAAAGCAGGAGATCATTCTTTGTAAACACCCATCGCGCAGAACTTCTCGATGCGCTGATTAATGCGTTCGCGCGAATCCAGCTTCTGAAGCTCGGCATTCTTCTCCAGAATCACGCGCTTCACTTCAAGGGCCATCCATTTCAGATCGGTATGGGCACCGCCCAGGGGTTCCTTCACAATACCATCAATCAATTTGTTATGAAGCATGTCTTTTGCAGTCAGCTTCAGCACTTCAGCCGCCTGTTCTTTATAGTCCCAGCTGCGCCAGAGAATGGATGAGCATGACTCGGGTGAAATAACGGAATACCACGTGTTCTCAAGCATCAGCACCCGGTCGCCAATGGCAATGCCGAGAGCACCGCCTGATGCACCTTCTCCAATAATGATGCAGATGACCGGCACTTTCAACATCATCATCTCTTTCAGATTGCGCGCAATGGCCTCCCCTTGCCCCCGCTCTTCTGCCTCTAACCCGGGAAATGCACCCGGAGTATCGATGAAGGTGACAATCGGTTTGTTAAACTTCTCGGCAATCTTCATTAGCCGCAAAGCTTTTCGGTACCCTTCCGGGTTCGCCATGCCGAAGTTGCGCATCTGGCGCTGCTTGGTGTTACGGCCTTTCTGTTGGCCAATGAGCATAAAGGTTTGGCCCTCAATGGAGCCGAGCCCGCCCACCATCGCTTTGTCATCACTTACGCTTCGATCACCGTGCAGTTCAATAAAATCGGAGGTGATTTCGTAGATATAGTCAAGCGTGTAGGGCCGGTCCGGGTGACGCGACAACTGCACGCGCTGCCAGCCGGTGAGGTTTTCGAACGTCTCCTTTTTGAGATCGGTTATTTTATTTTCAAGGGCAGCAATGGCTTTATTGACAGATTCATCACTGTCATCGGCAAGTTGTTTCATATCGGCCAGCTTGGCTTCGAGTTCGGCTATGGGCTTTTCAAAATCTAACAGCATCGCAGAAATGTAGGCTCGCAAATATAGCCAAAACCAAAAGAAGCAGTTTTTACCGAAAAATGCAGGGTGTCTTTGGATAAATGAACACCAGGAGTATCTTTGCAGCCTTATTTTAAGGTCCGGTAGTTCATCCCGACTGATCGGGAGGTTAGGATGCCTGTCCCGCACATGCGGGAAGGTCGCGGAAGCCTCGCCTAAGTTTCTAAAAATGAACATGACAGAATTGGACCGGTAGTTCATCCCGACCGTGGTCGGGAGGTTAGAATGCCTGTCCCGCACGTGCGGGAAGGTCGCGGGAGCCCCGCCTAAGTTTCTAAAAATGAACATGACAGAATTGGACCGGTAGTTCAGCTGGTTAGAATGCCTGCCTGTCACGCAGGAGGTCGCGGGTTCGAGTCCCGTCCGGTCCGCAAAAAGAAGAGCCTCAAACGAGGCTTTTTTCTTTTCACCGTTGCGATGAGCGAAGCATACAATTTCATAGCAGCCTGGCAACTCTTCCCCGAGAAGGGTACTTACGACCGTGGGCAGCGCCCAAAGTCCGGGCAATACCGCATTGAAGCTCTTGAAGCGCGTAAGGTTTTGCGCATAACGCAACATTGGGTAACGCTGGAAGATCAGGCCTGCGAAAGCGCGTTTGAAGTTCATGCCGATGGCGAGAGTCATGACTTTGATCAACACCAACTGGGCGACCGCGTAAAGGCGTGGGTGACGGGAGCCACCCATTTCACGATTGAATTTTTCAAGGAAGGTCAAGTTCAGCTCCGCGTGACACATGAGATTTTGCCCAACGGTTATCTCAAGGTGGAGCAGGAAGGGTTTGAACTTGGGCAGGCCGTTTTTGCCAACACCGAAGTTTACCATAAACAATTAAGTGTGTTGCCTTATGCAGCATCGGTTTCGGGTGCTGTAATCAAGCCCACGGAAGAAGGCATGATCCGCCACAAGGCGCTCACGGCAATGGAGGAGCAGACGAACATGCAACTGATGCAAATACGACAGCAGATCGAGCTGCTGGCCCTTCAGGCAAAAGAGATTCACAAGCGCAAGGAACTGAGCATGCTGGTCTATGGCGCAAAACTGAACTTCAGTCCGGTGATTGGACAAACCTACCACTTGTACGAGGCCAAGGATGGCTCCTACCTGCTGAGCATGGTGAGCCCGAGAGAATGGGGAAGTGCCACGGGGCCCTACAAATCCTATGTAGCGGCCGTGCAACTGTTGGCCGACCATACGTGGAAGGAGATTTGACAGTCCTATTAAAAATCCGAAATACCAAATCACCCGGTTGCCATGGTCGACAACGTTTTATCCCAGTAAGGCCGACTCTTAGATCTTTGGCAATGTGAAGTTATTGCTGTACTTCGCCTTCATCAACTCATTTGCCTGCGTGTCGTTGAACTTGCCGGCTTTCTCATCCCAAAACAATTTTTTGCCGGTGCGGTAGGCGATGTTTCCCATTTGTGAGATCGTGGCCACATGAGCGCCATCCTGTATCGGGCAGGCCAGCGTCTCGAACTTTCTCGACTTCACCGCCTCGATGAAGTTACGCGTATGAGCATCAAGCCCACTCCCCTTGTTGGGTTGCAGCGGCACAGCCTCCATTCGCTTTTCATCCGGTATTACCTCCCAGCCCCCACGCCAGAGCACCAGCGTTCCGTTGTTGCCGATAAAAGCAATGCCGTGATCTTTTCCATTGTTACCATTACTGATGCTTTGGGCCTGCTCCCACACCATCAGGTGTTTGTCGAATTCGTAAACAGTTGCCAGTGTGTCGGGCGTCTCGTGTGCACCATCCGGGTAAGCGAGCTTGCCACCCGAGGCCATCACCGATTTGGGTGCGGTGGCGCCAACGCCCATTAGCGCATAATCAATAACATGCACGCCCCAATCCGTCATCAGGCCTCCGGCATAATCCCAGAACCAACGAAAATTGAAATGAAAGCGGTTGGGATTGAAAGGTCGTTTGGTTGCGGGGCCCAGCCATAACTCATAGTTGACCCCTGCCGGCACCGGGCCGTCCGGTTTTACTTCGATGTTGCGCATCCAACCCTGGTAAGCCCACGCCTTGGTCATGCGGATGTTGCCGAGTTTGCCCGACTTCACAAAGTTGATGGCATCAGAAAAGTGCTGGGTACTGCGCTGCCACTGCCCCACCTGCACCGCACGCCCGTACTTTTGCTGGGCTGCCACCATGATGCGGCACTCTTCCACGGAATTGCCAATGGGTTTCTCCACATACACATCCTTACCTGCCGCACAGGCATCTACCATTTGCAGGCAGTGCCAATGATCGGGTGTGCCAATGATCACCACGTCAATGTCCTTATCGGCCAGCATTTTGCGATAATCCTCGTAGGTTTTTACGCTGATGCCGTTTTTGGCCAGCTCATACTTGCGCCAATTCAGCACATTGCTATCAACATCACAAAGTGCGATCACCTGAACCTCGGGTATCTTGATCATAGACGTCAGGTTGCTCCACCCCATGCCATTAACGCCAATAACGCCAACGCGAATCTTGTCGGAGGCGGCAATACCGTTCTTTTGACCAGCCATCGCCTGCCAGGGCAGTGAGGTGGTCAGGGCCAATCCGGCACCAACCTGAGCCGATCGTTCAAGGAATGTTCTGCGCGTGATGCTCATCGTAATTGAATTAACTTAAATTCTTCGTAACCAAGTTTCCTAAAAATCCGCGACACAACGAAATCCTACCCTAGCATTTCGTTCAAATCCTGGCGAAACGCGCAACAGGTACTGCCGGTAATGAAACTGGCACGGCCCACCCTTCACTATGCGCTTGTCTCACTCGTTAAACTTAACCACGAGTCATCCAAATAAAAAGCCTATTTTAGCCGTTCGGTCAGTATGCGCTTGGTCATTTATATTTTATTGGGTTGTCTCTTGCTGACGGGCTGCGGTTCGGCCGATGGTTCGCGTATCGTTAAGCCGCGCTACCATCGTGTGCTGCCGGTTAAGGGCAAGGAATACCGGATTAACTGGAGAATTGGCAACCGCCACATCAAGCTGTTTAAGCGCCAGCGCACCAAAATGATTAAGGCGCGATAGCTTTCAGCTTACTGAAGTCCTTTGAGCAGCGACTCCAGATTTTTCCGGAAGTAGTTCTTGACAGGGCTGGTCTGCGAAAGGTGGGCGCTCAGGATCGATCCGTACAACACGCTCAGCAGCAACAGGGTGATATCCCGCGTAGATGTTGTTTTCACAATTTCTTTCCTGAAAATGGCCTCCAGCGCAAAACGCTCGGCAAGCTGGTCGAGCGACATGATTTCGAGTGATGCGGCCATCACCACATCCGGATACAAAAGTTTTTTCTCTTCGGCCTTAACCGGAAATGGTTTTGGCGTTCGCTTCATATCGGCCAGGTAGGCGACCCAATACAACACAAGCCCGGGGTGCTGTTCCAGTTCTTCGCTCATCCGGTCGAAAAGGAACTGCACGCCCGCCACGCCCTCGCGCGGCTTTTCCTGCAACTCCACTGTTCGCCTGAAACACCAAATTCGGAAATAGTAAAGCAGGATATCTTCTTTCTGAGGAAAGTATTTAAACAACGTTACTTTCGAGATTTTAACCTTCGCACAGATTTCATCTACAAAAAGGTCGGCAAAAGATTTCCTCCCAATCAGCTTAACCGTTTGGTCAAGGATGGCAAGTTTTAACCGCGCAGCTTTTTCTTTTCGCAGACTCATCGCAAACTTCGGTCCGAAATAATACATTTAGGCATCAAATACCAATCCACATCTATGAAACGTCTGTTACTTCTGCCAATGGTAGTCGTGATGATCGCCTGCCAGCCCAAGGAGCAAGCGAAACCCCGGGTTACCGGAGTTATTGGTGATTCCGCCATGGTTGTCTCGGCACATCCGCTGGCCTCGCAGGTGGGCGCTGATATTCTCAAAAAGGGTGGTAATGCCATCGATGCAGCCATCGCCACGCATTTCGCCCTTGCGGTGACGTTTCCGGTTGCCGGAAATATTGGAGGTGGAGGTTTCATGGTTATCCGGATGAACGATGGCAGCACGGCAGCTCTTGACTTTCGCGAGAAGGCACCGTCCCAAGCGACCACAAACATGTACCTGGACAAGAATGGCAACGTGATTCCCAACCTGAGCCTATACGGTCACCTGGCTGCCGGTGTTCCTGGCTCAGTGGATGGCATGGTAGAGGCGCATAAAAAATATGGGAGCCTCGACTGGAAAGAACTCGTCCAGCCCGCAATTGACCTGGCGCTAAACGGATTTTTGGTTACCGAGCGAGAAGCAAAGTTCTTAAATGGTGCCCAGGAGAATTTATCCAGGTACAACACTATTAAGCCGGAGTCGCTCACACGTGTGTGGAAGGCTGGCGATTCAATAAAATGGATTGCCCTTGGCCACACGCTGGAGCGCATACGCGATCAGGGGCGATCCGGTTTCTATGAGGGTAAAACGGCAGACGACATCGTGGCTGAAATGAAACGCGGTAAAGGTCTGATCACCCACGAAGACCTCCGGAATTACAAGTCGGCCTGGCGAACTCCGCTGGCATCGACTTACAAAGACTACAAAGTAATTTCCATGCCGCCATCGTCCAGCGGAGGGATTTGTCTGCTGCAGCTATTAAAATCGGTGGAACCGTACCCGATTGCCGAGTGGGGCCACAACAAGGCGCGCACCCTGCACCTGATGACGGAGGCCGAACGGAGAGTTTACGCGGACCGAGCTGAATATATTGGCGATACAGATTTCTACAAAGTGCCAATTGACCAGTTGATAACGGACCAGTATAATACCGATCGCATGTCCACCTACAACCCGAACAAGGCAACCCCCAGCAGCGAAGTAAAGGCAGGCGTGATTCCCGGTTATGAATCGGAAGAAACTACCCACTACTCGGTGGTCGATCCGCAAGGCAATGCTGTGGCCGTTACAACTACGCTCAATGGGTGGTTTGGCAATTTTGTGATGGTGGATGGCTCTGGTTTTTTCCTCAACAATGAAATGGACGACTTCAGCGCTAAGCCCGGTGTACCCAACATGTTTGGCCTTATCGGCAATGAGGCAAACAAGATCGAACCCAACAAGCGCATGTTAAGCGCCATGACGCCCACAATCGTAGAGAAGAACAGTAAGTTATTCATGGTAGTCGGGAGCCCGGGCGGATCTACGATCATTACGTCTGTGTTCCAGGTATTCCTAAATGTTACCGAGCACGGTATGACCCTTCAAGAAGCAATTGATACCGGGCGGGTGCACAGCCAGTGGCTGCCAGATGTGATTGCCCCTGAAAATGGCGTGATCGCAAAAGAGGATAGCCTGGCGTTAACTCAACTGGGGCATGTGATTAAGCCTCGCGGCCGCTATGGCCGTGTGGATGCGATTTTGGTATTGCCCGATGGAAAGTTGGAAGGTGGTGCCGACCGCAGGCGGGGTGACGATAAGGCGGTTGGGTTCTAAATTATGTCATATGATGGATATGCTAAAGGTATTCTGTGTTTGCGCACTGTTTTTGCCGAACATTGCGCTGAGCCAGCGAGTTGTTGCCGGACGTGTAGTTGACCAAAGTCAAAATCCAATACCCTATGCCACATTGCGAGTAGTTGGAAATACCGGAAAAAAGGCGATAGCTAACGTCAAAGGATTTTTCTCAATCGAACTTGGATCAGGCGAAACTTCACTTGAAGCTGACTGTATCGGGTTTGAACCCGCGTTTTTCGAGGTTCCGGAATCTGAGCGGGTTATGGTAACCTTGAAGACGATCTATATTCGGCTGGATACGGTCCAGCTAGTTCAGCCCGTTCTCCGAAGTAGCCGAATGGACTCGCTTGATATCTTGTTTCCTGAATTTGCAAAGTTTCCGGGGGGACTTAATGACTTCACTGCTCAGGTTACTACTGGACTTATCCGGAATAAAGTCGACTCGCTGATAAAAGAGCCCACTACGCTGAACTTTGCAGTAGACAAGTCAGGTACTCTTCAAACCTTTCCCATTGGGAATGCAGCCATTGACAGCGCCATCAAGAACGTGGTTGAGAAACTACCTAAATGGCAACCAGCCAACCAAAATGGATTTCCGACAGTTCAGTACTTCACAACAACACTGGCCCCCGAACAAATCTTTCGTGTAGTTGAAGTATCAGCATACCCAAAAGGCGGCATGGCAGCGTTTTACAAATTCATTGCACAAAATATCAACTACCCAAAGCAAGCACGGAAACTAGGCATTGAGGGTAACGTCATTATCACTTTCATCATTGAAGAAGACGGAAGTCTTTCCGAAATTGAGGTTGTTGAGGGGCGAGGTATTGGCGGTGGATGCGATGAAGAGGCAGTTAGAGTTGTCTTGCTATCGCCAAAATGGATTCCGGGAACACAAAAAGGAAAACCTGTACGGCAGCGTTACACGTTGCCGATAAAATTCAGTCTGGGTTAGTAACTTAATTCCTCACAATCGTAAACTCTACCCTGCGGTTGAGTTTGCGCGCATCCTCACTGTCCTCCCGGGTAATCGGCCTTTCTCCGCCATAGCCTTTGCCGGACACGCGCCTCGAACTAACTCCTTTCGAGACGAGGTATTGCTTCACTTTTTCCACCCGGTCTTTCGATAACTGTTTATTCTTATCGGCATTACCCCGGTTGTCCGTGTGCCCTGCCAACTCAATAGCCACCCGCGGATTAGTCTTCATG
>JBKCJM010000103.1:0-15739 GCA_046301755.1 Cyclobacteriaceae bacterium
GATTGGCCCTACAAGTAAAAAAATCTGCAGAAAGCTCGCCAGGTTGGCTAGAACCGCAGCGCCCACCAGGTGGTTAACAAACGGAGTCTGGTTGCTTCGCTGTGCCAACGACTGCGTTGCCGAAGTAGACGACACGAAGCCGGCTATAAAACTCGTGAGCGCGAAGCCTTTACCACTTCCAACGAGGCGGCCCAGCACGTAGCCAAAAACATCAATGCCGGTAATGAGCACCACAACCATCCAGATCTTACGCGGATTAATCAGGTCCAACTGATCAAACCTGCTCATGTCAGCGCCCGCGTTTTCCAGTAGTTGATGCAACAGGGGAATGTCTTTCAGCTGGTAGGAATAATCAGGCAAAGCGGGCAATACCACCAAAGCAATGATCGCGTAACTGATGAAGGACTGTACCTCATTTTTGTTGATACCACTGACAAATTGGGATGTACGGGACTTCAGCGCCAGCACAAAAACGAGAATGACAAAGATGGCGATAACGATCTGTTTGGGGATCACGGACATCATTACCATCAAGGCCAGTACAAACGTGATAATGGCGCTTACTTCGCTGGTGATTCCAAAATCCTTAGTGTGAAGGGACTCTGCCACATAGTACGAAATGAGCAACGCAACAAACCCGATCACGATGGCTAAGCCGATGTAGACATACCCATGCTGAATGAAAATGCCGGCCAAAGCGCCCAGCATAGCAATGAGCGAGAATGTTCGTATGCCGCCCACGTGCGGATCGTTCGGTTTGTTGCTTTCCCGCTCCAATCCAACGGCAGCTCCAAACACCAGCGCGAGAAAAAGATTGACCAGGACTTCCGGAAACATAGTATTGGGAATGCCGGAAATGTACTCAAGTTTAGGTTAAATCAAAATGACGCTGATCAGGGCGAATTGGAAAACGTAAGCACTATCAGGCTGAGGGTTTTAAACAGACGCTGGTTGAATTTCGTGAATGAAGCGCTGCCGTTAACCAGTATTTAGTAAGCAGTACCTTCGCAGTTTGGCTACTGTCAGAAGTTCCAAAAATTCTGCCTATCCCCGGTTAGTTCGTGGTGCCGCGTTTCCGATCAAAAGAACGTGCACCGAGATATACAAAAAACAAAGCCAGCCCGGTTGTGCCAATGGCTTTGCCACCTGCCATGTGCAGGATAGCCATAACCGCGCCCACAATTACAAGCAGGCAAGCCAGTGCTCCCAAGGTGCTGATCCACTTCATCGTGTTGATATTGACAACTAAGGTAACAAAACTTTTGTCTGTTCCTACCGGCAAGAGACTCTCGGATAAGAAAACAAACCCCGGATGCGAAATTTGCGCGGCCGGGATAGGAGCGGCACCCCGCAGTGGCGCGCCACGCGCCACGAGGAGTATAGCGGATAGCCCGAAAGCCGCCCAAAAAAAATGATTCTGGATACTGGTCGCTGGCGGCTAGCAACCAGAAACCAGCAACCCGTGACAGCCTCTCTACTTCATCTCACTAATCCACTGGCGCACGAGCGCTACGCCCTCCTCGTGCACAAGCGCGCGGCCGAGCTCGGGCATCATGATGCCCGGATGCGTGGACTCGATGCGGTATTGCAATATCGATTGATCCGGTTGGCCGGGCACGATGCTGTAGAGTCGGCCACCCGAGCCTTTGCCTGCGGCCACGGGCGCTTTACCAATACCGAGTTTCGCACGGTCGGTCACGCTGGCAAGCAGATGCAGTCCACTGGTTTTCCCGGGGCCATCAGGGCGATGACAATGCGCGCAGTTGATCTCCAGCCACGAACGGGCACGCGCATCGAGTGATTCGTTGGGGTTGTCGTATGCGGCAAGTCGGGGCAGAAGCTTGAGATCAGGCAGCGAATCCAGGCGGCCCTGCTCCTGCCATTCCACCAATTGAATTTTTTGATGCCCGGGTAAGATTCCGTTGAGTTGTCGGGCTGTGGGGCCGATCGGAACCACGCGGTCGCCTCTGAGGTGACAGCCTTTGCATTGGTTGGCATTGGGTATCGAGTAGTTCACCGTGCGCTTGTCGCCATTGGTATGCGTCCACGACACGGCCAGTGTTTTGCCGGCTACATCCAGGTACGCTTCGGTTTGCTCTTCGTTCCAGATGTAGGGCAGCGCTTTCCACTGGCCGCCCTCAAGCAGCAGCAGGCGCGTCTCCAAAATGCGAATATCTTTTTCGGGCTCGCGGAAATCGGCCGGGTAGTAAAAGTTCTTGATCAGCACCGTGCCCTCCGGGAAAGAAAGTACTTCGGTGGGATGGTAGTTGACTCGCTGGCCCGCTGGGATTTTTACAAATCGCCTTTTGTACGCGTAGTCGGTGAACAGCGCAGAGTTTAACTCATAGGGCTGCACTCCTTCGGCTGGCCTCAGGTCGCGCAGATCGCCTTCAAAAAAACCGTAGGCCGACAATGTTGGTTTGCCCAATGCAGATAAGTCAGTGGGCGCCAGCTCTTCTTCCACAATCACCACCTCCTTCTTCTCCGGCTGTCGACAGGCGAAAGCAACGGCCACCATCAAACACAAACTCCATTTCATAGCCGTGCCTGCACCGGTGGACATTCAAAAGGTTTCCCATCCTTCGACAGATTCTTAAAATCATTGGCGGCATCGAGGTTGATGAACGTAACTTCGCCATTGTCTTGAATGCAGATGCCCCGGTCCGGCTGATTGGGATTGGGAATACCATCGTACAACACATCGGGCGGACTCATGAACGACTTGGTCAGCAACAGTTTGCCAATGTCACTTTGCGTGGTGGGGAACCAGTGTTTATTCGTAAAGGTATTGTTGCGCACGCTGATGTTGTAGGGATACGGATTGTAGAGCGAATCTTCGCGAAAGCGGTTGTCTACCGTTTGAACACCCCCGATGGAATTCGCTTGCTCCTGCTCGCCCTCGTTGAGCGCGGCTACCAGTTCATAACTGACAATGGCCAGGCCTACGGAGCGATTATCTTCGATGCGGTTGTCGAACACGTCAAGATTGTGAGTGGCCAGCACCATCATGCCGGAGCCGGGCGGAATACTCGCTACGATGTTTCCCTTCTGGGCGAAGTTGTCGTGGTTATTGTCGTGCAGGTAGTTGTTGTACACGCGGGTGGTATGGCCATAGGTGGTGAGGCCGGGCAAATCGAACACCAGCAGCCCGCCCGTGTTTTCATACGCTTCGTTGCCGTAAATCTCCACGTACTTCGAATTCTCGGCTTCAATACCGGCCACATTCCAGTACGCTTTGTTGTTGCGGATAATCACGCTGTCCGATTGGCCCACGTAAATGCCTGCATCGGAGCTGCCCATGGCGATGCATTCTTCCATAAGCACATTTTTGCAAAGCACGGGGTAAAGTGCGTAAGCACCATTTTCAGTCTTTGGTCCTTCGGACCACACGGAACGTATTCTGCGCAGCGTAATGCCGCGGGTGTCGTTCACTTTCAGGTTGTCGCCCTTTGCATCTTCTACCGAGAAGTCTTCCAATACGATGTTGGTTCCATTGCTAATTTGCAACCCCTGCGCCCCTTCAGTTTGATTTTTCCAGGAAAGGATGGTTTTTTCGATTCCCTGTCCGCGAATGACAACATTTTTTTTGCCATCCATCACGAGGGTTTTGGTAAACATGAAGTTTCCTTCGGGGAGATCAATCGTGTCGCCATCCTGAACGGTGATAAACTGCGTTTGGAGCGACTTCTCGATGCTCTTCCAGGTGCGGACTTCCGGAGGAGGGCTGGCGCAGCCGGCAATAATCAGCGCCAGCACCGAGAAATAGGGTATTACTGTCTTCATAGCCAAAGATAAAAAAATCACCGGTGTTCCCTTGGCTTTACACCAAAGAGGAATCGGATTACGTTAAACGGGCGGATAAGCGCGAGGTAAAACACCACGCAAAAAGCAAGCGTAAGAAAAGCGATGGTCCAATATTTGACCGAAATACTCCACGGCAATTGGCAGATGTAGTAACCGATGGCGATGATCACGGTTTGGTGTAGGATATAGAACGGGTAAAGTCCCTCGTTGATGCGACTGAGCCAGGGGTGCGGCCGGTTGAGATAATGCTGACCCCAGGCAATGATGGTGATGACCGTAAACCAGCTTACAAAAATGGACACGCGATCAAAAAAATCACCAATGACTTCCGCCTCCCAAGGCAGCTGAATTAAACCACGAAAGTGAAAATAGCATATGTAGAAAGGAACCAGCGCGAGCAGCATCGCGACCAAAAAGTATTTGCGATGGAGGCCCAACGACTTCCATAAAGAAGGAATCGCATACGCGATCATACCCGCTAGAAAAAAGCCAAAGTAGAAAACAAAGTACGCCCAGTCGTGCACCAGGTCATGGGTCTCTTCCGGAAAAAACGGACGTAACAAAAACTGACTGTTCAGCAGCAACAGGGCCGGCATGAAGAGTGTAGCCGCAGGTGGCGATAGCAGCCAGGCACACTTCTCGCGAAATGAGTTCGAACGTTCGCTCCGCAGGTATTTGAGCAACGGAAGCGCCAGCAGTGAAAAGATAAAAAGGTATAGAATGAACCAGAGATGATGCCAGCTCAGGCTGCCGCCTTCCGGGTAAGGTTTAAACTGAAACACGGTCTTGTAGAATTCCCAATAGCTGGCGAATTGATGAATGCGCTCGTAGTAGATCTGGGGTGGCACGATAACGAGCATACCAAAAACCAACGGAATAAAAAGTCTACGAAACCGTTCACCGGCAAATTGTGCAGGAGTTCGTTTGCCAAGCGCCATGTAGGTGCCTGCACCCGAAATAAAAAGCAACAGCGGCATCCGGAAATAATGCGACCAGATCATCCAATACTGGAATGACACGGTAGTTTCGTTGTTCTTTACATGCCAACCCCAGGTGTTGAACCACATGCCTGTGTGATAAAACAGAAGAATAAGGATGGCGATGAAGCGCAACCAATCGAGGTCGTGGCTGCGGGTGGTGGTAGGGGATTGCATTTCGGTATTTCTTTCCAGCAAATAAACGAGCCAACCGTGGGCGGTGCCGCCCGAGTTTATAGGCTAGAAGGCCGACATTATAAAGTCGAACGCCATTCCGAGCTCCAGGTGTCCTACACCTTCGAGGTGTAGGACACCTCACAATCCTTTTTGCGTTTTGCCTGTCAATCACTAATTTTTGGTGTGTTTTTGACTGAAGGAGGCATTTATCATGTATACAACCGCGGCAATAACCGTGAGCCGATTTTCTTTCGAACCGAGAACTATTCATATTTCGTTACAAACATTGATCGATTTTTGACGCCCGTCTGTGATTTATTGGCTTGGTGCTTGATGCCCAATCATTTTCACCTGCTGATTCATGCCAATGAAAAATCTGTTCCAAACATCAAAGACGGCAGTTTTGAGCGGCAGCAGTTCTCACAGGGGATAAAACAGCTTTTGAGCTCGTATACAAAGGCCATCAATAAGCAGGAAGGAAGAACCGGCAGTCTCTTTCAACAAAAGACGAAAGCACTTTTGACTGAGGGTGAACACGCTCACACTGCCTTTCACTACATCCACCAGAATCCGATGAAGTCTGGTTTGGTTGAAAAAATGGAAGACTGGCCGCACAGCTCCTTTACAGAATACCACGAGCCTGTAGCGAAAAATTCGATTTGCAATATCAAACTTGCAATCGAATTGTTAGACTTAGACCTATCCCGGTTTTATCACGAGTCTTACAAAGTAGTCGTCTTTAAGCCATGAAATAGGTGTCCTACACCTTGGAGGTATAGGATACCTAAGTTGAACGCCATTCCGAGGGCGTTTGCCCCGTAATCTTCTTAAAGGCCGTGTTGAAAGATGACTTGGACAAATAACCCACCTGCTCGGCAATTTCTTCCACTTTCAAATGGGGCTGGTCGCGCAGGCGCGCCTGGGCTTCCTGCACGCGGTACTCGGCCGTCATTTCAAAGAAATTTTTCCCAAGTCCCTCGTTAATCACTTGCGACAGCTGGTGCGTAGAAATTTTCAAGCGGGTGGCTAAATCGGCCAACGAAAAACCAGGCTGTAAAAAGGGTTTCTCTCGCTGCATGTAGTCGCGCAACGCGGTGAGCAATTGCTCACGCTCACTGGCGGAGACGAGCGCGTTTTTGTAGCGGGGGTGATCGGCCAGGCGCGGCCGCTGAAAGAAACCGGATTGCCTGACCACCTGAAAACTTACTAAGTAGATAGCAAACGAAATGTATGCAGCAAAAACATGGTCGCCCGTGTCATCAGGATAAAACAGTTTCACAATAAAGATAAACAGCACGATGAATGCCGATTGGATGACACCCGACCGAAGCTGGCGAAGCAACGGGTGAACGGGCCGCCAGAAGGATTCCTTCCGGGTCCTAAACGCTTTTAGAATGGCGATCAAACCAAGTATCAAATAAATCAGAAACTGAATGAGCGAGATCTCGCTGTGGTGGCCGGGTGCGAAAAAACTCTCCTTCACCTCACGGAGTTCAAGACCTGTCGGGTGATAGGCCGCCAGCCAGGCGTTGAACTTCACATCCTCGTTTTGCATTAAAAACGGAATTTGAAGCACGAGCCACACGACAGCTAACACCAGATGCGCATAGGGCATACGTCCGGTGTTGCCGTTGATAATTCGAAGGATCATCAGATAAAACGCAGGGCCGATCAAAAAGGCAATCGACTCGGAGTAATCCACCAGCCACAAGCAGTTTTGAATATAGCCCGTGTAGCAAAGGAAGATCTCTAGCGTGCAAGCCGCCATCGCCAGCACCATAATACCCTGGTAGAGGTTCGCCTCCTGCTGGCGCCCTTCGCGTGAAAAAAAGAAGAACGACAGAAATACGGCCTGTACGATGCCGAGAAAGATGAAGACCGCAAAGCCGTCCAGTTGATAATTCATTACCTTCGAAAGATAGGCCCAAATCACGAAATCGTAACTTGCGCTTTATGAATCAGGATGTAAAAAAAGCTACTCTGGCTGACGCACCTGCCATCAATCAGTTGGTCAATTCTGCCTACCGGGGTGATGCCTCGCGGCAAGGCTGGACCACCGAAGCGGACTTGCTGGACGGCACGCGCATTGACGAAGCGACCGTTGCTGAATTGATTGCCCAACCTAACACAACGGTACTAACATATTCCGAAGCAGATACGATCTTAGGCTGCGTGGAACTACGGTCGGAAAAAAGCAGACTATACCTCGGCATGTTATCCGTAGCACCGAACACACAAGGCAAAGGCATTGGAAAAAAGTTAATGGCTGCTGCTGAAGATCATGCCCGCTCGCTGGGGATCACCACCATTTTCATGACCGTCATCTCCGTACGCAAGGAACTTATCGACTGGTACGTGCGCCACGGCTACCGGTTAACCGGGGAGCGCAAACCATTTGCAGTGCCGGATGCACGCTGGGGTATCCCGAAACAACAACTCGAGTTTGTGGTGTTGGAGAAAAAGTTGTGATCAATGATTGCCTTTAAAAGAGTGAGCGCAAAAAATGCTTTCGTGAGCGATTTCAGTTTTTTGGAAGTTAAAAAAGAAGAAGCCTGCTAATGCAGGCTTCCTCCATTGTCTACAAAAAAAGAGTAACTCAGTACTTAGCTGACTGCCCGGCCGCGGGTGTTGACTTCTTAATAAAGTCGCGGATGTGCTCGTTAGAGCTCGCCAGATCCTCGGCCCTCAGGTACATCATGTGGCCACTGCGGTACCCCTCAAAACGCAACCGGTCCTTCATCTTGCCACTGGGATCGAGCTGCCACATCGTGTACTTCGCATCGAAGTAGGTAGTGGCGCCATCGTAGTAGCCGCTTTGCACCATCACGTGGAGGTAGGGATTCTGTGCCATTGCCTGGCGAAGGTTGTCGCCCGTGTTGTCATTGTTGCGGTCCCACGGATTCACCGGCCCGAACATGTTGTATTGCAAATCCGTTTTGAACTTCAACACATCGCGCAGGTAGTAGTTGATGGCCGGTGTAAACGAATGTAACCACGAAGTGAGTTCGCTGGCATAATCGGGACGATCGCCCGCCACGCGTTTGTCAAGACCCTTATAACGCGAGTCAAGGCGACCTACATTGTAGCCTTCGGCCCGGAGTAACTCTTTCCAGAAAAAGGCTGTGGGCATCGCGAGATTGTTTTCCAACACCGCCCGCTCAGAAACACCGGTGTATCGGGCAATCTTAGTAGCCATTTCTTTGCGCCTGGACTCTTCCAAAAAGCCGCCTTTTGCCAACTGCGGAATAAGTTCATCTACGGCAAACTTCTCCGATTCGGCCAGCACGGCATCCAGATCTTTGCTCTGGAGATCGGCCGGCAACTTTTTGTGATACCAGGCGGCAGCCGTGTAATACGGTACGTGGAGCGCATCGTTTACGCTGTTGCCCTGTTCAATGCCCAGTTCCGTGGGCGATACCAGAATCACACCGTTCAAGTACATCCAATGAGCGTTCTGTAACTCCAGCGCCAGGCCCGATACACGCGTAGTGCCGTAGCTTTCTCCAATCAGGTATTTGGGCGAGGTCCAGCGGCCCGTGCGCGACACAAACACATCCAACCAATCGGCCAGGTACTTGATGTCGGCATTTACTCCGAAGAACAGATTGCGATCGGCTTTGGGATCAAGAATGCGCGAGAAGCCGGTGTTTACCGGATCGATATAAACGATGTCGGCCACATCGAGGATGGAATGCGGATTGTCGCGCACGCCATAGGGTTGCACCGGGTACCCCTCCGTGTCGATGTTCAACACCTTTGGGCCGGTGTAGGCCACGTGCATCCACACCGAGGCAGAACCAGGGCCTCCGTTAAACGACATGACAAACGGACGCTTGCCTTTGTCCGATACATCGGTGCGCTCGTAATAGGTGTAGAAGAGGGAGGCGATTACTTTGCCGTCTTTATCCCAAACCGGTTGTGTGCCTACGGTAACTTTGTAGGGCACGGGCTTACCTTTAATGGTGACAGTACCCGTAGAAGTGGTGGCGGACTCGGCCGGGAGGGTACGTTCCTGGGCATAGCTGAATGCCGAGAGTACCAAAAACAATACTGCAAAAATTTGCTTCATGGTGAACAAGTTTCTTGGAAAGCGGGAAAGGTAGATTTTATCTGCTAATGACCAAGGGTATTTTTACTTTTGCGCCCCTTCGGTTCCACCAATGGCAACGCGCGACCTCCGGCTCAATACCTCTTACCGCCAGATTCTGGCCATGGCATTGCCCATTTCGCTGGCCATGTTGGTGCCACAGATCAATTTCATCACCAACAACATCTTTCTGGGCCGACTTGGCGAGCGTGAACTGGCCAGTGCCGGCATTACAGGAGTCTATTACCTGATTTTTGCCGTGGCCGGCAGCGGCTTGAATAACGGCCTCCAGGCGCTGATCGCACGCAGAGCCGGGCAAAATCTTCACCACGAAATCGGTGAAGTATTCTTCCACGGCATCTGGGTGGCGCTGGCATTCGCTTTCGTGGGGATCGGCATTACCACTTTTTTGGCGCCTCCCGTTCTGGCATCCATGATACAGGACCCGCTGATCGCCAGCGAGGTAATCGGCTTTCTGAAAATCAGAATCTGGGGCCTGCCCTTGCTTTACCTGTATGTGATGCGCAATGCACTCTTAGTTGGCACTAATCAAACGCGTCTTTTGATTTGGGGCACTTTAGCTGAAGCCATCACCAACATCGTACTCGACTATGCGCTCATCTACGGTCATTGGGGTATGCCCGAGTTGGGATTCAATGGCGCGGCCTATGCCTCGATTGTGGCAGAAGGCATGGGCCTGGTTGTGATCTACGTGATCATTCACGTCAAAGGGCTGCACCGCGACTTCTCGCTTTTTGAGAACATGAAATGGCAAACGCCACTGGCTAGATCCATCGTTGTGCGGTCGGCACCTTTGATGGCGCAGTTCATTCTCAGCATTGCCACGTGGGAATATTTCTATTTGCTCATCGAACATCACGGGAGCCAGGCATTGGCAATTTCCAACACGATGCGCAACATCTTTGGCGTGGTCGGAATTTTCGCCTGGGCATTCGCCTCCACCACCAACACGATGGTGAGTAACATCATTGGCCAGGGCCGCGAGGCAGACGTTTTGCCGCTGGTCCGCAAAATCATGTGGGTAAGCGTGGGCTTCTCCACGATCATGATTGTCTTACTCAATATCAACCCCGCAGCTTACTTGTCGATTTATGGCCAGGGCACCGAGTTTGTTGAGGCTGCTCTTCCGGTGTTGCGTATTGTTTCCATGGCGCTGTGGATGATGTCGGTTGGCACGGTGTGGCTTAATGCTGTAACCGGCACGGGTAACACAGTGGTAAATCTGGTCATCGAAATAATTACGCTGGTGATATACATCGTGTATGTATACATCGTGTTGGAGTACCTGAACCTTTCCATTGTGTGGGGATGGGGCAGCGAGTGGGTGTATTGGATTGGCATGTTCAGCATGTCGTTTGTTTACATGCAGTCCGGTAAGTGGCGCGGGAAAAAGATATAGTTCGTTATTTCTACCTTTCTGGTATGGAAAAATCAATCGGCTTATTAGCGGGTTGTCTGCTGTTCTCCCTTTCGGGGATTGCCCAGGAGTTATTCCCCGAAAAATGCATCGGCCGGTGGACCGGCATGATGTACATCTACCAATACGGTCAGGTTCGCGACAGCGTGCCCGTACGTTTCACCGTGAAGCCGTTGAGCCCGGATAGCTGGACGTGGAAGACCGAGTATCTCTCGCCCCGTATGCCCATGACCAAGGATTATGTATTACGACTAAAAGATCGCGAGAAGAAAATTTTTGTAACCGATGAAGGTGGCGGCCTGGAACTAACCGATTACCAAACCGGAAACAAACTCTATTCAGTTTTTGAAACCGGAGGCATTATGCTTACAGCCAGTTACGAATGGCGGGGCGATCAACTCATCTTCGAGGTTACGTCCGGCAAAAAAGAAGAAGCCAAACATCCCGAAGTTACAACCTATTCTACCACCTCGGTTCAGCGCGTTGCTTTCAAAAGAGACTGACAAAAAAACGCCAGGACGACAAGAGTTATACCGGGCTTAATTTCTCCGTGCGATGCAGGCAACCTAAATTCGTGGCTCTTGCTGGCTCAGGCAGTGGAATGAACCAAGGCCCCAAATGATATCCCACGAGTCGAGACCGAGCACTGCCCGGTCGGGGAAGCACTTCTGAAGAATCTGTAGCGCCACGTCATCCTGCTTGTCGCGGAAGGTGGGCACGACTACATATTTGTTGCTGATATAGAAGTTAGCATACGATGCCGGAAGGCGTTGATCTTCGTATACTACGGGAGATGGCATCGGCAGTTCAACAATTTGAATTGACCGGCCGTTCTCAAGTTTAAGCTTCGCCAGTTGCTCCAGGTTTTCCTTGAGCGGCACATAGTTCTCGTCCTTCTTATTGCGTTCAACAACGGTTACAACCGTATCGTCATTCACAAACCGTGTAAGGTCATCAATGTGGCCATCGGTATCGTCACCTATAATGCCATCACCCAACCACAGGATGTTGATCGCTCCGTAGTAGTCGCGCAAAAATCGTTCAATCTGATCCTGATTGAGGTCCGGGTTGCGGTTGGGATTCAACAAGCAAGATGTAGTCGTCAGCAATGTTCCCTTGCCGTTGAATTCAACAGAGCCACCTTCCATCACAATACCTGGGTTAACCACCGGCAAGCCATAGTGCTTCGCGATGCGGGTGGGGATCACATCGTCCAAATCAAAAGGCGGGTACTTGCCACCCCAGGCGTTGTAGCCCCAGTCAACGATCATCTTCTTTTTCTCCGTTCGGTGAACCAGAAAAGCGGGGCCGTGATCGCGGCACCAGGCATCATTGGTTGGATGAAGAAAGAATTCAATTTGACTTAGATCCGCCCCTACCTCGTTCAGATGATGCAATGCCTTCTGCTGCATAACATCATCCGTAATGTTGATGCGCACACGCTCGCCTTCTGCCACGGCTTTGATGAACTGCGCATAAATCGGGTAGATGGTTTCGATCTTGCCCGGCCAACTCGCTTCCTTATGGGGCCAGCTTAGCCACGTAGCTTCGTGAGGCGCAAATTCTGCGGGGAAATAAAAGCCCTGCTCTCTCGGGGTCATAATCTGTTACTGGTTTCTGGAAACTGGTAACTGGCAACCAGAATCCGATTAGTGTTCATCAATAAACCGCTTCAAAATGGGCTCGTAAGAATCAATACGCCTGTCGCGGAGGAAGGGCCAGTGGGTGCGATACCGATCTGTTTTTTCCAGGTCAATTTCCTGCACGTGCACTTCTTCCTTATCGTGCGAGGCGAGGTACAACAAACTGCCAAACGGGTTAGCCACGAACGAGCCACCCCAGAATTTCATCGCTCCGTTTTGCTCAAGACCCACACGATTTACACTCACCACGTGTACACCGTTGGCTACCGCATGGCTGCGCTGAATGGTCTGCCACGCGTTATACTGCTCCGTGTTGGTGGCCTGATCCTGTGCCGTGGCCCATCCAATCGCGGTTGGGTAGAAAAGAATCTCAGCGCCCATCAGTGCCGTAATGCGCGCGCCTTCGGGATACCATTGATCCCAGCAAATCAATACTCCGATAGTGGCAAACTTTGTTTTGAATACTTTATAACCCAGATCACCGGGCGTGAAATAAAATTTTTCATAGTAAGCCGGGTCGTCCGGTATATGCATTTTCCGGTACTTGCCCAGGTATGTTCCATCTGCATCCAGCACGGCTGTCGTGTTGTGGTAAATGCCCTGGGTACGTCTTTCAAACAGGGAAGCAATAATCACTACGCCCAGTTCTTTGGCTAGCGCACCCAGCGCTTCGGTAGAAGGGCCCGGAATGGCTTCCGCCAGCTTAAAGTTTTCGTAATCCTCCACATCGCAGAAGTAGAGTGATCGAAAAAGCTCTTGCAGGCAAACGATCTGTGCACCTTTGCCAGCGGCCTCGCGCACTTTGTCAATTGCCTTTTTGAGATTTTCGTCCGGGTTAGCTGTGCAGCTCATTTGCACCAGACCCACGCGTACGGATTTTGCCATTCGCCAGTTTTTTTTGCGAGGCAAAAATAGAGAAAAGGAACGGGTAATGCTGACTTTACCGACTGGCTGCTTCCACCCGCGTGGCGAGGCTGCTTAAGACCAGGCTCTTCAGAAATTGCATCAACTCGCTTACATCTTTGTTTTGCCCAAAGTCCGTAAGGGAGGGCAGATTATTCATGAAATAGTACTGATAGTGAGACATCTCGATGATTGTGCTGGCCAGCGAGCGGGCAAACTTGTAATCAGAATTGATTTCGTGAAAGATCGCAGCAATGCGACCACACAGATCTTTATAAGGCTTGAAAAACTGCTGCTGATTATCGTCCGTGACGTGATGCGTGAGGTACGTCTTCGAGCCTTCTTTGATCACAATGTTGTGAAGCACAGTCTTATCCAGCCCTGAGCCACTATTGATGTTTTCGCCCTCGCGCAACATCAGCACGCTGAGTACCACATCAATTTTCTCGACTGGCGACTTGAGGCGGTCCGTGCGCTCCAGCACCAGATACTCGAGCCAGCGCCAATACCAGCCGGTGAGGTAAATCAGCAAACGGTGCTTATTTTCAAAATACCGGTAAACACTTGATTCATTGGTGTGAAGTTCGGTGGCCAGTTTTTTGAATGTGAAATCCTCCAAGCCAAGCTGATCAATCATTTTGGATCCGTGGGCCAAAATGCGCTTGCCCAGGTCCGAGCTCATCGGATCGCGCAGGTAGAGCTTGTCATTCATCTGAATTTGCAAGTGCCAACTCATCGGTTATCAGGTTCAGGCAAAAAAAGCCAACAAAAGAGGCCTTTTTTAATCAATTCAAAGTAATGTTTTTAAATATAGTAGTATTACTTTTACTGCCCAAATAATTTTCAGGAAACATGGCAAAAACACCTATTACTGTAGCCTATGGTGACGGCATTGGACCCGAAATCATGGCAGCAACGCTTGATATCATTCAGGCAGCCGGAGCTGATCTGGCTGTTGAAGTAATTGAAATCGGTGAAAAAGTATACCTCCGCGGAAACACGGCCGGTATTGATCCCAGCGCGTGGGAGTCGTTGCGCAGGACAAAAGTTTTCCTGAAGGCACCGATCACCACCCCTCAGGGCGGTGGTTTCAAAAGTCTGAACGTAACTACGCGAAAGATGCTGGGCTTGTTCGCCAACGTGCGCCCGTGCAGCAGTTACCACCCGTTTGTGCAAACCAAGCACCCGGTGATGGACGTGGTGATCGTACGCGAGAACGAAGAAGATTTGTATGCCGGCATTGAACACCAGCAGACAGATGAAGTCGTGCAGTGTTTGAAACTGATTAGCAGGCCGGGTACTGAAAAAATCGTCCGCTATGCATTTGAGTACGCCCGTCAATATGGACGCAAGAAAGTGACGTGCTTCAGCAAGGACAACATCATGAAGCTGACAGACGGCTTGTTCCATAAAGTGTTTGATGAGATCGGAGCCGAATATCCGGAACTGGAAAAGGAACATTGGATTGTCGATATCGGGGCGGCTAAGCTGGCCGATACGCCCGAGGCTTTTGACGTGATTGTAATGCCGAATTTGTATGGCGATATTCTTTCGGATGTGGCCGCTCAGATTGCCGGCTCAGTGGGTTTGGCCGGTTCCGCCAACATTGGCGAAGGCTTTGCCATGTTTGAAGCAATTCACGGTTCGGCCCCGCGCAGGGCAGGTCAGAACGTGGCCAACCCTTCGGGCCTTTTGCTGGGAGCCGTGCAAATGCTCATTCATATCAACCAGGCGCCCGTGGCCGAAAAAGTACACAACGCATGGCTGAAGACACTGGAGGACGGCATCCACACCTACGATGTGTATGACGAAAGCGTGAGCAAGCAAAAAGTAGGAACCAAGGAATTCGCACAGGCTGTCATTCAGCGCCTTGGCCAAAAGCCGGCCAAGTTAAAGGCGGTTGATTATTCCAAGGCCGTAGGCAAAACCATACAGGTGAAGCTGAAGCCAACAGTCGCCAGCAAAAAAGAACTGGTTGGCGTTGACGTGTTTGTCAACTTCAAGGATCGTGACGCCAACAAACTGGGCGTACAGGTGAAAAACTTCAAAGCCGGCAATATGGTATTCAATATGATTACCAACCGTGGCGTGAAGGTGTATCCGGACGGATTCCCCGAAACCTTTTGCACGGACCACTGGCGTTGCCGCTACAAAAATGCCGAACTGAAGCCCTCCACCTATTCAGATGCCATGAGCATCATGAAGCAAGTACACGATGCCGGACTTGAGATTATCAAAACTGAGAACCTGTACACCTTCAATGGTGAGCCGGGCTTCACGTTGGGTCAAGGTCAGTAAGCATGTCGGCTGCGGCACCCACACCTGATTCGATTTGGGCGGGGCGCACAGCCATCATTGCTACGCAACACGGAAAAGAGCGGGTCATTGGCCCGCTCTTGCTTTTTCACCTTGGCTTGCCCTGGCGGGTGGCTCCAGACTTTAACACCGACCTGTTCGGTACCTTCACGGGAGAAGTAGAGCGAGTGGATGACCCCATTACCACGTTGCGAAAAAAAATCACAACTGCCCTTGACGAAACCGGTGAAACCCTCGGCATCGGAAACGAGGGATCGTTCGGTCCACACCCCGAAATGCCGTGGATACCGGGCGATCAGGAACTGGTGATGCTGATTGACAAGGAAAGCAAGTTGGAGGTTGTGGAAATGGTAACGACCACAGAAACCAACTACAGCTCCGTGTCGGGAATTAC
>JBKCJM010000104.1:0-3493 GCA_046301755.1 Cyclobacteriaceae bacterium
AACGCGACAACTGAGCATTCAGAGCCAGGATGCGGTCGGCTCTGTTGAATCGCGTGGGGAAGTTTTCCACGGTCGAATTCACGGGCAAAAGGCTTTGCACAAATATTTTCGTCTTGGGCGATCCTTTGCGCACGGCATACACGATGGAAAGAATGTTCTGAAGGATGACGTCCTCGGGAATGTCTTTCGACAAATCGTTGATGCCGATCATGAGAAACAGCCGGGAGGGTTTCAGCGCGATGATATCGGGCAAGCGCTTTTGCACGCCAAACGTAATATCGCCCGAGATGCCACGGTTAACGACCGATGAATCGCCCAGCAGTTTTCGCCAGTTGCCCGCCTCCGTTATCGAGTTACCCAGAAATACCACCTTACCCGTGACGACCGGCTGTGCCTGAAACTCAGCTACGCGCTTTTCATAGTGCGCGGGCAGGTTGGGTATGGTATCCCACGTGCGCGGCTGGGCCTTACTGCTTAACGCACACAACAATATCGGCAACGCAAGCCAGCGGTTCATGGCTTACATCCCCAGCACAAAGGCAAAGATTAAGGGCGCCACAATGGTGGCATCACTTTCCACGATGTATTTCGGAGTGTCGATGCTGAGCTTGCCCCACGTGATTTTTTCATTCGGCACAGCACCGGAGTAGGATCCGTAGCTGGTGGTGCTGTCGCTGATCTGGCAGAAGTAGCTCCAGAACGGAACACCATCGCGCTCCAGATCCTGGTGCAGCATGGGCACCACGCAAATCGGAAAATCTCCGGCAATGCCGCCACCGATCTGGAAGAAGCCGATGCCTTCCGTGCCCGAGTTTTTCGTATACCAATCCGCCAGCCACACCATATACTCGATGCCGCTCTTCATGGTGGATGCTTTCAACTCGCCCGTTACGCAATATGAAGCAAAGATGTTGCCCATCGTAGAGTCCTCCCAACCGGGCACCACCATCGGCATATTTTTCTCTGCGGCCGCAATCATCCAACTGTTCTTCGGGTCAATTTCATAGTACTGCTTCAGATCGCCACTGAGGATCATGCGGTACATAAACTCATGCGGGAACAAGCGCTCACCTTTGTCTTCCGCATCCTTCCATACTTTAAAGAGGTGCGCCTGCAACCTGCGGAAGGCCTCTTCTTCAGGAATGCACGTATCGGTTACCCGGTTCAAATGATTTTGAAGCAAATCCCACTCCTGCTCGGGCGTCAGGTCACGGTAGTTCGGTATGCGTCTGTAATGCGAGTGCGCCACCAGATTCATGATATCTTCCTCCAGGTTGGCCCCGGTGCACGAGATGATGTGGACTTTATTCTGGCGGATCATTTCGGCAAAGCTGATGCCCAGCTCGCCTGTGCTCATCGCTCCGGCCAGCGACACCAGCATTTTCTTGCCTTCGGCCAGGTGCTTGCGGTAGCCTTTGGCTGCATCCACCAGGGCGGCTGCGTTAAAATGGAGGTAGTTTTTTTCGATAAAGGCAGAGATGGGACCGGTCTGGCTCATACGTGATGTGTTAAAATACGGGTGCGAAATTAAGCAATAGGCTTCGTCTTGCAAGGCGGCCTGGCCCCGAAGGATCGGGGCCACCGCGCTATCCGCTTTACTCCTCCCCCGATTGCGCGCAACCCGCGCACAAAGCCATCGGGGTGCGGGGTGCCGCTCCTATCGCTGGCCGTAGCTGGTCCTTTACATCACCATGCGATCTGGACATTCAATGGCAGATAAATTCTTACCTTTACACATGCCTCAGGTAATCTGCTATACCGATATCCGAACCAAAGGAGAGATTGATCAAAGACCTTACCGTGCGTTAACGGAGGAGGAAGCTTTGGCGGCAGCCCTCAACCTGTTGGATTTTTACGCTGTCCTGAATAACAAGCGATTAGCCAGGGACACCCGGCAAGAGCCTGCCTGGATTGTCCTGAGCTGGAAAACTGTCAACAATGATATCAAACGACATTCGTGAAGCCTTACGAAAAGTCGGCTCTGTACTGAACAAGAACCGTGTTAAGTTAGTTAACTAGCTCGGCAAGTGAACTCTCTCAATTCCGTCCTCAAGCCATCGGTTGAAAAAGTTAGATACCTTTCTAGTTAATAACCACCCGGTATGGCCAACGTAAACTGGAAAAAAGCCATTCAGCCTTTGCTCAAGAAATACAAAGGCAAAAAGCATCCGCTGGATTACAACAGTTTTTACGAACTCATCGTCATGGTAGTGCTCTCGGCTCAGGACTCCGACCGGCACATCAACAAAATAGCGCCTCCCCTCTTTGCCGCATTCCCCGACATGAAGTCGCTGGCAAAAGCGGACGAAGAAACATTGCACCAATTTGTAAAAGGTGTGCGCAATTTTGGCAACAAAACGAGTTGGCTCATGGCCATCGCCAGCGAAATCAAAGACAACAAGAAAATTCCGGCTACGCTGGAAGCGCTCACGGCCCTACCCGGCATCGGGCGTAAGTCAGCCAATGTTATCCTTCGTGAAATGGGGCTGCCCGCAGAGGGAATCATTGTTGACCTGCATGTGGTGCGCGTGGCGCCCAGGCTCGGCATAGCCAGTGGCACTGACCCGAAGAAACTGGAGAAGCAATTGATGGAGGCCATTGCTCCGGCCGATTGGGGTGAAGCGGGCATGGCCATTTCATTTCTGGGACGCGAAACCTGCCGGCCGACCAATCCAAAATGCACCGAATGTGTGATGAGTAAAGTGTGTGCCTTTTACCAATCGCAATGAACCGCGGACACCGTGAAATTCTAACCCTTCTTGCCGTCAGGTCTTTCGACCTGACGGACCATCAACTAGAAGAACTCACGAAAATCGGTCACTTGGCAAGGCCCTTGTGCAGCAGACTCATAATACTTCGCACTTGAAAACTCATAGTCCTCAGGCCGCGCAGCCAGCCTCCAATGCTCTTGCAATGGATTGAAATGAATATAGTCCAGCTTAATGTTCAGCGTCTTGCTATCGGAGATAACCACATCATCAAATCGATCCTCCCAAACCTTAAACACCTGCTTCCTCTCCGGAATTCTCAGTCGTTCCAATAGATCTACGTTGCCGACTCGTTCAATTTCCTGGCGTATCCGGACAGCCGTGAATTTCTTCAAATCTCTCATCCAACCAGACACCTCATTTTTCTCTGGAAAAAACAAGATCAAATGAATATGATTGGGCATTACTACATAGCCTAAAGCATGAGTTTTGTACTTCGCGTTAAGGAAGTCGATACTCGCACAAACTATTCTTTTGCACAGATCACTTGCCAGAAGATGATACCATTTATAGCAAGTAGTCGTTACGAAGAAGCAATCTGCTTCGGGAAAAAGGGTGCGACCGCGCAAAGCCATGAATAAAGGTAAAGCCGATTTTCATCTGCACGGATACCTGTCAGGTCGAAAGACCTGACAGCAACAAAAATTGCCCGCAATAGCCGTACGCGAAACTTTGAAAAAAATCAACACCGGGAGAAAAACTACTCCGCGAGCACCGGCCGGTCG
>JBKCJM010000105.1:0-36561 GCA_046301755.1 Cyclobacteriaceae bacterium
TTTCGAAGGCGCTCTCCGCCATGCGGTTTTCCGTATCAAGCGTGGGGTTAACTTCAACAATTTCCCAGGCGCATACTTTCGGATCTTTCGCGAGTTCTGCACTCAGCCGTTTGGCTTCATCTACCGTAAGGCCGTTGGGCACCGGGGTACCCGTGCCGGTCGACACACGACTGTCAATACTATCAACATCAAATGAGATGTAAATCAGTTCGCAATGGGCCAACATCGCCAAAATGCGGGCAGCCGTGGTTTCAGGGCCGGCCCGCTTCACGTCCTCCGTTTCGATGAAGTTGATGTTGTGTGTGTTGATCAGGTAATTCTCCGGCTTTTCAAAATCCCGAACGGCTACATAAACAATATTTTCCGGCTGAATCTTCGGGCTGGGTCCGCCCACGATCTTCAGCTCCTCCCAGTACTCGATGGTTTCGCCACGCGGGTCGTTCACTTTGCATTCAAGGTTGTCCATGCCGCACGCCATCGCCAGCGGCATGCCGTGCATATTGCCAGAGGGGGTGGTGTAGGGTGTGTGGATGTCGGCATGAGCGTCTATCCAAACTACACCCAGGCGTTTTTTGGGATATGCTTTGCGGATGCCCGCGATCGTACCGAAGGCCGTGCTGTGGTCGCCTGAAATAATCAGCGGGAAAAAATCATCAAACAACTGCTCATAAACTTCCAGGCACACGCGCTCTTCCATAATCAGCACACCGTCAATGAACTTGGCATAGGCATGCTTGGCGCCATCGAACAGCAGCTCGTTTACGTGTTCGACCTCAATGGACTCGTGCTGTTTGAAAAAGTCTGATTTTAAATCAAGGCTGGCGATCTTAATCGCCTCCACGCCCAGGCTGGCCCCGCGGGTACCGGCCCCGATCTCCGACTTAACCTCGATGATTTTTAACTCTTTCATAAACAATAGCGACTTTGACTCGGATGAAAAAAAACTGACTGAACCTTGCAACGAAAAAACCTCGCAGGCCGAAACTTATAAGTCGGGCCACCCGGCCATACCGGCAGAGCTAACAACAGCTTGAAAATGTGGAGGTTGGTTCAACATCACCCTGGGGCAATTCTTTGCAAAGATGGCAAAATTATGTGAATATTGCTGCTTGTTTTTCAGGCGTACCACAACCTCTAACTGACCACATTGCCGAGATGAAGAGCTATCGCGAGTTGATTGAACAGACATTTGAATTTCCACAGCGCGAATTCAAGGTACGCGACCACGAGTTGCTATTCAATGATGTACCCCTGATGGACATCATCAAGCAGTATGGCACGCCCCTGAAGGTGACCTACCTGCCCCGCATCAGCGAAAATATCCGCTTCGCGCAAGCCACGTTCAAAAATGCGATGGAGCGATTTAAGTACAATGGCTCCTACACCTACTGTTATTGTACCAAATCCTCACACTTCGACTTCGTGCTGGAGGAAGCCCTGCGCAACGATGTGCACATTGAAACATCATCGGCCTTTGATATTCCGATTGTTCGTTCGTTGTATGAGCGCGGCAAGATTTCGAAGCAAACGCACATCCTGTGCAACGGCTTTAAGATGCCACAGTACCGCGAGTACATCACCGGCCTGCTCAACGATGGCTTTAATTGTGTACCCATTCTCGATAACCTGAGCGAGATTGACACCTACGAGAAGAATGTAAATGTTCCCTACCAGGTGGGCATTCGGGTGGCGGCCGATGAGGAACCTAAATTTGAATTCTATACTTCGCGACTGGGCATCCGCTACAGCGACATCACTACGCTCTACAAAGAAAAAATTCAGCCGAGCAGCAAAGCCTCCCTTAAGATGCTGCATTTTTTCATCAACACGGGCATTAAAGACACAGCCTACTACTGGAGTGAGCTTAGCCGCTTCATCTTCAAGTATTGCGAACTGAAAAAAATCTGCGACACACTCGACTCGATTGACATCGGAGGTGGATTTCCGATCAAGACATCCCTCACATTCCACTACGACTATAAATACATGATCGAGCAAATCGTGGAAAACATCAAGTGGATTTGCGAGAAGAACAATGTGCCGGTGCCCAATATCTTCACCGAGTTTGGCAGCTTTACCGTGGGCGAAAGCGGGGCCACGCTCTATTCTGTAGTCGACCAGAAGCTTCAAAACGACAAAGAGCTTTGGTACATGATTGATGGTTCATTCATTACCCACCTGCCGGATGTTTGGGGCCTGAACCAGAAGTATATTTTATTGTCAGTGAACCGTTGGGATGACCCGTATCACAAAGTGAATATCGGTGGGCTCACGTGCGACAGCCACGATTACTACAACTCGGAAGCCCACACAGGCGAAGTTTTTCTCCCCATGATCACCGATGATGAGCCGCTGTACATTGGCTTCTTCCATACAGGTGCTTACCAGGAATCTCTGGGTGGCTACGGTGGCATTCAGCACTGCCTGATTCCGGCACCCCGCCATGTGCTCATCAACCGCAATGAGGATGGCGAGATTACGACTGAGCTATTCGCGCCCGAACAAAGCAGCGACAGCATGATGAAGGTGCTGGGGTATGAAGGCGCAGCCAGCGGTGTACAAACCGCCCACGCCCCCATTTCAGTCGACTGATTTCATTTGTCCAGCACTAAAAATTATTCACTAACGGTAGCCACTGCGTTGGTCATGGCCAACATGGTGGGCACCGGGGTTTTCACCTCGTTGGGCTACCAGGTAGGACCTCTGCCGTCCGGCTTCGTCATTTTAGTTTTGTGGCTGGTAGGTGGTGTGGTGGCCCTCAGCGGGGCGCTAGCCTATGCCGAGATTGCTTCCACCCTGAAAAAATCAGGTGGCGAGTACACGATGCTAACAGAACTGGCCAGCCCATCGCTGGGATTTCTGGCCGGCTGGACGAGCTTTATAGCCGGATTTGCCGGAGCCATTTCCGCTGTGGCGATCGCTATCGGGGAGTATGCCACCAAGTTAACGGGCGCACCGGTGAAACTCATTGCTGTTGTGGCCGTGATCGCAGTCACCGCCATCCATTGGTTCGGGGTGCGCACTGGTGGCATCGCACAAAATCTGCTCACGTCACTCAAGATTTCATTAATCGCCTTTTTTTGCATCGCTCCTTTTTTCGTTGATTACCCGGCACCGGAAGGCGTAAGCTTTACTCCGCAAGCACACGACCTCGACTTGATTTTTTCGGCCGGCTTTGCAATGTCACTTGTATTTGTCGTGTACGCCTACACAGGATGGAACGCAGCCTCGTACATCGCGGGCAATCTGGAAAACCCGGGCCGCAACCTGCCGAGGGCCCTGTTAACCGGCACGTTAACCGTGATTATGATTTATATGACACTAAACGCGGTATTTCTTGCCGTTGGTGGTTTTGATGAGTTGCGCGGACAAAATGATATCGGCAATGTTGTCGCCTTCAAACTTTTTGGATCCACGGCCGGGCAGGTATTTGCCGGCCTTTTCAGTTTTGCACTGCTCTCCACGCTCAGCGCCATGACCGTGGCCGGGCCCAGGGTAATGGAGGCGATGGGCCGCGACTATCCGATGCTGGATACGCTGGCACGAAAAAACCGGTTTGACATGCCGGTTGTTGCCATCGTGCTGCAATCCGGTTGGGCCATCTTTCTGATTCTGGTCAGCTCCTTTACCGAAATCATCAGCTACATTTCGGTCTCACTCTCCATGTTTTCGATGCTTGCCGTGTGGACCGCATTCTCGATTCGAAAAAAATACGCACGTGAAGAACGGCCGTTTTCAATGCCCTTCTTCCCTGTACCCATTGTGCTGTTCACGCTTGCCACGGGTTGGATGATGTATTTCGTATTCTCAACACAGTCCTTTATTCTTTATTATGTAATTGGCAGCCTGGTGCCCGGGTTGCTCCTTTACGTAATGGTATCGCGAAAAAAATGAGATCATTTCTGGTCATTGGTATTCTCTCTGTGGTGATTGCCTGTCGCCCCCCGCGTGAGGAACCTCCTTTGCCTGCACCCGACTCGCTTGTTCAGCTAGTAAGCGCGGACACACTGACGGAACTTGATCCCGGGCCGAACCTACAACGGGTCGACTCGGCCGTATTGCGGCTAAGTCGATTTGTAGCGGGCCTACCCCAGTATGATTCCAACAGCTACCGGTTTCTGGAACAGGAGGATGCATGGCTTGATTTTCACTACGCCATGAAACTAAACTGGGAACTGATGGATAGCCTGCGCTTGCGCCCCATGAGCAACTGGCAGCGCGAGGCACTTTCCCCGGCCTACCGCGACTCCCAAACCGTATTCTATCCGTTCTCAGGTCCCGACTTTGTGCACATGCACCGGCTATTTCCTGATGCTGACGAATACATACTGGCCGCCCTCGAACCGATCGTGGAACTGCCGCGGCTGGATACCCTGCTGCCAGACGATCGTGAGAAACTATTCGACAGCCTGACCGTATCACTTCGCGATGTTTTTGGCAAGAGCTACTTCATCACCAGCCATATGCGCAAGGATATGAAGCAAATCCAGGGCGTGCTGCCGCTCTTGTACTTCTTCTGCGTGCGCGAAGGCTTTGATATTATCGGGCAGGAGTTCATCTACCTGGATTCACTACATCGCGAGCAACCGGTTGACTTCTCGCAACTTCATTGGCACCGCACTCCGGCTGTGAAATTAGAGCTGTACCAGCCTGCCGCAGGCCGTTACAAGACGCTCTATTACTTCAGCATAAGCCTGTCGAACGCAGGCCTGCGCGATCGGCCGGAGTTTCTGAAATTTCTAGCCGGCCGCTCGCCTTACAACACGTTTGTCAAATCGGCCTCCTACCTGATGCATACAAAGGACTTCACGCATGTCCGCGAACTGTTGCTGCAATCATCAGATGCCATTCTGCAGGACGACACCGGCATTCCCTTTCACGCGTTCGAACAACGGATAGAGTATCAGGTATCGCTTTTTGGCGAATATGTTAAGCCGGTACAGTCATTTGGAGATGAGGTTTACCAAGCAGCACTCGACTCATTGTACCGCGCACAACAGGCTGAGCCGCTACCTTTTTCGCTCGGCTACCATTGGAAGACCCGGAAGCAGAACTACATGCTGATAAAACGCAGACCAGCGTCTGCGGTCGAATTTTAAAGCGGCCAATGATCAACAAAGTGGCTGCCCGACTTGAAATCAAAAATCTCGGTTTCAGTGAGTAAGCAGGCCTGCAGCCTGGCCGAGACGAGGGTTTGATCCAGCGCGTGCCCGATGAAAACCAATTCATTGAGCCGGTCGCCCCATTCGGAGCTCCATTTCTTTTGCAGTTCCTTCTGGTTGATCAAAAAATCACGGCTCTTCTTGCGGTCGGCTTCCGGAACCGATGCCCACCATTTGCCGTAAATTTCAGCCTGGGTGGAGCCGCCCGCCTGACCCCACAACAGGGCATGATCAGGGCGCGAAGCAAGCCAGAAAATACCTTTGCTTCGAATGATGTTGGTTGGGAAATCCGACTGAATAAAATCCCACAGGCGTTGCGGGTGAAACGGCCGATGATCACGAAAAACAAATGAGTTGATGCCGTATTCCTCCGTCTCCGGGGTATGAACGCCATTGAGTTCTTTTATCCAACCAGCCGATTGCGATGCCTTCCCATAGTCGAATGTACCGGTGTTGAGAATTTCACGCGGTGATACACGGCCAAATGTTGATTTAATCAACCGGGCTTCCGGATTCAGCTTCCGGAGCGTAGCTTCCAGAAACTGCAAATCGGTCTCGGAAACCAAATCGGTTTTGTTGAGGACAATAACATTGGCAAACTCAACCTGATCGGTTAGCAGATTCACTATGGTCCGCTTGTCTTCCGCATCATCCGTAAGATTCCTTCGTTGGAGGGTATCGGCGCTTCCAAAATCTTTGAAAAAATTCAGGGCATCGACTACCGTTACCATCGTATCAAGTCGGGTAATCTGCGTGAGGTCATACAGGTCCTCGCCCGTAACAAAGCTGAATGTCTGCGCTACGGGGATTGGCTCAGAGATTCCCGTACTCTCAATCAACAAATAGTCGAATTTGTTTTGTCGGGCCAGTTTCTTTACCTCGTTGATCAAATCTTCGCGCAATGTACAGCAGATACAGCCGTTGCTGAGCTCCACCAGCTTTTCCTCCGTGCGGCTTAGTTTCACTTCATTCCTTACCCATTGTGCATCAATATTCACTTCGCTCATGTCATTAACGATAAGCGCAACACGAAGACCTTCCCGGTTATTAAGTACGTGATTGAGCAGGGTGGTCTTGCCGGTTCCCAAAAAACCGCTTAGCACAGTAACGGGGAGTTTCTTGAAATTCCTCTTGAAGATATTTTGCATGACTTACTGTTGACGTTGAATGCGTAGTCGTAAGGCTTCAATTCGTGTCCTCATCTCCCGCTGAATGTCCAGCATTTCACCGGCACTAACATCTGGCGCGGGCGCATGATGATGTTCTCCATCGTGATGATGATGATGCTCATGCTCATAACCGGATACCTCTACCACGTTTTTCTCCCATTCTTCCAATTCTGCTATCCAGACCCGAACGGAATCCGGGTTCGGTGCGGTGGAGGCCTGCCCGGCATAGGCCTTGAGTTGTTGTTCGATCTCTTCCGCAACAACCATCGCTTCCTGATGAATGGCAAATGCACGGTCGAGCGTCTTTTTATCCTGATCCGGCCGACAACCGAGCATACATGCCAGAGCACACACTCCTATAAAAAAACGCATATCGTTATTTGACTATTTCCGCCTCTTCGAGAATGAAATTCATATGATTGATATCGGTATTGTTTAATCGCAGCTTGCCTCTTACTACAATCACCTGATCAACCTTTAGTTTGGGTGGCTTGCTGGTGAGATAGACTTCAGCCACCGACTCCGGGCCCGCACCTCCACAGAAAAAACACGCTGCATATGGATACTTGGATACAATCAACGCATTGTCGGGCAATTCGAAAGGCATATAGTGACCCCGGATGACCACCTCCGTTCCTTCCCTGGCCCGAATGGATGTATCGAAATTGGGCACCAGGTAATACTCATCATACTCTTTGAAGAAGGTGGATTTAAACGCCACCCGCGCAAAAGTCGCCCAGCCGTCCTCCGGAGATTGCTGCGCAACAACCGAGGTAAATAAGATCACCAAACCAGCCGTAACCGAGCTTTTTATCATACGCGTTAAGTGAAGAGGTGGCCTTGCAGTATTAACCGCTGGATGCACGCAGACGAATCTCCCAAACCCAACTGGCGCGCCCCGGCCCCTTCTCTCCTATCTTTGATCTAACCCGCACAAAAATAGAAAAAAAATCATATTTGCAACATTGTTGCATTTATTGGAGCGACTTAACGAGAATCTTATCAATTTTGACTCCGTCCATGTCCAGCACTTCCAACTGAAGTCCTCTCCATAAAACTCTTTCACCTGTGCGGGGGATATGGTTAAGGTGATGCAGAATAAGGCCAGCGACCGTGTTAACGCTCTCTGCTTCATCCGGGTTCTCGATCTTGAACTGCTGCGCGAACTCAGCCAGCGGATACTGACCGTCTACCAACCACGACCCATCCTGCCGCTGTGTGAGCGGGAACTCCTCCGAATAGAACTCCGATACATCGCCCACCAGTGCTTTAAGGATATCATCCATCGTTACGATGCCCAGTACAATTCCATATTCGTTAGTCACCAGTGCGTAATGCGTCTTTGAAGCTTTAAAGTGCTCTAACGCTTTGTAGGCCGATGTGGATTCATCGAGGTAGCTGGCCGGCTTGAGGTGGTTACGCAATTTGAATCCGGGCTCGAGGTCATGGGCATAAAGCTCTTTCAGCGAAATAATACCCGCCAACTGGTCTTTGTCGTGCTCATAAACAGGGTAGATCCGATGCAGGTCGCGTTTAACGGTCTCGCGAATCACCTTCGGGTCATCAGTCAAATCAAGAAACACCAAATCACCACGGGTGGTCATTAGCGAGCTGATCTTGCGATCGCCCAGGGCAAACACGCGTTCCACAATATCTTGCTCGATTTTTTGAACCTCGCCTCCCTGTGCGCCTTCCTGAATAATCGCCTTAATTTCTTCTTCCGTAATACTGTTATCCCGGCTCTTTTTCAGCCCAAAAAGCCTAAGCAATAGGTCAGAGGTGTTTGTGAGCAACCAAACAAAAGGAAACGTGATTCTCGAAAGAAGCGTCATGGGCGTTGCCATCAGGCGCGAGATCGTTTCTGGCCTTGACAACCCGATTTGCTTGGGGATCAGCTCACCTAGGACAAGCGAAAAAAAAGTAACCATTATTAACACGAGTGCAATCGCCAATTCATCAGCAACAGGTTCAATCCAGGGAATGGTCGTGAGATAAACCTCAAGGTCATCCGTTAGATTCTCACCGCTAAAAATACCAGTCAACAAACCTATCACGGTAATCCCGATCTGCACGGTTGACAGAAAATAAGTCGGTGAAAGGTACAACTTGAGTGCTGCACGCGCGCCCTTGGAACCCGTGCGGGCGGCAGATTCAAGCCGTACCTTCTTGGATGACACTAATGCCATCTCCGACATGGAAAAAAGCCCGTTAACGAGAATTAAACCAAGCACGATTATGATTTCAACCCCATTACCACCCATATACTGTTTAGTTTGTTGACGTTCCGACTTATCACCGCCAGCCCCCGCCCAACGACCGATAGATTCGAGTCAGGCTTTGGTATTGTTTCTTGCGTGCCTCTACTAAATCGACACGCGCTTCCAATGCATTCTGTTGGGTCAGCAGCACTTCGAGGTAGTTGGCACGGCCCGTTCGATACAATTCATGGGCCGTGGTAATTGCGCGAGTCAGCACCTGCGCCTCTTGTTCCTTTTGGGCATACATTCGTCCTAGATTCGCGTACCTTGAAAGTTCGTTAAATACTTCGGTATACGCCACTACAATGTTCTGTTGGTAGTCGAGCAACGCTTCCGTCTGATAGGCATTTGCACCTTTGAACCTCGCTTGAATGGCACTTCGGTTGAGCAATGGAGCCCAAAGACCTCCGAGGACACTAAACGCAATCGACTCGGGTGTTTGAAACAGCAAATCCGTGCGATATGCCTGAAAACCAGCACCAGCTGTTATATTCAGCGAGGGAAAAAAAGATGCTCGTGCAGCTCGTAGATCTGCTTTTGCTGCGACCAGTTCAAATTCGGCAGCTCGCAAGTCCGGGCGGTGTTGCAGTAGTTGAGCCGGGACTCCAGTTGCCACAAATGTCTGAATCTGCTGTTCAAGCACGGCTGGATTACGTTTGATTGGTTGCGGAAACCGGCCTAACAACAAGTTAATCCTGTTTTCACTCTCTACAATGAATTGTCGGGTCTCAATTTCAAGTGCACGAGTATTTAGTAATTGTGCCTGAAACTGGTTCACCACAAGCTCATTGGCGACTGCGTTCTCTTTTTGAATCGTTACTACTCGAAGGGCATCCTCCTGAAGTTCTACCGTAGCCGTGATGATTTCTAATTCCAGATCAAGCGCCAGCAATTCATAGTAGGTCGTGGCAATTTCGGCAACCAAATTCGTCACTACCCATTGGCGACCTGCTTCTGAAGCAAGTACGCGGGCTGCTGCACTTCGTTTTTGGTTTCTTAGTTTGCCGGATATGTCGACCTCCCAGCTACTTTGTAATCCTACAAAGTAGTCGGGCAGGTTAGTAGGCACAGTTTCACCAGGACGAATGTCTGTGGTCGCATTGCCTGCACCATCCATGGTATACAACCCAAACCTGCGGATGGCGCTCATTCCTCCCGCAGAAACTACCGGGAGAAGCTGTCCTTTAGCCCCAATCAGAGATGCCCGAGCCTGTTCAATGCGCTGTAAGCCGATACGCGCATCAAAATTACTATTCACTGCGGAGTCAATGAGTGCGCGTAAGGTTGAGTCTGCAATAAAAACCTGCCAGGGTTGCGCAGCCAAACTCAACGAGTCTGACGGAACTTCATGGCTTAAATAGCTCTGCGGAATTTGAATATCGTGTGGCGGAACACTCGGCTGTGCAATTCGGCATCCCAAAAGCACAATGGCAATTCCAAGCGAAATAATGATCAATACCAATCGCATAGTTATCAAATGGATTCGGTGTACGGCAAATCTGTCTGTTTGTCGGTTAACTTATGTCGGCCGGCTAAAGCGGCAAATACAACGTAAAGGCCAGGCACCAAAAGTACTCCGAGTAAAGTCCCCAACAGCATGCCACCAGCCGCTGCGGTGCCAATGGTGCGGTTGCCCACCGCACCGGCACCCGTAGCGAAAACAAGCGGCAAGAGGGCTGCGATAAACGCAAAGGATGTCATGAGGATAGGACGAAGGCGAACCCGCGCACCCTCAATTGCCGCCTGCCAAGGAGCTCTTCCCTCGCGTTGCCTCAACGAAGCAAACTCCACGATCAGAATGGCATTCTTACCCAATAAACCAATCAGCATTACTATGGCCACCTGAGCGTAAATATTATTCTCAAGCCCGGTCATCGCGAGAAAGAGAAACGCACCAAAAATCCCGGTAGGTAATGAGAGTATGACGGGCAATGGAAGCAGAAAACTTTCGTATTGAGCAGATAATAGGAGGTATACAAACACCAGACACAACAGAAAAATCACCACACCTTCGCTTCCTGCATTGATCTCATCCCTCGATATACCGGCCCAATCGATTTCATACCCCCGGGGTAGTTTCTCTATGGCGGTTCGCTGTACTGCCTTCAACACGGTGCCACTGCTAATGCCCTGTTTGCCCTCTCCGTTCAACTCAGCTGAGGGAAACATATTGTAACGAGTCAATTGATCAACACCATATGTTTTCTGTATCGTGATAAACGAAGAGAGCGGAACCATCTCTCCGCGATTATTCTTAACATAGAGGTGGAGAAGATCTTCTGGCAGGGCCCTGTATTCTGGCAGGGCTTGAACCATTACGCGATACATTTGCCCGAAACGAATAAAATTGGTTGCATACTCGCTACCCAAAAGAGTTTGCAGCGTGCTCATCGTGGCATTCACTGTAACACCCTTCTGCGCTGCCTTGTCCAGATCAATTTGAACGAGGTACTGTGGAAAGCTGGCATCAAATATGGTGAAGGCGCTCGCAACCTCTGGCTGTTTTCTGAGGTCTTCAACAAATTGATTGACTACGCCCTCCATCTTTTTCAAGTCTCCGCTTCCCGTCTTATCGAGCAAGCGCAATTCAAAACCACTTGCATTACCATAACCCGGCACCGGGGGCGGTGGAAAGAACTCGATCTGGGCATCTTTAATGTGCGCGGTTTGCCTCTCCAATGCCTCTATTACATCAGCTACTTGTCGCTCGCGCTCGCTCCAAGGTTTAAGGTTCACAAGTACCGTTCCGTAGGTAGCGCCTGTTCCGTCCGATAAAATATTTGTTCCAGCGAGCGTGGATATGCTTTCAATCTCGCCAATACCGGCCCCCGCCCGTTGAATGGCGTTAACAACATCTTTCGTTCGCTCCAGCGTAGCACCGGATGGTGTCGTGACGCTCGCGTAAAAGGTTCCTTGATCTTCGTTCGGGATGAACCCGGTAGGCAGCACAAAGCCAAACCACCCGGTTAACCCACAAAAGAGCAACAAGGAACCGAATGTGACGGTTCTCCGGTTGATGACTTGCTGCAATACCAATCCATATCGGCTTTCGGCTTGCTGATACCGGTGATTGAAAGAAGTCAAAAACCGGGTCAACGCATTTGCGGGTTTCGGCTGCCCGTGATGATTGCGAAGAATGACAGCGCAAAGAGCGGGGGTTAGCGTGAGGGCCACAACACCTGACAATACAATTGAGATGGCGAGAGTCAACGAAAACTGGCGATAAAAAATGCCTGAGGGGCCACTGATGAACGCCACCGGAACAAAAACGGCTGACATTACTAGCGTGATGGCAATGATCGCACCACTGATTTCACGCATAGCCAGCTCAGTTGCCTTTCGAGGGGTAATCCGGGAATGTTCCATTTTGGCATGCACAGCCTCCACTACCACGATGGCGTTATCGACAACAATACCAATGGCCAGCACCAACGCAAATAAGGTGACGAGGTTTAATGAAAATCCGAGAAATTGAATGAAGAAAAAGGTTCCAATCAATGATACGGGAACTGCCAATGCCGGAATCAGAGTGGACCGCCAGTCCTGAAGAAAAAGGAATACAACCAGCGCAACCAATACAAACGCTTCAATCAGCGTCTTTATCACTTCGGCAATTGAGGCTTCTAGGAAGCGCGACACGTCATAACTAACCCGGTACTCCATCCCAGGCAAAAACACCGAGGTCTTCAACTCCTCAATTCGCTTTTTTACCTGAGCAATTACTTCACTTGCATTCGAGCCTGGCAACTGCTTCAACAGTATGGCTGCGGAAGGCCGCCCATCCAACTTTGACTCAACGTCAAAATACGTTGTACCAAACTCCACATCAGCCACATCCTGAATTTTCAGTATGCGTCCGGTTTCCTCTGCCCGCAGCGGAATATTCTCGTACTGCTCCGGTGTGGTAAACTTCCCGGTGTAGCGTACCGTGTATTGCAACGCCTGTGCTTGTCGGTCCGAACTCTCCCCTAGCTTACCGGGCGCAGCTTCCACGTTATGCTCTTCAAGCGCTTGCAACACATCATCAACACCGACTCGATAGGCTAACATTTTGTCTGGCTTAAGCCAGATTCTCATGGCATACTGCTTGGCCCCAAGCATCGAGGCATAGCCCACGCCCTTGATGCGTTTAATCTCAGGCAATAGATTGATATCAACAAAATTGTACAGAAACCTCTCCTGAAGCGTAGTGTCTGTTGAGTAGATATTCAGGAACATGAGCATCGCATTCTCCTCCTTGGCAATCTTCACTCCGTTTCGGGTAACCTCTGGAGGTAGTTCGCCCATTACAGATCCAACCCGGTTCTGCACATTCACTGCCGCTACATCCGGATCTGTCCCGATCTCAAATAGAATTTGCACTACTCCCACTCCGTCATTACCCGCGTCACTGCTCATGTACTTCATACCGGGCACACCGTTAATGGCGCGCTCCAGAGGAACAACGGCTGCTTTGGTTACAGTCTCCGCATTGGCACCGGTGTACTCCACGGTCACGTTTACCTCCGGTGGCGCTATACCTGGAAACAAGGCCCGAGGCATTCGGATCAGGGAAATTGTACCGAGCAGAACAATAATCACCGATATTACAATCGATAAAACCGGTCGATGAATAAACTTGGCTGTCATGGCGATATCACATTATCGAACCGAGTTGCTTACCTTAATCGTGTCCCCAGGGCGAACGCGTTGCACACCTTCAAAAATGAAACGGTCAGTCGGCAAAAGACCGGATGAAATCACGTAGTAGCGGGAGAGGAACACACTCGGAATAATCTTTCGCATCGCGACACGGCTGTCCTCGCCTACAACAAAAACATAAAGATTTTCCTGTATCTCAAATGTTGATTTCTGTGGCACCAGCATGGCCTGCTGTAGTTCGGTTGCAACAAGAATCTTTCCACTGCTCCCATGCTTAAGTAATTGATTCGGATTCGGAAATCGGGCCCTAAATGCGACACTTCCCGTACTCCGCTCGATCTCCGTCTCAACTGTCTCCACCTTACCGGCCAGTGGATAGAACTGGCCATTCGCCAATTGAAGCTTCACTTCGTTTAATTGGGGCCCGTCTGCGGATGTGACGTAATCCAAATATTCCTTCTCAGAAACATTGAAATACACAAGCATCTCCATGTTATTGGATATACTTGTAAGCAAAGTCCCCTGTTCGATTAAACTCCCGACTTTATTTGGTATCCTGTTCAGGTAACCTGAAAACGGTGCCCGAATCTGGGCATAGGACAGGTCAAGTCGCGCGCTTGCTTCAAGCGCTTCGGCTTCCGCCTTGCGGGCACGAAGGGCTTCCAAACGGGCATGAGCAAGCTCCAATTCACTGTTTGACACGATGTTCTTCTGTACAAGGGACTGTGTATTGTTGAGCTCAACCTCCCCTGCCTTTATTTCAGCATCGGCACTGGCTACCGCAGCGTTGGTCTTCAGTACTTCCTGTTCATACTGCTTACGACTAATCGTAAATAATAACTGACCAGCCTTCACGTACCGCCCTTCATCAACGTGAATAGCTTCTAGGTAGCCGCCAACTTTGGCCCGTATCTCAGTATGCTCCACTGACTGAATGTCGGCAACGTACTCCCGAACATACATGGTGTCCTTCACAATAGGAGACATCACCGGATACTCCTCTACCACATAGGTTTCATTGGGTGGGGTAGTGCAGCGCATGTGTGCTAAGCCTGCAAACAGTATTAGCAACCATTTAAAATAGCCGCTAACACCCTTTAAATAGAGTGTCATAAAAGAATTAGTTGAAGGTTGAAGACTTCCGGTGGAATGCCGGGGAAGAAAAAACTGTTTTTAAACCCGAGGAGGCGGGCCGTCTACTTCAATAAAAATAACTGCGGGATTGCCTGGCGCGTGACAAGCATGATCAAGAACGGGCGAAACCGGCCATAATGCCGAAATCCATGACTGCAAAACTGATGGATAAAATTTCTTGTTGTCGAAGGCACCACCATCATCCTGATCTCGCTCTTCGCTCTCGGCCACAGCATTGTCGAGGCCAACCAGGCCTTCTAAGATAAACTCATAAACGCTCTCAATGTCATTTATCGCAAGATCCTCTGCAATTGAATCCGGTTGTGAATCGCGCGAGTCGATGCTGAAGTTAAAAAGGTAAACACCCAACACCAGGCAGAGCGGGCGGCTTACAAGTCGAAGAAATGAAAATAAATGGCTCATTTTCAACTGCAAAACTAAACAACCTGATTGATATCATCCAACAAGCACTTAAACGCATTGTCTGGCAGGACCGGAAACTTTCCATTTTGAAAGTTATGGTGTAGCTTTATGACGTGAAAAAATCAGTCGCCATGGTTCTGCTTTGCCTGCATCTGATGTCGGGTACAGAACTGCATGAGCTCTGGCGCCTTCCGATTCTGGTTTCCCACTATTTTGAGCACAATTCCAATGGGCTGTCAACGTCATTCGGCCAGTTTATTGCCCTCCACTATCTTGAAACTGAAGCCCATGACGAGCGCGACATGGAGTTGCCCTTTAAGCAGCATGATTCCTGTTTGACCTCCGTGGTAATGGCGATTCTGCCAACCTTCCAAATCGCACAACCTGCCTCAATTGCGGTCTCCCACTCCTATCAGTTCTTGGAGCTAAACCTGCCGCTCAATTTTTATCGGGCGGATATCTGGCAGCCACCCCGCGCCTGAGTCGTAGTATTCTTTTTTCTGCCTTCGCCTGACCGGTGATGGCCTTCTTCCATTTTCTAGGACCTACTTTTTATGATTGATCATATCATTCTGTATTCCATTCGCCACAAACTGGTTATCGGCCTGCTCGTGCTCGGCCTCATCGTGTGGGGAGTTTACTCGTTTACCCGGCTACCGATTGATGCGGTGCCCGACATTACCGACAACCAGGTGCAGATTATCACCGTGGCCGGATCGCAATCGGCCCTTGACATTGAGCGGCTCGTCACCTTCCCGGTGGAGCAAACAATGGCCACGATTCCGGGACTCGACCACATGCGGAGCTTTTCGCGCTCAGGCCTCTCGCTTGTCACACTCGTTTTTCACGAGCATGTTGATGTGTACTGGGCAAGGCAGCAGGTAAATGAACGACTCGTGATTGCCAAGGAGTCGATACCAGCCGGCATCGGCAACCCTGAGCTTGCTCCGGTAACCACCGGGCTTGGCGAGATTTATCAGTATGTATTGCGGCCAAAAAAGGGGTACGAAAGCCGTTACTCCGCTATGGAGCTGCGTACAATTCAGGATTGGATTGTTCGCAGACAACTGTTGGGTACACCGGGTGTGGCCGATGTGGCCAGTTTTGGAGGCTACCTGAAGGAGTATGAAATCGCCATAGACCCGGATAAACTCCGGAGCTACAGCATTAGCCTGACCGAGGTGCTCGAAGCGCTCCGTAAGAACAACCAAAACACCGGTGGCGCCTACATCGAGCGCATGCCGCAATCGTTTTTCATTCGCAGCGAAGGATTGGTCGGCTCTGTCGATGATCTGAAATCCATCCTGGTGAAATCAACCACTGAAGGTATGCCCATACTTTTGCGCGATGTAGCCGAGGTGCGCATGGGCCATGCTGTACGCTACGGGGCAATGGCCTACAACAACGAAGGTGAGGTGGTGGGTGCGGTAACCATGATGCTGAAAGGCGACAACTCAAGCGCGGTTGTGAACCGGGTGAAAGAACGCATCCGACAAATTGAGAAGAACCTGCCAGAGGGAGTAACCATTGAACCCTTCCTTGATCGGAGCCAGCTGGTCACGCGCGCTATCAACACGGTGGAAAAAAACCTGACGGAGGGAGCGCTGATTGTCATTTTTATTCTCGTGTTATTCCTGGGAAACCTACGGGCAGGATTAATTGTGGCGTCTGTAATTCCCCTTTCGCTTCTGTTCGCCATCGGCATGATGCAAACGTTCGGAGTCTCCGGCAACCTGATGAGCCTGGGTGCTATCGACTTTGGCCTGATCGTGGATGGCGCGGTGATTATAGTGGAAGCCACCATGCACCACCTCGGCCTTCGCAAGTCCGTGCAACGACTTACGCAAGCCGAGATGGATAACGAAGTCTACAAATCCGGGTCACAGATTCTCACCTCGGCAGCTTTTGGTGAAATGATTATCCTCATCGTGTATCTGCCGCTACTGACACTTGTTGGCATTGAAGGTAAAATGTTCCGGCCCATGGCCGAAACGGTAGCATTTGCCATCGGGGGTGCTTTCCTTTTGTCCCTCACGTATGTGCCGGTGGCCAGCTCACTTTTCCTTGGCCGGGGAAAAATTTCCTCACTAAAGATCTCAGACAAACTGATGGCTTTCCTGTATAGTCTGTATTCACCGGTGCTCCGGTTTTGCTTACAATTCAAAAAAACAGTGGTGGCACTCTCCATTGGTTTTGTAGCCGTAGCCGGTGCAATCTTCTTTTCAATGGGTGGAGAGTTTTTGCCCACGTTGGAAGAGGGTGACTTCGCTGTTCAAACGCGCGTGCTGCTGGGAAGCAGCCTCAACCATACAGTAGATGTATCTCAAAAAGCAGCCGGTGTTCTGCTGCGCGAGTTTCCGGATGAAGTCATTAAGGTTGTCACCAAAGCCGGATCTTCCGAGATCCCCACCGACCCGATGCCGCTGGAGGAAGCCGACATGATGGTGATTTTGCGCGACCCTAAGGAATGGAAAAAGGCCAGCGGGCGCGAAGAACTGGCCGACAAAATGAGCAAAGCCCTGGCTGTAATTCCGGATGCCAACTTTGGCTTTCAGCAGCCGATCCAGATGCGGTTCAATGAGTTGATGACGGGCGTGAGGCAGGACGTAGCCATCAAAATTTATGGCGAAAATCTGGACGAGCTGAGCCGGCTGGCGGAGGCGGTGGGTAAGCTGACTGAGAAAGTTGACGGGGCGCAGGATGTGTACGTTGAACAAATCAGCGGGCGGCCACAGGTGGTTGTGAAAATCAACCGCGATGCACTGGCACGCCACGCACTCAACGTTTCGGATGTGAACGAAGCGCTCAATACTGCTTTTGCCGGCCAAACAGCCGGGATGATTTTTGAAGGCGAAAAGCGATTCAGCCTGGTGGTGCGGCTGCAGCAGGAAAGTCGTAAGCAGGTGGAGGATATCGGGAATCTGTTTGTCACCAATACGGCCGGAGAACAAATTCCCTTGCGGCAACTGGCAGATGTGCAACTCATCATGGGCCCTAACCAGATTCAACGCGAAGATGCCAAGCGCAGAATTGTGGTAGGTTTCAATGTTCGGGGTCGCGATGTGCAGAGTATCGTAGAGGAGATTCATGGTTTGATCGATCAAAAGATTGATTTCCCGCCCGGCTACTACGTTACCTATGGTGGTCAGTTCGAAAACCTGCAGGAGGCGCAACAACGTCTTGCAGTGGCTGTACCGGCTGCGCTTCTGCTCATCTTCATCATGTTGTTTTTTGCTTTCAGCTCAATCAAACAGGCGTTGCTCATCTACTCGGCTATTCCGCTGGCTGCCGTTGGCGGTGTATTTGCGCTGGTAACCCGCGGCATGCCTTTCAGTATTTCCGCAGGTGTTGGGTTCATCGCCCTGTTTGGTGTAGCTGTGCTGAATGGCATTGTGTTGATTGGTGAGTTTAACCGGCTGCGCATCAAAGAAGGCCTCACCGACCTCACTGACATTGTCTGGAAAGGAACCTCAACCCGCTTCCGGCCCGTACTGATGACGGCTGCCGTTGCCTCTCTTGGCTTTTTGCCCATGGCGCTCGCGCAAAGCGCGGGGGCCGAAGTACAGCGACCGCTCGCCACCGTGGTGATCGGTGGACTCATTACGTCTACCTTCCTCACCCTGGTGGTGTTGCCCTGCTTATACATTCTGTTCGACAAAATCCAATTCCGAATGAAAACTTCCGTATCGCTTTTGGTGGGCTTGCTGACTCTTGCTGCATCAGGCGTGGCACAAAGTCAGGATTTGCCAACACTGCTGGAGCATGCCCGCACGCAGAACAACCTGGTAAAAGCGGCCGAACTGGAAATTGATCTCCAGAAAGAGCTGAGACGAACCAGTACCGACATCGGAAAAACTTCAGTGATGTACATGCGCGGGCAGTACAACAGTTTCTATCGAAACGACAACAACATTACGATTATGCAAACGTTGCCCTTCCCCACCGCCATGGGTGCCCAGCGAAAACTGGCCGAAGAGCGCGTGACGGGCAGCGTGCTTCAAAAGCAGATAAGCGAAAATGAGTTGGCTTACCAGGTAAAACAAGCTTACTATCATCTCTGGTACCTGTTGGAGTACCGCGCGCTGCTGCATTATCAGGACTCGCTCTATCGCAATTTTTCCCGGGCAGCCGACCTTCGCTACCAAACAGGCGAAACGCGGTTGCTGGAAAAAACGACTGCGAATACTCAGGCAATGGAAATTCAAAACCAACTCCGGCAGGTGGAGTACGACCAGCAATCGTGGCTCGCTATCCTGCGGTCGTTGGTGCATGATGCAACGGCTGTTCCGGACTTCCCGGGAAGCCTATCCTCGCGCGCAGCGGATACCACCCGGCAGTACAGCAACAATCCTCAGCTGGCCTGGCAGCAGCAAGCCGTACAGGTAGCAACACAGGAAAAGCGCGTGCTGAAGAACAATGCGCTACCGGATCTGATGGTTGGATATTTCAATCAGACTTTGATCGGGATACCCCTGGCCGAAGCTGGAAGCACAGCTAGCTCGTCTGATCGGTTTCAGGGATTCTCGGTTGGCCTCCAGATCCCGCTGTGGTTTCTTCCTCAACATGCCCGGATCAAATCGGCCGAGGTTGGTCGGGCACGGCAGCAGACTTTGCTGGAGTGGCAACACCAACAATTGAGCGGATCGTGGCAGCAGGCGATTCAGCAATACGAAAAATTTAACAGCAGCGTAGCCTACTATCGCTCCTCAGCGCTGCCGAACGCAGAGATGATCAGCGTGCAAGCTGACAAAGCCTACAAAGCTGGCGAAGTTGGCTACCTCGAATACCTGCTGGCGCTGAGACAAAGCCTGCAAATTCGGGAAGCTTACTTAAAGGACCTGAACCAATTCAATCAATCCGCCATTTACATCGACTACCTGGCGGGTCATACTCAACCGTAAGAAAACACACCCATGAAACGAATACTTCTGATCGCTTTCGTTGCCCTCTCCTGCCAGCCTTCCGAGAAGAAGCAGGAACCTGTACCCACAGCAACCACGCCCAACCACATTTCACTTTCGGCTGAACAGCGGAAAGTAGCTGCCATACAGGTTGGCCGCCTGGAGACACGCACCATCAGCCAAACCCTGATCGCAAATGGAAAGCTGGATGTGCCGCCACAACAAATGGTCAGCATTTCGTTGCCTATTGGTGGTTTTCTGAAGTCCACAGACTTGCTGCAAGGGAGCCGGGTGACAAAAGGCCAGGTGCTGGCGCGCGTAGAAAGTCTCGATTACGTGCAGTTACAGCAGGACTACCGCGAAGCGGTAAGCCAACATGACTTTGCGGCCGCGGATTTCCAGCGGCAGTCGGAGTTGGCGCGTGAAAATGTAAACGCCCAGAAGACGCTGCAACAGGCTAAACGCGAAAATGACCTGTGGGCGACCAAGGTGGCTGCGCTTCGCGAAAAACTTCAGCTGCTGAATATATCTCCGGCTGCTGTAGAGCAAGGCGTCATCACCCGTACCATCGAGCTGCGTTCGCCCCTCAGTGGGTTTGTTACGCATATCAATGGCAACATCGGCAAATTCATCCCGGCTGGCGAAGCCCTGTTTGAATTGATTGACACCGAGCACCTGCACGTAGAACTGACCGTGTTTGAAAAGGACTTGCCGTTTATCCGCACCGGCCAGAAGGTGAAATTCACGCTGGCGAATGAAACCCGCGAACGCGAAGCCGAAGTGTACCTCATCGGGCGTGAGATCATGCCCGACCGCACCGTGCGCATCCATTGCCATCAGAAAAAAGACGATGCAGCCCTGGTGCCCGGCATGTTTGTGCGGGCGAGGATCGAATCGGAGTCGCGGCAACTCACCTGCATTGCCGAACAAGCCGTGGTGAATTATGAGAACAAGAACATCCTGTTCGTTGCCCTGTCCGATCTGGAATTTGAACTGGTGGAAGTGGAGACAGGCCCGGCCGATGCGGGGTGCCGCGTGGTCTATCTGCCAGAGAAATTCTCGGCCAATACACCGGACATCGTAGTGTCGGGAGCCTATACGCTGCTCTCGAAGATAAAGAATCAGGAGGATTGACTACCGGGTGCGCCTGGGGTGCGCCCGCAGCATTGGTTTCTTTTTTATACCAACAAAATTCTTCTGCTTGGTCCGGTTGACCTTGACGGCCTCCCGCAAATAGTACTGAATTTTTCGCAGTGGAAACTCACCGTCCTCTTCGAACAACAATTTCTTGACATTCGAAGTGTCATGCACGAAAAGATGATATCGATCTTCAATCAGGAACCCCTCCACCAGACCGAGTGCAATCTTTTTATACTTGCGATCGTAGTTGATGTAGCAGAGTAACCCATTCTTCGAATAGAAGGGTACCTTCCACTTAAACGCCTCTTCCACTCCAGCTACCGTGGCAAAGATGATCTCGCGGAGAGCCTCCATGGCCTGCCGCCTGAGTTCGGGCTGATCGAACAGGAAATCATCGACTGCGGGGCTGCGCATGATCAAAGATACAAATATGGGCTACGGGCTCCCTGTTTTTAACGTCAACTGAATTATTTTTTAGGCTAATCTAAAATTTTACACTAAGTTTGCCCAGATATGGTACGGGTGTTGTTGTGGATTGCCGTTCTGAAGGCAACGGTGGGATTTTCGCAATTTGAAATTAGGGGCAGTATTACTCATCACGACACCGGCCTGCCTGTGGTGGGTGCTTATGTAATCCTGATTGACCGGCAAAGCGGCACCTCGTCCGATGCCGGGGGCCGTTATCGTTTCGGCAACGTCCCCCCCGGGGTTCATACCCTTGAAGTCAAGTACGTTGGGCATAAAACACTTATCCGGCAGATTGATCTCTCAGCTGACACCACGTTGAATTTCATTCTGGAAGATGCCGTCATGTCGCTGGACGAGGTAATTGTATCAGGTTCTGCGCAGCAGGTGCTGGTGCGTGAAAGCCCCATACCCGTTCAAACCCTGAATGCTTCGCAGTGGATGATGACAGGCAGTACGAATCTGGTGGATGCCGTGTCGCGCCTGCCCGGCATGTCGCAAATTCAAACCGGTCCCGCCCTGGCCAAACCGGTGATTCGCGGGCTCGCGTTCAATCGGGTCATCACGATGCACGATGGCATCCGGCAGGAAGATAACCAGTGGGGTGAAGAACACTCGCTGCAAATTGATGAATACTCGATTGACCGGTATGAAATCATTCGCGGGGCCGGGAGTTTGATGTACGGTTCTGATGGTTTGGGTGGCGTAGTCTCCATTTTATCCCCGCGTTCGCCAGAAGCCGGTACAGTTCGGGGAAATATACTCTCCACGTATCAGACCAACAGCGGCCTGTTTGGGTTCTCGGGGTTTGTCAACGGCAACACCAACGGCAAACTCTTCATGTTGCGCGCCAGTCAGAAAAATTCTACGAATTACCGCAATGCATATGATGGGCGTGTTTATGGATCGAACTTCCGGGAAAACCTGAACGTCAATGGCATGTTGGGAGTGCAAAAAAAATGGGGCTATAGCAAAATCTACTTCCTCAAATGGCGCCAGGAAATCAATATCATTGACGGCACACGAGATATCAACGGATCTTTCACGCGGCCCGAAATCATCAACGGTCAGGAGGTGCTTCGCACCGTTACCGAAGAGGAACTCACCCAACGGTCCATTAACCCGGCCAACTCACAGGATCTATCGAACTACAAAATCTCGTCTAACAACATGTTCAACATCGGGTCGGGTGCATTAGCGGCCAATATCGGCTACAGTGAAAATCACCGCAGAGAATTTGCCAATCTGGAACGACCAGGAGAACCCGATCTGTATTTCTTTTTGCAGACTGTGTTCTATGATGTGCGTTATCATTTTCCAGAACGAAACAACTGGGAAGTGACACTCGGCACAAATGGTATGCGACAGGCTATGACCAACCGGGGTAATGAAGTACTTTACCCCAATTACCACCTGTTTGACAACGGAGTATTTCTATTCGCCAAAAAGAAGATCAACCGACTTGCCGTATCCGGTGGCGTGCGGCATGACGTACGGTCGCTGCACATTGATAAACTTTACCTGGATGCCAACGGAAGATTTCAGTCGCGTCCCGAGAATTCAGTAGCCGTGTTATTCCCGGGATTCGATAAACAATTTCTGAATGTAACCGGCAGCATGGGTGCTGTATACAATGTGCATGATCACCTTTACCTGAAGGCCAATATCGCCCGCGGGTTTCGTGCCCCTTCTGTTCCTGAGATATCGAGCAATGGCGAACATGCGGGTACGTTTCGCTATGAAATCGGGAACATTAACCAGCAATCGGAAACTTCTTTGCAAACCGATATCGGGATAACCTATGAGCGTCCTCAGTTTTTTGCAGACCTAACGCTTTTCAATAATCGCATTGACCAATACACGTACTCAGAAAAGGTGAATACAGCTTCCGGTCAAGACAGTCTCATTAACGGAGTACCCGTGTTTCGCTACACGCAAGGCGATGCCAATCTGAAGGGGCTGGAAGCATCGGCTACTTTCAATCCCGCCACAGCGCGTTGGCTGGAACTTTCCTCGCAATACTCACTCGTGCTGACCGAAAATAGAAGTGCAAAAACGGCTGAGGAGCGATACCTGCCGTTTATGCCGGCTGGCCGCACCATTACACGCCTCAAACTAAGCAAAGAAAAGATCGGACGGGGCATGCGAAATGGCTCCTTCTTTGTAGAATGGGAGCACCATGCCGATCAGGAACGGTATCTCGCAGCATTCAATACCGAGACTCGCACACCCGGCTACTCACTCATCAATACCGGTGTCGCATTCGATTTGGTCAACGAAAAACAAGAAACATTATTTTCACTCTACTTCACTGCGAACAATGTTTTTGATATCGCTTTTCAGAGCCACCAAAGCCGGCTGAAGTACCTGGATGTGAACCCCGCCACCGGCCGCGCGGGCGTATTCAACATGGGTCGCAACGTAAGCATTCGCCTGGCTGTGCCGCTTGAGTTGAGAGCCCGCTGACCGCTCCCGGTAGGGCAAACTCGCTCCTCAAAGAGTCGTTTTCAAATACATCCAAAATCACTAGTTTTAGAAAAACCTAAAACCTGATGAAGTCATTTGTTTTCGCGTTGGTTGGCCTGCTTGCTTTTTCCGCGCAGGCGCAAATTCAAAAGGCGCCTGAATTCAAGGAGGGTGACGGGCCCTATCAGCAACTCATCATTCGTGGCATCACGCTCATTGACGGCACTGGCTCACCCCCCGTTGGGCCCATTGACATTGAAGTGCGCGGCAATCGCATCACGCGGATCGAAAATGTGGGGTATCCCGGAGTGCCTATTAATGCCGAGCGGAGACCGAAACTGGAAACAGGCGGCAAAGAGCTGATGTGCGAAGGCATGTACCTGATGCCGGGCTTCATCGATATGCACGGACATATTGGAGGAAGTCAGGCCCCTTATGCCGAGTACGTTTTCAAGTTATGGATGGCCCACGGCATTACCACCATCCGCGACCCCTCGTGTGGTAACGGATTGGACTGGGTGCTTGACCAGAAGAAAAAAAGTGCTGCCAACCAGATCACAGCTCCGCGCATCCACGCTTATAATGTGTTTGGCGCTGGCGCAAAAGAAAAAATCACTACCGCAGAGCAGGCCCGAGCTTGGGTGAATGAAAACAAGTTGAAGGGAGCCGATGGCATTAAATTTTTTGGTGCTGCCCCCGTGGTGATGGACGCTGCGCTTCGCGAAAACAAACGTATCGGCCTTCGCTCTGCCTGCCATCATGCCCAACTGGACGTAGCGCGCTGGAATGCCCTCAAGTCGGCCGAAGCTGGCCTCACGTCCATGGAACATTGGTATGGATTGCCCGAGGCGCTTTTCACCGATCGCACCATCCAGGATTACCCGCTTGACTACAACTATCAGAACGAACAGCATCGCTTTGAAAATGCCGGCAAGCTGTGGAAGCAGGCAGCGGCTCCGTACAGCGATCATTGGAATGCAGTCATGAACAAACTGCTGGCCCTTGACTTTACCCTCGACCCCACATTTAACATCTACGAAGCGAGCCGGGATTTACACAAAGCACGCAGGGCCGAGTGGCACGAAGAGTACACGCTGCCTCAGCTTTGGTCGTTCTTCCAGCCGAATCGCAGAGCCCATGGCTCATATTGGTTTAACTGGGGTACTGAACAAGAGGTGGAATGGAAAAAAAATTACCAACTCTGGATGACGTTTGTAAATGAATACAAGAACCGGGGCGGGCGGGTGACTACAGGTTCCGACTCCGGTTTCATCTTCCAGACCTATGGTTTCGCCTACATACGTGAGCTTGAAATGCTGCGCGAAGCCGGCTTTCATCCGCTGGAGATTGTTCGCTCCGCTACTTTGTATGGTGCGCAGGCACTGGGTGTTGAAAAAGATCTTGGCTCGGTAGAAGTTGGAAAACTGGCCGACTTTGTGATTATCGATCAAAATCCGCTGCAAAATCTTCAGGTGCTGTATGGCACCGGTGCGGTCAAACTGTCGGATGACAACAAGCCGGTTCGCGTGGGCGGAGTAAAATACACCATAAAAGATGGCGTGGTGTACGATGCCAAGAAGCTGTTGGCAGACGTAAAGAAGATCGTGGCGGACGAAAAAGCGAAGACGGGCTTTGTGATCAAGCAACCCGGAATGGAGTAATCATTTTTGTTATATTTCGAGTATGGTTACACGGGACGATGTGAAAAAAGAGCTTGATAAGCTGCCGACAAGCTTTTTAGAAGAGGTTTATCACCTTTTGAAGCGGCTTTCCGAAAAAAAGAGTCTTCTGGAGACTGACTCTCTGTCGAAAATCGTAACTGAATTTTCGGATGACTTCATGCAAGAACGAAAGCAGGGCGATCAGCAAATACGAGAGTTGCTATAAGGGATGAAGTATTTGCTGGATACCAACATCTGCGTGTATCTGATCCGAGAGCGATCGAAATCTCTTTTGGAAAAGATAATCGCACATTCTTCCGATGGACTAGCGTTATCCATTATAACCATCTGTGAATTGGAATTTGGCGTTGCGAAAAGTGACGCACAGGATAAGAACCGAATCGCACTAGATAAATTCGCTAATAAATTTTCGATATTGCCCTTCACCGAAAAGGCCGCCAAGACATATGGTGAAATTCGGGCAAGCCTGGAAAGACAAGGGAAACCTATAGGGCCGCTGGATTTATTGATTGCCGCGCACGCCTTGTCCGAAAATCTGACGCTTGTTACAAATAACGAGCAAGAATTCAACCGGGTGCCGGGTTTACAAGTAGAAAACTGGACTTAACTATGGCAGCAAATCAATTACTATCGGTGTTTTTCTGCGTGCTGATATTGAATGCTTGTACCCAAAAGGAGGAGCAGAAGATTTGCATTAGGGGCCTCACGGGTATCGCCTATCCCATACCTGTACTCCCGCCCGCCACACACGCCAAACTTGATAGTAATCTGCAAGTGGCAGTCGAAAATTTTAAGGCTGCACCTTCCGAAGATACCTATATCTGGCTGGGGCGCAGGCTGGCTTACCTGTACCGGTACGACAGCGCAATCGCGATCTTCACGGAAGCTCTGGGGAAGTATCCTGACTCGTTCCGGCTCCTGCGACACCGCGGGCACCGGTATATCACCATTCGCGAGTTTGACAAAGCGATTGAGGATCTTACTCGCGCTGCTGAATTAATGAAAGGAGCGCCACTCGAAATTGAACCAGACGGACAACCCAACAAGCTCAACATACCACTTTCGACAACCCAGTTTAATGTCTGGTATCACCTTGGCCTGGCCCACTACCTGAAAGGAGAATATGAGATGGCGCTGGAAGCGTATCGCGAGTGTATGACCGTGTGCGAAAACGATGACTCGGTAATTGCAACAGCCGACTGGTTGTACATGACACTTCGTAAACTGGAGAGAGAAGACGAAGCAAAACTATTGCTGGCGTCACTAAAGAAGAACCCCACCATTATCGAAAATGACTCGTACCTGAAACGGATTGCCTTGTACAAGGGCGAGTTAGCACCTGAGGATATTCTCAATGTGTCCGACTCAGCCGAAGACCGCGACCTCACCCTGGCCACACAAGGCTATGGGGTAGGCAACTGGTATTTATATGAGGGAGATTCGGCCCGGGCGTATGAAATTTTCGAGCAGGTGATAAGTGGAAAGAACTTCGCAGCTTTTGGTTTTATTGCAGCCGAAGCAGAGTTGGCGCGCAAAAACTAGAAGCCATCTCAAAAATAGTGCTGTCGTCCCGGCCACCGTGCCGGGATCCCCTTTTTGCTATGCCGAGTGGGATGCCGGAACGAGTCCGGCATGACAGACTCGGTGATGTGGATTTTTGAGATGGCTTCTAGTTCCCCCGCTTTGCTCCGTAGCCCTCTTTCATCAGTATGGCTACAAGTTTGTCGCGAACATCGCCCTGAATGATGATTTCCCCGTCTTTAACCGAGCCCCCTGTACCACACTTTGACTTCAGAAGTTTACCCAATGCCTCGAGATCATCGAGCTTGCCGACAAAGCCTTTCACCAGCGTAACCTGCTTGCCTGCCCGGTTGCTCTTATCCAGTTGAATCAAAAGCCGCTGACTACCCGGAGGCAGCGTCTCCGCGTGTACATCTTCCTGGTATTGAAATGAAAAGTCCTGGTTGGTGGAATACACCACTCCTTCCCTCTTTTTCCAATCGTTTTTCTTACTCATAAATCAAATGAAGTTCACCACAATCAAGGCCAGGGTAAGTAGCAGCATGAAAAAATTCACCGCGCCCATGTTAAAGCGCAACTCAAACCCTTTTCGCCAAAACACACCCAGGCAGGATGTGATTAGCAAAATAACCGGGGCAAATGAAAAGTTGCCGTAAATGGTACCCCACACCCGTGTCTTGTAATTTGTGCGCTCATTTTCCATCGCCAGCGGAATGCCCAGCCACGCGGAAGAATACAAATACACCTGTCCCTGATTGCGGGCCATAGCGCGGGCTTGCTCCTCCGTCAATTTATACACCTTGCCGTCTTCCATTTTTACGCGACCACTGGCATCGAACATGATGTCTGCCTCGACAATGCGATGTTCCACCCGCTCGGGCGGCATGAAAACATCAAGAGCCAGGAAAAGGCAAACCACCAACGTAAAGCGGGAAGCCGCTACGGCATAGTGAACATTCTCGCGCATGAACGCGAGTTGGCGCTCGCGTTCCGGATCCTTGTATCGCACTTCGCCATGCGCCCCTGTTGGCGCAGGACCACTCCGCTTTCGTCTTGGCCGCGGCACATGGGCCGACACGGGGTCCTCGCGGAGCATCTGGTCATAAACGGCTTTTTTCACCGGGTCATTCAGCACCTGATACGCCTCGTGAATTTCCCGAAAACGCTCTTCGGCCGAGGCAGAAGGATTTTTGTCCGGGTGATAAACCAATGCCAGCCTGCGAAAGGCCTGCTTGATTTCCTCAGCGGAAGCTGTGGTTTTGACGTTCAGGATCGAATAGTAATCGCGCACGGTGATAAAGGTAGGAATTGGCCGATTACCAGTAAAATGAAAAGCCCCGCGTGCGCGGGGCTAAATTGTAATTCCTAACCGATTAATGCCGGACCGAGAATGTTAACACCGGAAGCCTTTTGGCTTTAGATACAACCCCTTCAGCCACGCTGCCAGCCAGTAAATGAGCCAGACCTGTGCGGCCATGGGTTGCCATAGCAATGAGGTCAGCGCCTACGGTCTGTGAAAACCGAAGAATGCCCTCCTCCACCGACAGGTCGTTGTAGGTGTTGATGGAGTAATTTTTCAGACTGAGGCTCTTGGCAAACTTCTCCATGTATTCCATCACAATGTGATCGGGCTGAAAGTCGCCCGGAGTGTTAATGCGCACCAGGTTAATGGTGGAATCGTACAATTGCTGGGTACGTTTGATAATGCGCGAAAAAACTTCTTCGTCCTTTGCCATCGATGTGGCATATACGATACTCTTGAAGTTTGTTGTTATGGGTTTTCCGTGAACGGTAAGCACAGGGCATTTCGACCTGCGGACCACTTTTTCGGTATTCGAGCCAACCAATACCTCTTCCACTTGCGTGTGGCCGGCTGTACCCATGATCACAAGATCAACTTTATGCTCGGAAATAATAGATTGAATGCCGTGATACGCATTGCCAAGGCGCAACTCTCCCTCGACCCGTATGTCGTTGTATTTGGGATCTTGCACAGCCTTCTCCAACTGCTTCTTGCTTCGCTCAATCAATTTCATAGTGAAAAAGCGATCCTGAAGATCGGCTCCCCGGGCGGCTTCGCCCTCCACATTAAAGGAGCCACCATCGGCAGCTTCCACAACGTGCAACATGATGACTTTTGCCTTTGACTTCAGCGCGATGTCGCGGGCAACATCCATTGCCAATCCGGCATTCTTGGAAAAATCGGTAGGAACCAGAATTGTTTTCATGAGTTAGGGGTTTAACTGCTTCTGAGGCGAGTAAAAGTAGCGAAAACAAAACCAATTAAACAATGACTTACGGCATGCAAACCGGCATCTCGGCAGGACTGGCTGCCACGGGGTGGTGTTGGCTGCCCGGTGCTTGTATACCCCTGCCAATCAGCAAGATAGCTGACAATACGAGGACGATCGGCATGGCATAGCTGCGCACCCACGCCATTCGGTGAAACAGGCGATCGAGCAGGGCCGTGAAGCCAACCATAACCGGCCAGGTGCCGAGACCAAACGCAACCATAAAAAACGCACCCTCGCGGGCTCCAGGCAACACAAACGTATAGGTAAGGGCGAGCAGGGAAAGGCCGCAGGGCAAAAGCCCGTTGAGGCCACCTAGCGCAAACGTAGCCCAATAACTCTTGCGCTGGAGGAAGTGAGCAAAGGGCTTCTTCACTTGATGCGTCAACCAGGCAACACCATCACTAATCACCGGTATGCGAAAACTTCGCCACCAACCCAACGCTACCGCCAGTAAGACTACGCCCATAACAAGTGAGATCGCCTGCTGATAGTCAGCGAGGTTGAACACCGATCCAGCCGAGGCTGCCAGCGCGCCCAACAATCCATACACCAACACACGGCCAGTGTTGTACACAACTTTTGTGGCGGCAAACGGCTGTACGCGGGCCACAGCCAGCACCAGCGGGCTGCACATGCCCGCGCAATGAAGACTCCCGGCTAAACCCAATATCGCAGCCGTGTACCACATCAGATGGTCATCAGTTGCTCGGTGTGATACTCCTTACCGTCCATTTCAAAGGTAAAGCTCACCCGGTATAGCCCCGGCTGCCACTCGCGCAGTTGAAACTGAACTTGCGGGCCTGCAGGCTTCTCAAACTCGAATGTTTGGTCGAGCCGGGCATCGGAGGGGCGCTGCACCTGAATGGTGCCGGACGTAATTTGGTCATAGAACGGTAGCGATAAACTTACCTCACCAGAAACAAACCGTATTTCGGGTTTCTGAGCAAGGCCGAGGTAATTCTGCTGTCGCAGCATCTTATCGCTGTGCTTCAACTCCTGCTGATAATAATCGCGGGAGATCAGGTTAACATCTTCGCGCACGCAGATCACCACTAACGTGGCAATAAAGGCAGCAAACAATACAAACGATAGGGCAATCCACTTTCCTGCATTCATATTCGTTATGATTTTTTCATTTTCATTGGTCCTACAAAACGCGCCTTAGCCGAAACAATTTTTTTATCGCCCTGATAGATGCCGAACTGCAATACGGTACGTGTCTCTGTCAGGTCACCTTCCGGGATTTTCACCATGAAGTTACGCTTTAAAATTCCTTCATGGGGTACCACCACCGGATCGACCCCGATTTTCATCAGCGATGCGGTGGCCGGGGCTTCGAGACGCACCTCAAGCGGCATATCGTCAAAGGTCTTATTCAGGAACTCAATCGTGTATAGGTTCGATATCTGACCGTCTTCGAGCCGGGTGTACAACGTTCCGGGTGCCTTTAAAATGGTCGTTTCAATATCGGCCCTCGTGAAAATAAAATAACTCAGCACCGACACCAAAATGGTAAGCACAGCGGCATAGCCGATAATGCGGGGGGTGACGAGCCGGGCTTTACCACTTTCGATTGAATTGAACGAGGCATACCGGATCAGTCCCTTCGGCTTGTTGACTTTCACCATCACATCATCGCACGCATCAATACAGGCAGTACAGTTTACGCACTCCAGTTGCGTGCCGTTGCGAATGTCAATACCCGTAGGACACACGTGGACGCAGAGCTTGCAATCGATACAATCTCCCCTCTTTTCGGTCTCAACTTGATTTTTTTTGATTTTGCCACGGGGCTCACCGCGAATCCAATCGTAAGCCACCACAATCGAATCTTTGACCAGCAGCACGCCCTGCAAGCGGCCGTAAGGGCACACCACAATACAGGCCTGCTCGCGAAACCAGGCAAACACACCATAAAAAATTCCCGTAAAAATGAGCAGACCGATAAAGCCGGCCATATGAGCCGAAGGCGGCTGGCTGATGATTTCCAGCACCTGATCAACCCCGATCAGGTAAGCCATTGCCGTATGGGCAATCAAAACTGCGATGGCTACAAAAATGAGTTGTTTGAAAGCCTTCTTGGCAATCTTGCTGCCCGTCCAGGGTGACTGATTCAATCTGCGTTGGTCATTGGCATCACCTTCAATCCAATACTCAATCTTGCGGTATACCATTTCCATGAAAATGGTTTGGGGGCACGCCCAACCGCACCACAACCGGCCAAAGGCCACGGTGAACAAAATAACAAATACGAAAAGGGTAATGAGTGTTAGCGCCAGCAGGAAAAAATCCTGGGGCCAAAAAACATGCCCCAGGATGATAAACTTGCGTTCGAAGAAATTCAACAGCAGCAACGGGCGGCCGCCCAATTCAATAAACGGCCCGGCAAAGAACAGGGCAAGCAGGATTATTGTCACCCATATTCTGCGCACATGAAACGGGCCTGACGGCTTTTTGGCATACACCCACACCCGTTTGCCTTCGGCATCTACGGTGGCAATCGTGTCGCGGAATTCTTCGTCAAACTGATAAAGATTTTCAGTTGTCGGTTTTGTGTTCATTTGATTACCATGGCCTGAACCTTCACACTATCGCTCGCTACACTTCCTGCCGGTTCATACAGATTGCCCTCTGGTGCTTTAGCCTTTGCCGGGGTTGTACCCTGCAGGGTGAGCACATAACTGGAAACGTTTTGCATCATCTGCGGGCTCAGCACAGCTCCCCATGCCACCATATTGGTTCCGCTTACTCCGTTTTTAACAACTGTAAAAACATTGTTAATCGAACCCCCGTGCTTCCAGTATTTGTCCGTGAGATTGGGACCAATATCGCCACCGCCATCGGCCAGGTGGCAGGCTGCACAGTTTTCCACGTAGATCTTCTTGCCATCGGCCAGAAGGGCCGCATCGGTTACAGCCGTCACCGTCTTTTCATCTACGGGGTTAGCTGCCTGAAATTTCTTGATGTTCTCCTGTGCCACCTGCACCTCACTGAGGTACTCCTGATCCTGGAGTGGCCAACTATCCACCACGTGGTAGAACACCAGGTAAACGGCTGAAAAAGCAATGGTGACATAGAACAGCCACTTCCACCACGGGGGCAGGTGGTTGTCCAACTCGCGAATGCCATCGTAATTGTGATCCAACATTACCGTGGCTTCCCGGTCTACGGGTACGGCATCGGTTGCCGTGTTCATGAACTTTGCCCACCACGAGGGTTCCGGCACATAGGGTATGCCTTTGGCCTCCGCCTGCTTGCGGGCTTCCTCGCGGGTTAAAATCTGTAATACCTGCAGCATGTACACCGCCACCACAATCACGAGCAACGCCACTACAAACAGTAACGCTACGGCCAGGTAAAACGGAATCATCGGGTCGCTGGCAACGCTGGTTGCAGCAGCATCCTGCGCAAACACGCCCAGCGGGACAGTCAGCAGTACGAGTATGGAAATAAGTTTACGCATGGTTCAAAGGTTTGAGGTTTGATCAATGGAATCGAGGTTGGAATCTTCCAGGGGTTTGCGTCCCATCATATCCGTGTGGCGCTTGTCGATCGTAAAAAACCACCACAACATGAGGAGGAAAAACAAAAAGAAGATCACAAACGAGATAATGGGCCAGATGGCGACATTATCGATGCTTTGAAGAATATTCTTGTACATATGCTCTTCAGTTACCGCCTGCTACTTCTTCTTTCACTTTGATATCGCGACCCAGTCGCTGGAGATAGGCGATCAGAGCGATGATTTCAGCATCGCCATTAGCCTTATAACCTTCCGTCTTCAGGTTTTCGACAATACGGTTGGCCTGCATCTCCAGGTCAGCAATGGCCTGGTCTTCATACCCTTCCGGATAGGGCACGCCAAGGGTGCGCTGGGCATTTATCTTGGCCGGGATACTGGCCTTATCCATGCTTTGCTCATAAAGCCACTTGTAAGCCGGCATAATAGAGCCGTTGGAAATTTCACCGGGCTCATAGAAGTGGCGGTAATGCCAGCTATCGGCATACTTGCCGCCTATGCGATGCAAGTCAGGGCCCGAGCGCTTCGATCCCCACAAGAACGGGTGATCATACACGTACTCTCCGGCTTTCGAATACTCACCGTCTTTAGGATCATAGCGCTGCACCTCGCTGCGGAAGGGACGAATCATTTGTGAGTGGCATCCTACGCATCCTTCGCGGATATAAATATCACGGCCTTGCAACTCCAGCGGAGTGTACGGCTTCACCGAGGCAATCGTGGGTACGTTAGACTTGATCAGGAATGAGGGTACCATCTCGATTGCGCCTCCAATAATGATGGCCACAAACGCCAGAATAGTAAACAACACTGGTTTGTGCTCAAGTGCGCGGTGCCAGTAGCCACCGGGTGCCTCCTGCGTTTTAATCAGCGGAGCTACTTCAACCTCTTCATTTGCCATGAACTTGCCGCTGAAAGCCGTTTTCATCAGGTTATAGGCCATCAGGAACACACCGATCAAATAGAGCAAACCACCGGTAGCCCGAATCATATAGAAAGGCATGATCTTGGTCGAAGTCTCAAGGAAGTTCTGGTACACCAGATAACCCTCGGGAGTGAATTCTTTCCACATCAGGCTCTGCATCACCCCTGCGATGTACATCGGCAGCGCATAAAGAATAATACCCAGCGTGCCCGACCAGAAGTGAATATTGGCTAGTTGGATCGAGTAAAGCTTAGTGCCCCACATGCGGGGAACCAGCCAGTAGAACATACCAAAAATCAAGAAGCCGTTCCAACCGAGGCCTCCCACGTGCACGTGGGCAATAATCCAATCGGTAAAGTGGGCAATGGCATTTACGTTTTTCAGCGACAACAGCGGACCTTCCAGGGTGGCCATACCATACGCGGTGACGGCCACCACCATGAATTTCAAAACCGGATCTTCACGCACGCGATCCCACGCGCCACGCAACGTGAGCAAGCCGTTGAGCATGCCACCCCAGCTCGGGGCAATCAGCATCACCGAAAATACAACGCCCAGCGACTGCGCCCAATCGGGCAAAGCACTGTATAACAAGTGGTGAGGGCCAGCCCATATATAAATAAAGATCAGCGACCAGAAGTGGATCACCGACAGGCGGTACGAATAAACCGGTCGGTTAGCCGCCTTGGGCAGGAAGTAATACATAATGCCCAGGAAGGGAGTGGTGAGGAAGAACGCCACCGCGTTGTGGCCATACCACCACTGCACCAGCGCATCCTGAACTCCGGCATAGAACGAATAGCTCTTAAACATCGACACGGGCAACTCGAACGAGTTAACCACGTGCAGGACCGCTACCGTTACAAACGTGGAAATGTAAAACCAGATGGCCACGTACATGTGGTTCTCCCTGCGCTTAATGATCGTGCCGATCATGTTAATTCCAAACACCACCCAAATCAGCGTTATCGCAATGTCAATCGGCCACTCCAGCTCGGAGTATTCTTTTGACGTGGTGATACCCAGAGGCAATGTAATGGCAGCCGCCAGAATGATCAGTTGCCAGCCCCAGAAGTGCGTCCAACTCAACGCATCGCTGAACATGCGCGCCTTGAGCAGGCGTTGCATACTGTAATAGACGCCTGCAAACATGGCGTTACCGACAAAGGCAAAAATCACTGCGTTGGTGTGCAACGGCCGTATTCGCCCAAACGTGGTGTACTGAAAATCAAAATTGAAAAGCGGGTAGAACAATTGGATGGCAATGAGCAGGCCCACCGTCATACCCACAATGCCGAATATGACCGTGGCGATCATAAAAGCCTTGACAATCTTGTTGTCGTATTGGATGCGTTCGAGTTCCATTGAACTGGGTTTTGGTTTTTACAGGCCTAAAAGTAGACCCGCTCAAATCGCGTCCGAATGAGGTTTCTTAGATTAAGAACTGACTTTTATCATGTTTTAGACGCACACGATTTCGGGAGGCGGCACCTGTTCAACTCAGGTGACCAAATCGTTAGACAATCAGGCGAAGAAGCTCGCAATCAGGTACCAACCCATCGCTACTGTAACCGTTAGTTTGAGCACGGTGCCAAAAAGAAATCCAACCAAAGAGCCCAAAGCCGACTTTACTGCCACTTCCGAAGTCTGATTGGCCATCAGCTCGGCAACCAGTGCCCCGAAAAACGGACCGATGATGATACCCCACGGCCCGATAAACAATCCCACAAGCAACCCAACCGTGGCACCCCACATGCCGGCCCGGGTGCCGCCCAGTTTCTTTGTGCTATAGATTGGAATCCAGTAGTCAAGAGCCGTGACCACCACGGTAACGGCCAGCCAAACCAATAAAAAGCGAGTGGTAAACGGGCCATCCGCGCGCAACTGCTGGACCAGCAGCGCCAAAAATGCCAACGGTGGGCCCGGCAGCGCAGGCAGAAAACAACCCAAAAAACCCACGACCAACAGCAGGCCGCCCAGCACCATCCAGACAATTTCCATCATCTAAATGTAATTTTTTCACGTGGCTTGTCCATATTCGCCTTCCCCATCCGTCAATAGGCAAAACATAAACCCCAATTACTATGAAAGACTTCATGTTAGTATTCCGCAATTCAGCCAAAAATCAGGAGGCCTTCGCCACGCAGTCGCCCGAGCAAATGCAGGCCGAGATGGCTCTGTGGCAAGCCTGGATGGGCAAGCTGGCTGAGAAAAACCAACTGGGCGATGGGCAGCCGCTCTTCCCCAGCGGCAAGGTGCTTCGCGGCACCAAAAAAGTAGTTACGGATGGACCTTTTGTTGAGGGCAAAGACATAGTGGGCGGCTACATGATCCTGAAAGCGCGCGACTATGCCGAAGCCGTGGAACTCTCCAAAGGTTGCCCGCAACTCAACTCTGACGATGGCACTGTAGAAGTACGTGAAATCATGAAAATGGAGTAAAATGCGTGTAGTCTTGATCTTGCTGCTGTGGGCCCTGGTGGCCTGCAGCACACCTTCTGAAAATCCAACGGCTGAAAATGAGCAGCTCGTTCGCAGCATGTTCGGGGCCTTCAACCGGCACGACTGGGAAGCGATGGCCAGCCACTACAGCGACAGCGCTCTGTTTCTTGATCCTTCGTTTGGCACTGACTATGTTCGGCAAACCCGGATAGAAATGGTGATTAAATACAAGGAGATGCATGCCATGTTTCCCGATCTGCACGATGACGTGGTTACGCTCGTGACCAGCGGCAACCGCGTGGCCGTGGAGTTTGTGGCCACCGGCACCCAGCCCGATGGCGCTACCTTCCGGCTGCCCATCAGCGCCATGTTCACCATTGAAAACGGAAAGATTGTGCGGGACGCCACCTACTACAACA
>JBKCJM010000106.1:0-15488 GCA_046301755.1 Cyclobacteriaceae bacterium
TGCTCGCCTTCGGGCAACTGAGCCTTCACGCGCGCGGGCAGCACCAGGCGCCCCTTTGCGTCAAGTTTGCACTCATACTGACTGGTGAAGAAAGTCATTGACGTAGTGGTTGTCTTTTTCTCCTAAGCAAACGTAGGGAAAATCACACCACTTTCAACCACTTTACACCACTTTTTTAGAAAAAACTCTGATTTCAGCGCTATTTGAGGGCTTTTTCACCTGTAATCCGCCTAAACCAGTCAATAATTACCGTATTCTAAATTATTGTTATTCAGCAACTTATGTTTTTGATACTTCGTGGTGGGGCAAAAGCCCATGACAGGCCAAAGGAATAACCGAAAATCAAGGGGTTGGCCGGTTTCTTCGGCTGGTGACTCCCGAATTTCGGAACTCACGCCATCCGAATGGTGCTTTCGAACAAAAAAGAGCTTCGCTTGATGGGTTAGTTCGAGGCGGGAAAAACAACATCGTTATGCTCGCCCAAATGAGGCGGTGGGGTCAAGGAGCTTCTTGACTCCGCAAACGATAAGTCTGCCACCAACTGCCGCGCGGCCCGTAGCCCTCCTGCGTCTAGCAAAACACTCCGCGCCTCGCTCAACTCCAGTGCTTCGCGCAGGTTTTGTACCAGGCCAGCCGGAATCTTGCGCGCCCGGAGATCCGCAATAACATCATCAGCCGAAAGCTGCGACAGGTACTGGCGCAGTACCACTGTCAACTCAGCACGATGTTGCACGCGCTGCTGGTTAGTGGCAAAGTGAGGCGCGCGCGATTCAGGCGCCACGCGCAGTGCATCCAACAAATCGGTAAACTGCCGGTCGTTGCCAACGGCCAACAGGAGACGCTTGCCATCTTTTGTCTCAAACACATCACCATAAGGAGCAATATTCGGATGAGCGGAACCCAGCCGTTTCGGTAGCTGCCCCGCAACCAACCAGTTGGTGGCCTGGTTGGTGAGCGAAGCCACGGCCGCCTGAATCAGGCTCACTTCAACAAAAGCGCCTTCACCGGTCCGTTCGCGGTGCAGCAGTGCCAGCAGCAACGCTTCTTTCAGTTGATGGGCTGCCAGTACATCAATAAGAGCCACCGGCATTTTGGTTGGCGGGCCGCTTGGGTCACCATTCAAGTCCATGAAGCCGGACTCCGCCTGAATTACTGCGTCATAGCCCACGCGGTCGTCATCCGAACCATAACCGGTGATTTGTCCGTAGATCAGTTTTGAATTGATGGATTTAAGTTGGGAATAGGACACGCCCAATTTCTCAGCATCGCCAGGTTTATAGCTGGCAATAACCAAATCTGAATTCCGAACGAGTTGATGTACCCGCTGCAGATCGCCTTGCATCCAAAGGTCAAGCGTAACTGATTTCTTTCCCCAATTGCACGAGCAGAAATAGGCTGAACGGTCATCGGTTTTTTCGCCCGCGCTTTTCCAACTGCGCGTCACATCGCCTCCGGTAGCGGGGTTTTCCACCTTAATTACTTCCGCACCTAATTCAGCAAAAAACTGGCCCACGCTGGGGCCCGCCAATACCGAAGCCAGCTCTAAAACCCGCAGTCCGGTGAACATTTCCTTATTTTGCATCGTTGATCAACACTCGACCCTAATTCGCCTTAAAAATGCGCTTTTTATTGTACTTCACCCTTATCGCCATGATCTCATCCTGCAGCAGGCCCCAGTTGAAAACCGGAACCTGGCGGGGCGTTATCGCCATGCAAAACCAGGAACTGCCCTTCACGTTCGAAGTCGAAAAAAAGGATGCGACCTATCAGGTCTTTTTGAAAAATGCCACCGAGCGAATCCTGTTGGATGAAATCAAACAAGATGGCGACAGCGTGTCGATGATCTTGCACGTGTTCGATGCCAAACTTCGGGCCCGTATCCATGACAACGAATTGGTTGGCACGTTTGTCAAGCACTACGCTCCTTCCGGCAATCTGCCCTTCCGCGCCACATGGGGCGAAGACTACCGGTTTGCTCCCAATTCAGATGAGGCTAAAGTCAATTTCGCGGGGAAGTACCAGATTGAGTTCAAGACCGAAAAGGATACCTACCCGGCCGTGGGAATTTTTGAGCAAACGGGCAATGCCGTAACCGGCACCTTTCTTACGCCCACGGGCGACTACCGCTATCTGGAGGGGAATGTGATTAATGACCAACTTTTCTTGAGTGCCTTTGACGGCAATCATGCCTTTATCTTTACAGCACAACTTCAGGGCGATTCGCTCTCGGGTGATTTCTACTCGGGCAAGACAGCTCATGAAACCTTCCGGGGTATTCGAAATGTTGACGCGGTGATGCCCGATGCGGAGTCACTTACCTATCTGAAGGAAGGTTATGACAAAATTGATTTTCGTTTTCCCGATCTCAACGGCAATACGGTAACCCCGGCCGATGCGCGCTTTCAAAACAAAGTTCTGATTCTTCAGATTTTCGGAACCTGGTGTCCCAACTGCATGGACGAAACAAAGTTTCTCACAAGCTGGTATACCAATAACCGCGACCGTGGAGTTGAGATACTCGGGCTGGCCTACGAGCGCAAAGATGACTTCGCCTATGCGAGTGACCGCGTAAAGAAGATGAAGGAAAAATGGAATGTACCGTATGATTTCGTGATAGCCGGGGTTAACGATAAGGAAAAGGCTGCGGCCACGTTACCGATGCTGAGCAAAGTATTGGCATTCCCCACCACCATCTTTATCGGCAGGGATGGCAAGGTAAAACATATTCACACCGGCTTTTCGGGGCCGGGAACGGGGATCTACTACGAGCAATTCGTGCAGCGGTTTAATGAAGTGGTGAATGAGATGCTGGCAGAAAAAGGTAGGTAAAGAATTTTTTTGACATCCGTGAAACCTTTACTGCAGAATTAGCATTCTGTCCTTAGCGATGAAAAAGCGTGTCGTTGTCGGACTTTCGGGTGGAGTAGACTCCAGCGTGGCCGCATACCTGTTAAAAGAACAGGGGTACGAGGTCATTGGCATGTTCATGAAAAACTGGCACGATGACAGCGTAACCATCAGCAATGAGTGCCCCTGGCTGGACGACAGCAACGATGCCATGATCGTGGCCCAGCATCTTGGCATTCCGTTTCAGGCTATCGATCTCAGTGCGGAATACAAGGAGCGGATTGTGGACTACATGTTTGCCGAATACCAGGCCGGACGCACACCCAACCCCGATGTGCTCTGCAACCGCGAAATCAAGTTTGATATCTTTCTGAACACCGCGGTGAAGTTGGGTGCCGACTATGTGGCCACCGGCCACTATGCCCGAAGGGCTGAAGATCAGGTGAACGGAAAAACGATCTACCGGCTGTTGGCCGGAAAAGATCCAAACAAGGATCAAAGCTACTTTCTTTGCCAGCTCACGCAGGCACAACTCTCAAAAGCACTATTTCCGGTGGGTGAATTGCTGAAACCAGAGGTACGCGGAATTGCCAAAAAAGCGGGACTGGCTACTGCCGAAAAAAAAGACTCACAGGGACTTTGCTTTATCGGCAAAGTGCACCTTCCCGAATTTCTGCAAAAACGGCTCGAACCAAAGAAAGGCCACGTAATTGAAGTGCCGGCTGACTCACTGATATTTAAAAACGGCTTTGCCGATACTGATCTGACACGACTGTCGGAACCCTATCCCCTGCGACCCGAGAGCGGTTCAGTGGTTGGCGAGCACACAGGCGCACATTTTTATACCATAGGTCAACGCAGGGGTTTGAATCTCGGGGGGTTCGAAAAGCCGTTGTTTGTTATTGGCACTGACACCAAAGCCAATTTGATTTACACGGGCATGGGCGAAGATCACCCCGGCCTTTACCGGAAGGGTCTTTTCATTCCGACAAACGATATTCACTGGGTACGCGAGGACTTGCGTTTAAATCCGGGAGAATCACGGAACTATCGGGCGCGAATTCGGTACCGGCAGCCACTCGAAGAATGCACGTTGCATCAGAAAGTAAACGGTCTTTACCTTGTTTTCGATCGCGCTCAGCGCGGAATAACGCCTGGTCAGTTTGCCGCCTGGTATGACGGAGAAGAACTGATCGGCTCGGGCGTGATCAGTTAATCTGTAACCTCAATGGATTTACTCCAATATCACGAATTCCTATGAGGCCATAAACCGTTTCGCCTGGATTTATTGTCTTGTTGGCCAAATTATACTTTTCCAATTCACGTAGAAAATTCTGGTTTGCCCCACCTGCTGCGGCCATGTTGCCGATGGCCAAAGCCGGTCCTAAAACAAACCCAATCGGAGTGCTACTGGTTTCTACCGAATTCCCAGAACTACGCGTCACGTTGAATTGAAGCGGAGTCATCAGGAGATAGAGAAGGTAAATGGGAACGCCCTGCTTAAGTTGAACATGTACAACTGAGGGGTCCACAATACTAACCGGACCTACAGCCGACATAAGGCTACAGTTTTGCCCGATGGTGAGTGCTGTGCTGCTATTGTTTGCTATTTTCACAGCTATCACCCGAATCCCCCTCAACGGCTCCCTTTTTGCATATTTCTTGTTCCCCTTTTCTCGCAATACGTCATAACGATAACCGAGTGTTACACCGCCCTCCGAAGAAGATCCCGAATAGGTCAGTGTACTTGGTTGAATCTGCTTGTAGCTTGTTGCGCAGGAACACAAAAAGAAGCCTAAAGAAATCCCAATAAATACCTTTCCCATAGTTGGAGATTTAGCTATCAAATGTATTGTGCAGCAAGCAACTTGTCAAGATGTTGCCTCCTTAAATCCGGAAACGCCACCCGACACGATGAACTTCATGGCCACGGGCCCAGAGATATTCAACGGCTTCACATTGTCTTTCGAAACGAGGAAATGATCTCCAGCGACCGCGTAGGATTGAGGAAAATAGACGACCACCATATCGGGCAACCCTAATTCAGTCAGGTCGGATTGCGTAACGAACCCAATTCGATGCAGCGTGTTCTCCTTGTTGATGGTCACTAACACGGGTTTGTCAAACTTCTTCTTTTCGCCCACAAACGCTGCCATCAGGTCCTTAATGGATGAGTACACCAGTTTAACCAGCGGAATTTTGTTGATCAATTGATCGAACCAATTGGAAAACGTGCGGAATGCAAAATTGGAAGTGAGGTAACCGAACAGTGTAATGGCCGTAAAGATGATGGCGAACCCAACGCCCGGATAGGGAAGCTCAATGCGGGTATCCAACCACTGAAACGCGGCAATGATAAAATAGATGGTAGCCACCAGCGGCACAATGAACAGCGTTCCATTGAAGAAGTAACGGGCAATACGAGCAGCAAACTCTTTCATAACTGATGGCTTTCAGATTGACGTTTAAGTGAGCGCAGCATTTCGATCCGGATCCAGCCGCTGAACGGCCGAATCATCTTCCAATACCGTCCAAAACTCGTGCGCGTTTTTTCTGACATGCACTGAATTCGGGTTTCGGTAGTCACCAAACAGGCTCCATTAGATTCTTCAATCAGAACATTCCAGGTGGTGCGTGCAAATGCCGGATTCTCAATCTCTTTGAATTCTTCTGGTAAAACCTTTTGAATGTTACCAGCAGGCTTCCAGAATTGCCCCACGAGACCAAGTATGATTTCCGTGCCGGGCCTTTCCTCCAAAAGCACAAAACCCATTTTTTGTAATCCGGTGAGTCCACGTGCCGCCTCTTTGGGGATGCCCCGCAGTGCCATCAACGTACGAATGATCCAAGAGTCTGCGTAACTAAACAAACGGGCATACTGAAAGATAACACGCGCTGGCGCGCTGATTACGATTGAATGCCGCTCCGCAAAGTGATACTCCGGTAAAAATTTTTCGTGCAGCATGGGTACAAAGTAAAAAGGCTTCCCCGACTCGTGGAAGCCTTTTTCATTACCATTCGATGAGCTTACAGTGAGAAACCCATAAAGCTCAAAAAGCCGAGCGACATCAGCCCCACGAGAATGAACGTGATGCCCAATCCCCGCAGCGGGGCCGGCACATTGGAATATTTCATTTTCTCACGAACACCGGCCAGCGCCACGATGGCAAGCAGCCAACCAATGCCAGAACCAAAACCAAACACTGTTGCCTCCGCAAGATTATAAGGGCGGCCCACCATAAACAACGCACCACCCAAAATAGAGCAGTTAACCGCAATCAACGGCAGGAAAATACCAAGTGTGCCATACAACGCTGGAGAAAATTTCTCCACGGCCATCTCGGTTAACTGCACCACAGCCGCGATTACCGAAATGAATACGATAAACTGAAGGAAGTTAAGATCAATGGAAGCAAAGTCCGCACCCAGCCAGGCCAACGCCCCTGCATTAAGTACATAGTTTTGAATAATCCAGTTAAGGGGCACTGTTACACCCAGTACAAAAATTACCGCCACGCCAAGGCCAAATGCTGTTTTCACTTTTTTGGAGATAGCCAAAAAGGAACACATGCCCAGGAAGTAAGCGAAGATCATGTTGTCGATGAAAATCGACCGGACACCAATATTAATGAGGCTTTCCATAGTTCAATTTCAGTTTAATGTGCTTCCCGATAACCGTTTAACGTGCGTTGCACCCAAATGATGATACCCAACAAAATACACGCTCCGGCCGGTAGCAACAACAGGCCGTTACCCTGGTACGTAACGCCCATAGATTCAAACACGCGCCACTCAAAAGAGAATCCCTTGAACAAGGTGCCTGAACCGAACAATTCGCGAATGAACGCCAGAATGATCAGGATGACACCATACCCAAGTCCGTTTCCAATACCGTCCAGGAAAGACGGCCACGGTTTATTGCCCATGGCATACGCCTCCAGGCGGCCCATTACAATGCAGTTTGTAATAATAAGCCCGACATATACCGACATAAGCTTAGCCATGTCATACACGTACGCTTTGAGAATCTGATCCACCATGATTACCCATACCGATACGATTGCCAACTGAACAATAATGCGGATGCGGGATGGAATCGTGTTTCGCATTAAGGAGATGAACACGTTGGAGAATGCAGTTACAAAGGTCAACCCCAGGGACATCACAATGGCCGGTTTTACTTGCGAGGTAATGGCTAGAGCTGAACAAATGCCCAACACCTGTACCGTAATCGGATTATCAATATCCAACGGATTAGAAACCAGTTTCCGGTTCTTCTTGGAGAAAAGAGGTTCCGACTTCTTCTCTGCTACTTCAGCTACTTCGGTACTCATAGTTGTGCTACGTTTTTCCGGTTTTTAGAAAGATATGTTTTATAGCAGGAGAAATAATCCTGCAACATGTTGTTTACTCCCTTCGCGGTAAGCGTGGCCCCCGACATGCCGTCCACTTTGTGATGCTCACCCGAGTAATTGGTTCCTTCACCCTTCATCATGATAATGGAAACCAACACATCGTTTTCGTCAAATACTCTTTTGCCTTTATACCGGTCCTGAATTTCGGCCGATTCAATCCGTGCCCCCAGACCGGGTGTTTCACCCGCGTGTGCAAACTTAACCCCGCGCACCTCATTGAAGTCCGCCTCCAGTGCTACAAAGCCCCAGATGTTGTTCCACAACCCAAAACCAAAAACCGGAAGCACCACCGCCTCCACCTTGTTCGGATCTGTTTCGCTGATGAACTCGTACACCGGCAGAACACGCTCCTCCGGCTTCTTCTTATACTCCGAAGCAACAACTATTTTTCCGGGATCAACATTTGGCACTACATCGCCTTTAAAGTCAATGACAAAACCCCGGATACGCCTGGCGTAGAGATCGTTTATATCTGTACCCTCCGGGATGGTCGTCACCGTTGAGAGAATATTGGATTTTTGTTCCATCGCAATGTTCGCCTCCTGACGGTCCTTCAGGCTGATGGAGGCGAATGCCAGCAATCCTGCACACACAATGGTGAGCACTGCCGAATAAATGATGATGTACAAATTAGACTGTCGCACGTTGTAATCTCCTTTTTTTGTTTGCACTCACTACAAAATAATCAATCAGCGGGGCGAATACGTTCATTAGCAAAATCGCCAGCATGATACCCTCCGGGTAGGCCGGGTTAAACACGCGGATCAACACCGTAAACACCCCGATCAGAATTCCATAAAACCATTTTCCGGTTTCGGTTTGGGCGGCTGTAACCGGATCGGTAGCCATAAACACCGCGCCAAACGCAAGCCCGCCAATGACCAGATGATAATAAGCCGGCATCGCCATAAAGGCATTGTTGCCAGCCAGAATGTTTAACAACAGGCCCATTCCATAAGCCCCGCCAAAAACACCAACAATGATTTTCCAACTGCCAGTACCGGTCACCACCAAAATCAATCCGCCAATGAGACACATCAATGTTGATGTCTCGCCAATGGAACCAGGTTGCGTTCCCAGAAACAAAGAAGGAAGGCTATAAATGCCTGGCGCCCAGGAAGACGCAAAATTGTTGAATTCGTTTACTACCTGTGTGCCTTTAGCGGCCTCTGCTGCCACCGCCAGCGGAGTAGCCCCAGAGTAGCCGGCTACAGCCTGCGCACCTTCGCCCAAATATGTCCAAACTTCGCCCGAAATATCGGTAGGGTAAGCAAAGTACAGGAACGCGCGCGCAGTAAGCGCGATGTTGACCACATTCATACCGGTTCCACCAAAGGCTTCTTTCCCGATCACCACAGCAAATGCAGTAGCCACAGCTACCTGCCACAAGGGCACATCGGGCGGCATAACCAGCGGGATAAGCATACCCGTAACCAAAAAGCCCTCATTGACCGGGTGCCTGCGAATGGTGGCAAATACAAATTCGATTCCGAGACCAACTCCGTAGCTGACTACGATGATGGGCAAGGTTTGAACAATACCAATCCAGAATTTCTCACCCAGCGTGCCGGCCTGACCAATAGCCAGAAAATGCTGATGCCCGATGTTCCACATGCCGAAAAGCAAACACGGCACCATGGCGATGATGACTGTCATCATCAGGCGCTTCAGATCGACTGCATCGCGTACCTGCACGCCTTTGGCAGCCGTAGTGGTGTTGGGGGCGAACAAAAAAGTCTCAATCGCTTCGAAGGCGAAGTACATTTTCTCCCACTTACCGCCCTTCTCAAAATTCGGCTTGACCCCATCCAGGGTCTTTCGCAAAAACTTCATTCGTGTATATTAACTGTTACGTACCAATTCAATACCCTCGCGCAGAATTTCCTGCACATTGTGCTTGGATACATCCACAAACTCGCACAGCGCCAGGTCTTCCTCAATCACCTCGTATATCCCTAATGCTTCCATTTCGTCAATGTCCTCGGCCAAAATGGATTTGATGAGATGTGTCGGCAAAACATCCATCGGAACCACTTGCTCGAACACTCCGGTTTGAACAAAGGAGCGTTCTTCACCATGCGTATTGCTGTCGAGCACATACTCCTTCGATGGCGTTAGGAACGACATCAGTCCGAATGCCCGGTGAAAACTAAGCTTCTTCTTGCCGGAAGGTGTGATCCAGCCTAAAAACTCGTGATAATCGCCTTCCGGGATCACCGTGAGCTGGCTGTCGAAGAACCCCAGGTGGCCATCTGCCCCGATAGCCGTACCCGTAAGTACATTACCCGAAATCACGCGCACCTTCTCCTGATTCAGGTTGTTGGCTAAGAACTTCTTAACCGAAGCACCCGTGTAGGTGCGGTAATAATGAGGGTTTTTAACCTCGGAACCGGTAACCACTACGAGGCGCGAGGCATCGTAGATGCCCTGCAAAAACAACTTGCCGATCTGAATCACGCCCAGCGGGTTGATCGTCCATACTACATCGCCTTTGTTGATCGGATCGATGTGATGTATTTGTACACCCACGCAGCCAGCCGGATGCTTACCTGTAAACTTGTTCACTTCTGCGCCTTTAACTTGGGAGAAGACGGTACTCAGGTCGCTTTGGGTATGGATGTTGACGTGAACCGATCCGCTGGTTAGCTTTTTAAGTACATCAATGCCTACCTGAAAAAACTGATCCTGCCCTTTGAACAAAAAGCTGTAGTCAGGCGCCAGGGGCGCGGTATCAAAACCGGAAATGTGAATGGCTTTTGGCGTGGCGGTAGGTTCGGCTATAACACCAAACGGACGCTGCACCAGGTTGGCCCACACGCCCGATTTCATCATTTGGTCCTTGATCTCCGCCACGGGCAGTGAGGCAATTTCCGAAACGGTGTATTTTCTGAAGTTCACGTGTTCAACCTGCCGGTCGGCTAAAATCTTTATTTCCAGCAACTTGCGCTTTTCGCCACGCTTAACCTCTACCACCTCTCCGCTAACGGGTGCTGTGAACTGAATGTCCTCGTGGTTCTTGGCGTGAAACAGTACAGAGCCAGCCTTCACCGTGTCGCCCTCCTTAACCACGGACTTGGGCATGTACAGCCCATGAAAATCCGTTGGCTTCACGACAAAAGTTTCGGCCAGTTCGATGTCTGAAATTTTAGGGGCGGCTTTACCGGCTAAGTTGATGTCAAATCCTTTAGAGAGTCGAATATGTTTGCCCATGTGAATAACGTGCCACAGTAGATTTTGGCCGGTGGCAAAATTAGTAATATTATCTATCCTGCAAAGGACCGATAAGCAAAGAAAACCCGCTGTTTAACGTGATTTAACCCGTTTTTAGCGCGTGGCCGGCCGGCCGGCAATCATAGCCGAAAGTGATAACCGCACTACCTCGTCTACCTGCTCATCAATGGTAACATGCGTGGTGTTGATTTCGTGCGCATCGGTTGCCTTTCGCAGCGGACTTTCCGCACGGGTGCTATCAATCCGGTCGCGCTCCATCACGTTCTCGATCACCCCGTCCAGGTCGACCAACTCATCGCGCTCCAGGAGTTCGCGCTGCCTTCGAAAGGCGCGGGTCAATAAATCGGCTGTTAGAAACAGTTTGAGTTCCGCTTCGGGGAATACCACCGTGCCGATATCGCGGCCATCCATCACAATGCCCTTGTACTTGCCCATTTTTCGCTGCTGATCGACCATCGCCAGCCTTACGGGCTTCAGGGTGCTGACCTGGCTCACGGCCGCGGACACCCGCATCTGGCGAATTTCCTGTTCCACACTAAGGCCATTCAAAAAAACTTCGGAATTTCCTTTCGGATTAACGGCAAATGAAACCCGGATTTGCTGTAAAGCTCGATCAACCTCTTTTGGGTTGGTTAATGCTACGTGGTGTTCGAGAAAATAGTGGGCAACAGCCCGGTACATGGCACCACTGTCAATGTAGCGGTAACCCAGGATACGCGCGACTTCGCGTGCAGTTGTGCTCTTGCCGCAAGCCGAATACCCATCAATTGCAATGACAATCTTCTTCAACATGGTCAGCAATCTTTGATCGGACACGGGATGGGCTTGCCCGGCTTATAGTTTTTCTTCTGTGTGCGTGTGCCGTTATGGTGAGTTGATTGGCATGCCACCGACATGAGCACGATGGCCACGATAATCCCCAACCGAAAACATTTCAGGGTCATGGCCAAAAGTACAATGTGCGCTACTGGATCGCAAACGCTGCCCGGCTAAGCGTCAGCCTTTCAGTTTATCCTGAAAACTCATCCGGAAACCGATTTTCTGCCCAGCTCCCAACTCCTGCGTCTTTTCCATTTTTTGGTGAAGGGTAATAAAGCGCACCTGCGGAAAGGGCGGGGCCATCAGATCGATTTCAATGGCGATCGTCAGGGAAAGCTTCACGATATTATCCAGGTCGGTGTTGGTAATGGGGGCGCTGGAAATGCCGGCATAGTCGCTACCCAGTTGTCCCTCGCCCTCCACCAGGAAACGGTTATCGTGGTTGAGCAGCAGGCGGGCCAGCAGGTAGCCCGGATCGTTCACACGGTTGAACTTCAGGCTGTCGGCCATGAAGTTGTAGATCATGATCTGCCCGAAGTAGCGGTTTACCTCGTTTTGCTGGATGTACGGATCCTGCATCACCGGGTGCTCACCATCCAGCGTAACTACGTTGGTATGCAACACAAACACCAGCAAGTCGCCCGCCAGCTTGACGTGAAACTCATGCTCATTGATTTCCTTGAAGTAAACCGTTACATCCTCGTCTCCGGGGTGGGCCCGCTTCTGAAGCTCTTCCGAAATGCGCCTCGATTCCTTCTTGAGCTGATCAAAAGCGAGGAGCAGATTCTTATAGGTGATCTGCTTGGCCGTGGATTTGCTCTCAAGAAGACGCTGAATGTGAACCAACGGGTCGTTTGTGCCCATGTTTTATTGATTAGGGTTTGTAAATTGTAAAAATTTAAACCGTTATGGAAGAAAATGCAGAAGGCCGGGCCGAAAAGTTTTTCAAGGAATTCGGGAAGAAGATGGACCAATTGATGGCCGAGGCCAAAGATGCCGGCACTCGGGCTGAATCGGACCTGCGCAGCAAGTTCGAAGAACTGAAAACATCAGCCGAAAAATTCAAGAACGAAGCAGAAAACAAGGAGCGCTGGAAGGAAGTGGAGGACAGCCTGAAGCGGGCAGGCAATGAACTGGAGAACGCCATCAAAGCTGCTTTGAAAAAAAGGCAGGGTTGAATAGGTTAATAAGCTGTTCGTTCTTATTTGTTAGTTCTTGGATGATAGTTGTTGGTCTGGCTATCCGTAAAACAGGTTGACTGATAGCACCAAAGGCCAGCTTAAAATTCGTGCGTCCTTGCGAGCGCAGCGAAGTAATCTCCAAACGAATAGCTAGAAGCCATCTCAAAAATCCACATCACCGAGTCTGTCATGCCGGACTCGTTCCGGCATCCCATTCGGCATAGCAAAAAGGGGATCCCGGCACGGTGGCCGGGACGACAGCACTATTTTTGAGATGGCTTCTAACAACTAAGAACTAGATTTTCACCGCCTTCCATTTGCCTTGCCGGAAGATAAGAATGCCGGCTATCGCGATGGCCGATTCGGCTATGGAAATGGCTGCATAGACGCCTGTTGGTCCGAAATTAAACGTGATGGCAAGCGCATAGGCCAACGGTATCTGAAAGCACCAGAAGCCAAAAAAGTTGAGCAGTGTGGGTGTGCGGGTGTCCCCGGCACCATTGAACGACTGCGCAATCACCATTCCATAACCATAAAACACATACCCCAGCGCAATCACCCGCAGGCATTCGATCCCAAATTCAATCACCCGGGCATCGCTGGTGAAAAACTCAAGTATCGGGCGGGCAAACAACAGGAAAATAATCATCACGCCCACGAGAAAGATCATGTTGTAGAAACCGGTTTTCCATACCGACTGCTCGGCACGTTCGGGCTGCCCGGCCCCCAGGTTCTGGCCCACCAAAGTGGCCGATGCGTTGGCCATGCCCCAGGAGGGAAGGATGGTAAAGATGATAACCCGGATGGCAATGGAATAGCCTGCCAGCGCCTCACTGCCAAATGTTGACATGATGCGCACCAGGAAAATCCAACTGGCCGAGCCAATCAGAAACTGGAGGGTGCCCCCCAGTGAAATCCGTATCAGGTTCATCATCACACTGGTTTGCACCATGAAGTTCTCGACATGGATCTTGATCAATCCCTTACCGCGCCACAGGTGGTAAATCTGGTACAGTACGCCAACGCCACGCCCAATGTTGGTGGCGATGGCCGCACCCTCTACCCCAAACGCGGGTACGGGGCCAAAACCAAAAATGAAAACGGGATCAAGAATGATGTTAAGTCCATTGGAAATGACCAGTGCACGCAGCGCGAGCGAGGCATCACCGGCACCGCGGAAGATGGCGTTGATGAGAAACAACAACATGATGGTCAGGTTTCCGCCCAACATCCACTTGGTGTATCCGGAACAGTTTTGAATGATGGACGAGCTTGCTCCCATCAGGGCCAGCAGATCCTCGGCAAACAAAAGCCCGCCAACGGTAATCACCACCGAAATGCCCACACCGATGTACAGCGATTGCACTGCTGCTACTGAGGCTGCAGGAATCTCCTTCTCCCCGACCCTGCGCGCAACCAAAGCAGTAACACCCATACTCAATCCAATGGCAATAGAATAGATCAACGTAAGCATTGATTCAGTGAGCGTCACTGCGGCCAACGCGTCATTGTCGTTCAGTCGGCTGACATAGAAGACGTCCACCACGGCAAACAGGGCCTCCATGGACATTTCGAGAATCATGGGTACCGAGAGCAGGAAAATAGCCCGGTTGATGCTGCCTTCGGTGAAGTTCTGTTCCGAGCCGAGCAGGGCTTGTTTAAAAAGACTAATAACGGAAGATGCTTTCGTAAAAGCTTTCATGAAAACTGGTATTAAGGTTGAAAAAAGAACTGCGCAGGTTGCTGCGCAAGAGTTGGGCCAGGCCCAGAAAACCCGTTAAGTCCGGCCCGCGGGGTCGAACACTTTTCATAACGGGTTAGAATACCAACTTCATGGTTCGAGTGTCGAGATGCCAATATCACGAATTTTATTTCAAAAGGTTTCGGGAAAACTCAGCCAAATGGCAGAATCAGGAGGAAGTCTGTTGAAGAAGGGCCAAGGCCGCCCGTTTGAAGGCCCGTCCAAGCGGAAGCTCTACCTTATCGAGAAATACGCTTTCGGCTGAAAATGCTGTGATATGGCGCGGATTAATCAAAAAAGAGCGATGAATCCGCACGAAGCCACGTACACCCAGGTTCTCCTCCAATGAACTGATCGTCTCGCGGGTAATCCAAAGTTTTTCCTGCGCATGCACTTTCACATAAGCATCCAGGCTTTCGATATACCGGATATCGGCCACGGGCATCACAATAACTTTTCGCTCGGATCTGAACTGAAGAAAAGGCTCATCTGTGGGCACCGCGGTTGATATCCCATTCTTTTGACGCTCAAAGAATCTATGAACGGCCTGAAGAAAACGTTCAAATGAGATGGGCTTTAATAAATAGTCAATCGCATCGACATCAAAAGCTTCGGGCGCAAAATCTCGGTAGGCAGTTGTTAAAATAATCGCAGGGGGATTTTTAAGAGTGCCAATAAATTGCAGGCCGTTGATCTCAGGCATTTGAATATCTAAAAAAAGAAGATCGGCCTTTGACGTTCGCAAAAAATTTCCGGCTTCGATGGCATTGGTACACTCCCCTGCCAACTTTAAACTTTCAATTTTTGAAATATGGGAGATCATGAGCTTTCTCGCCAATGGTTCATCATCTATGACAAGGCATTTGATCTTCATATCATGAATTTAAAACCAACCGAACGGAAAACTGATCCGCCCTATCGCTGTCAATTTGCAAAGAATATTTTTCAGGGTATAAATGATCCAATTGGCTGCGCAAATTAGAAAGCCCAATGCCGGTTGCTTGCTTTGCCGGCCGACCACTGTTGCTGATTTGAATTGTTGTAGCATGAGGCGAGCAATCGACACTCATTTTTATCCAAGCTTTTCCGGCCGTTTTCATCACACCATGTTTGAATGAATTTTCAATGAGCGTAATCAACATCATCGGGCCAATTTGTTTTTCATTGATATTGCCTTCAATCGTTTTATCAATTTGAATACGGTCTTCGTACCTCAATAGCTCCAAAGCAATATAGTTATCTACTTGCTTTAAT